>NZ_FOLO01000012.1 GCF_900112265.1 Pseudoalteromonas denitrificans DSM 6059 | reverse complement strand
CGATAAAGGTTATATCGGCAAAGAGTTAAATGAAAAACTAAAGGAACTCGATGTAGATTTGATTACAACAGTTCGAAAAAACATGAAGTCGAAAGCCATGTCAGCCTTCGATAGAGCCATGTTATCAAAGAGATACATCATTGAAACTATCAATAACCAGTTGAAGAATATATCTCAAATAGAACATAGTCGCCATCGCAGTGAAACAAGTTTCATGCTCAACTTGATATCTGGAATAGTGGCTTATTGCTTAAAGAAACAGAAGCCGTGTATAAAACTATCAGCAGATGTATTTGGTATGATGCCAGACTAATAAATGGCGATGCTTAACCAGATCTCAGGTTAAATAGGTTATTATTTTTGGTTTTCACTTATGTGTTTGCCCATTTTATTAATACTAAGAACCCAAGGTTCTAAACGCTTACCCCATTTTAAATCAACTTTATAACGCGGTTCTTTAATACCACTCCAATCTTTTTGGCTTAAACTATTAAAAATATTTGCATATTCAACAGATATCATTATTTTTTTAATGACAAGTTGCCTTAATAAAAGCGAGTACTGTTTTGTTTTTTTATTGAAATAAGGTTTGGTGAGACCTTTCACTATGAGAATATTCTTTTGATCTGAGAACTGGCTAGCTAATGCTTCATAATCAGCAGCGACATCTACAAAAAATAAACGACTATTGCTTATTTTTTCTCTGTCTAAGCGTGTTTTTAACTTTTCTTTTTTATGCTTATTCGGTTTATTGGATAAACTTTCATATTCTTTTAGTGCAGTTTGGTAGTTTAGTTGTACTTTCCTGAGTTCTGACTCATATAGGTTACCATCAAATTCTAGTGCCCAAAATAACGTTTGAGATTCTGACCAGAATTTATTTTCGCTATTGAAAGGTTCAAAACCTAATTCAACTAATTTTGATTGTGATATTTCAATTTCTTTTGAACTATAAGCATAAGAGTCTTCATTTTTTTTGCTTGGTGTTCGCCAATGTAAATTAAGTGATATTCCTGAATTTTCACCTTTATCATATGAATAAGGAAAGCTTAGCTCACGTTCAGTTAAAGTCAGCTCTGAGCTTGGTTCACCACTTCGATTAAAAACAACACCTGCTAAAACAATCATATTTGTCGTTAAAATGATGAATAGGCCTATAAGTAAATACTTTTTCATAACACAGCTCCTACGTTAACTTTAGTTAAACGAAGCCGTTTAAATATTATTAAAACCAATAAAGAAGATAAAGCTAAAATAAAAAAGAATATATATTTTGGCATCCACTGCCACCACCAATCAAAAAATTTGGTATATAAAAACAAAATAAAAAATACATTTGCGGTATGTGTTACATGATGCCAATGACGCTTTATACCTAAAAAAATCGCACTAATACTCAATCCAAACCCTATGATTTGATAAAAACCTTCAACCATACCTGATGACCAGTTTAAGTAACTTACGCGTCCCCAATTTGATAAAATCAAAATAGGTATAAATACAGATATCATAGCCATAACACGATAAATAACCTCAAAACCTAAGTAGTTCTTATGGGTAATAAATTGAGGCAATAAAAAAATGATCAGTCCAGGAATGAAAAAGTTTTCAGGTCGCTCACCAAAGTTAATCCAGTACATACCACTAAAAGTACCCAGCTTCATTGAAATAAAACAACTAATACTCACCAAAGCAAAAAATAGCATTAATTTAGCATTACAGGCATAAGCAAGTAAAAAGCTAAATGCAGCCCAAATGACAAAAGCATTAGGTGACGGGGTTATATTAAAAATTTGCCCAAGCATAGATAGATTTAATACGAAACAAGACAAACTTGCAAAAGCTGCAATTTTTGAAAAATAAGCATGTTTTTCTTGTTGGGTTAAATATAAGCTTATTAAAAGTAATAATATAGGTGCACAAATCAAAAGGCTTACTTGAGTGAAAGTGCCAATCAGGCCCCAAAATTGATAAAATAAGAAAAAAATGCTTGCCGCCATCGTTAGAGCACCAAATAACGAAGCTATTTTCATTCCCCATGTGAGTTGCTTTGACTCGATGCAAATATCAATCTCATAATGTGAGGATAATTTTTTTTGTAGTGCACTATGGTAATCATTTAATTTTAATTTTTGTGTTTGTGTTAATTGAATTACATCTTCACTTTGTAAAGTATTTAATTCTTTTTTAAATGACTGAATTTGATCAACTCTAGCTTGTGCTTCTAACTGAGAAACCTGTTTCGCATCCACTAATTACTCTCCTTAGTACTTTATTATTTTATATTAAACCTGATATCTCGCTAACCACATAATTACGCTTTCTTTAATTATATTATCAATTTCGTTTTGGGATACTTTAGCAAACCCATAAAGTTTAGGATAAAAAATCAAAGATTTAAGCTAATATATAAACTGTTTTATTGTCAATTCTATATTATCAATCTTGAGCTTATTTGAATGAATGGCTTGATGCAAAAATAATTTCAAATACCTTTGACAACCAACTTCACTAGAGTTACTGATTCTGAAAACATTGGATCAGACTAGGTCATTCATCAATCTTATTAAAGGTATATGGTGAGTTTTGGTTAATCGACCCAGTATTTTCTGAGCGCGCCTCACCATTTTCCTTTATTGGACCAAAACGATTTCATGCTCCCCCTATTTCTTTACATGAATTACCAACAATTAAAGCTGTGCTAATTTCACATAATTACTACGAACATTTAGATAAATCAAGTATTAAAACTTTAGCAAATAAAACCGACAAATTTTATGTGCCATTAGGCGTTAAAGCAGACTTAGCTGCATGGGGAGCCAATAAAAATAAAACAATTTGACTGGTGGCAAGAGTCCAATATAGGCGCTTCACTTATTGCTTTTACACCCACACAACATTTCTCTAGCCGTGGCCTAACTGATGGAAATAAAACTTTATGGGGCTCTTGGGTCATAAAAACAAACAATGAATCGCTTTATTTCAGTGGTGATTCAGGTTATTTCGATGGTTTCAAAAAGATAGGACTAAAATACGGTCCGTTTGATCTTACCATGATAGAAACGGGTACTTATGATAAAGATTGGGCTGATGTTCATATATATGACACCGGAACAAAGTATGCGTGCACATTTAGACTTACAAGGTAAAATAATGATGCCAATTCATAATGGCACTTTTGATTTAGCTTTTCACGCTTGGTATGACCCATTTGAACAAATCACAGCACAAGCAAAATTAAACATGGTAGAATTAACAACGCCAATTATGGGGCAAGTTATCACGGCACAAACTAAAAAAGTTGGAAACCTCTGGTGGCGAAAGTGACACAATCCGGTTAAATAATTAAAGGTGGGCACTTGGCGCCCATCTTTTTTAAACACATAAAACCTAAGGTCGACTTCCAGTCACAATGACAGAGGCTGGAGAAATATTGTGATATTTATCAACAGCAAAAATTTGGTAACTCACATCTCCTTCGGGTGGCCATTCATCAATGAGTTGCGTTGAATTTCTTGTTGTATAATCTTCACCATTACGTTTAATTTTATAATAATCAACCCCAGTATTATCGCTGGATTCATTCCAACTAATATTAAAACCATAAGCACCATCGAAGGTTACTTTAAGATTCTCAGGCTTACTAGGTGCTTGAGAATCTCCAGCCTGTAACGATACTGTATTTGACTCTAAAATAATATTGCCTTGTTCATCCACTGCTATTACAACAAAAAAATAATCAATGCCAAGTTCAAGCCAATCATTATTAAAATGAGTGCCATCTGCATTCGTATGACCAACAAATACATTATCACGAAATATTTTAAAATATTTAATGTCAGAATGTGTAAAACTCCAATTTAATGCGACACCTCTATTTTCAGGTCTGGTCATTGCTGAAATCAAAAACTCAGTTGAGGGGATCTGTGCTGTTATAATATCAGAGCCTTGTGAAATATTGCCTACAGTGTCATGAGCAAAAACCTGGTACGTTACAGCTCCTTGTGGTGGCCAGTCATCTACTAATCTAGTTTCAGTTACATTGGTAAAAGGTTCGCCATTTCGATATATAACATACACATTAACACCACCTGCATCTATTGAAGCAGTCCAATTTAATTCAAAACCATATTGACCATTAAATATTGCGCTTAAACCTGTTACTTGGGTCGGAGCTATAGAGTCTCCTGCCAGTGATGTCAAAATATTTGACTCAGCGATAACATTATCATTACTATCTACCGCTTTAATTTGAAAATGATATTCTCGGTGTAACTCAAGCCAGTCATTATTAAATATGTGTATATCAGCATTAGTATGACCCACAAACACATCATCACGGAATATTTGATAGTATTGAACGCCATCTATCTCAGACCAGCTTAAGGCAACTCCCCAACTATCTAATCTAACTTCACTTGTTAAACTAATACTTCCCACCTGAGGCACGTCAGGTAAATCATCAATTTGAACTTTACCATAATGATGTGTCATACGATCACACCCTTCCCACCAGCACGGATTTGAATCTATAAACGCTAAAGTACTTGCTAATTTAGGTGTTTCATTCATAGGTTGCTGCTGATACTCCTTTAAAGGAAAAGCACCAAAAGCGCCCCATTTTGCCGTACTTTCAAACACCATATATAAAGAACCACCTGCATTTTTCCAATCATGAAAATGTGTATTAAAAGCATCTCCCATTGCTTGAACACGGTTACCCGCTATAAAAATGTTATCGTTTATGCTTGATCTGTCACCTGCTAAATTTCCAGCAAATGTGAGATGCTGGCCGCCTTCATAGGCAGTTAATTTAAGTCCAAAACGATTTGCGAGTAGTTTATTTTGTTCTATGAAACCTTTTGTTTGTAATAAAGCCCCACCAATCGGTGCCTGTACCCAGTCAGGTTCAGTAGGATCATAAGTCAAATCACGCAAAATCCCTGAATTAATTTCATCAAACAGCTTAGTTAATCCAAGTACTCCTTCATCTGCCCACTCTTTTAATAAAGGTACAAATTTATCTTGATATAAATACCCACCAAAATAGGGACCTATGGCTAATGAATCTATATTAACAGCGCAATTTTGACCATTATTTTGCTCAGCCCATAATTTACATTCTAAAATCTGTTCACCTACCCAAACATTACCCCCTTGTGAAGCAACCGTGCACTTAACTCTGTTAGCTTGCTCGGCAAATTCTTGCTTAAATATCTCACACATATCTGAAGTACGTTTACCATAATAATTTAGCCTGAATTCAAAAGAAGATACATTTGCACCAGGCCAAAGTAATCGACCCTGTTGCTCCATCCAGTTTGCATCTTGATTATAGGGATAGGCGTTATTCCAGACTTCGTTACCGAGTTCAATAATCACGTTTAAATGTGTATCCAAAGTATTTTTAACCAAACGGGCATACTGGCGCATATAATCATCATCAACTCTTGCAGGTACATTTAACCAAGGCTCAGCCTGAGTCTTATTTGCTAGGTCGATTGCCAGCTCTAAAGGCGAACCTTCAGGCATAGCCCAGCTAGCAAAGTCAAACTTCGCCCGATCTGACCAAGTATATTGCTCACTCACATTGGTATTCATCATTTGCATAAAACGAATTGAACGGTATTTCTTCATATCTTCTAGAAATAAGGGGTGAAAATTTTGATGGCGATAAATTTGCTCAAAACGATTAAAATCTGATGCCTGTACACAATCGGATGCCTCTTGTGAATAAGCAGTTGGCGCGGTACCACAAATTCCCCCAGGAACAATAATTCGAATATTTCTTAAATGATTACCTGTTTTATGTGGGTCCGTTTGCCTGATCTGTAAATGAAAATGCGCATTTTCATTGAGCTGAACAATATCTCTTCCTTTGGATGATTTATTTGTAATTTTAGTTGCACCATTATAATTTAATTCACCTTCCCCCTCATAAAGCACAACATACTCACCAACGGCGTAATCTTGATTATCTTGATATATAATCGTGCTTACAAAATGAAAATCCGGATCATCTGAGGGCGGTAACGCTTTTGGCCAACCTTGATCATCTAAATCAAGTCTAGATTGATGTCCTGTATTAAATACATAGGTTTGTGCGTTACTGGTTGCCCAAATTTCACCATTACCATTTGAAGCTTGCTTCATCACATCAAGCATCATCCATTGGGTAGACCAATAGCTTAACCCGGTCAGATTAACCCCTAAAGCTGATTTTTCATTCGGACTTATATCTATACTTGAATCATCTTCAACCATTATTTGAATAATGGCTGGCGTGGTGTCTGACAAACCTAAACTATCTGTAACCAAAAATTGAATATCAAACACCCCCACTTGATCAAACAAAATAGATGAACTTGTTAAGCTTGTTTGTACTGGTGCTACCCCATCAAAATCCCATAAATAAGTAAGTGCTTCATCTGAGTCTGGATCACTTGCTAAAGCACTAAAAGTTAAATGACTGCCTTTTGTGATTGTTTGTGTCCCTAACGGTGCAATTATTTCACCATTTGGAGCTTGATTTACCTGTCCGTCATCTGAATAATAATTGCTCACAACCTGCCAAGCTAACGCTTGTAGCTGCTGTGCTAAAACAGAGTCAACATGTATATTTACGCCATTTTTTGCATTAACTTGGTTAGTTAAACCAACTGGCGAGCGTTTA
This sequence comes from Pseudoalteromonas denitrificans DSM 6059, assembly GCF_900112265.1. GTDB lineage: Bacteria > Pseudomonadota > Gammaproteobacteria > Enterobacterales > Alteromonadaceae > Pseudoalteromonas > Pseudoalteromonas denitrificans. Next base: position 102,095 of record NZ_FOLO01000012.1, on the reverse strand, counting down.
AAAATTGCTGAAAATACCACATTCGCCATAAAATAATTACCAAGATTATTCATATGCACATTATCAGCAAAAATATCTGCCCTTTGACTTAAACCACTTATTTGACCACTTTCAATTTGTAATATAAGTTCTCTCAATGCTAGATTAGCCGGAATAAGCTCAAACTCAGCGTGTCGACCTAAGTCTGCCGAAATTTGTTTTGCCTGAGCAATAATCTCTTCATATTCAGCTAATTCAAAGGCAATTGCATCAGTCCACTCTCCAGTATGATAATCCAATGCCTCCCAACTGGTATAAAAAAAAGCACGACTTTGAGGATCTTTGTTTTTCATTAACTCAAGAAAATTATTTATATGAAGTTGGGGGTGGTTCCATTCATGATTACTGTGTATAGAGTTATTTGCATCCGTCACAATTAACGTATTATAAGCCCCTTGCACTGTTCCTGCTTCAATGGCATCACAAGCAAAAGATTCAGGTGGCCACTGACCAGTAAAAGAGGATTCAGTGCAAAAGTCCCAATTGTATCTTAAAGGAGCCCCATTCATTACCTGCACTGCATTTTGCATTGTTAGGTTTTGCGCATCTTGCGTTAGCTGCTGCAAAATATAGGGCATATCATAATTGATCAAACTATGCCCCACAAAAACAGCTCTGACATCATTTGTTACTGTTGGGCTTGCCAAAATACTATTAGGCATAATTAAAGTAACCAAAACGACAAACACTTTAATAACTAATTTTTTAAACATTGTATGAGATAACATATTCCAATTCCTATTCCATTTAAAAATTGACTACGTGTAATGCGTTACCTCAATAGCCTAGCTTAAAAAACGATTGTATCGCTATGACAGATTGCGCCAATAGTGAACAATTCGAGACATATGAAATATATTTTCTAACATGCCAAACCTCCCTTTAAAAAATCAGCACCCCCTATGTTTAACTGAACAGTTAAACCTATTCAATTGTATTTAAATATTGTTTCGGGGAATGACCTGTCCAACGTTTAAACGCCCTCAAAAAGCAACGATTGTCAGAATAACCTAGTAAAAAAGGCAGTGTCTGCTGAGCACATTCCCCTTGTTTAAGATAAGAAATGGCCATTTCTTTGCGAGTAGAGTCTAAAATAGCTTGATATGTTTTTCCCTCATCACTGAGTTTTCGATTCAAAGTGCGTTTACTCATTTTTAAAGATAAGGCAATCTCTTCAACTGAAAAATGACCGTGGCATAACCTACTTGCAATCATGCTACGGGTTTCAACTACAATATTAGTTCTTGTATCAATTTGACTTAAAATATTATCAGCGTGCTCTTTAATGATTTGATATAAATATTCATTACATTTAGGGTTTTTATAAGACAGAATTTTTACTGGAAAGGTAATGGTATTTTTAGCTTGGTCAAATAATATAGGGCATTCAAAGTGCTTTTTATAGGCCTCACTATGCTCAGGTTTTCGATACTGTAACCCAACTCGTATCGGGTTTACTTTAAAGTGAATGAAAGTGCGGACCCAATTAAGAAAACCGGCAAAAACCCGTTCAATTTCGTAACTATGAAAGTACCCTTCAAGAATTGAATATGTAATTGAGAATTCTTGCGCATTTTTTTCAAATTCAAGACTAATATGATCAGCAAGAATTTTAGTATATTTCAGCTTATTATATACAGCTTGTTGTAAATCTTTACTCGCAGTAAAAGCCAAACCAACAATACCACGATTATAGGGATCCGACTTTGCCCCCATCATTAAACCAATCGCACTAAGGTTTGATAATGACTCCGCGGCTTGCCAAAGTTTCAAGTGAGTGGCTACGGGATATCGACTATCCGACTCTTGCAATTCTTTAAGATTAATGCCTGATTTTGTAAGTAGCTGTTCTTGACTAATACCATAGGAAACAAGTGTATTAAAAAGCTCCCGAGTCGTTTCAATTGCCATTTTAGGGTGAGCTGCCATCATATATAAAAACTACTCTTTTAGTGTGTTAAGCGCTATCGATCTCTTAAGGTAAAATTACAGCCCAGAAACGTCATAAGAACATTAAAAATCAGTTATAGACACCAAGTATTCATCTGTTTATAACCAATAAAATTAACCGAAATACCTTCTCCTTCTTTCGAGTAACAAATTAAACGATTGTCATATTCAGGATATTTAGCCAAAATGGCTTTGTATACTTCTCTAAATTTATTCAGTTCTTTTTTACGATACTGACATTGACATGCAGTGCGTATCTTTTTATCTGTCAAATCATCACACTTGTTAGCTTCAGCATCCATAACGGATAGAGCCTGTTTTCGTATTAATACGACATCTTTAATTTTTTCTTCAGCTTCTACAAAAAGACACTGTGCACTTAAATATTCAGATGTTAAAAGTAAAAATAAAGCAGCTAATCTTTTACTCATATTTAGCCTTGTTTAAATGTGGGCATTAAAAATACATATTACAATTTTAAATATGTAACAGTTTCTATTAACGATACTATTTAGCTGTCATTTCTATCAATTGAGAGACTTCTAATGAACCATTAAGTTTTAAAAAAGGGCAAAATTTTGCAATTGATAATGCAACGTCCATAGATTCAGCTTCAATAATGGTATAACCCGACATAAGTGTCTTACTTTGTGATGATATTGATGTATCAGGGTTTACTGTTTGTGTATTTTTAATCGGGTTCATAGGGCTTATGACACTATCACCTAAAGACAATAACCACTGTTGATATTGAGCAAAATGCTTTTTACCAGCTTCAGCGCTTTCTGGCTGGTCTCCACCCAAATAAATAATAATATATTGAGCCATTGTTTTACTTCCCTTATCAAAATTCAACTTTGTTAAATAATTTTTATTTCATACTCAAATATATAAGATTAGTCTTTTAACAGCGTAATGTAAGGTTAAACTAAATTAGGCTAAGGTTATTTACTGAAATAACATAAATTTTGCTTTAATATATTGTTTTGGTGCAATAATGTTAATTTTTAAAATAAACCTGGGGATTGAGTGAACATAGATAATTGGTCTAAAGTTTTTACCTTAGCATTAGATTTTTCCTCGGTAATTTTATTAGTCATGCTCATATCTTTAGTCAATCTTGGGTTAAAGTGGCTACCTGCACGAAATAAAATCAGTTTGTTTTTAAGTCTTTTTTTAATTGTAAAGTTGATCTCCTTTACATTTTTATTTTTGGATATTGAAACAGCTTTTAAGTTGTATGCCTGTTCATTACCTATTATTTTATTGGTTGGGCCTTTAATGACCGGTTTTACTCAATCAAGCCTTTTAATGCAAAAGAAAACCTTATTAGATATTAAAGATTCTATTTTATTGATCTCAGGTTACGTATTAATTTCACCTTTTCTGATTTACCCCTACCCTGCAACACAATTGCCCATCCATGAACAGCCTAACTTGCTAGCGATTAGCCTTTATACTTTTGTGTTTTTATTTGTAACAACCAGTAGTTACCACTTTATTAGCATGATCATTAAGTTTAAAAAAGGCGCTTTATACTCTGTTGGTTACAATGAACAAAGCTACTTTTGGTTAAAAGGGGTTTGGTGTACTATGACCTTTATTTGGTTATCTTTAATACATAATATGATTTCTGGCATTATTGATATTCCATGGGAAGTGATTCATATCTCTTGGGAGACAATTGATATTTTTACCAGTTTCATTGATATTTCTGTATTATTTAGTTTAACGATACTAACGGTAATGTACTGCAAAAAACCGATAGATACTCCCGCTATAGAAATATGTGAAATTTCTGAAAAATACGAAAAGTCAGCCTTATCAAAAGCGCAAGCTTTGGCAATTTTAAAATCGATAGATATGATTATGCAAACACAGAAGTGCTTCTTAGATAACAGCCTAAATATTGAAAAGTTAGCAAAAAAAATAAATACCCCTTCCCAGTATTTATCACAAACAATTAACCAGTATCGCACAATGAATTTTTATGAGCTTATTGCAAAATATCGCATTGAATACGCAAAAGAAATCTTATTGAATGAACCTGAAAAAACCATATTAGAAGTTGCTATGGGTGCAGGTTTTAATGCCAAAAGTACTTTTAACCAAACATTTAAAAAAATTACAGGTTTAACACCTTCCCAATACAAAAAAGAAACAAAAATATAACACACTGAAAATAAACAACAAAAAAACGTACTAACTTCTAAGCATAGTCGAATAACAATAGTCTTCTCTTTAAAATACCCGCTCAAACCAAAAAAGAGATTAATATTTATGAAAATCCCTCACCTACCAATTATCACTATTTTTTTAACATCTACTCTGTGTGCGTGTGGCGGCTCCAATAGCGTCTCTAAAGCTGAGCCAGTTACAACTAATGCCACAGCACCAACAATCAACCTCAGCGAAAAAAACTATATTAAACGCCTAGATAATTTTAAATTAACAGCTAAAGCTTTTGATGAAAATAATGATATTAAAAGCTATTTTTGGCAACAAACTACAGGGCCTGAAATAGCTAACATCTTAAATGACAATGCACTAAATACTCAGGTGAACTTTCCTAAAATTGCTGGTAAATACACATTTAAATTAACCGTAACAGATTCTCAAAACTTATCATCAAACAAAAGTATTGAAGTAACAGTAACTAATACAGCTTTATTAGATTGGTATGATTGTAATTTACCTTCGATTGAAAACAAAAAAACAGGTGAAGAGTGCTTACATCAAAAGGTGCCTTTACAATGGCAAAACTCATCTTCTACTCAAATAGAAAATTTAATTGTGCGCTATCTTGCGCCACAACAACCCGCAAAAGGAAAAATTTGGATTTTAGATGGCGGCCCAGGTGGTAATGCTAAATGGGCTATGAGAGAAGAAATTCAGCAAAAATTCAATGCCAATGAATGGGATATTTATATTCCTATTCACCGAGGTGTTGAAGGTCCAAATAAATTAAATTGTAGTAATAAAATAAACTTTCCAAGTTTGCAATGTTTTAATGAATTACAAATGCAATATGATAGTAATTTAGCTGCATTCAATACAGAGAATGCGGCGTATGACTTAGCCGATATTATTGGAAAAGTAAGTGAAGCCGGAGAAAAAGACATCGTCTTCGGTGCATCATACGGTACTTTTTTAGCACAAAAATACTTACAACAACACACTGAGTTTTTTGGTGAAGATCAAATTGACGGTATGATTTTAGATAGCAGCGCCCCTTTAGATTTTCAGTCTATTAATATGGGTATCAATTACGACTTTATCGGTGCTAGAGTGCTCAACTTATGCGATGAAAATGTATTTTGCCACCAGCAATTAGGTGGTGATGCAAAGTTATTTCTTGAGCAAACTTATAATAAGTTATCTCTTGGTGAATGTTTTTTTGATGAAGGTAAGACAATGCCTGTTACAGTCAATTTTGCCAAGTCATTACTAGATTCTGCTGTGACTGAGTATATTGATATTGTACCGGGTATTATAAAGATGCTTAATCGGTGCAGTTATAATGATCAGAAGGCCTTGCGTTATGTTCAACCACTACTCAATGAATCACAAACATTAAGCAGTGCACCTTTCTCTACAAGTGATAACCTTTTAGTCACAGCCACTATCAATAGCACCAATATGTTTAGACCCACTATGAGTAAATTAGAATATGAACAACACATTAATCAATTAAAATTTACAAATCTAGATAATCAAGTTTTTTTTGAATTAGCGAAAATATGGCCATTGGAAGCTCAGCCACTAAAAACAACATTACCTGTAACTTCTATTCCTTTGCTTTTACTTAATGGTGGGTTAGATCCTCAATCAACAGATATCATGACACAAAAAGTATTTAACAATTACGCAGGAAATCAAAAAAAATTAGTGGTTTTTCCGGGGTTCTCTCATGGTGTTATTCTAAAAAACAATATCGAAGAGCCTCATTGTGTGGCTAATATCATACAAAAATTCATTGCAAACTCAGATCAAGAGCTTGATAGCCAATGTGCAGCTAAAACTTTGCCTGTTGATGTTGCAGTGAAGAATGATCATACCAAAAATATTTTTGATTCTTTTTTTGGCACCTCATCGCCTTGGTAAGGTAAATACTGATTAAAAGTAAACATATGATGGTTTAAAATGACAAAATAAATATCGGAGTTAATCACTCCGATTCAAATAAGAAGGAAAAGACTTTGACAAAATTAATAGGGTTAATGTCTTTATTGGTTAATATGGTTTTTACCGTAAACGCCAATGAGCAAGTAGAACAGAAAAACATAGAGCGTATTTCAGTAACAGGTACCAGACTCAAAGGTATCGATATTGAATTTTCATCTCCAGTCACAGTGATCACGCGTGAAGATATTGATAATAGTGGTGCTACGCGTTTAGCTGATGTACTTCGAGCAAACACAGTGAATACCTTTGGCTCTCGAAAAGAGTCCGCTGGTGGTATAAAACAAGGGCAGGCAACACTTAATTTAAGAGGTTTAGGAGAGCAACGTACATTAATTTTGATTAACGGTCACCGTATCGCTAACTCTGCTGCAATTCCAGATGCGCAAAATATAAATTTAATTCCATTATCTGCAATTGAGTCTGTTGAAATTTTAAAAGACGGTGCATCATCAATATATGGTGCAGATGCTGTTGGTGGTGTCGTTAATATCATTTTACGGAAAAATATTAATACTCATAATATTAAAATTTCACGGGCGCAAACAAATATAGCTGGAGGAGATGAAAGCTATGTTAGTGTCTATGGTGGTATTACAAATAACGCTAGCAATATCACTTACTCAGCAGAGCATCAAAAAAAATCAGCCATATTTGCACGAGATCATACTTTAACTAAAGAAGGTCTGAGTCGCTACGGCAATCCTGCAAGTTATCGCATTACAAATTTAGACTCCCAAACAGGTTTGGCTTTAACAAAAACCTTTCCGGACGCTAGGTGTCCACAATTATTAAACCAAGCTATCTCACCAGATTCAAAAATTGAAGGCGACTATTGTAAATTCAATTTTGCTAATCACGCTCAACTACAACCTTCTTCACACAGTAATTCAGCCATGATTGATGGCCAATTACAATACAATTCACATACCTCTGTTTTTGCGCATTTGGACTACAGCATAAATGAAACAGACGGCATAGGGGCGCCAACTCCAAGTGCAGGAGGAACTGTATTTTTACCAACAATGTCAGCCAATAACCCTAATAACCCGACACAAAACCAAACTTTAGGATTTGATAAAAATTTTGATGGCATTGATGATATCTTTGTAGCGGGTCCGTTTGATTTAGAACTATTCTATCGCAACATTCATGGCGGTTTAAGAAAAACTGAGAACAGCGATAAAATGTTGAATTTTTATACTGGGGTTTCAGGAGATCTCTCCGATGAGAAACACTATGAATTTATGTCTTTTTTTAACAGCAATCAGTCAAACTCATTAACCAAAGGACTTATGAGACGCGATTTATTACAAGCTGCCATAGATGATGCTAGCTATGATATCTTTGCTATAAATCAGACTACAGATGAAACATTGGCGCGTAGTTTTTCAGTAGATTCAGATTTTAAGGCAAAATATGAGAACTTAGGCAGCCGTTTTACCCTACATACAAATTCCTTTGGTAAAAATAATTCTGAATATGACACTGTATATGGCATAGAATATATAGAACATGACTATTTCAGCCACTATCAAGATGAATTTAGTGATAACGTTATTGATGGTCGAAGCGGTGGTGGTAGTGCAAAAGGAAAACGACAAATATTCTCAATATTTACTGAAACTCAGTACGGTTTCAATAAAAAATTAAATCTAAACTTCTCTGCTCGTTATGATCACTATAGCGATTTTGGTTCAAGTATTAATCCTAAAATTGGCTTAACCTACCGCTATTCTCCCAATATCATTTTTAGAAGCTCAATTGGTACCGGCTTTAGAGCCCCTAGTTTATATGAAATGTTTAGCCAACCTAATCAGACATTTTCGTTTATACGTGATGCAACACCATGTAAAGCAATAGGTGATTTAGATAATAATGGCATAAAAGATACATATCAAGAAGTGAGCACGTTAGCAAATAGCCATCCTTGCCAGCCAGTTAATATAGAAACCATCATTTCAGGAAATAATAAGCTTGAAGCTGAAAAGTCAGGTTCATTTACAAGCGGATTTACCTATGAAGTAGCGGATGATACTCGCTTTCATATGAACTTGTACTATCAATACTTTGACAATGAAATTAGCCTATTAAGCAATGAAGATATACTCGAACGTGAAGGCAATCTTAATGACGCTAATAAAATTATCCGTGATGAACAAGGTAACCTCACACGCATACTCAAAAGTTACGGTAACTTTTCGGGTTCTAAAACGGCTGGTATGGATATTGAATATGAGCTCATTTTTCAAACTCAAGCTTATGGATTATTCAAATGGTCAACAGAAGTAACAGGTGTATTATTTCATAAAGTTGAAATTATTCCAGGGCAAGGCTTTGATGATATTAATGGTAATTTAGGTAATACAGAGAGTCGTCTTAATACCTCTATAAGATGGCATTTTAATGACTGGAAAACATCATTAAGTTTTGATTTTTTACCAGAAACTAAAGATAATAATATTAAATTAAAATCCACTATACTCGCTAATTTCTATACAAAGTATCAAATAAGTAAAAAAATATCGTCCTCCCTTGGTGTACTCAACTTTTTCAACACAGACCCTCCAAGTAATCAAGCATTAGGGTGGCCATATTATATTGCGGATACATCATTTATTCAGGGGCGGACTTTCTATATGGATTTATCTTATACATTTTAATAAGCGATGATTAAAATTTGATAAGGTGTCGACTGGCGACACCTTGACTTATTATATCTTACGCAGTGACAAGTTTAGGATTTGAACCAAAATCATTTTCAGTTTCTTTACCTTCTTGAACCATAAAGAAAAGAAGAACCAAAGCACCAACAATAGGTACTAAACCAATTAAAAGCCACCAACCAGAGCGATCAGTATCATGTAATCGTCGAACAGAAACAGCAATACCAGGTAATAGAACAGCTAAACTATATAAGCCCCCTACGATACCACCGCTTCCTATAATTCCTTCAACAAAACCTATGACAAACGCAACGATAAAATTGAACAACATAAACATCCAATATTCTTTACGTCTTGCTCTGCCTGAAAACTCAGCATATTTTTTTAAAACATCTAAATACCATTCCATTTTCTTTCTCCATGTTAATCCCCGGTTAAATAAACAAGGCAGTCGGGAACTTTACCGCCTAGATATATTTGTATTAACTTTTAATTTTGCGGGTTAGCTTTTGTAAACAAACACCTTATTTTATTTATTAAAACAAAATCAAAAAATTAACATATGAAACATTAACATAGTTTCCCTTACTTTAGATAGTCGTAAATTAATTTTTAAATTGCTTATAAAAAACACATAAAATTTAAAAGCTGAGGCTATTAATCCAGAGGTTTTATCATTGAGGAGTTGTGTTGAATCTAAAGTAATGCAATGCCCAGCTGGAACGCCAAAAAGATTATGTACCCGTACTTTTCCATTAGATTGAAGTCTCATTACTCTGAAATAAGCTAAGCCATTATCCTCAATGTCTATTTCATATGTATTATCTGATTTTTTATTAATCTGCGTATAAAAGCCTAAATTGTTACGACGTTCAATTTTTCCATTTTGACTATCTAAATAATCTTTTAATTACACTTCATAACCCAACATAAACTGTGCTTCATTTTATCAATCAGAACAAGGTCAGTATCAATGTTAGCAGCAAGGTAAACTGTAAATTTTAATTCTGGTATCTCTAATGCTGAAATCAGCTTTTTTTCATCATAACCTTTCAGAAGTGCCATTTCTTTTAATAAATCAAGATCAACAATAAAACTGTCAATTTTTTCAGCATATAATAGGTTTAATAATTTCGGTAACTCACTTACCACGATGAAATTTTTATTTTTTTCAAAGCCGTGTTTTAACAAGTAAGTGTGTGTCGCATCGCCTCGCATGACACCTATTTTATATCTTTTAACATCCTCAAGTTTTGAAATTTTAATATTTTTTTTATGACTTAATTTTACCCAACTTAAATTTAAAGTTAAAATTTCACCTATCCAAATAAAATGATTTTCCCGCTCTACCGTTCTAACTAATGGGTAAATAAATATATTTTTTCCATTTAACGCTTTTTGATATGCTCGTGCCCAAGGATAAATACTTATCTTTGCAGGCATCTGTGCGTGTTCCAGTACTTTTTTAATGATACGAGTTGTTTTTCCTGATATTTCACCATCTTTAATGTACTGTAAAGGTGGTGCATTTTCAGTTACAAAATTAAGCTCTATGGCCGTTACATTTGTAACTATCAACACAAAAAACAATGTAAAATTAAACATACCAATGCTCAAATATTGACGGTAAATTAAGAATAGCAGCTAGAAAATAAATGAATATTTAAAATAGCGCAGTAGTGATACAAATAGGATAGTAATGACAAACAAAAAACAACTAGCGTCATTAGCTCAAACCATCTCAATTTAACTTTGTCGATATACGCCATCATTAATTCAATTGCTTCTTTTTATGCAACCTACTACAGGCCAACGCTGCATAAAAACAAGTCAAAGCGATGACGATGTCTTTATTACAGTTTACACATGGTAATTTTGATGTAAAACAAAATGCAAAAGCCATTACTTTAACACTCAATCATACAGATATTAGTCCCGCACTTATAAAGTCTGCCATATTAGAAGATAAAAACACGCGCTATGACAATACTGCAAGTTTTTATGCCGCCTGTTGTTTTAAAAACCAAAAGGTAAAGTCTAATACTGATAAAATAAACATTCTGTCCCAGATTGCTTCTATTAGCTTTCTAGTCACAAATACTATTTTATCAGGACACTCTTCACAAAAATTTTTAAGTATCAATCAAAGCGATAATAAACCCAGCTTTTGGAATAAATTAAATAATGCTCGTTGGGATTTGGAATTAAAAATTTGGAATTGTTCGATGTTAGATGAGTGCTACAGTACAGAAAAAAATGGCACCATAACCCCAATTAAACAATGCCCTTAAATAAAGCTATGACTAAATTACAAAATAATTGATTTGTTACGAGATTTTTCAAACCTGTAAATCAGATTGATTCTATCAATAAAGCCCAGTAATCTAAATTATCAGCTACTGAAAAAGTTTATTATGACACTATATAAAAAGCTCGGTCTTAAAATTTTAGGTTTAATGATAGCCTCAACATCTTATGCAATATTTGCTCAACAAAATGAACATAGTACGTTGCCTCCACCTAGAAAACTGACAAGTATTCAAGTCAAAGTTGCACAAGCTAATTATCAAAAATATTGTTCATTATGTCATGGAGAAGACCGCCAAGGTCATGTAAATGATCACGCCCCTTCATTGCGCAGCAAAAGTCTATTTGAGTCTGGTGTACCACACGCTATTTTAAGGCCTATGTCATATGGTCGAAAAGGCACCGCTATGGGCGGATATCTGGATGAAGTTGGTGGTCCTATGACCTTAGATGAAACATGGGATTTAACATATTGGTTATTTGAACAAGCTGGCGTTGAACGCCTAAGGCTATCAACTAACCCTGTGCAAGGAGATGTTAAGCGAGGCGAACATGTTTATCAAAAAAATTGCGCAACTTGTCATGGCACAAATGGGGAAGGCGTGACAGCACCTGCATTAGGTAATCAGTCAGCGCTCGCTCACAATACAGATGAATTTATTCGTCACGCCATTCAAAATGGTCGACAAGATACACCTATGCCAGCTTTTAAGGATAAACTACCAGCAGCTGACATAGATAATATAACGGCTTTTTTAAGAAGCAAAGCCAGTGGATGGAAGTTAGAAAAAACTGTACTTAAAGCTTTACCCACACCTGATAAATATGTAATAAATCAACAAGGTGAAGATCCAAACTTTAAGCTAACGAATGGCATGTATGTTTCTTCAGATGACCTAAATAGCGCTTTAAATGCAAATAAAAGAATGGTGTTACTTGATACGCGTGTTCCGTCTGTTTGGCAAACTGCGCATATAGCTGGCTCTATTCCATTTCCCTATTATGCAGATTTAGATGAAACCGTTGCTGGTATTCCAAAAGATGTGCAAATTATTGCATATTGCTCATGCCCACGCGCAGCCGCAGAGCATACAATTAATAAACTAAGAAAACGTGGCTACACGCGCACAGCTGTATTGTGGGAAGGCATTTTTGGCTGGATGAAAATTGGCTATCCAGTAATGCGTGGAGATATTGTAGGAATATAATATTAAACGCAACTAAATTAATACACCGAAAGCCCATATAAGGCTCTAGAAATTAGGGGCAATGGGTTTTTTATTCATATTAGTTAATAACCTAAAAATAAATAATTCATATGTACATTTATTTTATATATCGATTTATTACCAGCTCCATTTCACCTGAAGTTTTTAATTTATCTAGCGCTAAATCCATTTGTTTTATAAAGTCATTCTTTGAAGAAAGTTTAATATAATTTTTAGCATAACCAATATATGCATTTTGGCTCATAATCAAATAAGACTCTTTAATATCATTAAAGTTTAAGCTTGAGTTTTGTGTTTTCATTTTTTGAAATTGCCACAGTGTCGATAATTTATCATTGAGATAACAATCGATTCTATTTGATATTAATTTAAATATGTTTGCTTGTGTATTTTTATTTTCCCAAACTTTAACCGTACCAATTTTTTTTGCATAGGTTAATTTATCACCTAAAATTAAAAATCCAGCGTTAATGCCAATGTTTAATTTTGGTTTTATGCTTTCGCCATTTAGATATGGATTTATATTTATATTTTTATTACAAAATGCGATTACATGTTCAGTCATTAAAGGTTTTGAATAAGGAAAAATAAAAGGCCTTGCTGTTAAATGCTTATATGGGGGCAAGATACCTAATGCATTACCTAATTTAGTTTCTAAAAGCGCCCTTTTCCATGGCATTGGGATCAATTCAAGTTTATATTCAGTGCTTAAACTCTTTGCTGCAAGCCTGACTATTTCAACATAAATTCCCCTCAATTCATTATTGATAGTATAAGTATATGGGGGATATGCATCATCAACTAAGATAGTGACAACAGGTATTTTTAAGTCCTCAGCAGAAGTCGTACCTTGGCTTAAGATACAGAATACAAAAATAAAAAATTGTTGTATGTTTCTAAATTTCATATTCGTCAATATGAATTTAGTAAGACCATTTTCTCGTGAGATCATATCGAAATCCGATTGACCATGAAGAGAAATTGTCAGTAAAATCATAGTCTCTATACAGGTACTCTAAGTGAAACCGTAAAGCGTTCGTGGGTAACCACTCAAAAGTCGCGTTATATCCTGAATGATCTTGACTCTTGCTCAACTGATAACCATCAGAAAAATCAAAATAACCTAATTTAACTTTATAATTTGATAAAATTTGATATGCCGCCGACAAGTCAAAAGTATGACCTTCCCGCTCAAATTGATTGTTCATTAGTTTATATGTTTTATCTTGATAACTGGCAGCAAGATATAGATTTTCAAATGAATACGCTAGTGAGGCTGCATAAATTTCATTTTCTCCCTCTTTTATATCAGCTTGATTTGTATCTTCATTTAAATAAGTAACTGCACCATGTAATCCAGCATAATCATAACTGACACCTAGATTAAATAAGTCACTATTATTATCTCCTTTATCACCATTAAATTGCGCAACAGCCATCCAAGTTAAATTTTGAACTTTTAATTGGTAAGTTAATAAGTTATCGACAAAAAATATACTCTCAGGATCATATGAAAACGGGCTATTGCCATGATTAAAAATATCGACATATTCAGCAATAAATAAATATTGTGTAGGCCTTTGTTTACCAATTCCTATTCTTCCTATTGGGCTATTCAGAGCAACATAAACTTGCCTTGCTTTTCCAAAGTCACCATTATTTGAAAGATCAATACCCCATTCCCCTTGAAGTTCCGCGCTCCAACTCCCATTAAATTTACTTACCGCTTTAATACCTGCATGTGAAAGCGCATCTTTAACATCCCAGTTATTTTCATTACTCTCATTGATATAGCCAAATGTTGGGCGAAGCGTCGCGTACAATTTTACACTTTCAGCTGTTTTAGCAGGTGAATTGTTTAATTTTTTAAGCTTATGGATTTTATCTTTTTTTACTTGTGCCTTTTCTAAAGCTTCAATTTTTTTTTCTAAAATGAGCAATTGTGATTTTAAATCAGATAAAGCTGCTCTCTCATCCGCGATACAATTATTGATAAACATCAACAAAAAACAAAAAACAAAAAAATAATTTTTTAAATATTGCATGTAATTATCTGCTTGTAATTTTATATTTTGTTAAGTATAGACTATATTATTCTCATGCTTATAAAGTTAACCTTAAGTAAGGTCATAAATGAAAATTAGAACAAAGTTTTCAGTTGCATCAGGTATCGTCGTATTTATTATTATTTCATTATTATCATTTTCAACCTATATTTTAGTCAATAAAACTCTTGAAGAAAAAACCCGTTCTTATGTGCAAGATAGCGCTTCATTACTTGCAAAAAATATCGATAATTGGTTAGAAGGTAAAAGTTCACAAATAAACTTAATTAAAAGTATTATTGAAGAAAACTTTTCAAAAAAAAATTATCAAACAGGATTAGATAATCAAGCTCTAAAAAATGACTTTTTATTAATGTTTGGTACATTAGCAACTGAAACTCACCTACGTTCAAACAACCCTAATAGACAAAATCCACCAGGCGTGAATTTTCAAGATAAACCTTGGTACAAACTTGCAAAGTCTCAAAAAGAAGTTATTTTTACTGCGCCCTATTTTGATGCTGCAACACAAGAGCTATTACTTTCAATTGTCGCCCCAGTAATCGACAGTAATAATTTTAAAGGGGTCATAGGGGGAGATTTGAGCTTAGATACGATTGCTAAAAGTTTAAATACGATTAATTTTGACAACACAGGTCTGGCTTTTATAACCGACTCTAATGGTAATATCATTAGCCATCCTAACGCAAAACTAAATAATAAAAATACTAAATCAATCTATAAACAATCACCTGATAATAATTCTAAATTGATAACAATAGAGCATCAGGGTGTTACTAAACTTATTTATTTTTATCCATTAGCAAGAAAACCTGGAATGAATTGGTATTTAGGGATAGTGCTAGATAAAAGTAAAGTCTATCAATCCTTATCAGATCTCACCTGGCGCACATTTTTATTTGCAATAATTAGTATCGCCTTATGTATATTTATATTAAGGAAATTAGTCAAAAACTTATTAACCCCTTTAAATGAATTAGAAAATGCCATTGCAAATATTGCTTCCGGCGGTGGCGACTTAACACAAAGACTTACAGTAAAAAATGATGATGAATGTGGTGCCGTAGCCAATAATTTTAATGTTTTTCTTACGACTATGCAGCAACTGATAACGGATATAAAGCACAAAGCAAGTTTAGTCGTTAATAATAGTGATACGACAAAACAACTTTCAACTGAATCGAGTGAGCAACTGAACCATCAAGCTAGTTTAGTTGAATGTTTAGCGACTGCGATGAATCAAATGAGTGCAACTTCATCTGATATTGCATCTAGTGCCCAAGATGCCGCGAATTCGATCACTGCAGTTAATCAACAAGCTGATGATGGCAAGGACTTATTTACGAATACCAGCCATAATGTTGAGCAGCTATCTCAAAGCATTGCTTCCACTCACTTGTTAAGTAATCAGCTAGCAGAATATAGTGCCAATATTGAGCAAATACTGTCGGTGATCAATAGTGTTGCAGAGCAAACAAACCTACTTGCACTTAATGCTGCGATAGAAGCAGCTCGAGCAGGTGAGCAAGGAAGAGGTTTTGCAGTTGTTGCCGATGAAGTTAGAACCTTAGCTTCGAGAACACAAGAAGCTACGACTGAAATAAAAACAATGATAGATCAAATACAAGCGTCATCCAACCAAGTACAAACTGCAATGAATGACAGTAAAATTAAAGCTGATGCATGTGTTTCTGATACTGAAATAGCGACCCAAACCTTAGAAAAAATATCTTTCGCCGTGAAAGATATTATGGATCGAAATATTCAGATTGCCGCAGCTATCGAAGAGCAAAGTGTTGTAATAGAAGATATAAATGTTAATACCACAAAAATTAATGATATTAGCAGTCAAGTTTCGGACTTTTCACAAACACAATTTCAATGTAATGAACAATTAGTAAATGAAGTGAATCAGCAAGAAACTTTATTAGAAAAATTTATTGTTTAAAGTTTAAATAATCACTTAATACAAATGCATAATCTAAAAATGAGATGGCATATAACATTCAAATAAAGCCATGAATATATTTGAATAGTTTTGCAATAAAGTTCCTTTTATTATCCCATTTCCTGCGTTTTCTCCTAAAGTGACTCACGCTATTTATGCTCGATGTTTATTAAGCCTTTAATATCCAAACTAAATTTATTTTGATATATAACCTACTCTATTTTAAAACGTTTTGCATTTTCATCTTCAAAAAAGTCATCAACAGCGGTATCAAATAACCTTGAACTAAGATATTGATGGAAATCAACAACACTGAGTTCCATTTCTACCAATTTACCTCCTAAACCAAGTTTCGAATGCATACCCTTTTGCACTCTTTCACAAATCCATTTATCTTCAGCAAAAAATGCTTCTGTAAATGCTTTACTTTGTTTATCTTCTTTAAACATAGATTTAGGTGATAAAGAACCTGAACAAATTTCACTCTTGCCTTTGCCATCTGGTAATACATGGATCCAAGATAATGAATCATAATTCAATATGGCCACAAATGAAGGTGGTAAAATGATCACTTGGTAATGATTATAAGCTTCAGGGTAACTGCCTCTGAACCATTTCGCTAGTTTTCCAGAAGCATTTTCAGAGGCTCCTCCTGTAATCGTCCACTTGGAAGATCCCGCCACATAATATGATAACTTACTTGGACCTACGGTTTCTAAAGTATCTTTATGTACTTTAAATACATGATAGCCCTCAAGGGCATTTTCCATTGCAAGCTTCCAGTTCGCATCCCAAAATTCAGTCAAACCTGGTGTATACATTTCAAAACGCTCCGGCTTATAAATAGAGGTATAAACTTCAATACCTTTAAGTTTATCCGCTAGAGGTGCTGCGCCTTTATCTAAATTAATGAATAACAAACCGAACCAAGTTTCTAACTTAAACTGAGGCAAACAATGCTGCTCTTTTTTTATTTTCACTTTTCCTGGAAAAGGCGCTCCTTTAAATTCTCCTTTATCATCATATGTCCAAGCGTGATAAGGGCATACTATATTGTTAGCTATATGACCAAAGCCGGTATCTAATAAGGGTGTGCCTCTATGGCGACAATTATTAGACATAGCCTGTAAAGCCCCGTCTTTACCTTTAATAATAACGACAGACTCCCCAGCTAAATCAAATGCAAAATAATCACCTGAGTTTTTCATTGCTTGTTCTGCACATACAAAAATCCATTCTTTATGAAATATCTTCTCAACCTCTAAATTGAATACACTTTCATTTATATATGCCCCAAAAGGCAATGACTTTGCACTATCAAGAGACGCCGAAGCGATTTCTTTATATTGAGATAATAAATGATTCATAACACCCCCTAAAGATTTAATATTGGTATAGAAACTACGTAAACACCACACACGAGACAAATCATTACAATAACCAAAAAATGAGGTTATCAGATAAAGTCTTTAAAGCATTCGGTATAAAAAAATGTTAACTTTGAAACGTAGATGTATCATAGTGCAACATTAAGTGTAAGACAAACTCGTCTCACAAGCTTGTAATTCTCGACAGGTAATAACATGAAAAACAAAATGAATATCAAAGATCCCAGAGCAAGTAGGTCTCGCCAAGCATTACTTGATGCTGGGATCCAAGCTTTTTTACAAAACCCAAATGCCAGCCTAACTGAAGTCGCAACTTTTGCAGGTGTTGGCAGAGCAACACTATATCGTCACTTTGAAACTCGAGAGCAATTAATACAAGAAATGGCTAAGGAATCTCTGATACAAATTGATAAAGCCATGGCCCCTATATATGAGAAAAACCTAAAAGGGTCTTTCGCAATCAAAGCCATGTTTGAAGTGTCTATGCCAGTGGCCGATAGATTTCATTTTTTATTATCACTTTGGAATATTGCTAATGAAGATACAAAAGTAAGAGAAATTTATGATAGACAATTGAACGAAATCAATACTTTAGTAGAGCAAGGCAAGCGAGCAGGTGAGATTAAGTCTGATATGACAACAACTTGGATTGTTACCTTAATTGACTGTTTAATATATGCAGGTTGGTGGTCAATCAAAGATGGACATCTTGATGCAAAATCAGCATCAGAGTTAGCGATAGCATCTTTATTTGGTGGTATTCAAACTTAACTTTAATTAAATAAAATTTTTATCTTTACAACGATATTTTTTTGCGTCAAAACAAAATTGATTACTCTGTTTTTGACGCAAAACACACACAAAGTTGATACTACTACAGTTTAAACAAGAAGCTGCGTAGGTAAACAAATTTCCTGTCGCAATAGCTGTCGACCTTGTTTAGCAGCATTTTTAATAGAAGCAAGATTATTCTTATCGATAAACCCCGAAAATAATTCAAATTCAGCAAGTTTTTCTTTAATAAACAAACGTTGCATGGGAGAAGCAAGCCCTTTACCTCTAAATGCACCTGTTATAAATATATCACTAAATAACAGTCCTTTATAACCCAATTCTTGTGACGCTTCAGCCATAACCATACCAATAACTGTACTTCCTAATAAAGCACAGGCACATAAATTATTATCAACCGCCTCTTCTATTTCATCCTTTTCACTAATAGGCACAATATGCTTCATGTGTGGGTTTTCCTTTAGAAACGCATTATATTCATTTTCATACCAAGGCCAGTCATTTTCTAAATTGAAGGCACGAATACTGAGTTGAGAGTCAGTCTCTAATAATACTTGGTGTTTATCTGCAGCAATGAAACTATCACAGCCAAGACTACCAGGAAGCGCTAGTAATTCTTTTTCAGCACTTGAGTTTGGTTTGGCCCAAACAGAAATATATTTTGCTGTACACCAAGAAAAAGCAGTTATAATACTTGGCATCACTTTTTTTAATATTTCAATATTTAAAACCTGATCACTAAAAACCTCTATTAAAGTTTCATCCGCATCATTTCTACATACCCGAGCTAATATTAATAAACCGTCATTGTATTCAAATACTGTTGGCATCAACATTTCGTCTGTAACAGATTCATCTAAAGCGCGTCTAACTCTCACCGCAGCTAAACTTTGTGCGTCATTTCCCTCATTTAATGCTTCAAGATCAACCATTTCATTTTCTAGGGCTTTAATTATATTTATCTCTTTTAAAGAGTCCAATTGATAAGTATTTAAAACACCTTGCGCAATTTTTTTTAAAACCTCTGGTTTGATATTATTAAGTGGATACTGATTCATAATGACTCCCTTGTTTGATATTAGCTAATTGGGGCTAAATTTAATTAAATCAATACAAGAAATAATAAGTTCAAGTAATTATAAAATCATTGACACATATTATGTCACCTTTGAAAGTTGTGATTGATCAAGCATCAAAATTTCACATCATATTTTTAGCTTTTTATTATTTAAAATAAATTACTGAACTTAACCCCAGCTTATTAGATATATTTGCTAGAAAGTGGTGCTTCTTATTAAAAACATAACTCTTTGCATTATTCTCTTTTTTAGAAGTTTCTTTACTTTCAGCTAGGTTTTTCATTGTTTTATTTGAATTTATCTTGTCTTTAAGTATTTCCATCATTGTCACCTCATAGATAATATGGTGATATTTTGCCGAATAAAAACATGACAAACCAACGATAAGAATTTACAGTTAGCATAAGTAAAACTTATATATAGATTCACACGAGCTTAATATGGATAAAAGACTTAAACATATAAATGCATTACGCTGTTTTGAAAGTGCCGCTAGGTACCAAAGTTATAGCAAAGCTGCTGATGAACTATTTGTTTCTCAAGCAGCCGTCAGTCAACAAATGAGACAGTTAGAAAACGCTTTAGATATTAAACTTTTTTTTCGAAACGGTCGAAACATGCAGCTCACACAAAGTGGTGAAAAACTATATCAATCAATTCATCAAGCATTGGGTATTATTGTTAAGGGTCTAAATAGTATTCAGTGTGAAGGTCTGGCTGGCGATCTCACAATCACATCCACTCACGCCTTTTGCGCTTTATGGATCATGCCAAGGTTATATCGATTTAATCAATTACATCCAGATATAAACATAAAAATAATGGGCTCCAATCAAATAGAAAATTTAGAAACGCAACAAATAGATTTAGCGATTCGTTTTAGTACAAAACCATTTGATGATACCAATAGCAACCTTATTTACGAATATTTGGGTGAAGATTTTGTTTATCCCGTATGTTCTCCTGAACTTAAAAACCATGTAAAACTTAACTCACCACAAGACTTAATGAACTGCAGTTTAGTGTGTTATGCAAATGAAAAAGTAGTTACCTGGCAAGAATGGTTTGAACATGTTGCTGTACAAGGATATGAGCTTCATAATCAAAAAACGGAAGTTACTTCAAGTGATATGGCTTTAGGTGCAGTATTAAGTGGCCATGGTGTAGCGCTCGTTTCAACGGCATTATTTTCACAATATATTCAAACTCAGCAGCTGATAGTTCCATTCAAAATTAAACACCCAGTTCATTGGAAAAAGTATATAGCATTTAATAAGAACTCAACAAAAATTAAAAGGATCCGCGTTTTTGCCGATTGGATCCAAGCAGAAATGAAAAATTCACCAAAATTATTTGTAATTGAGTAATACTTAAAATCATTTAAAATCACTTTGAGCTGTATGTTTTTTAATCTGAATTTCAATACTATAAGTACGCATATACACTGCAACTAACTTTTAATATACCTTAATGCTCGCAATTTATTGATAATAAATAGTCCATTGGTTAATTCCAGAGCTCGACAAAACATACCTAACCTCTGTATAATCCGCGCCCTTGAAACTCACAATTGTACATTTTTTGTTTTGATAGCCTTTGTTATTTTAAAAGTGATCAAAATAAATACCTGATACTAAAACCGTTAGGAATACTTCTTTGATATCTACCGCAAACATTACAATGCAATTTGGCGCTGAACCTTTATTTGAAAACATTTCTGCTAAATTTGGTAACGGTAACCGCTATGGCTTAATCGGCGCAAATGGTTGCGGTAAGTCAACGTTTATGAAAATCCTAAGTGGTGTACTTGCACCAAGCGCGGGTAATGTTTCAATCACACCAGGTTTAAAAGTCGGTACTTTAAGTCAAGACCAATTTGCTTTTGAGCAATACAGTGTTATTGATGCTGTGATTATGGGTGATACTGCTTTATGGGAAGTAAAACAGGAACGTGACCGTATTTATTCTTTACCAGAAATGAGTGAAGAAGATGGCATGGCTGTAGCTGAACTTGAAAGTCAGTTTGCAGAAATGGATGGTTACACAGCTGAAAGCCGTGCAGGACAGATATTATTGGATGCGGGCATTGAAGAAGAACTACATTTTGGTTTAATGGAACAAGTGGCACCAGGCTGGAAATTACGCGTACTTTTAGCACAAGCATTATTCTCAAATCCTGATATTTTGTTACTTGATGAACCAACTAATAACTTAGACATTCATACAATTAATTGGCTAGCGGGTGAACTAAATCAACGTAAATGTACCATGATTATTATTTCCCATGATAGACACTTCTTGAACTCAGTGTGTACACATATGGCTGATATTGATTATGGTGAATTACGTATTTACCCAGGTAACTACGAAAAATTCATTGAAGCATCAAGCTTAATTCAAGAGCAATTACTAGCTGAAAATGCCAAGAAAAGCGCTGAGATCAGTGAATTACAAGACTTTGTAAATCGTTTTGGTGCTAATGCATCTAAAGCAAAACAAGCAAGTTCTCGTGCTAAAAAGATGGATAAAATAAAGCTAGACGAAGTTAAGTCTTCAAGCCGTTTAAAGCCCTCTTTAAGCTTTTCTCCAGGCAAAACCATGTATCGCTCAGCACTTATTCTAGAAGAGTTTGGCCATGGCTTTGACGGTGAAACCTTATTCCAGAATGGCGATCTAATATTAGAAGCAGGCGCAAAATTGGCTATTATTGGTGAGAATGGTGTAGGTAAAACAACCATGCTTCGTTGTTTAGTTGATGAGTTAAAACAAGATCATGGTGTAATTAAATGGTCAGAAAATGCATCTGTTGGTTACTGTCCACAAGATAGTACAGCTGACTTTGATAACGATTTAACGATATTTGATTGGATCTCTCAATGGCGTACCACTAAACATGATGATTTAGCAGTACGTGGTATTTTAGGACGTTTATTATTTACTGCCGATGACGCCAATAAAAAAGCTCGAAACTGTTCTGGTGGTGAGAAAAACCGCTTATTGTTTGGTAAATTAATGATGCAAGATATTAATGTATTAGTAATGGATGAACCAACAAACCACATGGATATGGAAGCAATTGAAGCGCTAAACAATGCATTAAAAGTATATGAAGGTACTTTAATATTTGTAAGTCATGACCGTGAATTTGTATCTTCACTTGCAACACGTATTATCGATATCAAAGATAAAGAAGTGGTCGATTTCCAAGGTACTTTTGATGAATATATGTCTAATTTAGCGCTAACTCAACAAGTCGCTTAATTCCCTTTGTAAAGCTATGTCTATTCTGACATAGCTTTATGATAAGATTTAATATCTGAGTTGCATTAGTCAACAACGTTTGCACCTTCTGGATAATAAGATATTTCAAACCGAATCCCATCACTGTCTTTCATAAATAATGCTTGTACACCACCAAGATTTTGGATCTCTGGTGCTGTAAAACCAGCATTTATCATTTTAGCTTGCAATTGCTCTACAAACTTTTTATTTGGCGCTGCAAAACCAATGTGATTCATACCCGCACCATATCTTTCGTATTTTGAAGTTCCTTCATTCGCTTGACCAAATTGAATGAAAAAACCATTACCATCACTCCAAACGTGACCTCTTAATTTTTGAAAACCAATATGCTCCAATAAAATATTGTAATATGGCATGCTCTTTTCAAATGAAGTCACCAAAAGTGTAATATGATCTAATTTAAGTACCATGTATTGCTCCTAAAATGCTTTTTAAACCCGCGTTATAAGAACATTTATTTTCATTTTAATATAATTAATGTTACTACTATCGATTATGAAAAATATTAATAACTATGATTTAAATCTTTTAAATGTATTTCGCTTAATGATGCAAATCAGAAGTGTGAGTAAAGTTGCACAAAAGCTAGGTATTACACAATCGGCGATGAGCCATGTATTAAATAAATTAAGAGCTCAATTTGATGACCCTTTATTTCATAAAACATCTCACGGTATGGAACCTACAATAAGGGCTCAAGAGCTCTATGAAACTATCATTGATCCTTTAGAGAATTTAACGCGAGCATTACAAATAACACACGTTTTTGATCCTTTGGCTAGCCACCGCACTTTTGTCTTAGGCACTTCAGATTATCTTGAGAAACTCATTCTCCCTAAATTAGTTCGGTATTTAAGTAACACAGCCCCCAATATTAAACTGAAATGTACTAATTATGACGACACTAAGTTATCAAAAGAATTACAAAATGTAGATTTTGTTTTTGGCCGATATTCAAACCCAGCCGAAAACTTATATCAACAAACTTTATGGCATGACAAATTCATTACACTAGCAAATGTAAACCATCCAAGAATTAGAAATAAAACCATTTCAATCAATGAGTTTATAAATGAACAACATATATTGATAAGTCCAACAGGAGTGGGTACTTCACTCGTTGATAAACAACTAGCCAAACTCGGTTATAAACGAAATGTGATGTTAACAACTCATTTGTTTAATACACCCATTGAGATTATTGAAACCTCAGATATGATCACAACAATGCCAGAACGTCTTGCACAATATTCATCAGACACATCAAAAATTAATTTCATTACCCCACCAGTGAATTTAGAACCATTTGAAATCAGTATGTTATGGGGGCCATTTAAACATAATGATCCAGCCCATAAGTGGATGAGAAAAACAATATTGTCTATTGCTAAGCAAGGTCAAACTTCTTAAAAGAATACTCAGATAATAGAAATACTTAAAAACATTCTGAATTTTCAAACAACTTGTTTAAATAACAAAAGAAAATGAAGGGAAGAAAAAGCTGTGATAAAGATCAGTTTACAATTAATAAATCAGTCATTTCACTGTTAAAAATTTATATTGAATGAATAAATGTCGGGGGGGATAAAAGAGGGAATAAAGTTCCCTCTAAGATTTACACAGGTTTCACTAACATAATGTTGCCGTCAACACCTGTAATGATACATTGCGTATCAATTTCAATTATATTTACTTGGCAATCAGCAGCTAATCGCGCACTCCAATCAACGCCTGAAAAACGAATATGGCCTTTTACATGTGTGATTTGTGTTGCACTAGGTACTTGTTTACCTATCATATCACTACTAGTATCAGGACCCCCACCGGCGTTTTGAAAACGTTTAAATGGCTTCCATAATAATAATGTAATGATCCCAGTTAAGAGTCCCACAGTTAAAATTTCACTTTCCCAACCTGAAATGATGCCTAAATGTATTAAAATGCCTGTAAAAACACTGGCAATTGCAAAAAATAATAATGGACCGCTAAAGCCTAGTACAGCTAATTCAACTGTAAAACTCACTCCTGCTATTAAATAAAATAACTGAGCATGATGCTGGGTGAAATAGTGAATGATATCCATAATATAATCCTTAAAAATTAAATTTCAGATATATCAGAGCTTGGTAGCTTTAATGAACTTGAAACTGCAATTGCTTTGGCAACAGTATTAGCCACATTATCACCCGTTTTACCGTCTGTTAATACCACGGTACTTTGCGCTGCAATTGCTTGGTGGGCTGCAATTGTATCTTGAGCTAATGTAAGTGTAACAGCAGCTTTACCACTATCAGTTGCGGCAACTTCACCAACAGTTGTTAATGCACCGGCTTCTGCTTGTGCCACTAAACGAATCGCTTCTGCTTTACCTGTGGCTTCTAGAATTTGCTTTTCTTTTTCAGCTTCTGCATTTAAAACCTGCTCAGCCTTTGACGCCTCGGCATCAAGTACCCTCGCCGCTTTTAAACCTTCGGCTTCTGTAATTGCGGCAGTTTTAACACCTTCAGCAGTTAGAATAACCGAACGTTTTTCACGCTCTGCAGTCATTTGTTTTTCCATATCTTCACGAATACTTTGCGGTGGGCTAATATCTCTAATCTCATAACGTGTTACCATCACACCCCAAGGCGCTGTCGCTTCCGTCATTGCAGATAAAATGGTGGCATTGATTGCATCTCTTGATTGAAAACATTCATCAAGCTCCATAGAACCAATTGCATTACGCATTGTTGTCATCGCAAGTTGTGTAACCGATAATTTATAATCAGTTATATTATTTGTTGCAGCTGCCGCATCTGTCACTTTCATAAATAAAATACCGTCTAACTCCAACGTTATATTATCTTTTGTAATAGCTGCTTGAGATGAAATATCCAATGATTGCTCTTTTAGGTTTCTATCTGCTGCAACTGATTGCATAAATGGGATAATGAAATTCAAACCTGCTGACAAAGTTTTATCATATTTACCTAAAGTATAAATGACATAACCTCTATTTTGTGGCACAAAATAAATACCTTTTTTAAGCGTATATAAAACAACAATTGTCACCCATAAAAGAGGACTTCCAATAAGCGGTATAAAAACATCCATTTGTTTTTCTTCCTATTAATTTTTTATTAATGTGGGCAGGTTAACATAAATACTAACAAGGTCTATTGAATAATCCTTCCTTTCTTTTATCAATTTATGACTGATAAGTAATAATCCAATTCAAAAAAGTTAAGCTCTCGGCTTTAATCTTGGATCCAATGTTTATAGCTCCATAACGAAAAAAAATAACAAAAAAATGAATTGTTTATGGCTGATTATTAGATGGTTCTGTCTTAAAACCACCTAGAACTAGTCAATATTTACGATATGATATTAACTGTTTTAAACATAAATATATAAGGCAGTGAAATGAAATTTAAGTTAAATAAAAAGAAAATTAAAAACCTTTCTCAAGATAAAAAATCATTACCAGAAGCGATGACACCTATGGTTGGTGGTGGCGCTAGTTCACCTGAACTTTGCTGTACTTTTGATATTCAAAAATAAACTAAAAATATAAAGCCTATGAAAATGGGCTTTATTATTTCGTATATCCACATAATGAATACAAGTTTGTCTGGTATTTAACTAACATTATCTTGAAATTAGCTACAAATATTTAATACCTGATTTATTATTTTATACTGCTGGTTTAACGATAAATAAGGATATGGAATGAAACTTAGATTACAAAAAAAGAAAATTAAAAACCTCTCTCAAGATAAAAAAGCATTGCCAGAGGCGATGACACCTATGATAGCTGGAGGGACAAATACAAGCTCAACAGGTTCAGGTGCACCTGATACAGATTACAATAACGTTGTTTAGAAACAAAACAATTGAACTTTGATATTTAATTTCATATGAACTATTTTGATATAAATTTCAAAGTTTAATAATTTAATACCGAATTAATATTACCCTTATCACAAGTTTCATACACACTTCCAGAAAAGGCAGCCAAACATTAACAATACAATAACCTAAAGCTGCATTATAAAATTGAACATATCAACACACTTGCATGTTGCCATATCAGGCGTTGTATGATCTCAACACACTTCTAATCCTGTACAATTTCGACTATTGTCACAACTATCACTATTACAAGCTCTGACCGTTTTAGGTCCAGCACCTGCAATATGAACAGTTATTTCTTGTGTTAAAATAGCACTATCTCTAGATAAGTTTTTTAATTTTTTTGTTCAATGCAAGTTTCATATTTAAATCCTTTATGTATTAAATTTATGATTAGCACCTAATAAAGGCACTAATACAAAACACATTGCATACAATATACCGTCAATATGAGTGCTATATTTCTTAATTTTTATTACATTACCCATTTCCAATATACTCACCCACAAACCTATAAAAGGTTAATATTTTGATATGAGATCCAAAAGTTTAGAAGTTTCGCCATTTATTGAGTTTTAGGGGTATAATTGCTTCATTCGTAAAGTAAGCTTTTTTAGCAATATCACAACAATACTATTGTTATAAGAAGTGTTAAGGCGGGAATTTGCTCAAATCCATTTATTCACTTTCGTTTTTACTTGTCATTATTTCAACTTTAACTTCTCAATCAAGCAGTTATGCAAGCGAAGGTATGCAATGTGATCATTTAGTTATCGCAGGCGCACAATCATGGTTTCCTTATTCTTATGTTCAGGAAGGTAACAAGTATTATCAGGGGTTATTGATAAATTCACTTAAAGATGCAATAGAAGACAAAAGTATTTCTCTAAGTCATTGGTCAGATCTTCCCTGGAAGCGAGCTGAGCTACAACTGAACAAGGGCAAAGTAGATATTATTTTAGGCGCATTTCACACCCCACAAAGAGCAAAAACATGGTACTTTTCAAAACCACTTGCAAACTCAGAGCTGGTATTATTTTCATTAAATGACATCCTTGACGTTACACGTATTGAAGAACTCTACAATAAAGAGGTTTCTTACCCATTTGGTATGGCAACAGGAAAGAAATTTGCAGCAATTAAATCCCATATTAAAACAGAACATATTGTTCATCACGAACAAATTTATGGCATGATATTAAAACAACATACCGATTTTGGGCTACTCCCTAGAACTGCGGTGGAAACTTACCTGAGTCAGCATAAGTTAAAAGACAAATTTAAAATTCATCCACTTAAGTTAAATTCTGAAGCTATTTATTTAGTTACATCAATGAATAATCCTTGTTTAACCAAAATAAAATTTATTTTTGCAAACCTTAAACGTGTTTCTCAATAAGTTTTAAAATATTTTTATTCCTTCCCTTATAAAATACGCAAAATAAAAACTCATTTACATTATATTTAGTTATATTTTACTCTTATTTCATTTGCCTTTTAACCCAAGTTTACTTCCACTGTTTTTTTGTTTTTTCTCTGATGTATTTAACAGTCTATCATTGATAACACATTAAAATTCAGTTAATTTAACCCTGGCTAAAATGCAAATAAGAGCATTGTTGGTTTAATATAAACGCCTTTATATTGAAAAGTTTTCGAGTAATCAAATTCACCAATGAACTCGTTTTATTTATGAAAAATGCTTTTAGTGAGTTATTAGTACCCTAAAATATTAGACATCAACATAACTAAGTATTTTAGGTCCGCCTATAATGTGAAAGTTAAATTATAATATGAGAGTTAAACTATGAAGAACATTGTTCTTACCTTGTTAGCAACATCGACGCTATTACCAGTTACCGCTATTGCTGGAAACAGTCATTCAAACGTTTCAGATCAGGTTATCGAAAAACAGCGAGTCGAGCTTGCAAAAAATACAGATGGTAAAGGCTTTGGCCCGCAATCTCCACGAGATATCGACTCAGTTGAAGGTAATAACAAACGTATATTCAGTGCTGCTCCCGCTTATACAAAAATGAACTTATGTAATATTCACTTTCATAAAAATGCTGAGCATAAAGGTGGAGAGTTTACTAAATATGCGGGCAACGGAGATGGTCATGGATATCAATCAGGTTATAAATATTCAGGTCAATTAAGTACTGCCGAATTAACCAAAATAGACAAGAAAATTGGCGAGAGTAAACATGGAAGCCTTTACCCTGGGGATACGATTGAAGTGCATTATGTACATTCATCAGCCCAGGTAAAACCAGGCCCTACACTAGGTTCATGTTTAAGTGATTCAATCATGAATCCTCAGTTACGTGTTGAAACTCAAGTGTTTGTTTTAGTAAATGATAAAAGTGCACTCGATTTCACAAAGTTAACAGCACATAATCTAAAAAACAATGTACATCAAGCTTTAAACATTCCAAGCAATACAGGAACTGCAGTTCAATATACAGGTTCAACGACCGGCCCTAGTTACAACGAAAAGGCATCTCCTTTACAAGTATCATGGAGCGTACGACCTAAAGTGGCAAAAGTTGACATTAATACAGTTGATGAATGGTTTAAAGCTAATGTATTTAAAGAAGACCATGCACATGGTGTCAGAAACCTAGTGATTAACCCTGATCTACTTTCAAAGATAATAAAATAATTCAATTGGCTCCAAATAATATAGTTTGGAGCCTTTTTAGTTAACGCATTACTTACCCAGCAGCACGTATCGCCCTTACCCTGAGAAAAGTGGTGCTCAAAAGTTAAAAGCCGTTCAACTTGTTAAACTTATAAAATATAAAGATATTTATTTCCAGAACTCACTCTATATAGCTAACTAAATATTTTTAATCGAGTATGAGCAAACTCTGATCCTTTTTCTGCCAACCTATTAAGTAATTTTGGGTGTAATCGTCATGCCCACAACTAAAAACTAAAAAATAGCATGATCAAAACAATTCATTGAAAAAATATAAAACAGTTACCAATATAGATTTAGCACTCAATAACATTGTAAATCGATTTAGTTTACCCAAATAAAATCCAATATGTAGCAAAGTATAAGCCTAAAGCACACCAGAAAATACCTACTAACAAACTCCTAAAACTTGAAGTCTAAAATTCATTCATTTTTATTTTTATATCTTATCCGCTATACGATTGTTTTATATGACTTGTTTGAGTTGCACTTATTTTAATCAAAAATTAAAGCTTGAATCGTTATGTTATCTTGTTAATATAATAATATGAAATTACTTATATCATTTAGTTATATTTGATTTGTTAAATATAAAGAGCCCGTATATGAATACACAAAATTCTTTAAGCCAAATTTATCTCGATGCAAACGCAACTACACCAGTATTGCCAAAAGCTGCCGCCGCCGCACTGGCAACGATGGAAACGATGTTCGGTAATCCAAGTAGTAGTCATATTTCAGGGCTACAAGCCAAACAAATCATGGATAACGCCCGAGAAAAAGCACAAAAAGTTTTAGGCTCAGGTAATGGGTCTGTTATTTTTACCAGTGGCGCAACTGAGGGTATTCAAACAGGTATATTATCTGCTCTTTATAGCGCAAAATCACAAATGGAAACTGGCAAAACATATACTATTTTATATGGTGCTACTGAACATAAAGCCGTACCTGAATCATTAAAACATTGGAATACCATTCTAGAAATAAATGCACAAATAAAAGCAATTCCAGTTAATCGTGACGGCGATCTTGATTTAGAATTTATCGCTAATGAAGTCCCTAATGCCTTAATGATTTGTACTATGGCGGTTAACAACGAAACGGGTGTATTTCAAAATTTATCACACTTAGAACAAGTAATTCGTAAGCATAATACTAACGTATATTGGATGGTTGATTGTGTTCAGGCGCTAGGTAAAACAACTTTAGAATTAGCTAATACAAGTATTGATTACGCTCCATTCAGTGGCCATAAATTATATGGCCCTAAAGGCATAGGGTTTGTTTATATACGTGAAAATGCCCCTTTTACGCCTTTTATTGCTGGTGGTGGTCAGGAAGGTGGTTTGCGCTCTGGTACTGAAAACTTACCCGGATTAGCTGCACTTAATATCATTTTTGATATGCTGTTATCAAATAATGATGAATCATTTACTGATGTGGTTCAGCTACATAAATTTAGAGAACAGCTAGCTTCTGCGCTAAAAAAATCTTTCCCTGAAGTCGTATTTAATCACAGTTTCAAGAACAGCGTACCAACAACGTTAAACTTTGCGATACCAGGGTTTAGCTCTAAAGAAATGATGGATTTATTTGATGCTGCTAACATTCGTGTAAGTTCTGGCTCTGCTTGTAGCTCCAAAGTCACCCGAAGCTTTGTATTAGATGCTATGGGCTTACCTGCATGGCAAAGTGAATCAGCAATTCGCATGTCTTTTGGGCCTGCCATGACACAAATACAAATTGATACAGCCTGTGAGCGTATCATTCAGTCAGCGAAAGCTCTTGGCCGTAGCTGTTTAACCTTTGATTCTAACCAAATAAGCCCTAAAGAAAACCTTAACGGTTTGGTGCAATTTAAAGTCGGGGGTAGCTGTACTTGGCTATATGTAGATCAAACCAGTAAATCAGCAATTATTATTGATCCTTTAGCTGAAATTACCGAGCGATTATCGACTATATTAAA
Source organism: Pseudoalteromonas denitrificans DSM 6059 (assembly GCF_900112265.1). Lineage (GTDB taxonomy): Bacteria > Pseudomonadota > Gammaproteobacteria > Enterobacterales > Alteromonadaceae > Pseudoalteromonas > Pseudoalteromonas denitrificans. The sequence continues at coordinate 70,585 of NZ_FOLO01000012.1, read as the reverse complement.
TTGCCAAAACTTAACTTTAACAGCTGTAATAGATACGCATGGACATGCAGATCATGTATCTGATCGGGGTCGATTAGCTGATAAATTAACACCAATACAAGAAACTGATCCATTAGGTTGGCCTATTTCATGTAATTATAAAGTATTGAATGGCCATCGTTATCCAATGATCAAAGTGGGTGAAAAATACTTAGTGAAAGTAGCAACACCTGGTCATACCGATGACAGTATTAGTTTAATTTTATGCTCAGAAGCCGATACTGAACTTAAAATTGATTACGTTTTTTGTGGCGATATGATTTTAATGGGCAGCTTAGGCCGTACTAACTTTGCAACAAGTAGCTCAGAACATATGCACCACAGTATACAACTACTTCATAATATAATAGGAAATGAAAGCTTATTGTGCGCAAGTCATGATTACAACAATGAGTTTGTAACCACAATTTCCGCTGAAATGGACCGCAATACTTTATTGGCGCAAGTTATCAATAATGATATTCCAGTGACAGATTTCGTAGCACAAAAAGTGGGTTTAGATAAGAACATTAATGATGAAGTTGGTAGCGAAATCATGTGTGGTGCTTTTATAAAGTCATGTAATAAAAAGAAGGTAACTGACTATAATTCACAAACTTTGTCTGATGCCATGTCGCAATCTAGTGACATGACTTTAATTGATATTAGAGAACCACATGAATATGTATTAGGCCATGATCAGCAGTTTGGTTTAAACGTACCACTAACACGTTTAGTTGACTTTATTAGTGCACATCAAGATAAATCTGAGCCGTTAGTTTTAGTGTGCCGCAGCGGTAGCCGCTCTCATATTGCAGCACAAGCTTTAGCACGTTTAGGTTATAAAAATGTTGGTCATTTAAAAGGTGGTTATGCGTTGAACAATTAAGGTTCTAAATATAACGAATAAATAAGCACAGCCATCAAAACTCAAACATTGGTGGCTGTGCTTATTTTAATTTCTATCTCCGGCGTCTAAACATTTAATAGAAATAAAAAGAACCTCACAAACTTTAAAATATATATGTTTTATTATTTCAAACTAGCTAGAGTCATTAAGCCAAGCTTTAACACATAATCTTAACGCTTAATTGGATTTTTAAACTAATAGTACCCATAATTAAATATTATTTCTGAAATTAAAAACAGACTGCTATGAGCATAATTTTACGCATCATACTAATCTCTTTAATAAGTATATATAGCCTCTTTTCTACATTTCCTAATTCATTTGCATCAACCGAACATGCTGTTAAAAATAATTCTATTTTAGTGGTAACTGAACCTTGGCCGCCTTTTAACTATATAAACAAGAATAATCAAGTTGTTGGGATTTCTACAAAAGTACTTAAAAAAGTAATGAAAGAAGCTGGTTTTGATTACCAAATAAAAGTATATGGCTGGAATCGTGCGTATAACTTATCTAAAAACAATAAGAACACATTAATTTATACCATTTTTAAAATTGATAGCCGAGAACCTGACTTTCAATGGATATGTCCATTAATCTCAACACAAGGGGTCAGTATTTACAGTTTAAAGAATCGAAATGATATTAAAATAAATAAGTTAGAAGATCTAAAATCGTACCATTTGGGGGCGGTAGGCAGTGGTGTGACATATGATTATCTAATATCACAAGGGTTTGAAACTAATATAAATATAGATATTGCAACCGATGAACTCGCCAATATTCGAAAATTATTTAAAGGAAGAGTCGATTTAATTATTCAAGAAGAGGAACCTTTAGCTTTAAGAATGCAACAAGTTGGATTGCCAATTTCAAAATTAAAAAAAGTATTTTCAATTTTATCTAACGAAGAAAGGCAAACCTGTATGGCCATGAGTTTAGATACACCTAAATCAACAATTTTAAAGCTGCAAAATGCACTTAATAAGATACAAGGGAAATAATAATATAAAGACTGGAAGAGCAATTATAAATGCCACATTGTGCACATTAGTGGACAACAAAAAAACTTAGGGAAACAACTTCTCTCCCCTCTTTTTGTCGTTAAACCAAACTTGATGAATACGTTTGCACACATCTATCTCTCCTTATTACTTTAATGAATAATAAAAATATGAGAAGTCACTAAATTTAAAATCAAAATGACAGTTCCCTCTAAGGATAGCTTAGGAGCAAAAAAGCTTCTAAATAAAAATGAAACATATAAGACTAATCAATATCTTGGCGCTCTCACAGCCCTTCGTGGTATTGCAGCATTGTGGGTCGTACTGTTTCACATGGATGTCATTATTTTTTATCGAGAATTAGGTTCTATACTCCCTCATGATTGGTCAGGACTTATCAGCCAAGGCTATCTATGGGTCGACTTCTTTTTCATATTAAGCGGTTTTATTATTTGTCATATATATGGAGAACAATTCAGTGGCAATTTTCAAACAAGTCATATTATAAAGTACCTTCTTGCGAGGTTCTTTCGAATATATCCATTGCATTTATTTACCATAATGATCCTAGTAGGGTTTGTCATTGTCATATCGAATTTCATACCCATTGCGATAGATGACAGCTGGAATCTATACTTTGACTGGCAAGCACTACTTAGTAATATTTTCTTAACTAATGCGATGAATCAACATACCTATCTATCTTGGAATATCGTTTCTTGGTCTATTGGTGCTGAATGGTGGGCCTACATATTTGGAATTGGATTATTATATTATGTAGCCAATAATAAGAAACACTCAGTAATTATCGCTGCGGTTTCATTTTTCTGTTTAACATGTTTAGTCTATTTTCATCAAAAAAATAATCTGGATATTACTTTTGATTTTGGTTTTTTAAGATGTTTTTTCGAATTTTCCTTAGGTGTAACGAGTTATCAGGTCTTTAAGCTGAATTTAGCAAAAAATATATTTCAACAAGACAAAACTTTTATAATAACTTTATTAGCTTTACTTGCTATATTTCATTTGCGATTAAATGATTTACTCGCCATCCCTCTATTTTTTACATTAGTGCTTTGTGCTGCATTCAATCGACAAGTTATTTTATGCCTATTGTCTAAGCCAATCCCACAGTATTTAGGTCGGATTTCATATTCTATATATTTAATGCATGGTGTTTGGTTTATGGTTTTTTGGTTCGTATTACCCATATTAAAAGACGCTTGGTTAATTAAATCACTTTCTATTACTCAAACAGGTTTTTATATCGTAACCTTTATGACTCTTACCCTAATATCCGCAATATATTCTCATCGATATATAGAATTACCATTTCGTTACTTACCAATACAAAAAAACATTAAGTTATTATTAACAGCCGACAAATAATAAATACACGAAAAAATAGAAGTAAAAAATTATCAATATATTGGCTTTTAAAAGCAAGGTTATAAATGTTAATAATAACCGTCTTTATTTCATAACTTTCATCAATTTAAAGTTTTAAAACCTAAAAACTTATATTTATTAATTTCCTGACTTAAAATTAGTAAGTAGAAACTAATTCTATAGTGTAGCTATTAAAACGGGTAAGGCTAGTTGAAAATTTACGCTCAAACCAGTAAAATTATTATTGATTGAACGTTCAATTAAAAATAATTAAGGTAATCAGTGCCAAAAGTCGGAATGAAACCTCTGCGAAAGCAACAGCTAATTAATGCGACATTAGAGTCTGTGGCGCAGTATGGATTACAAAAAACCACTATCATTACCATTAGTAAAATAGCGGGTTTATCGTCTGGTATTATTAGTCACTATTTTGGTGGAAAGCAGGGATTAATCGAGGCTACGGTGCAATACCTTCTTGATCAACTAAAGCTCGCTTTATTAGAGCGTGTGACTCAATATCCTCTCACAGCATCTGATAGACTAAAAATGGTTATCGAAGCTAATTTCACCCAACTACAACGTTCTTTACCCGCAACAAAAACATGGCTTAGCTTCTGGGCTCAGTCTATGCACGATCCCGGCTTAGCCAGATTGCAGCATATCAATAGCAAACGCTTATACAGCAATTTACTTTTCTCTTTTCGTCAGATCCTCGCGGATGATTTAGCAAAAATAGCATCTAAACAAGCCGCGGCAATGATTGATGGTTTCTGGTTGCGCAGTGCTTTGAGCCCAATGCCTGCAGAAGAGTTTAAGCAAGCCGAGCAATTATGTAAAAATTTTATAGATGATCTAATCAAGCAGTACGGAGATATTACATGTCATTAAAACGCTATAAAAACTATGTCAATGGCGACTATTTGGCAAACGCCAGTGGCGAAACATTTGATGTGATTAATCCTGCAACAGGGAAAGTAATCTATCAAGTTGAAACTGCAGATGAAAAAATTAAAGAACACGCAATAACAAGTGCAAAACAAGGGTTTGCTATTTGGTCAGCAATGAGTGCGATTGAACGCAGCCGTATTTTACACAAAGCAGTAAACTTATTACGGGAGCGTAATGATGAACTCGCAGAAATTGAAGTATTAGATACAGGTAAACCATGGCAAGAAGCTTCTGTAGTTGATGTACATTCAGGGGCTGATTCTATCGAGTTTTTTGCTGGACTTGCTCCTGGTATTGAAGGAAATCAGCAGCCAGTTGATGGTGATTTTTATTACACTCGTCGTGAACCACTTGGTATTTGTGCAGGTATTGGTGCTTGGAACTACCCTTTACAAATCGCTTGCTGGAAGTCTGCTCCCGCACTTGCTTGCGGTAATGTGATGATTTTTAAGCCATCAGAAGAAACACCTCTAGGTGCATTAAAACTTGCAGAAATTTTCACTGAAGCTGGTATTCCAAATGGGGTATTTAATGTTGTTCAAGGGGCTGGTGATGTTGGTTCTTGGTTAACCCGCCACCCTGAAATTGCAAAAATATCTTTTACCGGTGAAGTAGGCACAGGCAAAAAAGTGATGGCTGCAGCCGCCAGTTCACTGAAAGATGTCACTATGGAGCTTGGCGGAAAATCACCACTGATTATTTTTGATGATGCGGATATCGACAATGCAGTTTCTGCTGCTATGTTAGGTAATTTTTATACCCAAGGTGAAATTTGTACCAACGGAACCCGTATATTCATTCAAAAATCAGTTTACCCAAAATTTATTGAAAAGCTTATCCAACGAACAAGTCAAAATATTATTGTTGGCGACCCAATGGATCCTGAAACTAATTTTGGTGCGCTTATTTCTTCAAAGCACTTCGATTTAGTATTAGATTATATCAAGGTTGGTATTAAGGAAGGCGCAAAGCTACTTTATGGCGGAACAGCACTTGCACCTAAAAATGCCCTAGATGGCTATTTTATAGCCCCCACTATCTTCACAGACTGCACAGATGAAATGACCATTTGCCGTGAAGAAATATTTGGTCCAGTAATGAGTCTTCTCACATTCGAAGATGAAGACGAAGTCATTACCCGCGCTAATGCAACAGAGTTTGGACTGGCAGCGGCTGTCTTTACTCAGGATATAAGTCGTGCCCATAGAGTTATTCATCAAATGGAAGCGGGAATTTGTTGGATTAATAGCTATGGTTTATCACCGGCACAAATGCCAGTTGGTGGTTACAAACAATCTGGAATTGGTCGTGAAAATGGCCTTGCGACACTTAACCACTATACTCAACTTAAAGCTGTGTATGTTGGGTTACAACCTTTGGAAAGCCCTTTTTAAATGGGGCTCTTTTTCAACAGCTAGTTCTCAATCGTTAAAGATTTAATAATTACCAAAACAGGCGTTTTGGTCACTAAAGTAGTAAATACGAGTTTTACATGATAAAAGAAAAATTTGATTACATTATTGTTGGAGCAGGCTCTGCTGGCTGTGTATTAGCAAACCGCCTAACTGAAGATAGTAATAATCAAGTATTACTGCTTGAAACTGGTGGTAGTGATAAAAGCATTTTTATTCAAATGCCAACGGCATTATCTATTCCAATGAATACAAAAAAATATGCCTGGCAGTTTGAAACACAAGCTGAACCACACCTTGATAATCGCCGTATGCACTGCCCTCGCGGTAAAGTGTTAGGGGGTTCTTCATCAATTAATGGCATGGTTTATGTTCGCGGTCATGCTAAAGATTTTGATGAATGGCAAGAGCATGGTGCAACAAACTGGGATTACGCACATTGTCTACCATATTTCAAAAAAGCCGAAACTTGGGCATTTAATGCTGATGAATATCGAGGTGAAAGTGGGCCTTTAGGTGTAAATAATGGCAATCAAATGCAAAACCCACTCTATAAAGCATTTGTTGATGCGGGTGTTCAGGCCGGTTACTTAGAAACCAAAGATTACAATGGTGCCCAGCAAGAAGGCTTTGGCCCAATGCACATGACAATAAAAAATGGTGTGCGCAGCTCAACATCGAATGCATATTTACGCCCGGCTATGGCACGTAAAAACTTAACTGTGATCACCCATGCGTTGGTACATAAAGTTTTATTAGAAGGCAAAAAGACTGTTGGTGTACGATATGAGCGTAAAGGCAAAGTTATTGACGTAACAGTTAATAAAGAAGTCATTTTATCAGCAGGTCCCATTGGCTCCCCGCATATTTTGCAGCTTTCTGGAATTGGCCCAAAATCAGTACTTGATGATGCCAATATTGAAGTGAAACATGATTTACCTGGTGTAGGTGAAAATTTACAAGATCATCTAGAGTTTTATTTTCAATTTAAATGTAAAAAACCAATATCCCTTAATGGTAAGTTAGGTTTATGGAGTAAGTTCCTGATAGGCACCCGTTGGATCTTGACCAAAAAAGGCTTAGGTTCGACCAATCATTTTGAGTCTTGTGGTTTTATTCGCTCTAAAACAAATGTCCAATGGCCCGATTTGCAATATCACTTTTTACCAGCAGCAATGAGATATGATGGTAAAGAAGCATTTGCTGGTCACGGATTTCAAGTACATATCGGACACAATAAACCTAAGAGTCGTGGATTTATAAAAGCGGTATCTGCTGATCCTAAAGCGCATCCTCAAATCCGTTTTAATTATCTTGAGCATGAAGAAGACCGTGAAGGCTTTCGTGCCTGTGTGCGCTTAACGCGAGAAATTATTCATCAATCAGCGCTAGACGAATACCGCGGTGAAGAAATTCAACCAGGAATACATGTTCAAACTGATGAAGAGATTGATACCTTTGTTCGCCAATTTGTTGAAAGTGCTTACCACCCATCCTGTTCATGTAAAATGGGCACGGATAAACTAGCAGTTGTTGACCCTGAAACTAAAGTCCATGGTATTGAAGGATTAAGAGTAGTTGATTCATCAATATTTACTACTATTCCAAACGGAAATCTTAATGCACCTACAATAATGGTTGCAGAGCGTGCTGCCGATTTAATTCGCGGACGAGATACTTTACCACCATCCACAGCCCCAGTAACGCTTGCACCTGATTGGCAGCAGCAACAACGTACAAATAAGCCAAATAGAAAAACAGACTAAATTCATTCGTGGGTATTTTTAAGACATTAATTTTCGCAATCATGACTATTATAACAAGAGTCATAATTACAAAAGTTAATATTTAGGGTTTAACCTAATAATTAAAAATACTCTAATTATAAAAAGAAACAGGAGTAATACGTGTTTACACCCATTAAAATTATAAAAAGGAGGCTGCTATGACCGCTTGGTTATCTGCTGGTATCTTATTTACCTTTGCAGCCATCGCATTTGTTTTATACCGCTGGGGAAATATTCGCTGTGTTGGCGTAACGCCAGTTAAAACATTTACCTTTATTGCTATTTTGTTTACTTCAGGCCTTGATGTAGGCCTTATTATGTTCCCTCTCACTGAGTTTGCGGGTTATGCCGACCTTGCAACCAGTCCTGAATATGCATTTACTAACCCATTATCTATTGAGTTTGGTTTTTGGGCATTTCTCATTTGGGGTTTTTACTTTCTAACCTGTTTTTATTTCTGTGTTATTGAACCAAGAGTGCGCTTTTTTGAGCTTCCGCTGATCAAGCTAATTAATAACGTTGTTATTATTGGCACTTGTGCCTTTACAGCATATTTATTGTTAACCAACTTGCCTTGGTACGTACCTGAGCTTGGTGATGGTAAATCGATTATTGGCAGTTTCTATTTAATCGTATTTTTAGTGATTGCAGCAGCTGTTTATTCAAGTACTAGCATACGTTACGTGCGCCTACTAAGCCTAGCAACCAGCTGGATGTTCATTGGGCTAATCTTATTAATGTGGGCCGGTGCTTTCCTTTCAGAAAACTCAGGTATTGGTGAGTTTGCAAACACATTTGCACTGCTTGGTGGTTACTTTGGTAATATCCATGAATTTGTCTTACCTTTAAATGACTACCATGAATTTTACCTATATTGGTGGTTTGCATGGAGCATTATGATTGGCCAATTTACAGCACGTTTTGTTGGTGGCCTTCGTACTTACCAAGTATTGGCAGCGATGTTGGTTTTCCCATCAATTCCAATCGCAATATGGTTTACAGTCTTGTATTACTACAGCGCGAATGGATTAGAAACCACTGGTTTCTATAATTTAGCCATGGCGATAGTCGGGATAACTTTTGTGATCAACTCTTTAGATTCCTTGATTCGATTATATACCGACAACCTAAATTTAAGCGTGGCACGATTAGGTAAAGTAAAATACTTATTGGGTAACTTGTTTGCTCTAAGTTTGCTTACCTTATTATTTAAACTGGATTTCTTACAAATCCAATGGGTTGGTGCTGTTGTTATAGGGTTATTCTTCACTTGTTTTGGTTATATTTTATTTACCAAGTTCAAAGTGGTTAGTGAGATAGAGTGCTCACCAAAAGAAAATAAAATAGACTTTAATAAAATTGAACTAGTTAATTAATATGAGTATTAAAATAATGAATAAAAATATCATTGCTATTGCAGCGACTGCTTTACTTACAGCATCTGCAGCTTCACAAGCGGCTGTATCTGCAACCGTTAATTTAGCGTCTGATTATACATTTAACGGTGTAAGCCAAACAACCAATGATCCTGCACTACAGGCAAGCCTAGATTATGCTGATGATAGTGGGTTTTATGTTGGAACTTGGGCATCTAATGTTGATTTTGGTGCCAGTGACGATACTAATATTGAGTGGGATACTTATATCGGTCAATATTTTCAACTGAATGAAAAAGTAGGCCTAGATACAGGTATTGCATATTACACCTATCATGGTGATTCAGCATCAGATGACTACAACTATCCTGAAGCTTACGCTAAATTTGCTTATAACTCTTCAATGGGCGATACCGAGTTTAACTTTTGGTATACCTGGGATTATTTCGGTTTAGACGTAAATCACTATATTGCAATGATTGCTCATACAGTAGAAGTTACACCTGGTCATAGCGTTAAGGTAAGCTTTGATCGTTCAACTTCATCTGATGAGAAAAAATGGGCATGGGATGGTGGTGATGCTTACAATCATTATCGTATTGCATACATGACAAGTTGGAAAGGTTTTGATTTTGACCTAGCTGCTGAAAATACGAGCATGGACATAAACACTGCTGACTCTCGTATCGTTTTATCAGTATCTCGTACCTTTAGCTTATAATAACTATCATTTACTGCCTCAAGGTAATTCAGAAAATAAAAACCGGCTCTAATCGGTTTTTATTTTTAATCTCCTTGTGATATTAATGGCAAATTATTTTTTAATTTGCCATTTTTAAATTATGCGCATATTTCTACAATATCGCATTCATTAAATTTACAACTAATATTGAAATAACATTTAAGAAAATTAAGAGCTCCTCCATGACTAAGATACACAAACCAAATAGTACCACCATGTTCAAAAGAGCCATTGACAATATGCCACTTGGCGTTGCTGATAGCTACCGTTACTGGGGTGAAGAAAATACCGTATTTTTAAGCAGCATGAAAGGCTGTACTATCACCGATTGTGATAGTCAAACATTTGTAGACTTTCGATTAGCCTATGGCCCTATTATACTTGGCTATCGTGATGAACGTGTTGACAATGAAGTGATTAATGCAATTACTAGTGTAGGTACAATTTCAGGTTTTTCTACTGGCCTTGATTCTGATGTTGTTGAATTAGTAAAATCACTCTGTCCTAATATCGATAAAATGAGATTCTCCAATTCAGGAACTGAAGCGGTTATTGGCGCAGTGCGCACAGCGCGTGGCTTTACTAAACGAAATAAAATTGTTGTTGTAGAAGGTGGTTTCCATGGTCTGCATGATGAAGTTATGTGGAAGTCAGATGTTGATAACTGGGATGTAAATGCACAAGAAGTACCTAATATCATTCCTTTTGGTGGTGGTATCCCGCAAAGCACCCGCGAGCACCAAGTAAGTGTGCCACTTAATGACTCTGATGCTATTGATGCTGTTTTTGCTAAGCATGGCAATGATATCGCAGCTATTTTAATTGAACCTATCATGGGCAACTGTGGTTCAATTGCTTCAACTCAAGAGTATATGCAAAAATTACGTGATATATGTGATGCAAACGGCTCATTGCTTATTATGGACGAAGTAAAAACAGGTTTTCGTGTTGCCAAAGGCGGCGCACAATCCTTATATGGTATTCATGCTGATTTAACCACTTATGCGAAAGCAATTGGTAACGGCTACCCTGTCGCTTGTTTTGGTGGTCGCGCTGATGTAATGGATACCATTTCATTTGATAAAAATGGCGTAACACATGGCGGCACTTACACTGCAAATATGGTTGCACTAAGTGCTGCAAAAGCCACATTGACAGTACTTAAAGAAACGGATGCACTTGAAACAATTAACCTAACAGGCCAAGCAATTCAAGCCCTACTTTCTCGTGTATTTACAAAGTTTGGTATTGAACATTGTTTTGCAGGCCCTGACGCTATGTTTGGTGTACATTTTGGTCCTTCTGTTCCACAAAACTACCGTGACTGGAAACAAACTAACAGCGATCTTTATACACAATTCGCACTTAATCTAATTGATAATGGAGTAATGTTAGAACCTGATTCACGTGAACCTTGGTTTATTTGCGAAGCACATCAAACAATGGACCTTAAATGGTTAGAGCAAGTTGCTGAAAAATCAATGGAAGCAGCGATTAATGCCAGTGACCTTTAAGATAGGTTTAACTGATTAAAGAGCTGATACTGTTTGCATTTACAAGTAGTAAGCTATTTTAAATACACCCATTTTATCTTATTGATATGAATGGGTGTTTATACTTAGTTTTTGTTAAAAACAGGTTTTAACACGCGTGCTATCTTTTAATCATACTGATTATTTAATAATTGAAACACCCGCAACTTCTATAACTGTTTTTGCATTTGCTCGCTCGATGACTTTTAATAATGTAGTTTGAATCGCTTCATCTTTTTTAGCATCACCTTTACTATAAAATCTTTCTTCTAATACCTCAGCGCCTTGTTCTGAAGTAAAACCAACAGCCACTTCAGTTGCACACTCGGCAGATACACCAAAATAAGCAAGTGTAATTTGAGGATAACCCTGAAACCCGCTTTTGACTCTCTTTGCTATACGTTTTGTTGATTTATCTAAATTCATAATCAGTATCCAGAAGAAACATAATGAGCCTATAAAATGCTCACCTTAATGTGTATTTTACTATCGGGACACTGTAACGGCATTTATTTGTTTTAACAATAAAAAACGTCGATGATTTTTATCTTTTAAAAACCATATAATTGTTATTTAAAATATCCGTATTAGCATATGGTAATAAGCTTAAATTTATATCTATAAATACATTTATTTATGATAACAGCTGACTGTTTAGCTCCAAAAACTCAACCACCCGCTCTTTGTATGAACGGGCAGACAATAGTTTTTCTCCATCTTGTAGAGTAAATCTATACTGATTATTGCTATTTAGATAACTGACACGTTTAATCGCAGACTTTCTAATTAAGATCGAGCGATGAATTCTGATAAACCCATTTTTTTGTAAGTCAAACTCCAGTGTTGAAATAGTACTTCTATATAAGTGCATTTTATTTTTACAATGCAACTCAACATAATTCCCACCCGCATTAATCCAGTCTATTTGATTGGAACTTATAATACTTGTGATCCCCTGATGCTTAATTTCAAAGTTTAGTCCTTGAAATACGATTGGTTCATCTCTTTTCACTGAACGCAGTGATTCGAGTTTCTGATGTATCCCAGATAAATTTTGCAGCTGAATTTGTTTAATTGCATAACTGAGTGCTTCGTAAAAACGAGCGTCTTTATATGGTTTTAACAAATAATCAATTGCATGATAGTCAAATGCTTGCATCGCATACTGATCATAGGCAGTCACAAAAATGACTACAGGCAACTTTTCAAGTTGATCTAATACACCAAAGCCATCGATACCAGGCATTTGAATATCAAGAAAGACTAAATCAGGTTTTAGTGAATGAATCACTTCAATAGCTTCTTTACCATTTCGACACTGTTCAACTATTTCAATCTCTGTTATTTCATTTAATAAACCACAGATCCTTTGTCTTGCCAGCGGTTCATCATCAACAATGACAGTGGTAATTTTCATGAGAAATGAGAGCGAATTAATGGGAAAATTAACTGTACACCAAAACCCTTTGGTTTCACCGCATAAGTTGAGCAACTAAACTCATCTCCAAACATTTGCTCCAGCCTTTGATAAACATTCTTTAAGCCAACACCTCCTGAATTAGGTAGCCTAGGGATAAATGGACTTTCTATGCCGTTGTCTTCAATAAGTATTACAAGCTCATACTGCTGGCTTTTTATTTCCAGCGTGATCTCACAACTTTCTGTTGATTGAGAAAAGCCATGTTTAATCGCATTTTCTATAATAGGTTGTAATATCAAGTTAGGTACCAATGCTGAGTATTGTTCTGGTTCAATGTGATAGGTGATCACTAAGCGGTCTTCAAACCTTAACCTTTCCAGTTCTAAATAGCTTTGTATGAAAGATAATTCATCTTTTACCGTAACCGTATGTCGATTATCTTGCTCCAGCAAACGTCGCATTAAAGTAGATAATTCAACTAACATATCCTTAGCTTTAAGTTTATTCACATCAATTAATGACATCACTGAGTTAAGAGCATTAAATAAAAAATGGGGATGTAATTGCATTCTAAAAGCAGTAAGTTTGGCATTGGCTAATTCTTTTTCCTGATTGGCCATAACAATGCCCTGTTGTTGAAACTTCTGATAATAGTTAATGGCATTAAAGAGGCCGAGTATTACCCATAACTCAACAAAACTCCCAACAGCTCCCGCATAAATGCTTGCCAAAATATGTGACATTGCACTACCGACATCCATGTCATCGAACAATAGATAGATACCAATAAACAACCAGTAAGAAACAAAGCTATGCACAGCTCCGAGTATTAAACCAGTAAAAACGTGCAATAAATTACGTATAAGTGATTGATTATTATGCCATGTAAAATAATTACTAAAATGATAAATTAAAGGGATAAGTGCGACCCATAAAAAGTATCGAGTAATGATTGGCAAACCTTCAAATAACCAACTAAATTTTTCAAGCACACCAGCATACAGATAAGGAATTACAGCTTGCATTGTAAATACTATCGAAATAATCATACCGCCAGAAAATAACATTGCATAGGAAAATGGCATGCTTCTATTTGATTGCGCTGTTTGTTTCACCATTAAATATCTTATTTATTTTTAATATTTGTATAATAATCAATGTTAGCCCATTTGAATTGTTTAATGGGACAAATACCATTTTTAGTGTTCATTACCAAAAATATTCTACTGCTTATCACTATTTTTGCCACTGTTACCATATTGTTTTCTCAATCAAGGTGAGTCAATTAATCTCTTGCTATGTTTAACGCTTTATTGTGTTTACTTAGTTGTATTCACTGCTAATTTATCTTACTGAGGGGTTTATAAAATGAGAATGTTACAGAGCTTACTATTTTCAACTACATTGGTTTTTTCTATATCGATATACGCAGCACAAAAAGCGAACCTAGATTCAATTTATCGCTTAATGAATAGCAAAAACTATCAAGCTGCAGTAATAAAATTAAAAAAGCTAATTAAAAGTTATCCTAATGATGCTGATGTTTGGTATCAGTATAGTTTGGCTTTATTGAAAACTGGACAAGCTGACGAAGCCATAATTGCCAGTAAAAGATCTGCAAGCTTTCATGGATATCGTTCATATGCCACCTTTAACTTAGGCGTAGGTTATGCGTTAAAAGGGCAAAATAATTTAGCATTAAAAACAGTTAACCAAGCGTTTAGCCTGGGATACCTTAATTTCGACCGACTAAAAAATGAAAAAGCACTGACTTATTTACGAGAAGCGGGTTATTTTGAATTTTCACCAGAGCAGCAATATCAATCATTCACTGCGCATAATGGTATTGATATCCCTCATAAAATTTTATTACCTGAAAACTTCGACGCATCAAAAACATATAAAGGTATGATTGCATTCCCTTCAGGAAATTTTGGTAAAGCCTCAGCTGATTGGATGATTAATTCACTACTTAATTATAAATCAAACAAAGATTGGATAATTACCGTGGTGACTGCTCCCAAAAAGGGATTGATTAACCACCCTGCGCACCACGCACTCAATGACTTAATGAAACACGTCAGAAATAAATACTCAATCAAGAACAATAAATTTCATTTTTTAGGCTACCAAAGCGGAGGACAACCAGCCATAACATATTCTCAAATGTCTCAGTCTTATGTTTTAGGCATAACAACTATTGGCAACTATTCATGGGATAACTGGAAAGAGGAGCGACTTAAGGAGTTTAATAATATGACTGTTCAATTACTCGTAGGTGAAAATGACACCGCTGGGGTTGAGATTAACCAAAAGGCGTATAAACTACTGAAATCAAACAACGAAATGATATCATTAAAAGTATTTGATGAAGAAAGCGCTAGAATTAAATCACTTGAACAGGGAGCTTTATTTAACTATTTAAGATAAATGTTTATCTAATGGAGTTAATATTCTTACCTCATTTTTTAAATTCACTTGCATTAGTAACGCTGCATGAATAAAAACAAGATTTAAACTATAAACCTGTATTATTCTAAATCTTGTTTTTTAACGCGTATAAATAAACTGGCGATTTGAATAAGTCATTTAGTAGAATCGTTTTGATGGGTTTGTGTGATATAAATGCAAAGTTATTACTTATCAAATATTCACATTTTCCGCCTTGTGCATTCAATTTAGCCTCTATCTTTTGCATTCCACCTGGAAATAAATAGCATAGTATCACTGTGGCATTGGTAAGATCCGCATGCAAAAAATTTTTTCGATAAACTTGCAAGTTTTTTAAACCAAACATTTTTTTTAGTATTAAAGTTATTAGCCATGGCATGATCGACAATTCATAGCCGACTATTTTTCGCTTAGGGTAAGTTTTTGCAAGTGGAACAAGTAGATTTCCCCAACCACTCCCTAATTCAAAAATTGGCCCTGTTCCAGTATTATGAGTCAAATTAAGCATAGCTTGACGCGCTTTCTTTGAGCTAGGCATAGGTGAAATACCTAAAGTAAGCGTGCTCCAGACAATGGACCCCCCAGTGAAAATTGTAACAAGGAGTATGACTGCTTCTAAGCCTGACAAATGCAATGCCTCTGTTGTTTATTGGTTGGTATCATACAGATTTCCATTTTAATATTATTGTTCACCTTATTAGAACTGAAAATAATCAACCCATGGCGTCATTAAATAAATGATGCCTTAAATGCCATTCATACATTTCAAGCTCGCATTTATAAATACGTTTTTTCAGCTTTAGTGACCTTCTCTAAATAATGACGAGACTCTGCTTTGGGATGTTTCTTTGTTAGCAAATAATAAACATCTTTAGACGACTTAGTATTAAGTACTTTCATCGCAGTTTTACGATTATTATGAAACGTTTTTAAAACATTTCCAGCACCGCCATTATACGCAGAAATAATGGAATAATGACGGCTGGTTGCATTTTTTACACCTTTCAAATAATTGTTATTGAGAATATGTAAATAGGCTGAGCCAATATCGATATTAAATGCAGGGTCAAATAATTGTTGCTTGGTTGGTATGCCCTTTTTCTTTTTAATACGTTGAAAAACATCGGCCCCAGCTGTTTTTGGTACTACTTGCATTAATCCGTAGGCATTCGATGTACTTACAGCAAACGGATTAAAGCTACTTTCGGTCTCAATGATGCCATATATTAATTGCGGTGATATTTGATAACGTTTAGCTGCCGAGAGTACATGTTTACTATATTGTTTTTCGCGTAAATGTTGATGTTTCTCAACCATTGTAATTCTAACGGCATAAATTTGTTTTTTATTTTTATGATATTTTTGTAATTTAAATTCAGTTAGATATTTAGAAAATCGATTAGCGCGCCACGAATATTGAATAGGCATATTGTCATGATCAACCACCTGTTGGTATAAATAAGGTTTTCCCAATAGTTGGGGCGCATCACTTGAAAATATATCCGTTTTTTGAGGGTCTGAGGTTGATAATAAAGTAGTGACTATTGCACCTTGTAAATTGTCCAGCGTTTTAGCCTGAGATCTATCCGCTAAAGTTTCGATTAAAATAGTCCCTTTTTCAAAATCAACAATGGCACGCGCTTTGTAGTTGTTGGTATATTTAACCAACTTTTTATTATTAGGTACTTTGGGCTTATCTTCCCCCCATACATCTTCGATGTGTTTACTCAATTCATCGAGCAAAACTTTAATGCTATTTACATCTTGTTTAATCAGTTTATTCGTTTTGACTGCTTGATGCGCTATGGTAATGAGATCTGCATCGTCAGAATTTATTTGCTTAATTAACGTTTGTGCACTGCGTACTGAGGCGAGATTTTCGGTGTTCTTACAGCTAATTAAACTTATAAATATAAGTAACAACAATATTTTTTTTAACATTAAACGCCGACCTATTATTTACTTACACCCCATACAGCATTATATAGATTCACCTTTTCAAAATACAAGCACAGTATTGGGCTATCTTTGCAACTTGTAATGTTATAGATAACTCCGGACACATTTGGAGGTTTTAACATCATAATTATCTATATATTAATTAACACTAAGTAAATCAGTACTGAATTAGATTAGTGCAGCACCGTTTGCATTAGTAAAAAATTTTTAAAGGTTCACTTTATAAATTAAAAACTAAGTCAAAGTAGTCCAACTCGCATTCGCGCAATACTTCTCTAATAACTTCAGAAATATCTTTACTTTAGAGGGTAAATACTCTCGATGAGGGTACACCGCATATATTGGAACTGGCGCAGCTTGATAATCAGATAATAACGAAACTAATTGACCTGATTTAAGAAGCTCTTCAATTGTCACTTTTGCTAACATAGCAACACCTAACCCATTAAGTGCTGCGGCAATAATAGATTCTACAGAGTTAATTGATAAATTTCCTTGTAATGAAACAGATGTTTTCTCTCCCGTTATTTTGTGAAAGAAAGTCTTAGCATATGGTGAAGCCTGCACCGACAAAGCCAACCATTGATGATTAACTAACGCTGATGGCTTATTGGGTAACCCGTAATTCACAAGGTACTGAGGAGAAGCAATTAAGACCGCTGGCGTATCACAAAGTTTTTTAGCGATGAGATTTGAATCTTGTAAAGCACCCACACGAAGCGTCAGGTCAATGCCTTGCTCTACAACATTAACAATTTTATCGTCCAATTGAAGATCAACATTTAATTTTGGATACAGCTCTCTAAGCTGCTTAATAACAGGTATTAAAATTGTACGACCAAATGGAATTGGCGCAGAAATTCGCAAGGTTCCAGTTGGTTGATTTTGATAATTGTGCAACTCATCTAAAGCAAACTCAGCACGATTTACAATATGTTCACAATGTCGATAGTATATTTCACCCGCTTCTGTAAGACTGAGTTTTCTAGTCGAACGATTAAAAAGTCGCACATCTATCTGATCTTCAAGTAACCTTATTTGTTTACTTACTGCCGATTTTGCCACTCCAAGTTGGCGAGCAGCCTCTGAAAAACTCTTTGCTTGAACGACTTTAGTAAAAATACCAATTCGCTTTAGCTCTTCCATCCATCAATCCTCACATTTACGTTCACTTTTAGTGAACACACTTGTGCATTTTAACAATCTAGTAAACTTATAGGATACATATACACTAATCACAATGAATTAACTACCATGAAACTAAAAATAGGATTTCAATCATGATTAAATTTGTAATGAACTTAACTCGCCACCCAAAAATGAGTCTCGTAGATTTCAAAGAATACTGGGAACAACAGCATGCACCTTTATTTTTAAAAAATGCAAAAAAGCTGGGAGCAAAAAAATATGTTCAATCTCTTACAATTGACTCACCAATTAATCAAGGACTGAGAGAATCAAGAGGCATGCAGGCGCAGTTCGATGGGGTGGCTGAAGTATGGTTTGAGTCTGAACAAGCGTTAATTGAAGGAATGAGTTCCGCAGAAGGACAGCAAATAGCCACTGCATTACAAACTGACGAAAGCAACTTTATTGACCATTCAAAATCTGCCGCATACATAGTTGAAGAACAAATATTACTATAAAACATTGATGTAGTGATCATGTCATAATTTGAAATCCCTCATTTAGCATAGGGCTTTCTTAAATATACGGGGGAGTATACACACCCATATATTAACTAATGTTTGTTCATAGGTTAGATTGCGACAGGTCATTTGAGTCTAATTAGATTTATCATTGAGAGGTTTAGAGTCATATACAAAACAATTAGATGTACTCACATGCTATGTTTACTGGCTCACTGTAAATAAATGACTTTAACTTAATATCATGAATGACCAACTTTTGTGGCTTAAAGCCAACTATGGTTTTTAAGATCTTATCTCTTTTTTATAACAATTTAAGGGATGAAATACATCATTTTTATCACTTTGTCACATAACGTGTTTATGGTCTCATAGACGTTCTATTCACACTAAACTTCCACTAATCTGAACTAACTCAGAGTCACAAGACAAAAAGATTGAGTTAAATGAATAAATTAGTGGAGAGTCAAAATGTATAAAAAATTCATTACCAACACATTATTATCAGCAAGTGTATTAATTCAAACAATGTCATTCGTTCAAGCAAAAGAAAAACCGGTGATTATGGACATCGCTCCAAAATATTCACCAAATGGCGACCTCATCGTATATTACTCTTACCGAGGAAAAACGCTCCCAGATATTTTTATATCTAAAGCCGATGGCACTGAAGAAAGGCGCCTCACAGTTAATACCAACTTATGGGATATCGAGCCGACTTGGTCAGCCGATGGTCAATATGTTTATTACCGCTCAGGGATTAATATGAAAAGTCTAAACATGTATAAAATTTCAGCCAAAGGTGGCACTCCTAAGCAGCAAACTTTTGCACCTAAAGGCAAAGGTATTGATGGCTACTCTGTTGACTCGAAAGACCAGCGCATCGTGTATAGTATTAATTCAAGTTCTGGTAGTGCAGATTTAATGCTCACTCCAATTGATGCAAATAATAAAGCACAACCTCAAACGGTTTTTTCATCACAAAATAAGGCTAAGCATATTCGCTCACCCAAATGGCACCCTAAGTTAGACTTAATTGTTTTTACTTCAGACCGCAACGAGCGGAAAGATGATGACCTATTTCTATATAACCTTAAAACTAAAAGCCTTAAGCAATTAACTGATGTTAAGGGTGATGTGATGATGCCAGATTGGAGTTCAAAAGGAGATTTCGTCTTATTTGCATCTCCACTGGGTGGAAAAAAACCAGATATATTTCGTGTAAACATTGATGGTAGTGCAATCGAAAACTTAACTAAAAACAGTAATGCGATGCAGCATTTTGCTGATACCTCAAGTGACGATAGTAAATTACTATTTGAATCAGGTAATTGGAAAGATGGATTTAAAATATTCTCAATGGATATTAATGGTAAAAACTTAAAACAGCTAACCAAGCGACTTTAAATTACAGGTTATACCATTAGGCTGGTAATATCTCAGCCTAATGGTTAATAACGGGCTTTCTTTGATACTCGAAATGAAAATTTCAATTCCCTTGATAAATTAAATAACTTCATTAATAAACAAATACTTACATGGATTCGAATGAGAGGTTAATTTAAAAAGCCACTATCTTATCCCCTTCTCCATCAATTTATCTATGTTATTACCTTTATTATCGACTTTTTTGATAAATTTAGAATGTAACTTATTATTTTGATGTCTTATAAAACCTTTTTTTATAGTCGTTAGGGCTGATTGCTAAATACTTTTTAAAAAGGCGACTCAACACTGTAATACTGTTAATACCTACTTTATTTGCCACCTGAGCGATTGAAAGCTGCCCTTGTTCTAAATAATACTTTGCACGTTCTACCCTTGATTTCTGTACGTATTTCCCGGGAGGTAAGCCCAGTTGTTCGGTGAATTGACGAGAGAAATTACGGGAACTCATATTCACATATTCCGCTAAAGAGGAAACTGTTAACTCTTGTATTAAGTTTTCTTGAATATACACACAAGCCAACTTAACTTTATCATGTGTCACGCTTTGCGCTTGAAGCAAATCAGAAAATTGCTTTTGTCCACCAGGTCTGTGATAAAAAAGCACTAATTCTCGGGCAATACTTATGCTCAGTGATTTTCCATGATCTTCTTCAACAAGAGATAATGCCAAATCCATACCTGCACTAATACCTGCCGAGGTATAAATATTACCACTTTTGATATATAGGGCATCTTCTATCACTTCAGCACTGGGTACTAATGCCTTGAGCTGTTCGGTACAACTCCAGTGCGTTGTTACTTTTTGATGCGCTAACAATCCTGCTCTTGCTAATAAAAATGCACCTGTACAAATAGAAACAATGCGTTTAACTTTGGTTTTTTGTTCTTGAATATACGGTATCAAATATTGGTGTGGATTATGTTGTGTAACCTGATGTCCACCTACAATAATTAAGCTGTCAAAACCCTCAAGCGACATAAATTTTTCAGTTGTTATTGTCATTCCTGAAGCACTTGTTATCGGCCCTCCTTGGTAAGACAACAAGCAAGATTCATAACCTGATTCTTCAGCCCCTTTGGCCAAAGAAAATACTTCCATTGGCCCTACAAGATCTAACGCCTGAAACCCAGGGAAACATATAAAAGCGACTTTCTTAATGTATTGCATATACTTCCTTATTGAACCTGAACTTAGGTTATTTACTTTATTTCAACTAAAAAACTAATTTTAATCACTCTAAAATCATGTCATAAATCGTTTCTTAAGTGTCATTTACGCCAATTGAAATTGTAATAAACTAACGCTCTCTTCTCTATTAGTATTTTTAAAAAAGGTGAATTATGCAAAATTGCGCACTTATTTTGATTGATGTACAAAAAGCTTTTAACGAGCCTGATTGGGGACAAAGAAACAATCATAACGCAGAAACGAATATTTCTGACTTACTAGCGTTCTGGCGAAAAAAGCAAGGTACTGTCATTCATGTTCATCATAGCTCTAAAATGCAAAAATCAAGGTTTCATCCAAGCCAAATTGGACATGAACCAAAGTCGCAAGCACGTCCAGTTCCTGATGAAGTTGTGTTTAAAAAGTTAGTAAACAGTGCCTTTATTGGTACCGAACTAGAGCGATATTTACGCGACAATAAAATTGAAAAACTCACTATTGTAGGGTTAACCACAGATCACTGTGTTTCAACAACAGTGCGTATGGCGTCAAATTTTGGTTTTGAAGTCACTTTAGTATCTGACGCAACAGCGACTTTTAATAAAAAACTTAACGGCGTCGACTACACAGCTCAGCAGATACATCTCGTTCACTTAGCCAGTCTCAATAATGAGTTTTGCACGCTGGCAACCACCAGCGATATTTTAGCTTCTGGCTAAGTTTAAAAAATGACTTGTTTTAATAAACATTAAAGAGAAACTCATGGAATTTGATATTTGGATTACATTTATTATTGCAACAACAATCGTAACCATTTTACCAGGCCCTACTATGCTATTAGTTGTTAGTCATGCAATGACTTCAGGATCAAAAAAAACTTTAATTACAGTATCGGGTATCATTTTGGCCGATTGTATTTTACTTTTTTTATCATTAATAGGTGTTGGTGCTGTACTTTATCGTTCTGAAATTGCATTTCATTTGATGAAATACTTAGGTGTTATTTATCTTATTTACATAGGCGTAAAACAATGGTGTATTAAGCCTAGTATTGTGAAGTCTGTCTCAGCAGACAGCAAAGTAAAAAATGCAAAAACAATGTTTACGGAAGGCTTTTTAGTCACATTACTTAATCCTAAATTAATCGGATTTTTTTTAGCGTTTTTGCCTCAATTTATAACACTTGAACACCCTTTATACCTTCAATTAATTGTACTTGTCATTACATTTCTGAGTATCGTTTTTATTGTTCTTGGTGGTTATTTTTTATTAGCAGCTCAAATGAAAAGTTTGTTACTGCACCCTAAAGCAATAGAGATAATGAACAAAACATCAGGTTCCATGCTTATTAGTGCTGGTTTAATAACAGCCACTATAAAGCAGGATTAAAAACATTAAAGCTGAGGCATTGTGATTGTTCAATTGCCTCATATTCACCTTAATTTATTATCTTTGCCTTTGAGTAATAATCAGCCTGAATCTTAAATATTCTCTTTCATAATCATTCAAATCAAATATTGAAACAGCGTATTGTTTTCTAACTTTGTTATTCCCGTGCTGACTCTCATTAGTATTAGTTATATTCATACCAAAACAATTTATTTCATTATTTGTCTGACTAAACATGTTATATGGTGCATTTAAATAATGTTATCTAAAACTGTATTATTTAAATGCACTTAGTATCGATACGAGTTAAAGAATAACCATAATAAAACTAAAAAATAAGGCGTAAAAAATGAGTAAAGTGATAGCGATAACCCAAAGGTTAATGATACGTCAAATGACAATTGATGACGGTGAATTTATTTTACATCACTTTAACGAGCCATTATTTATAAAAAACATAGCCGATAAAAAGATCAAAAGCCTTGAAGCTGCAAAACAATTTATTATTGATGGTCCACAAAGAAGTTATCAAGAAAATGGGTTTGGTATGTTTATCGTATTACTTAAAGACTCAAATACTCCTGTAGGGACATGTGGACTATTAAAACGAGATAATATTGATGACATTGATTTGGGCTATGCACTCGTAAGCAAATACCATAAAAAAGGCTATTTACAAGAAGCAGCAATAGCAGTTCTGAATTATGCAAAAAACGAGTTACAACTGAATCGTATTGTAGGTTATACAGCTACAGATAATAACAATTCCATGAACGCTTTAAATAAACTCGGTTTTAGTAACGAGGGCGTGTTTGATTTAGCAGGTTACGATACACCAAGTAATAGGTTTGTACTTAACTTTTCTTCTTTAAAAAAGAGCGTTTAAATAAAAGTGGCTTTTACAATTTTTCTGTAAGTAGGCAGGTATGAATATAAAGTCGCTAACATTGCACTTATTTTAATTGAAACTTATCTGTATTGGATTTTATTTACCAACTCTGCCACTGTTTTGTTTTTTTGTCTTATTTATAATCATTTCAAATCTTAAAGTTAAACTGTTATTCAGCATAAAGGAATAATAGATAAGGAAGCAAAATGAATATTGAATTAACAACTTCAGCCTCTAAAGAAGATAAAAAAATAGTGAGCCAAGGTATTATTGCTTTTAACAAACACTGTATTCCTGATTTAGAACCCAATGAAGATGAAGTGAATTTTTCAGTCTTTGCACGAAATGATTCAAATAAAATCACGGGGGGAATTCGCTGTATTTGCTACTGGAATACTTTGCATATTGAATTACTCTGGCTTTCAGAAGAGTGTAGAGGTCAAGGTATAGGTAAAAAATTAATTGAAAAAGCCGAATTTTTTGCGAAACAAAATGGGTGTGAAAAAGCCTTTGTAGAGACCACTAGTTGGCAAGCAAAACCATTTTATGAAAAATCAGGGTATGAGCATGTTGCCACTTTACCCGAGCGTCCAAAAGGCCACGCCTCACATTATTTAACGAAAACTTTAATCTAAATTTTGAGCGATTAAAATGACAACTACACAATGGGTGCTAATTTTATAGCACCTATCTTTAAATGCTTTGCAAATTATTGATTGACTGCAGAGCTAATTGTAGAACTGATCAAATTTTCAAAAAGCACTAACTGTCCTGCAGGGATTAATTGGTTTTGAATCATTTTACGCTTTTCTGGGCCATATAAACGTTCCGCTACCCACCCGATTAAATACATTAATGAAAGGCAACCTCCAGCAGTTGCTATATTACCTTCAATCACTAAAGGGGAGTCTTGCACATCAGCCCCTTGTATTGTTAAAGCAGCTTTGGCAGCTGGGTTTGTTGTTAGTTTACAACCATTTAATAAGCCTAATTGATGAATAATGAACGAACCTGCACAGATAGAACCGATAAGCTGTTTATTAGGATCTAACTTCAAAGCAGACATAAATTCATGATCATTTAGTGCTGCTGGGACTCCTAATTTACCACTTGTAATTAACACCACATCTTGCTCTGTTACTTCACAAACATGCCCATCTGTTTTTACTGACATGCCTAAACTAGAATAATGCGCATCTTTTGTACCAAGTATTTTCACCGACCAACTATCAAGTGTTCTTCCAAGTAAGTCATACATAAGAAAAAAATCTACATCCGTAAATTCATCAAATATAACAATGCCAATTTGATACATTTCAGCTCCCTGTCATGATAAAAATTCAAATAAAACCCAAACCACCTAAGTTTTTAGATATAGGGTCACAAAATTTCCATAATAGTTTGAGTTGTTATTTTTAAGTGATGTTATTATTCTTTAAGGGCAATAGACGCCATTTTCATCACACTTTCAAATGATTCTGCACCCGCAATAAATAAACCATTATGGCAAAACATGGCATCATCAATCCCAGTTACTTCTTGAAGGGCATCATCGGATAAGCCAGCCCATTGCTTAGGCAGTGGTTTTCTGTCTTCGAATGAGCCTAATTCAATAGGCACTGTTTGAATTCTCCATTGCCCAGACTGAGATGGGAAAACCATAAATAAAGCTTTTTCTGATAAAGCGTGAACGGTTCTCTTCCACGGGGTATATTTTTCTAATACGATCACTCTTGGATCTTGTGCATTCTCAATCGCTTTAGCCACAATGTCTTTTGCACTGATACCACCATTCGCAGATGCTATGAACCGTGTTAAAACCCGAGATGCAAAGTCCACAGCTTCATTAAAGCATGAATCAAAATTACTCTCTTCTTGCCAAGTCGGGTTAAACATTGAAATAGTTTGACTGAGACTAATACCTTGAGAAACACCTTTGACATGACCACAATCTATCGCATCAATTGTTGATACTAGACCAGCATCAACAGCGTTTGCGACTTCTTGGTTACCCTGACATATTTCTAAGCCATATTTCTGCCAAATTAAACCAAATGAAGAATAAGGAATACCATTTTCTCGCTCACCGGCACCTCCACGTTGATGGTGATCAAAACGACCTGCATCAGGCTCATACTCATCACCTACATCTATTACAATATCTGCCTTGCGAATAAGATCTAAATCACGTGTACGTATGAGTTTAAAAGAAGGAAAAATAGTCTTAAGTGCAGCGATACTAAAAACATCATCTGCATGAAAATTACCGTTGTGAGTTGCTATCGTTATATCATTCATTTTTTTTCTGTCATGTTAAAAAGAGATAAAAAGGTGTTACCAATTAAGCTTGAGTATTTTGGAATACGTCATAATTAAATATTACATGATGAAGTCTATATGAAGACAACTAACAAAAATAGCCCCAACTAAACGCCTTTTAGATTTATATCATCTGATATTGGTTGCAGGGTTTCAGCCCAGGAGTGATAAGTATTCTCGCCACTTTGTTCAACTTTACGTATTAAATACTCAATCAAAACTTTTACCTTAGCGGGTAAAAACTCTCGCTTTGGATAAATACAATAAACACCTTGTGATGAACGAAGATAAGGTGAAATAGAAACAATTTGTTTACGCTTCAACCAGTCACGGGCAATAAAATGCGGCATTTGGGTTAAACCAAGGCCCTGAGCACACAGCTCAGCCAATGCTTCACCATCATCAACAATAAACTGCCTACCGGGATCGTATCCCTCTTCCTCTTGACCTTCATTGACAGTAATAGGCATTAACCGACCAGTCTGGCGATATTTAAAACGGATCCAAGTATGTTGAGAATATTCAGCGGCACAAGAAGGAACACCATGGGAAGCGAGATAATCAGGTGCGGCGCAAATAAGCAAATCAATTGGACTAAGTTTTCGTGCCACTAACCGTTGATCATCGAACTTCCCTGTGCGTATGGTCAAATCAATACCCTGCTCTAAAATATCAACATAGCTATCATTAAACGATATTTCCAACTCAATATCAGGATATAACTGATTAAACTCTTGTAACAAGGGCATCACATAAAGACGACCATAAGATACTGGTAGATTTATTTTAACTTTGCCACACGGCAGATCATTCGTTTGCTTTAACGTTTGTTCGCATTGTTCTAGTTCCAATATGATTCGCCGTGCGGTAATTAAATAACGAGAACCCGCATCCGTTAAGTGAACCTGACGAGTTGAGCGATGAAACAACTTAATATTAATATTATCTTCAAGACGTGCCATTCCTTTACTCAGTGTTGATGCTGACAAGCCTAAATGATTTGCAGCAGCCGCAAAGCCACCATGATCAACCGCACTCACAAATAGCTTTAGTAAATTCAATTTATCCATAGGTGAAGTTTTGTCACAATAGTTATGAAATTAGTGGTATTTAATCACACCCAAAGGAGGGTTACTATGCTCGCAGTGAATTAAATCCTTTAAGGGATAACCAAATGAAAACATTATTGATAGGCTGTACCATTTTACTTACCACAGGTTGTGCTACGGTTTCACAACCTGCTAATTTTGAATTTATCGACCTTAGCCACCCAATTCCAACATTTGCGCCAGAAAAAAGCGACGCTACCAAGCCTGATCTTACTCAGCCGATTAATAACAGCACACCAATCGCTGGATTTTATCAACAAGCAATTTTATTCCCAGCCGATAAATGGGCAACGAGCCAAGGTCACTTCAACAGCCGAGCTATTTTAATTCAAGAGCACAACGGTACTAGCTTTAATGCCCCAAATCACTATTACAATGATGATATAAGTACAGAAAAAGGCGCTATTCCTTTTAATAAACGTAAAGCTGCACATCAGCTAGGTAGTGAACAATTAACAGGAAACATTGTATTAATAGACGTATCACATAGAGTGAAAGCCGAACTTGCTAAAAATGGTGGAAAACCTAGCTCAGATCTAAAAGTCACTGATTTTTCAGATACGTCTTCTGCAACGATCAGAGCATCTGATATTCGAGCCGTTGCAGATAAAATAACGGATGGCGCATGGTTAGTTGGTCGTGTTGGCTGGGAGCAATTTTATTTTTCAGGCACTGAAGATTGGGATACATCCCAGTATGTTAATGGCCTTAATCACCCAGGTTTTACCAGCGAAGCCATTGAAGAAATTCTAAAAATTATGGATGAGAAAAAAATCAAAATATCGGGTATTGCCGCCGACAGTTTTAGTACTGACTCTGGCCAAGGAGCCAAAGGCGTTGATGATAAATGGAGAAATGCTTGGCCTGCACATGTTCGTTTATATCAACGTGATATTTTAATTGTTGAAAACCTAACAAATTTATCATTATTGGCACAACAGCAAGGTGATTGCTCATTAATGGTTGGCGCATTAAATCATGTAGGTGGAACAGGAGGCCCTGCAAGAGTTATGGCTGTATGTGAAGAGCAAGCAACAAGTAACGCAGCGACAAAATTTCGTCATCGTCACAGATAATCTCTATTCATCAATGATTAAAAACTAGATTATAGCTTTATTCATAAGGCGCTACATCCTACTGAGCGCCTTGAAATTATTTAATTAACCAAATTAACTTTTGCTATTCCCCTTTACTAGCTAGGTCTTTAACTTGTGTTTCCCAGTATAATTTATTATCCGAATTAGCAGATATCATAGAGTCTAAAAGATTAATTTTTGCTTTTTCAATACCACAAAACTGAAGAGTATAAAGATCGAGTTGTGCGATAGCTGGGGCAGCTTGCTCCTGTGCATAATCTGATGGTGCATCCATAGTCATAATAATTCTAGACGTTTTACCTTTTAGTAACTGCAATGGTAAAGGGTTATTCCCCTCATATTTGAATGAAAAGTCAGGTAGAAATACTCTATCAAATAGGCCTTTTAATTTTGCAGGTATCCCTCCCCACCATATGGGCGTAACAATCACAATATGATCAGCCCATAATATCGCTTTTTGAAAATCGACTAAGCATGGTTCTAACTCTTGGCGAGCTTCATAACCATTCTCTAGACTTGGATTGAATACCATCTGTGATAAATTAAAACGTTTAATATTGAAATATTCGCTTGCTTCAATTTCATATAGATCACTTAAATGTTGACAAAAACTTCTCGACTTTGGGTTTCCATCTAGCACTAGTATTTTTTTCGTCATCTTACTCATTTCCTAATTATGTGAGTTCGATAACGATTCTAATCTCTGTCCTTAGGGGGAGAGTCAAGACTCAATGGACAAGAGTCGATTTCCAACAAGCACTTATCAACTCTTTGCAGTTTAAGATTCAAGTCATTAATTTGCATTGATAATTGAAGTTT
Organism: Pseudoalteromonas denitrificans DSM 6059; assembly: GCF_900112265.1. Taxonomy (GTDB): domain Bacteria; phylum Pseudomonadota; class Gammaproteobacteria; order Enterobacterales; family Alteromonadaceae; genus Pseudoalteromonas; species Pseudoalteromonas denitrificans. The sequence goes on along the minus strand of NZ_FOLO01000012.1, from coordinate 41,749 downwards.
AATATCTGAAAGAAATGCTTCGACATAAGACCAGTCAAGCTCTCCATTTTTATAAACAAGTGCAGATTTCAGCTGAGATAAAGTTGATCCTAACAACTTTGCTTCTTTAATCAGATTTAAAATTTCTATATGTGACCCATTATAAACTCGATACCTTCCTTTTCGAGGCAAAGACAGGATCAAACCTTTCTCTTCATACAGACGAATGGCTTTAATTGAAAGCCCTGTTTTTTTCGCTACTTCACCAATGTACATTTTCATCCTAGACCGTGGCCATTTATGGGCTTGTTATAGTTTACTAAAAATTATGTGACGAAGTAAAAGCTAGCAATCTAGTCTGTTATTTGTTTTTCAGCTTGTGGTTCTATTAACAAACCATTTTTAACGATTAAACGTATATCTCGCGTATTGTTTATATTATCTAACGGGTTTTCATTAAGAATTAATAAGTCCGCCGCTTTATTTATTTCTAAAGTACCGCGTTCTCCTAACAACCCCAATGCCTCAGCTCCATTTTTTGTCCCTGCAATAATTGCTTCCATAGGTGACAACCCAATCTCTTTTACTAATAAACTCAGCTCATCATGCGTATGGGGCAGTATTTCATTATCGGAAGGCGCAAACCAATCTGTTCCGGTTGTGATCAATACGCCTTGTTGATGTGCTACTTTTGTCACTAATTTAGACCAAGCGTATGCTTTTTTTGTCCAGTCAGCTTTAAGTTTAGGAGAAAAGTTTGCCATGTTTTTAAAGATATATAGGGTAGGATCCAAAGAAACACGATTTTCTTTCATTTTTTTGAACAGGTTTATAATTTTAGGATGATTTGCTGGCGTTTCATCCCATGCTCCTGAGATCCGGTCGGCATAATTTGCAGATACTTCATCTTGAGCTTGCCAAACCAAATAAGGAGCATGAGACAAAGAGTTCACCCCAGCATTAACCAACTCTTCAGGACTTGCAGGAAACACAGTAGAATGCGCCCAAGTTAAAAGCCCTTGGTCATTGGCCTCATTAACTATTTTTTTTAATAAAGGAAAGTCTAAATCCGCATACAGTTTCAATCCATGAATACCACTGCCTTTCGCCCGAGCAACTGCCAGATCAATCCGCTGATTTTTTGTGATAAGTTGTGTCCAAGGAGCTGCCCCTACGTTATAACCAACTGAAAAACTAGAAACTAAGGGAGACTCAAATAATTGCGGACCAGCCATAGTAGCAGAATAAACAAGTGTCGGACCGATAAATGAACCGCTTTGTATTTCTCTGTTAATCTCTGCCAATACCCTCGCATCTCCCCCCATATCCCGAACAGAAGTAACCCCTCCATGGATCGCTTGGGTTAATATATGTTTAGCCATTTTCATGGTGTCAGGGTAATGGGCTACATGCACATGTGTATCAATTAACCCCGGCATAACATAAGCACCATTTAACTCTATAACTTGGTGTTCCCTCCCATTAACCGTAGGCATCTCTGATGATTTAAGCGCAATTTCAGTAATTACCCCATCAACAATACTCATTTGATCTATCTTAATAACAGGTGCTCCTGTGCCATCAATTAAATTGAAGTCTCGCAACCAAAGAGATTGAGCTGTACTAAAAGATGAAAACAAAAACGTAATGAAAAAAATCATTAACAGACCAATTTTAACTAACATGTTATGCCTTTATTTTATCCATAAAAACCTTACCTTATCACACCCTTAACATTGTGATAGCGGTATTTTTTTACAAACATATTTTAAGTGTCTTTGATTTTTTAAGCTTAAATGAAATATTTTCTTACTTACGTTTAAATAAATAATCAGATATTTTAGGAAAAAAGTTAAAGGTTTAGATTGACTATAAAAAGCCATATAAAAATTTATGATAGTCCTCATTGATAACTAGAATTTATTTATGCGCACTTATACAATGTTGTTCAAACGTTAAGTTAAGGTTGAACGAGTCATGTCTGAGAAAGTCATTAAATTCGAATTTGAAAAACACAATAAAAACAGTACTCGATACAAAGAAGTGCCTCAAAACGACTCCCCTCCTATTTTAGGATCTATCTACGTGCAAAAATGGTTTGCAGGCAATCATAAAAATATTGAAGTAACAATTAAAACAAAAGACTAAAACGAAATGAATCAAGCAAAAAATAATACATATACCATTGCTCAGCTAGGACACGCTGTATTAAGGTTAAGAGCACTTGAGGTTGAAAATATACTTTCTGATGATTGCCAACAATTAATTGATAAAATGATGCTGGCGGTGTCAGAAGCCGGAGGTGTCGGTATTGCAGCACCACAAATCCATCATAGTTTGCGTATTTTTATTATGTGCTCTAAGCCAAATGTCCGTTATCCCGATGCACCCTTAATGCCACCAACAGCGATTATTAACCCTGAAATATTGCATTATTCTAGTGAGAAAGTAAAAGACTGGGAAGGCTGTTTAAGTGTACCCAGTATGCGCGGTTTAGTACCTAGGCATAGTCAAATCACTGTTCGTTATTTTGACCAACAAGGTCATGAGCAACAAAAAGAGTTAACAGGGTTTATTGCACGTATTTTTCAACACGAATTAGACCATTTAAACGGGTTAACTTTTATTGATCAATTAGAATCAACAAAAGATTTAATCAGTGAATTTGAGTGGTACCAACAATTCGCAAAAACCTTGTAAATAAACGAGTAGATATAATTTTTAATTGTGTGAATACGCATAATAAAATGCCACTCTAAATTATTAACAAAATATCTTAATAAATGGATTTAGAACTTCATCTATTTGATAGTTAAAATTTTATTTGTTTGCACTATAAGTTAACAAATTTCTCCTAATAAATGACATATATTGTCATGAAAGTAATTTAGCCTTTTTTTACTCTGGTTTAAAGGCTGCTTTTTAGACAGAGCGGACATTAGCATCAATGAATACCTTATGACTTCATTTAGCCATTAGCTGACGTTAGGCAGTAGCAGCTATTAAGGCCAACTCCTTGCTAGAAGCGGACTATTTAATATTAGAAAAAACTTTCAGAGACGGCCACTTTGTACAAAAAGTAGACTCAACCAAAATCCACGCTAGGATGAACGTAGCTGGTTATCATATAAAAAATTATGGAACAGTGTGATATTGGATGACTCAATCCCTCACGGTTAAATAGAGCGCATGATGAATAATTTGTGTATGTTGGTGTTGAGTCAAATGACCAAGACAGATCAGCAATCAATTGTTCTCACTTATAATAAGTGGCAATTTAATCATTAAATTCTTCTTGAATCATATGCCCAATGCAACAACGCTTGGCGCTGCTTTTTCCGACAGCTGAAATTATAAGGCTCACAGTACTTAATAACCGCACCGCAATGTCTTTTAAAGGATCGCCAACGTTTAATTTGCCTCAAATCTTCTTCGTGAGTTCTACGCCCTAAATAATAGCGACAATACCATTGAAACCAACCACGAGGGTCTTGGGGGTGAATCCATCCTTTTGCTCGCCATTTTTTCAAGCTTTGTGATGCATCAACAGAAAAATAATTTAAACTGATGTCTTTGTGATTAGCGCTTAATTTTGCCTGTACAAACCAAGCGCTCGGAAATTCATTTTGACAGTCAGTTAAATACTTCCCTCCGAATACACCTAAGGCAAGCATTTCTTGAGGTGTTAGCTCGGGTTTAAAAAGCTCGTGAAAATTCTCACCTTCATTTTCTACTAGTGAATAAAAGTAGTCATATTGCATTTTGTCTGAAACATGAATCCTCTTCATACATTATTGAGCAACATTAGCTCGCTTGGGTGAGGGCACATATAAAAAGAATCGGTAATATAGTCGTTTGGATATTTTCTAAAATGATGACGTAATAAAGTAATTGGAACAATCAGCGGTACGTAGCCATTGCTATATTGCTCTATCGTCTCACAAAGTTCCTGTCTGTCATCTTGATCAATATGTTTTTTAAGATAGCCTTGTATATGCTGCAAGGTATTAGCATGATTAGATTTTGTGGCTTTACTTTTTAACAGTGTCATTGCTTGTGATAAATACTCTTTAGCAAGTAAGGTGATGTTGTCGCAAGGCTTGGCAAGTAGGTTGCCCAATTTTTTAAGATCAAGTTGATTGTGACTCATATAAATATACTTATGCTGCGCATGAAACTGTTGGATATCCTTTAGTGAGTATTTTTTTAAGGCTAGAATTTGCCAGCGTTGATAGACAAAAACACGTTGAATAAAGTTTTCTCTCAATACTGAATCGTTTAATCGCCCCTCTTCTTCAATAGGTAAATCTGGGAAATTATCCATAAGCTTTTTAGCGTATATGCCAATACCTTTTCGATCTGGCATACTTCCGTTATAAACTTTTACCCGTTCCATACCGCAACTGGGCGAGTCTTTTTTTAGAATATAACCTGATATGTTTGTATGCCAACTTACTTGCTCATCTGCTATCGCTTTCAGTTTGTCAGTAACATCTAAAGTTTCATTTTTAGTGCCGACACATTTTATTTTTTCGTCTTTCGCAACCAAGCGTATTGGCTCTCTGGGAATGCCTAGCCCTATAGCAACTTCTGGACAAAAAGGATGAAAATCAAAATAGTGGCTCAATGTATTAAATAAGTATTGGTTTTTCTTATGGCCTCCATCAAAGCGAACGTTCTCGCCAAGTAGACAACTACTAACACCAATTTTTATTTTATTAAATTTAGTTTGAATGACTTTCTCCACTAAAAAATGTTTTATGTACAGAAGTTGAAGTAACTTCTTAATAGTATGCTTATTTACTAATAAAGCAAAATTACAAACTATTAATTAATATTAACGATTATAAAATAGAACGTTTGTGGGATACGGTCATTCTTGATGACTCAATACCTCAAAGTGAGTAGGCGTATGTTGGTTAATTCGTTAATGTTAGTGGTAATTAAAATAACCAATAAACATCAACCGTTGATTGCTAAAATATGATGCTTCATTACTTTCGAGGGGCTAAATAATAGCTCTTCGCCGTAGTTTTATACGGCTTTATCTTATTAAAAACAGACCGCTTTGTGGCACAGGTAAGTGTTCAAAATTAATTAATGAAACGTCAGCTTTCGTATCAAAGTGATCGTTAGATTCGGAGTTTTTATTCTGCCCATTTAGTCCGCTATAGGCTCAATGTTGCCATCCATGAATAAATAGCAAAGGTCCGCTAATGGCACTTTTGCGAAATTCGGCTCAGAGCGAGGAGCAGCCGTTGGAGCAGTTTCACTAACGACAACTTCTTCGACAAAGCAGACATTCAACTGGCCTAAAAAATAGGCTTAAGTAAGGTTTTTTTAAGCGACAGTCTCTTGTTATAGCGTTCTTGATGCCATAGGGTGATTTGGTTTTAATTGAAGTAAATCCCATAAGTTACCGTAAAGATCTTCAAATACTGCTACAGTGCCGTAATCTTGATCTTTAGGCTCTCTAATAAACTTTATACCTTCAGATAACATACGATTATAATCACGCCAAAAATCATCAGTATTTAAGAATAAAAATACTCGACCGCCAGCTTGATTTCCCACAAAGTCATTTTGCTCAGGCTTAGATGCACGAGCTAATAATAGTGTTACACCATTAGAGCCTGGTGGTGAAACTACAACCCAACGTTTATCTTGCTCTGGTTGATAAGTATCTTCAACAAGCTCAAATCTGAGTTTATTTACATAAAAATCAATTGCCTCATCATAGTCTTTAACTACTATTGCAATGTGTACTATTGATTGTTTCAATTCATTTATCCTTTAATGCGATGTTGATGTAACTCAGCGCTATAACGCCGTAAGCACGTAAAAACCGTCACATGCTTGCCTTGTTATGGCTGCTGACAGTCTTCGAGACACAAACCCAGTAACCCCATCGTTATCTTCCATTATGATTGCGACATCTAAGAATGAATTTGAGATACATGCAAATGAGCCATCATAGTTTGTGTAAAATTTACATTCTTTTGAGAATCCATTTATAAAAGCATTTACCAATATGGACACCTCCTCTTCTTCGATGATATTTTCATCATCGTCGAGATGATAACAGATGCTTCAATTAATAGCTTCTTTGAGTCTTCAGTACCAATTAACAACCAAAACTATTCAGGTAGAGCGTAAAACCCACTCTTCTTTAATCTCACTTTCTTAGGCAAAACTTGGCTACCATGATAAACACTACAAGTGACTTTACCGATTGGCCGAATTTTTTAAAGATTGACAGATGTTCATCATTCATTGGCCATAATAACTTAATACAATGAATTCTGGGTACGTAATTTGTTAACTGCAAAAAAGCCAAACCCAAAATTAAAGATAATAATTAATAATTTCAACAATTTACCTTTTAAATATTTTAGAGGTAATTTACCCGTATCAGATGAAACTGAGCATTTAGATAATGAGAGTTATTTTTCGCGGTATGTAACTTTTCCTTATAGATTTTATTCCATAAAAACAAAACATTATGATTTCAGGGTTATTTAATCGCGCAAAATTATATTTTACATCTCGTGCAAGATGTTTAAAAAATAACAAACATTGAATTACAACTGTACACATACACAGTTAGTTGGTTTAAGGTAATAATGGCTCCATCACCATTTTTAGAGTCTGTTAGGAACGAGATAACGGTCATTGATATAGTTGATTTAAAGGACTGTATTCAGCATGTTGCTAACGCCCTAATATTTACTCTAAATACTATTTAACAACCACTGAAAATATAATTATTTTTATCTCTATTTAAACCTTTCTTTATTTATCAGCAACTAACTTATTTTAAAAGAGGTGAAAATGAATGAATAAAAACAAATTTTTAACTATTTTATTATTGGCTATATCTTCAACTGCATGCTCTAAACCTGAAATTGATTGTGCAGTATTTGAAACACAGCAAAACACGCCTTATTTATTACCTTATGAAATAGGCACAGCCCAAAAGGTATATGCATCAACTGAACATTATCGTAAATCAAATAATGGTGTTGGTTTATACGCCATTGATTTTCCAATGCCTATAGGTACAAAAGTGCTTGCAGCAAGAGCTGGTGAAGTAGTCAGTATCAGAGAGCATTTTCAAGATGATAATAATATTGATTTAGAAGAAAATTACATTTTTATAAAGCATGATGATGGCACAGTAGCGAGGTATTTTCATTTAACCCATAATGGTGCCTTTATAGAGCAAGGCGATATCGTAAAAGCGGGAGATATCATTGGATTAAGTGGCAATACAGGTCAAAGTGGTGGCCCTCACTTACATTTTGATGTACAAAAATGCGGACCAAATTTACCGCCACACTATAATCAATTACCGTGTGGTCAAACAGTACCGATTACTTTCAAAAACACTAAAAAGCATCTTTGCGGTGTAAAAACAGGAGTCAAATATACAGCAACAAAGTTATAACTAGATTTGAAGTAACTTTTCGATTATATCAAATTGATTAAAATGATGTATGTGAACAAGGATTAAATAGACAGGCATAAAAATCTTATTGATTTAAAAATATCATCTTTATTATTAATTTCATAAAAATAAATATTTATGCCTTAAATTCATATGAATAAAGTGATACTAAGGGGAGGTTTTAAAGAAAAAATGAGTTTTGACGAATCACAGTTATAACAAATTAAACAGCTAGTTAATTTGATTTATTAATTGTATTTAAAAGTGAGTAATTTTTAAAACATAACTTTCTAAGCACAGCCTTTATACCAGCTGTAATTATGACTCTGTGCGCACTTCATGAGTGATGATTTTGAACCCGAAAAATTCGCATATTGTCGCCTAAAGTGTTGAATTGTATTTATCCATGAATCAATTTCAATATTGAGCACTGTTAATATTTTTGGTATCTCGCTTGAAACAGCTCCGCGTTTATTTGGCTGAATGTAAAGATTAATACAGTGACTTATTTGGGATATAAAGAGCAAGCGTTGCATCTAAATCGATTAAAGACTCTCTTGCCCTAGCCATGCAAATCACCAATAATGATATACCAATGATTAAAATATAGTCAGACCATCAAATTCTTCAAATCTCAAAGATATATTTATACCTGTCTATAATCATTATTTTGGAATCAATATTCAAGCGTTTGTTATGGTTTCGATTTAATAAATTGTTCATAGCATTCCGTGCACAGCCAATTATGTTTACCGCTAATATAGCCTTCGCCATTTTCAGGAACTTCGCTATCGAACAAACTCCACCAACAAATTTGACAGTGCTCGTGATTGTCTCCGTGCTTTAACGATGTCCACTGTAGTTTTTTCCACGACTCACCTTTGGCCCACTCAATAGGTTCCTGGACATCGTCCAACTTCCATTGATCACCATGAATCGTTACGAAATCCTCAGTCATACTTTAAAGACCATAACGCTTGCCACACCGGAAATTTGGGAGCGAAACGACTAAATTTTCTGAGTGATAGCACTTGTTATAAACCCCAAACACTTTTTGCCACCTTTATTATTTCGTAAACCAAGACTAATATACAAAGTGCTCCGATAGTAAAAAACGTTATTGGCTTTTTGATAAGTTTTTCACCTACAATATTCGGTGACTCTTTTTTTAGCTTAATCCCCTTCAAAGTTACAAACACTCCTAAACATGTGTAAACTATGAAATAGAATACGGATGCTTTTATTTCAGGTGTCCACTTTAAGTTACCGTTCAATGAATGATAATAAAAAAACTGCACGGCCCAAAGAATAAAAGCTGAAGCTAAAGCAATAAATACATATTTAACTTTAAAAGTACTTAAAGTAACCCCGCATACAGGACATACGTAATAAGCTCTTCCACCTGATATTCTTTTTTCTTGAGGAACAATTTTACAATTGCATTTATTGCACAAAGTGCCTCTCATGGATGTATCCTAACTGGTTTATGAAATTTGTATAAACGGCGCGCACGCCCCCTGGTTAGACCACCGCAGCAAAGTAAATTTTATTTATTTAAAATCAATAACATGAATAAAATTTTTAACTAAATAAAGTGTGCTTGCACGCTTTGTAATTTATATACACCTATTATCTCAGTGCATATATTCGTATATCATTGACTATACAACTTTTATTTTTTACCAACAAGACAAAGCCTGCACTACAAAATAGTAAACCGTGCGATGACTGTGTTGTTATGAAATAATTTATGAAAAAGCATACAAGAATTGATAAAAAACTTTTTTTAGTGACTATTTGGTTTTTCTTTCTAATCAAAGTTAAAAGTAAAAAAGCCTAATATCTGCAATAAGTTCACAGTTGATGTTAAGAACTCAAAAATTAACGTTTTCTTTATGGGAAAGTCTATTTATTTTTTGATGTTTGCCAAATAAAGGGAGCTGGCTTGGTGGAAGTCTTTTCTGCTACTGCTGTATTCTGGGCAAGTATCGCCCTGATCAATTTACCCGTTTCTTTATGCTTACTACAAAATGTTTTTAAGTATAAAATTTCAACTCTACTGCGTGCCCAAGGGGTTGTACGCAGAAATTTCAAACTTGATTTAAGACGCGGTTTATTGGTAAAACAACGGATATTAAGTAACTCACCCATTTTAGCCCAACCAATTTTCTTCTCCAGTTCGATTAGGATCTGTTCAAGTTTAACGGCGTGTAGTGGATCATTACTTTTATTCATAGTCTACCTAAAATCAAAAATAGCATTGTAGCAAGTTTCCTAATTATTGACAGACTTATGCGTTTAACTCACGTAAAAGAGCACTATATATTTATAGACAAGCTAATGTCCTCAGTGAGCTTTAACCAGCCTCAGAAACAATCAGATGATTTTAGCTAAAACTATCTCAAATATGATCATCAATTTACAAAAGCCTAATGACTGCAATAGGTCCTAAATTGACATGAGGCATCTAAATTTCAGCAACAATATTATATTACTCGTTTAATTTTAAGAGTTCAGATCCGTGGTAGCTTTATGCCAACTTATAGTGCAAGCTACATATTTATCGAATAATAAACTGTAATAAATAATGTTCTACTTTATTTGAAAAAGCTATTCCACAGATAGCAGAATAGCTTAAATATATAACTGAATTACAGCGATAAATTATTTAAAATATCGTCATCAACTAGGTTAGCAAGTGTAACCTTAAGTTTAGGCGTTCTTGCCATTTCACGTTTAATTGCAAAGTTGGCTTCTTCATTTCTTGCCCAGCTACGACGCGCAATACCATTGTTTACATCAAACAATAACATAGATTTAAGTCTGCGTTCAGCGTCATCAGTCCCGTCAAGCAACATACCAAAACCACCGTTAGTTACTTCACCCCAGCCAACGCCACCGCCATTATGGATAGAAACCCAAGTAGCGCCACGGAAGCTATCACCAATAACATTATGAATAGCCATATCTGCTGTAAAACGACTGCCATCATAAATATTTGATGTTTCACGGTACGGTGAATCTGTGCCACTCACATCATGATGATCACGCCCAAGTACTACTGGGCCAATTTCGCCACTGCTGATTGCATCGTTAAAGGCTTTAGCAATTTCCATTCTGCCTTGTGCATCAGCATAAAGAATGCGAGCTTGTGAGCCAACAACTAGTTTGTTTTGTTTCGCATCTTTGATCCAAGTAATGTTATCTTGCATTTGTTGCTGAATTTCTTCTGGCGAATCCGCCATGATTTTTTCAAGAACGCTTGCAGCAATCGCATCGGTTTTATCTAAATCTTCTGGTTTACCAGAAGCACATACCCAACGGAAAGGTCCAAAACCATAATCAAAACACATTGGACCTAGAATATCCTGAACATAAGAAGGATATTTAAAGTCAATGCCATTTTCAGCCATTACATCACCACCAGCACGTGACGCTTCAAGTAAAAATGCATTACCGTAATCGAAGAAATAAGTACCTTTAGCTGTATGTTTATTTACGGCATCAGCATGACGTTTAAGCGTTTCTTGTACTTTTACTTTAAATACTTCAGGCTCTTCACGAATTAAACGATTAGATTCTTCATAACTAATGTCTACTGGGTAATAACCGCCCGACCAAGGGTTATGCAATGACGTTTGATCTGAACCTAAATGAATGAAAATCTCTTTCTCATAAAAGCTTTCCCATACATCTACAATATTACCTATGTATGCAATTGATACTACTTCATCGCTTGCTTGTGCTTTAGTAACACGGGCGATCAGTTCATCCATATTATCAATTAATTCGTCAACCCAACCTTGCTGATGACGTTTTGTTGCTGCATTTGCATTCACTTCTGCACATACAGTAATACAATTAGCAATATTACCTGCTTTAGGTTGTGCACCACTCATGCCACCTAAACCTGCTGTTAGAAATATCTTACCTTTAGAGTTCTCACCTTTATTAAGTACTTTACGGAATGCGTTCATTACCGTAATAGTGGTTCCATGAACAATGCCTTGCGGACCAATGTACATAAATGAACCGGCAGTCATTTGACCGTATTGCGTGACACCTAAGGCATTAAACTTTTCCCAATCATCTGGCTTTGAGTAATTTGGGATCATCATGCCGTTAGTGACAACAACACGTGGCGCATCTTTTGAAGAGGGGAATAAACCCATTGGATGACCAGAGTAAATATGTAAAGTCTGGTCACTTTGCATTTCACTTAAATATTTCATCGCTAATAAATACTGTGCCCAGTTTTGGAATACTGCACCATTACCACCATAAGTGATTAGCTCTTCTGGATGTTGTGCAACAGCTGGATCTAGGTTGTTATCAACCATTAGCATGATTGCAGCTGCCTGCTCACATTTTGCCGGATAATCGGTAACAGAACGTGCTTTTAAGTCATAGCTAGGCTTAAAACGATACATGTAAATACGACCGAAATCTTTTAGCTCTTGAGCAAACTCAACAGCTAGCTCTTGATGCCACTCTTTTGGGAAATAACGTAGCGCATTTCTTACCGCCAGCTGTTTTTCATCTGCAGATAAAATATCTTTACGTTTAGGCGCGCGATTAGCATTTGCTGGGTAAGCCTTTGCTTGTGGTAATACGCTTGGGATCCCTTGTTTTATTTCTTCTTGAAAATTCATTATTGTCTCCATGGTAGGCTCCCTCTAATTATTTGCTGTCATCAGCATTAAAGCTAACAGTAAACGCTTGTGATTTAACAAGTGTGATCATCGCATCGATATCAGGTTTTAACAGCCTGTCTTCTTCAAGCTTAGCTACTTTAGCGCGGATCACTTGGAAGTTTTTCTCAATAATATCAGAACACTTATTAGGGCGTCTAAATTCGATAGCTTGTGCCGCATACATTAACTCGATAGCAAGTATTTTTTCAAGGTTACCCAATATCTGATTTAATTTACGACCAGAAATACTTCCCATAGATACGTGATCTTCCTGACCCATAGAGGTAGGTACACTATCAGCTGATGGTGGGAAACACAGAGATTTGTTTTCTGTAACAAGTGCTGCTGTTGCATATTGCGGGATCATCATGCCTGAGTTTAAACCACCTGCAGAGGTTAATAATCTTGGTAAACCGTGCAAACCTTCTAATAATAGGTAACAACGTCTGTCTGAGATATTACCTAACTCAGCAGCTGCGATTGATGCATAATCAAGTACCATAGCCAGTGGTTGACCGTGGAAACTACCGCCAGAAATGGCTTCCTCGCTACTGATAACAATTGGGTTATCAGTGACAGAGTTCATTTCAATTTCAACTAACTCTTCTAAGTGGTAATACGCATTACGTGATGCACCATGTACTTGTGGAATACATCTTAATGAATAAGGGTCTTGAACACGGTCACATTCTTCATGATCAGCCATATTTTGTGAATCTTTAAAGAATTTACGCATACGTGCTGCAACTTCAAGATTACCTCTAAATGCACGAGTTTGATGTAGCTCATCTCTAAATGGCTGTTCGCTACCTTGCATGCCTTCAATACTCATTGCACCCGTCATATCGGCTAAGTCTAATAAGTAACGCATTTTAGTTAATGCTGTGATGCCATGAGATAGTATAAATTGCGTACCATTAATTAACGCTAAACCTTCTTTAGCATGAAGCTCCATTGGCTCTAGATTATTTTCTTTTAATAACTTAGCTGCAGGAACTGTTTTACCATCTTGCCAGAACTCTCCTTCACCTAAAAGTGGTAAGAATAAATGAGACAGAGGTGCTAAATCACCCGATGCGCCAACAGAACCTTGCTCAGGTACAACAGGAATAAGGTCAAGTTCGATAAACGCTAACATTCTTTCAACAGTTTCTAAACGAATACCTGAAAAACCCTGACTTAATGCATGAACCTTAGTGATCAACATCAGTTTTGAAATCGACTTTGCAATTGGCTCACCCACACCCACAGCATGGGTAATAAGTAAGTTTTTTTGTAATAAATTAGTATCTTCAGGTGAGATTTGAGTATCACATAATGGCCCAAAGCCTGTATTAATGCCATATACAGCTTCATCGGAAGCGGCCATTTTCTCTACTCTTTGGCGGCTTGTATTGATTTTATCTAAAGCATCTTGGCAAAGTTCTGCTTTAACAGTTCCTTGAGCAATACTGTTTACGATATCAAGATTTAGATGGTCAACACCATATTTAAATGTCATCTTATACTCCTAAGTACTATTTATTTTTCTGAACACAAAAGTGCTTTCAATAGCGCTATTTTAGCTTGAACATGATGTTTTACAAATGCATAATAATCGTAATTCATTCCGGTTTTATCAAACTAACAAAAAAGAGAAAAAATACGTGCAAGTGCATGATGTAGATTTACGTTTACTCAGAATATTCGTAGCCATAGTAGAATGTGGCGGCTTGTCGGCTGCGGAGTCCCGTTTAAATATTGGACGTTCAACTATAAGTTCTCATTTATCTGATTTAGAAGTGCGTTTAGGTATTAAACTGTGTAAACGCGGCAGAAGTGGTTTTGAGTTAACAGAACCTGGAAGAGTCACCTATCAAGCCTCTTTAGAGCTATTACAACAATGCGAAGCATTTACAACGACAGTAGCAAGTTCTAAAAATGAGCTATCTGGCCGTGTAACCATAGCCACCATTGATACTATGGTCAGCGATCCCCGCTGCGGTGTTGCGCGTACCATTGCCGCATTAAAAACAAAAAGCGATAACATTCAGTTCGATATTAACGTGTGTGAAGCAAGAGAAGTGGAAACATCAGTTGTTAATGGACGTTCTTTAGTGGGAATTGGGGTAAGTCGACATCACTTGCGAGGGCTAGATTATTACCCTTTACATAATGAAAACAATTTTTTGTACTGTGCTAATAACCATCCTTTATTCGACTGCAAACCTTCTGAAGTCAATAAACTGCTACAAGATGCCGAAGTCATAACCAGTAACTATATGCGTGATAAAGAAACCAGAAATGACGGTTTAAATTATCAAAATAGTGCCATTGCCTATCATGATGAAGGTATCGCTCACTTAATATTATCTGGAAAGTTTATAGGTTATTTGCCTGATCACTACGCCAATTACTGGGTCGATAAAGGATTATTTAAGACTATTTTGCCCGAAAAATATGCTTATCAAATACCCGTTGTTTTAATCTCTTCGAAAAACAACCCTGCTTCACCACTAGCGAATGCGCTCATTGAAGAAATTAAGCGTTGCCACTGTTGAAAAAGATGATAACAAATAGCTGTCTCTTCAAGGTTCATATCCTTTAATGCAGCTTCTATAAATTTTCTCTCAGGTAAAACTAAAACAGCACACATGATGTTAATTGTTATAAGTGACAATAAAATATTTAAATAATACCCTTTAAATGTGGAATAGTTTATTACAAAACCATCGCCATACATTAAAACCTATCGTTTGTATGTATCTTAATTTATACATTTTATTACAATATTCTCATTGTCAAAACGGTAAACTCTTCGACATACAGATGCGACTTATTACCCACGAACAAAATGTTATGGATAAGAAAATCCAGTTCGAATGTTAAGTCTTCATCTGCTCATTAAAATTTATAAACTATCAAAACAACGACAATCTGACTGAATTTTAAATAGTCAGTTTAACTCTTCATTGTAAGATTACATAAGGAAGTATTTTACATGTTCAAATTTTCACCTGTTACGGCTATTCTTACCACAGTGCTTTTTCTAAATGGTTGTGGTGGTAGCAAAAGCTCAAATACCCCCAATGAGCAGCCTATTCCACCTACAACTTCTGATTTGATCAGTGAAGTAGTTTTTACTGATAATAACTTAAAAAATTGCGTCACTGAAATGGCCATTAAAACCAACTGGACATTGATCAGCGAAATGAATGAACTGCTTTGCACGCATGTAGAAGGCAACGAAATTGTCGATTTAACAGGTATAGAGCAACTGAACTCATTAACCAAACTTAATTTAAATTTTCATAAAATCAATGATATAACACCTATATCCTATTTAAATCAATTAAAAGAATTACGACTATTTAGTAACGAAATTGAAACTCTGACCGACTTTTCAAGCCTTACAGTATTAGAAACTTTAGACTTAGGTCATAATTACAGCCTTGAAGATATCTCAGCGCTGACTGACTTGACCAGCTTAGTCAATTTGCTCTTAGATAATAATAATATTGTTGATATTGCTCCTATAAGTAACAATATATCCTTGAAACTACTCATTCTTGAAAATAATCAAATTCGTGATATTTCCTCGCTGGTTAACTTAACTGTTTTAGAAAGTTTAAGCCTCACCGCTAATTTGCTTCAGGAAAATGATTTGCATAATATCGCTAATCTGACAACATTAACCGAATTATCAATAGCCGATAACTTTATTAATGATATCTCAATACTCAGTAATCTAACCGCGCTAACATCGTTAAATATTAAAAATAACAATCATCGGGGAGTAAATAATACTTTTCCATTAAATATAGATGTTTTGGCTAATTTCACTCACTTAATCAAGCTGAATGCAGCTAGTACTCGTATTATTGATCTAAGCCCTATCGCTGGATTGGCATCGTTAAAATTTCTTTATCTTTCAGAAAATAATATTAGTGATATTACTGCGATCAGTGGTCTCACTTCTTTAAATGAATTACTACTTGATAAGAATCCTCTTAGTGATATTAATGGCTTATCAAATTTAAAATCATTGGTTATGTTAGGTTTAGAAGAAACAAAAACGGATGATATTTCCACGTTAGCTTCACTGATACAGTTAAACTCCCTTTATCTGAAAAACAATCAAATAACGGACATTTCTGTATTATCAGGCTTTACTCAAGCGTATGTAATTGATTTGGAAGGTAACAACGCAATACCTTGCGTTGAACTAGAATCACTTAATGAACAGTTGGGTGAGAATAATCATGGTAAAAGTATTATCAGAGCGCCTCTAACTTGTATGTAATATAAGGCTAATGAGTTTTCCACAAATATTAATAAGATGATATTTGTGGATTTTGACTTACATCGTCAACTTACTTCTTTTTATAAGGCTTTATTAGCATGTGCTTTAAGAACACCCTCTACCAATTTTGGATACTCTTTCATAAACTGCATAAACTCTCTTTCCACATCTCTCGTCGCAGCGATTTCACCTTTAACTGCTTGTATGTAGCGATTCTGCTCCTGATTAATAGGCAGGATTATTTCATTAACTAATAAAACAAGGTACTTGCCAGCATAACTGATTAAATGTCGGGTCACAGGACTATAATCATCACTTAATTTGATATCGAAACCACCATTTTTAAGTAATTTTATATGGGATTCTGGAAAAATATTTTTCACCTGTGCCATCTTATTTAGCAGATGAGTGATCATTTTCTCATCTTCTAAAATATCAACATGACTACTATTAAAACCGAATTGCTCATGAGATTGCCTCTGTGCTTCCGGATACAATTGACTCGATAGAGGCACTACACCATCGCTGTTTTCACCTAATTTTAACGTGCTAGAATTATTATAGGCATAAAAAAGTTGATGGTTGACAGACTTAGGTAATGGCTTTTTATAAAGTTCTTTTATAAATTGGCTAGCTGGGTTTAAATCCTTCCATGAGGGTAATACAATTAAACCATGTTTCTCACCTGAAGCGGCTGACGGGTGGCCGCCAAATGGACTTGCAATGCTAACAAATAATTCAACTTTGTTTTCTTTTGGCTTTCCTTGGTATTTATTAAATGCTTCACGAACTACAAGCCCTCCCATACTATGAGCGACCACAATTATCGGCATATCTCCTAGCGGTATGACTTTTCCTGACAAAAATATATTGTAAAAAAAATCACCTAACTGCTCTAAATCTCCTCCAGAGGGATAATAAAAAAACCAGGCTTGATAGCGGTCTTTATCCATATGTTCAATAATGGGTTTAAATGATCTTGAACTTCCCCCAATTCCATGCACAAAAATAACAGGGTTTTTATGTGCAACACCTTCTTTTAGTGCATAAAACATTGTTTGCACATACTCGAGAAATGAAGCTGGATCGTACATGCCCATAGTCGCCATTTTTTCATCAAAGATTGGATCTTCAAGGCTACGAATGGTTCCTGCAGGATAATATAAGGGTCGCTCTATCTCAATAATGTCAGGCATTAAAATAGTTTCAGCCCAATCAACCTTATAATTCTGCGCTATTTTGAAATCTATATTCTTAACCGTTTTTTCAGGGAAATTAATTGTATTTAAAACAAGTTTCTTCTTTGCAACGATTTCAGATGGATGAAACACCTGATCTTGATTTATATCGGCATAAATCAGCAAAGTGTAACCGCCTTCAGGCAGGGTTAAACCGTAATGCGTCCCGGTGCCTTTAAAGAACATAGTATCAACTCGTTCATTATCTTTGAATTTACTAGAATAGGCAGCAATAACCATAGGCACGTCAGAATATATCTTTGACTTGGCTGTTGTTTTCCCCCAAATAAAAAAAGTATCCTGATTTATCATATGCTTTAAGTTTACTTGGCTCGGTTCAGAAATTTGAAGCTTTGTATATTCCGCCTGAATAGCCGAATATTTCATGTAGGTGCATGACGACAACATGAAAGCAATACAGGTAGTAATAATAATCTTTTTGATCAAGCTACATTTTGTGAACAATTTTATTTCTGGCATAAATAATTATATTAAGTGAGTAATACTGACCGCTAGTAAGCCTCTTGAATTACTCATTTCCACCCATACTTTATAATTGGTAAACTTTACCTATATTGCATTTATTTAACAATAAAGAAAAACAAGACAAACATCACTTAGCGCCTCAGCTTTTTACGTCCTTTAGATTTACCGCGACCGCGAGGTTCTGGATCAGCCTCAAAATTACCATACTCGTCATCTACAGGTTTGTTTCCTTTCGATTTCCCTCGATTTTGAGTATTAGAATTTTTATGTTTTTCTTTAGCAACGGCCTGTGCTATTGCCTTTTTATTAGGCTTAAATCCTGCAATGGTTTCTAGTTCAAACTTACGTTCAATTAAACGCTCAATAGCCTGTAACTGTTTAGATTCATCCATACTGAACAATGAAACAGCTAAACCCAGTTTACCTGCGCGCCCTGTACGACCTATACGGTGCACATAATCTTCTGGCACATAAGGCAGGTCAAAGTTAACCACATAGGGCAATTGATTTACATCTATGCCACGAGACGCAATATCAGTGGCAACCAATACTGCGATATCTTCATTTTTAAACCCCTCTAAAGCAAGGGTGCGTGCATGTTGCGTTCTATTAGCGTGAATTGATGCTGCAGTAATTCCTGCCTTTTCAAGTTCAGATACCAAATTATCAGCGCCATGCTTAGTACGGCTAAAGACCAAAACTTGATGCCATTGATTGTGTTTTATCAAGTGAATTAATAGCTCACTTTTACGTGCTTTTTCTACTGAATATATTTTCTGCTTGATCTTATCTACAGTACTATTTGCAGCAGTCACTTCAATTAACAGAGGATTATTTAATAAGCTACTTGCAAGCGATTTTATCTCTTGTGAAAATGTCGCTGAAAACATTAAGGTTTGTCGCTTGCTAGGCAGTAGGTTTTTTATATGGCGAATATCATCGATAAAACCCAAATCCAGCATGCGATCAGCTTCATCCAAAACTAATATTTCAAGTTGATCAAAGTTAATTGCTTTTTGATTATACAGATCAACTAAACGGCCAGGTGTCGCAACAAGTACATCGATGCCGTCTTTTAGAAAAGATACCTGAGGCTCAATTCTAACACCACCAAACACAGCGCCAGAGCGCAAATTCATATGGCGACTATAGTTTTCAACACTCTTAGCAACTTGAGCTGCAAGTTCACGGGTCGGCGTAATCACTAAAGCACGTACACAGTGAGGTTGAGGACGCTCACCCTCGGACAAAAGCTGCACCATAGGTAACGAAAAACCAGCAGTTTTACCAGTTCCAGTCTGCGCTACAGCCATCATATCGCGTTGTTTAAACACCGCAGGAATAGCTTCAACCTGTATTGGTGAAGGCATTGTATAACCTTGTTCTGAAACAGCTTTCAGTAGCTCATCACATAAGCCTAAAGAACAAAAAGACATAGATATACATTCCTTGGATTGATTAAAGTTTTTATATGGGACCTGATGAAAGGAAAGTAAAAATGATTATGGCTAAACACTTAAATACACATAATTAAAATGAATCATACTCTGATCTCACTTATTAACTCCCAACATCAACAATCTTAAAACATAACGCCATTAGCGGCTAAAATTGTTGGCTATAATAGCGAAGAATAATCAAAAGCCAACTGTTTTCTGCCCTTTTAAATAAGCATTTCACATTTATTTCACTTAGTGTTTTTTAAACTGGCTCCAACAAAATAAAAAGGAGCCTTGCTCATGCTTAAGAAAATAATATTTACCTTAGTGACCTTAACTATTTTATTGGTTGGTTTAGCATTTGGCGCTAAAACTTGGGTTAAAAGTTTATTACCTGAAAAAGCCCACTTTACTGCAATAAAACAAACACAAGTAAGTGACTTACCTTATATTACTCAAGATATTCCAACATATAGAGGTAAAATCTTAGCGGTCGTTACCAGCGTAGATAAAATGGGCGAAGACAAAGACACTGGCTATGAACATACTGAACTTGCAAGAGCCTATTGGGTATTCATTGCAAATGGCTTTGACGTTGATATCGCAAGTCCAAAGGGTGGAAAACCACCTGTTGTGATTGATGGAGAAGACATGGGTGCGTATGATTATGCATTTTTAAATGACCAATCTATTCAACAAAAAGTTGCAAATTCTATCGCCTTAGCAGAGATAAACCCTAACGATTACGAGGCTGTATATTTTGTAGGTGGCAAAGGCACTATGTTTGACTTTCCCGACAACCCTCATGTGAAAAACATTGCTAAAACACTATATCAAAATAACAAGGTCGTCAGTGCTGTATGTCATGGCCCTTCAGCACTTGTAAATGTAACCTTAGACAATGGAGACATGTTACTTGCAAACAAAAAAGTCAGTGGATTTACTAATGATGAAGAGCTGTTTTTAATTCCTGATGCAAAGGAGATTTTTCCTTTTTTACTTGAAGATAAATTAAAAGCACAGGGCGCTCAATTTAACGCTGGCACAACCTATTTAGAAAAAGTCACGCAAGATGGCAAGCTAATCACAGGTCAAAACCCTTGGTCTGTATGGACGCTTGCTGAAAAAGTAGTTGCTGAAATTGGCTATCAACCTAAAACCAGAGAACGTACGCCAGAAGAACACGCTATCGAACTATTAATGACATATGATGCCAATGGTTTTGAAGCAGCACAAACAGAACTAAAACAAAAGCCACAAGCTTATCAACGCATTCTCATTTTAATGCACGGTATTCTCGCTTTTATGCAATTCGATATTAGCAAAGGCATTGACCTTTTAAGTCTGGCAAATCAACTAAAACAATTAAATTAAAATTTAAACACGCTTTATAGCAAGCCTAATACTCCCAAACTGAGTATTAGGTTTTTTCAATAATCAAATGGCAAATGTGCCCAATCAATCGCATTAAAAATGAAATAATAGAAACTTGATCCAGAACATAGTAGTGAGAACAATTACCATTTAAAGTTGCTTACGTATACCTAACACTAAATATCATGAATCATGTTTAGTTTTGTATTGCTTACTATTAAGGACAACTCTGTGATCAAATCATGTCATTTATCTCTCACCGCTTTAGCTGTATTTACAGCATTCACTTTTCCAGCACTAGCTGACACTGCAATAACAACAGCCTTAACTTCAAAAGCTCAAAAGATTGGCCTTGAAACGATTACGGTAACAGCAACAAGAACTGAACGTCGAATTATGGACAGCCCACTATCATCTACCGTTATCACCAGCGAAGAGATAGCGCTTAATTCAGCAGCCAACTTGGCAGATTTATTACGTGATGTACCCGGTGTTGAAGTTGCTGATGCTGCAACTGCTGGCATGAAGCGAATTAAAATTAGAGGGGAGTCATCTCGTCGTGTAGCCATATTAATTGATGGTCAAGAACTTACAGACCATTCAACATATGGTGCACCACTATTGCTTGACCCAACTATGGTTGAGCGAATTGAAGTTATTAGAGGAACAGGCTCTGTATTGTATGGTCAAAAGGCGCTAGGAGGAGTGATAAATTTTATTACTAAAAAAGGAGGTGATACTCCACTTCAAGCAAACATAACCACAAGTTATGATTCTGCAACAAAAGGTAAGCAATATAGTGCTTCTGCTTATGGCGCTTTTGGTGGTTTTGATTACCGATTATCTTGGTCAGATAGTAAACATGACAATAGAGAAGTACCCACAGGTGAGCTTGATGACACTGCTTTTGCTAATGATAGCATTATGGCTTATACCGCCTACAATTTTGAAGATCAGACGATAGGTCTGACTTATGATCAGTACAATATGAACTCTGAAATCGCAACTGGTATACCCAATTTCAGTTTAGATATGCCACAACGAGATAGAGAAAAGCTAGCTACTTTTTATCAAATAGATCATATATCTGAAATATTAAAAAAAATACAAATAGATGGATATCAGCAAACGATTAATAGGCAATTTGTGCAGCATATGGAAGTATTTGATATGCAATTACGTCCACCTACTACAGCTGATATGAAAGTAAATACAGATATAGCTGAACAATTAGATACCCTAGGCCTCAATGGACAATTTGATTTCACTTTAAATGACAGTCATTACTTCATTGCGGGCCTGCAATATACAAAAGATGATGTAAATAAAAAAACCAGCAATAAAAATCAAATGACCCTGTATATGCCTGAACCAAAACCCGTTGTAATTAAAGTCACTGAGGAAAATCATATTGAAGAAGCATCACTCACAACAAAAGCAATTTACTTTCAAGATGAGTGGGATATAAATGAAAATTGGCTAGTAACCTTAGGGGCTCGTCATTATTGGGTTGAAAGTGATCTAGTTTCTTCAACTCGCGGATTAACATCAGGCAAAAGTAATGATAATGAACTTGTAGGCTCACTCGCTACAAACTATGCAATAACTCATGATCAAAATATAAGAGCGCTTATCTCTCAAGGTTATGGCTACCCTACACTATTGCAAATGGCTATGGGTGCTACAGCTGCAGGAACATATATTAACCCTAATCCAGAACTTGAAGCTGAAAAGTCAATTAACTATGAAATAGGCTATCGTTTTCGTGATGGAAATATTGTGGTTGATGCAACCGCTTTTTATACTGATGCCGATAAATACTTAACAACAATTTCTTGTGCCAATGAACAATACCAATGTATTAGTCCTGAAAAAGATGATATCTATATCAATGCAGATAAAGCAATCAGCAAAGGTGTAGAACTTGATGCTTCTATTGATTTTTCACAGGTCAATTTATACGCCAATGCAACTTGGTCTGATCGTGAAACCACTATGAATAATTTTACAACTGATAAGGTTGGTCTTCCAGACGTATATGGTAAAATTGGCATCAAATTCTTTGGTGAAAATGATTTTTTAGGTCATTACTGGCTTGATACTTATCTTCGTGCTGCAAGTGACGCTCAAGAACAAGACAAAAATACGAATGTAGTGACACATTATGCAGGTTGGGGAACATTCAACTTAGCAATAGGTCGTAATTTTGGCAAAGATGACACTATGATGCTCACAATTGAGTGTACTAATCTAGCCGATAAACCATATACCCCAGCTTCAGAGAGCTTGCTTGCTGCAGGGCGTAGTATTCATGCTAAACTCTCTTTTGAATTTTAACGCGCATTTTTAAATAAAAACATCATAAAGTGGGTCATCATTCTTTTGTAATAAATGGCCCAAATATAACACCGATTAAGTCTAATAGAGGTTAGCGTAACAAAGGCAACTCAAGGAGTGCCCTGTAGTGTTTTTTTCATAAAGCTTTGCAACTTTAAATACGATATTTATCAATCAAACTCAAACAGATGATATGAAAAAATGAGTCACACTTATTTAGGGACAAGCAAGCTTCATTTTCCCAAATTCACAGTGCAAAATAACCAAATATTATCTTCTGCAACTAAATGGATTCAAATTTTAAAAATCTAATGTTCTACAACTTGCCATTTAGGATCATTAAAATAAGTAGGATAATCCTTTAATGCCTGAACAATTAAAATTGCTCCTTGCTTTTTGTCTACTGTATTTTTTATCTTATTAATCCCCTGCATAACTTTAGCTAATAACATATGTAACTGTGCATCAGCTTGAACTGGAAGTTTACAATTTTCAAATATATAAGTAAGGTGCTTTTCCAATACAGGCACTAACTCATCATACTGTTTGTCTGAGAAGTTATTGTAATGAATTGCATTTAAATTGCTCATTACTTCCTCCCTAATATGGCTCATGCCTGTATGTAAACTTTTGTCGATCATCCACTTACTTCCATTATTAAGACTCAGTTGTTTTGCATTATTCTCATGGTGATGATTATGATCTTCAGCCACAGCAACAAAACTTGTTATCGCAACCATCAAAATAGCTAAAGCTAAACTAAAATTCATCTTCTTCAAGGGGAGATCCTCTAAAATTAACTGTAAATAATAATTGGGAATATTAAGGTACAAGTATGACATAACTTAACAATAGATAAGGCCCTTATTCAAAAGAAAAAAGAGCCTCATAAATTACTTGGTGTTCAGCTTTTTGTATTAAAACTGGTAATCAAGTTTCACCCAGAAATTTTGTCCTGGTTCATTAACTTGTATGGTTCTATCTTCTAACGGTAATAAATCATTGCCGCCACCTGACTTACTAACATGCTCGGCATAGTTTTTATCAAAAAGATTATCCACACCAAAGCTAACTTTAATATCTTTTGCCGTAACCCAAGCTCCATTGATAGATAACACCCCAAAACCTGAAGTTTTACCTAAATCCTGACCAACAATATTACCCTGACCTACACTCACACGATCTTGCTTATCAACGATACGCCATAAGGCACCAAAGCTCCAATCTTCGCTCTGATAGTTAAGTGCCAATTTCGCCTCTAGTGGTGAAACTTGGCCTAAAGGCAAATTATCAGTGTCATTGTCTCCATGACTGTAGGCAATTGTTGTCACCCACAATAAACCATAGGGCAACTCAACTTCAGCACTTGCTTCCCCCCCCCACAAGGTTACATCAACATTACGCGCATAAGGCCTGCTTTGTGTATCAATTAAGATATAGTCTTTGATATCGGCATAAAAGATTGATGCCATTAGCTTAACATCCCCTTCCAACATCCAGCCTAAGTCCATTTGATCTGTTGTTTCAGGCTCTAGTGTCAGCATTCTTCCAGCTCTCATTACTTCCCAGTAATCAGCTATTCGTTTAGCACGACCAAAGCCAGCAACCCAACTGTGATCATCAAGAGTCATTTCATAGCGAGCAAAGCCACTAATCAAGTCTTGATCTCGAGTATTGTCTTTTGTGGGTTGTGCCCACCCTTCTAATAAGTTTGTTTGCCACTTGTCCCAACGCAAACCTGAATAAAGTGTGCCACTAGCAATATCAAAATTAGACTCAATAAATAGACCAATATTTTCTTTACTGTAAAGGTCTGTATAACTAGCCATTTTTAACTCATCAAGACTTTTCCCTGAACGCATATCTTGTTTACTATCAAGGTAATCAAGACCAAACATTGCTGAAAAATTTTCTGCTAGCTCAAAATCCAACCATAAATAGCCGCCAATATTAGTTCGACGCGGGTTAGCACCTGTGGGTAATGCGTCAATGTCAGTTATTGGTCGGTCAAAACGGTCCATAATATGATCATTTTCATTGCCATAAACTTGAAATTCTAAAGTTTTAAGCTGCTCATGCTGAAGATTGGATTTTACTAATAAGCTAATGTTTTCATTATCAATAGTTCTAGCTTTATTACCACGGTCGGCATATTCTGCACTACCACTTGAGTAGCCATAATTTAATTCAACAACACTATCTACATCAGGTGTCCAGCCAAGTGCAGTATGCACAGATTGACGGTCATATTCTGACTGCATCTTTCTGCCTTCACCATCTTCATAATCATCACTTTTAGAGCCATTAACATCAATGCTCCAATAGTTTGTCGTATCACCTGTTGTCAGTTCTGCAAGGTAGTCTTTGCGACCAAAGCTACCAAAAGTCATACTTGCTCTGCCTGATGTTTCTGCTTTTTCTAATCCATAGTGATCACGTTCAAATAATACAGTACCAGCACTGCCAACGGGGCCATACTTTACCGTTTGAGGGCCTTTAATAACCACTACTTTCTCATAAGTTTCAGGAGATATATAATTGGTTGGCGGATCCATGCGTCCACCACACGTTCCACCCATTTGCTTACCATCATTAACGATATTAATGCGAGATCCCCCCAGTCCCCTTAAGCTCACATCCCCCCCTGAGCCACCTTTACGAGCAACTGTAAATCCAGGCAATGTTTTTAAGAAACCAGAACCATCAAATGCCGGCAAAGGTTGACGAGGTTGTTTTGGATCACTAACCGTAGATAAAGGAGATTGCATAGGTTCAGCACTAATAACGATTACTTCAAAACAGCTTTCTTCAACACATTTTGTTGATATGTCATCAGCGATTAATTGGGAACTTGATAAAAGGAGAGCAACAGCAATTGAATGCGATAAAAACGAAAAATTCATAACATATTCCAAATAATTATATACGAGTCGAGCGCATTCTAATTAACAAAATAAAATATGAAATACCTGTTTAAATAACTGCGACATTTTGCCACAGCGATTCATGTTGAACGAACAAAAAATGACTGATTTAATGAAGGGGTTTTTTAAATAGACAGAGAAATAGCTACACCCCAAGAGTTTACTATTAAGGCTTTTGTTAAGTTGCATTACTAATTTCTAATTGATTTTATATACTTCTTGGTTTCAAATAATAAGTGAAAATAAATAATGAACCTATAACTAATATTCGCCCAGATAAGGTATCGACTGCGCGACACCTCCTTGTTTGTTATGTACTGACAACCGCTACATTTTCTATTTTTTTTGGAAGTATATATACTTTCTAAATACATATTTCCACGGCACCACGACTATTGGAAGGATAACCCATACAAATGGTAAAAATAGACCTTCTGCATCAGAACCTTCTAGCTGCCCAACTGACCATAAAGGATACGCAACTACCAATAACCAAATCACTTTGTACAATATTTCAAGCAAAATTATAGGTAACATTTTCAGTGGATAAATTATACTGTACCACTACAGTATGTAGTGGCCAAATTAACTTGACCACTACACATACCTAGATGGGAGTTAAAATACTATGACAAAGAAAATGAATATGTTCTTGTAAAGCAGTCAATAAAACTAACTCAGTATTTCGAAATAATAAAATCCGAGTACAAGGCTATTACTAAAGAGCTTTATTATCTAGACTTCAGATTTCCATATTGGCTATTTTGGCTTGCTAATATCTGTTTCTTTGTTACTAGGGGATAGTGTTTTTAAATAACGCTAGTTAATCAGCTAATTACCAAATGAAAGGCGCAAAATGAGTCAACTTTATTATCACTATACCGACGCATCGACAGCATTAAAAATCCTAACAAATAATGAGTTGTGGTTAACCCACACAAAATATCTAAATGATTCAAATGAAGGAATAGATGTACTCATCTACCTTGAACGCTACATTAAAAATAAAGAAATATTAAAGTTATTGAAATTCATAGATTCTAGAACAGAAGCATACACATGTTCTTTTTCAAAGAAAAAAGACTTATTAAGCCAATGGAGAGGGTATTGCCCACCAGAAGAAGGTTACGCGATTGGTTTTAAATCACCTGAAAAATTTAGGGGCATTATGTGTGATGAAGGTGTATCAATCAAAGGTATGCAGACTAAAGGTGAACATTACTGCTTATCAAGGCACTCTCATGGCTTTGAAGCATGTATTTATGAAGAAGAAGAAAAAGAAAAAGTAAGTCAAAGTATGGCATTACGCATGGAAGAAAAATACATACGCTTAAAAAGTGACATGCCTGAAATATTGGAGAACCTTAATAACTGTCAAATCAACACTAAAGAGTTCATGCAAAGACTTGAGTGTGATGATGTCTGGTTAGCGCAATATATTTATTATAAGTACTTATTCAAAAACGAAACATTTAAAGAAGAACATGAATATCGTTTCTTTGTTACTTTTGATAGTAACTACAACCAAAACCCCTGCTATAGATCTAAAGGTGGAGCGTTTATACCCTATTATAGATATTGTTTCGGTAATGAGGATGTAAAAAAAATAATAATTCGAACAACCAAAACAACAGAAAAATGCAAACAAGGATTAGAACACTTTCTTATGAATAACAAAAATATGAACCATGCCGAGATAGATGATTTCATAGAAACTAGCAACATCCCTTTCCAGTAAATACTAGAAATAAAAGTAGAAATAGCACGATAAAAATAGACATATATGTCTATTTTTTTTATTACATTAGCAAATGTTAACGAACAAAAAGAATAAAATATTTATTTTGTATTTTTTACAAGAGCTAAACCGATCGTGCTTGCAAAGTGGTTCGTGTCCATATATGTCTATTTTTTTTTATAAAAAATGCCCTGCAAAAAGCAAGGTATTTATGTTTGTCTTATTTCATAATATAACAGTGTTTTTAATGAGTATTATGAAGCAAGTGATTTGACCCCTTCCCTTTTATGAAGCAAGTGATTTGACCCCCTCTCTTGTTTTGACCCCTTCTCTTGTTCTCTTGACCCCTTCCCTTTAATTTTCTTCAATTGACTGTGCCGCAAAGCTGGTTAGCTGAGTTGAAGCATCATGTATTACGGTAATATTTTTATTAATTTCTTCACAGGTAAAGCTTTGTTGTTCAACGGCCGTAGCCACTTGGGTCATGTGTAGACTAATACTATCTATCATTTCTGTTACCTGAGCCAATGAAGAGTTGGCGGCTTCAGTGCTGTTCACGCTGTGGTCGGTTCGCTCTAGCCCTTGTTCAACTATATTTACCGAGCTTTTAACATTAACTTCCAACTCTTGGATAAGTTCGTTAATTTCTTCGGTAGAGTCGCGTGTCTTTGCCGCCAAGTTTCGTACTTCATCGGCAACAACAGCAAAACCACGACCTTGCTCTCCTGCACGAGCGGCTTCAATGGCAGCATTGAGTGCTAACAAATTAGTTTGCTCGGCAATCATGTTGATCACATCCACTATTTGGTTAATATTTTCACTACTTGAAGCAACTTTTCCAATAGCATTACTGGCTGCACCTATTTCATTTGATAATGTTCGTACTTCCCCTAGCGCCTCAGCCAATTTTTCCTGAACACTTTTTACCGAATTTAAGGCTTTTTGCGCACTGTCAGCTGAGTTAGTCGCTAAGCTGGAAACTTCATTGACTGTTGCCGACATCTGATTCATTGACGTAGCAACATTTTCAATCTCTGCACTTTGTTTTTGAATACTGCCGTTAATAAGCTCAGAGCGCTCTGCTACTGATTTTTCAATCGACCGGCGCCTTTCTGACATGGTATTTATTGAGTCAGCAACGGAATCATGTTCACTGCGCTTTTCCATTTTTACGTTAAAGTCCCCTGCGGCGATAGAGCCACAAAGCTGACATATTTGGCTATACGATTTTGTCACCTTGTCTAAGCTTTCTTCCATGGCGCCAATTTCATCATGTATTTGCGAGGGGTCCAACTCCTGATCTGATAAGTCACCAACAGCAACATGTTCAGCTTTTAACATCGCATATTGCACGCGAGAACTAATCGATTTGATAAACCACAATGACAATACGATGACAATAAGTACGCCAGCTGCGGCAATAAATATAGTTTTCATTAACTGCTCTTTTATGGGGCCCAGAACTTGATTTTCTGACTCTCTCATAACCAGTAACCACTGACCTGTAGCAACCTGCTTACTGGCAAAATAATAAGGCTCATTTACGATAGGATCTTCAGTTAAACGTAAACCACCATCCTCACTTTTATTAAAAAATTCACCAATCAATTGCGCGTATGGCGTTTGTGAAATTAACTTTGTATTTAACTCAACACCTTTAAGGCTTGTTGCGATAAACCGGCCGCCTTTACTAATTAAAAATAAGTCTCGACCTGTTTTTGCTTTAATATTATCGAGTAATTTTTCAATATCAGTTAATGCTCTATCAACTCCTCCTATACCAATAAACTGGCCATTTTTGGTGATAGGATAAACTTGCTCAACGATCATTTTTCCTTCATAAATATAAGGTTCAGTTACTAATGCTAAAGGTTTGCCACTTTGTTGGTATAGCTTTCTTACGCCATCATAATAAAGGCTAGACTCCATATCTTGTAGTGGCGCTACAACAAAATTATTCTTATCATCTTTATACCAATAAGGTAAAAAACGACCACTTTTATCTGTGAGCTTATCCGCATATTCAGAACCAGTATACTTGCTGTCTTGCTGGTCCGCATTAGGCTCATATCCAAAATATGCACCGGTAAATTCAGGATGCTCTATAAGTACCCTACGGGCATAGTCACTAGAGCCCTCCCTATTACCAAATAATGACTCTTCTTGAGCCAACACCATTAATTTTGCTGTTCTGACTGCATTGGCATTTCGTCTTTCTATTTCAAGAGCAACCTTATCTACAGTAAGCCTTAATATAAGCTCGGCTTTTTCGCTAGCGGCTGAGAATGAATTAACAGCATTGATGAAGACAATGAGAATCGTAATAGTGATGGTGGGCAAAATTAGATTAAGTAAAATTCGCCCTTTTAAACTAGAAAAAAATGACACATTTTCAACTGACATAATCACTACCTTAGAATGGTTAATTGATTGGTCAACGTCTATAACTAGTGTGAAAATTAGCTAAAACATTTTGATAATGTCAGCAATTATAGTTAATAGCTTATGGAATTGCGTAGTCTGTATTATTATCAAATATGAGGGATTATTAAGCTATTTATCAAAAAATAGAAATATTAAGAGCACAATACAAAGTTCATTTTTACATTAATGTTTGATTATATGATGATAAAGTCTTTGAAGAAATTATTGTTTCGCCTAACCCGGCTAAAGAAACAGAATTCATCCACCTTAGATTACTTGCCAATTCATTTGGCTTAGCAGGTTAAACTCTCTCTTGCGCTACCCAGTCGTCTTAAACCAGAATATTTTGTAATGCGACTTATTATCACTTTACCGTTTCTACCAGATGAAATACCAAGTACACCATTTACAATTTTGTATATCATGACAGCTAGCTAATAGCTGAAAAATATTAAATGACAAAATTAGCGATTGCCGACTCGAATGATTTTGAATTTCATTCAAATTGGCGTGTATTTTTATTTGGTTTACTTTATCTAATCCCATCAGTGTTGATTGTTGTTAGGTTGTTAGGTTGTTAGGCCATTACTCATATTGTCTATGCTAGGAATTTAAGCGCCGTCATTCGCTTAACACATTAATGTTATCAAAATTTGATTACTGACAACCTGAAAAATAAAGTCACATACTTAATGTGTTAATTGGTTACAAGTGTTTGAGTTCAAGGTAAGTTTATACATTAGATACAATAGTAAAATAATTTTCTCCATATGTTTTCTAACACTTAGCTTTACTACACGGTTGCTAAATTATAATAGAGCAATATCATTTATTAGGTATTAATAAAGACATACAGACTAAATCAGTCATTATGTATGTCTTTATCAGCTTATTGAAGATCTCGTCCTTAGATCTTGCATAATATATTAAGCGATAATTATGTTAGTTAACGCTTCATTAGCGGGTAATTTTTTACCAACAAGCTCCCCCGTCACACTATGATATGCTAAACCTGTCATCACTTTTTTAAATATGCCTTTCATAACTGGTCGCATTAACAATTGCCCCATCACCCAACCAAGCGGACCTCCTTTAACAACAAAATCCGCTGACATATAAATTTCACTGCTATTTGCATCAATCGCGTTCACTTTCATTTCAGCCTGCATGCTTTTAAGTGGCATTGAGTGATTAGAAATATCCATCTTATAGCCTTGCCCGATTTGGTATTCAATAATTTCTTCTACAAGACTTGAACCGTCATTAAATGTACACGATCTTTTTGCACCTAAACCTGAGCTTATATCATTAACGCTCGCAGATGATTTAATCGTCATAGCAAACTTTTCAATACCGCTATAATCCTCAAGAACCTGCCAAATTTTTTCTGCTGATACGTTAACCTTTAATGTATTTGCACAATGATGTGCCATGATATTTACCTGTATTTATTTAATTTCTATAAATTAGCTAATTAATAATTAGCTAACGGAATACTTGTGCTGCTTGCTCTCTACCCGTAGGGTTAATTACTTACTTTTAAACCTTGAATAATTATTTCAATTGAGGTGGTCAAATCTTGTTTAAAGTTTGGTTTTAATGCCTTAAATTCATCAAGTTGATAAAGTTTTTTTAATGCGTCACTTTGGGTGGTTGCAGTCCAAGAATTTGTCGTGGCTGCATAACTTAAGTTCAATAATTTAAAGGCCTTATCACCTTCAATATCAGGATAAATTCTGGTGATATCCAATGTGAGGCGATAAAGCAAATTCATCGACAAACGTTTAAACTCCAGCAATTGTTCAAACGAGCTATTTCTTTCTAAAGATGTAAACAAAATGGGCATTAAATCTAACAACCTGGGTTGTGACAACATAGTGTTTAACCAAATATCAGCAAAATCTTTTGCCGCAACATCCTGTTCAAGTGTTTGTAATTGCTGACTAAAATCACCTGCCCACAATTTGAATAAATCGGCAAATACCTTCAAAAAAATCTCATCTTTGGAACTAAAATAGCGATACATGTTGGATTTGGTAAAACCCGCTTCAACAGCAATTGCGTTAAAACTCACTTTATCGTATCCCTTATTTTTAAAAAGCGTAAAAGCCGCTTGATAAATAGCCTCTTTGCGCGCATTTTTATTTTCGTCTGTTCTTGCTCGTTGCCAATTCATACTCATTAAATAAGTGTCCCCTAGTCTCTTGCCAACAATAAATAACAACAATAAATACAAACAGTGCGTTCAATATCAAAAATATGTTTATGCAATTGTGTAAATCTATAAGGGAGAATGGTAATAAGATGAATAGAAAAATTAATCTTATATTCTTATTTGTAGCTTATATCCGTACCCTATCAAATGTGGGTTTCAGAGTTTGAGGGGGAATCAGATCACAGTATCTCTTTAGCCAATGGTTACGAGTATATTTCATGGTTAAAGAGATCTTTTTGGTTGGCGCAGAGCATGTCTTCCAAATAAGTCTATTCGGACACATGCATTCAAAGTATTTTTATTTATTATCGAGTAGTGAATTTCGATACGCTGATGGGCTATTACCCACTATTTTTTTAAAAGCCGTATTAAATGTCGATTTAGAGTTGAAACCAACATCAAAGGCAATACTGGTAATTAGTTTGTCGCTATCTTGTAAAGCTCTCTTTGCTTCTTCGATTCGAAAACCATTAACAAATTGAAAAAATTTAGTGTGCAAAAATTGAGAGAGTGTTTCTGATATGTGATTTTCAGTTTCAGAAATGGATTCTGATAGTTTGTTTAGCGATAAATTATCTTGCAAAAATAACTTATCATCGATCATTGCACGCTCTAGTTTTGTGGCAATCAATTGCATTTTATCGGCGCTAAGTAAAGCGGCTCTAGGTTGACTCGCACGAGGTAAGCCTTTCTCAGATTGGTTAAGTACTTTTTGACTTAATGCTTTTTGTATAAAAATAGCTAACGCAAAAACCTCTAAAATTGGCAATAATTTACCTGAGCCAAACCAAAACCAACCCAGCGCACCGAGAGAAAATTCGACCGCATACATTAACCACACAGCGCCCCAAATTACCAGTATAGGTGTAAACCACGCTAATGAACGTTGTTCAATATCAGAAAAGCGCTCTAAAAGTTGTTGTTGGTGATTGTTATGAAGCTTGAAAGCCATGACTAAAAATAAAAGGGTAAAAGAAATAAAAACCAAGGTCGTAAATAAACAAGTAAATACAGCGATTTTCCAAAGCTCAGGATCTCTCGTTAATGGATTTGCTAAAGCCAGCTTCTCTGCTGGGCTGATCATAAAAATAAAGGGGATCATCGCTAACAAAACCAGCATAGGCCCAGATAAAGCCAACGCCCACCCCCCTTTACTTATAGCCTTGTCGGGTGACATGGTTGCATGAGCATAAAAATAGAGCGCGGGCCCAAGCAATACTCTAAACGGAAATTGTGCGCCCGCTAAGCCTGGCGCATAAACATAAGCACCTGAATAGATAAACAACTCACCGCCCAAATGTATTATCAATAATAACAGCAGACCTTTAAGAAAAAGGTTTTGCCTTTCTTTTGGCCTATTAAAAACCTCTAATAAAGCGAATATTGTCATTCCCATCATGCAGGAGTATATAACTGTGGGAAAAAGGTTGACCATGTGATTACCAAAGATAAGAATTTTTATAACTCCTTGCCATTATAAAACTAAAATTCAGTTGAATCCACATACTGTCAAATAAGCCTATTAATATTCTACAAAAAATTACACGCACTTTAGCGCTCACTTAATACCAGGTTAGCTCTGTAAATGGCGAGTAATGCTTGGCTCCACTTATATGCACAGTAGGCCAAAGCACTCTTTATTCATTGCTGTTTATTTATCGGGCATATTGGCGCCATCATTTGGGATCTTTATTCCCATGGTTAACAGCCAAACCCCCACACCCAGTTCAAAAAGTGCACCAGGGAAAAGTACAAACATGGCTTCGCGCGGTAAATCAGCTATCAACAATTTTGCGACCGGATACACGATCAAACTTGAGTATGTGATCATGCCCCAAACTGACCAAGCTCTTGGTATAAAATGCATTTTATAAAACAAATAAAAGGTAATGATTCCGGCAAATCCCATAAAGATCCAACTGTATTCATATGCGGGTAAACTAAAACTTGCTGCAATTACAATGATGTTATGTAGTTGTTGCAAATCAAACATTTCTATCAAATATGTTTTATTTGATAGTGCCAACATTGCCATACTGATCACAGCCCCTATGCTGCCTATAATTATCTCGACTAATCTAAGACACAAGGCAGTTTGTGCGAGTGGTTTATTAACTGACTTCAAAACCAAATAAAATGACATTGACGCCATGACAACCCCAAGAAACATGATAGCTTCTGCCAATATTCCTAAGCGAAAATGCATTTCGTTTTCAAATAAACTGTTTACTTGCGCAGTCGAAATATCTGATAGTCGGGTATCCAATAAAAAGTTTTTCACAAAGCCTGCGACGGTAAAAAGAATATATGAAAAGCCTGCGAGTCTGGCGTAAAATTGTTGAAGGTTTTGTTCGGTTTTTGTAATCATTTGGTACCTCTATTCAAACTAAAATTAAAATATTTCTGAAACTAAGTTGTGGTATCTTGCTGCCAAGTAATGGCTAGGTAAATAATCAATAGTCCGGTAGAGATCTCAAAAAAACTAAAGAACATAAAATAAAGTGTGCCGCCCATGCTAACCGTGTAGGCGTGTATTGAAGTAGTAATGAGACCCGCAACAATATTAAAGTATTTGTTTAGTGTGCAAGTTAAGAATCTAGACAGGGGGATCATGATCATAGGCACTTGCATCACAAAGGCAAAAGTCAATAAAAACGCTTCAGTGATCTTCATGCCACCAGCTTCACCAGACAAAAATGCCTCTAAATAACTGG
Organism: Pseudoalteromonas denitrificans DSM 6059; assembly: GCF_900112265.1. GTDB lineage: Bacteria > Pseudomonadota > Gammaproteobacteria > Enterobacterales > Alteromonadaceae > Pseudoalteromonas > Pseudoalteromonas denitrificans. The sequence goes on along the minus strand of NZ_FOLO01000012.1, from coordinate 6,458 downwards.
CATCGTGTAAAGTAAATACATCGCAATAGATATAATTCACCGTTAGGAAAATCCAAAGTAAAGGTAATAGTTGCTTACGATTGCCATCCCATTCAAAAATTTTCATATCATTTCACTTATTAGTTAATCAGTTTTGATATGAAAAGTGCCCCAATTTAGACGTATTGTCGTTTAAATGGGCCTATTCGAACGTATTTTTTAAAATAGTTGCATTTTTTACTTCAAACTTGCTTCAAATAATAAGTAGACATTCATCGCTGCCTTATTGAAATAAAATATTCAAGTATAACGGTCTCAGTTGGATTGTTATTTTAAAGGTAAAAAAGCTCCTAAACCAAATACACAAAAAAGACCAGAAGCAAAGGCTACTGGTCTTTAATTAACACCGTCAAATTATTTTAGGACGAGACAGTTCTTAGAAAACAATTGAGAAGCTAGCGTTATTTATACAAACACATAACCCTGCCTTTAATTAAAAATCATATTCGCAGCCATTGCTAATAATAACGCTGCGAATATTTTTTTGATCATTGAGACGGGTAAATAATGTGTTGCTTTGGCCCCTAAGGGTGCCGTAAACCAAGAAGTGCAAACAATGCCTAATAACGCAGGTAAATATACAAAACCGGCAAACCCATCTTCTAAAGAAAAATGACTAATACCTGAACTGATATAGCCAATGGAACCAAATAATGCGATGACAATACCGCAAGCAGAGGCACATCCAATCGCTTTTTTCATATCGAGTGAGAAAAACGTTAATAAAGGCACCAAAACTGCACCACCACCGATACCTATCATGGCTGACAACCCACCTGTAATCGTAGTAAAAATCGTTAGTAGACCTTTGTTTGGCATTTTACGATCATCAGATGAGCCATTTTTTGTGCTGCTATAAAACATTTTCAGCGCAATGAGTGTCACGCTCACAGCAAATACTAAACGAACAACACTTTCTGGTAAAAGAGCTGCCATAAAACCACTGATAAGTGCACCAAGCGCAACCCCTGTCATTATCCAAGGGGCTAAATCCCAAGGTACATTGCCATTTTTATGATGGGCAATTGCTGAAGATGTTGATGTGAATAATATTGACGCCAATGAAGTAGCAATTGCAACGATAACGACTTGCTCAGAAGGTAAAATCTCTAAATAAAGTAAAATACTGCTTAGCACTGGCACAATCACTAACCCTCCGCCAATGCCTAATAGCCCAGCCAAAAAACCAACACCACTCCCTAATAACGCACAATATATAATCAACAACAGCAATTCATTCATTCTGATCATCTCTCTTATTATTTGGTCGGCTATCATATCAATATATTTAACAGCTATTTACCCTTTTTAGTATGATAAGTCTTGAATATTACTCATGTTTTATATGAAGAAAACACATATTTAAATACGCGAAACACACCCATCTAGACATCTTTACGTTTTTACGCTTGAAATTTGATGCCGTTTTTTGACTTCAAACGCTTTTTTGAATTTTTCTCACGTTTCATGTGAAATTAAACCGTTTTTATTCACCTACCGATAAACGTATAAATATAAACAACTCTTAGACTTAAGCTTAAGCCATTAGGCACAAATCGATAAAGAGCAAAAAATGAACTCATGTTTTATACAAGCGAATTGGATACCAGAACACCATGAATAAAGATTTTACATTTACGATTAAGAGCATTGGCCTTGATGAAAATTACCACCCATCAGACAATACGCGTATCACAACTAACTTTGCCAACTTGGCTAGAGGCGAAAGCCGCCAACAGAATTTGCGCAACGCTTTAAACATGGTTAACAATAGCTTTAATGCTTTAGCTAATTGGGATAACCCTAAAGGCGATCGCTACTCCGTTGAGCTTGAAATCATTTCTGTTGATATGGATATTCAAGGTAGTGGTGAAACTTTCCCATCAATCGAAGTTTTGAAAACAAACATTGTTGATCATAAGACTAACGAACGTATTGAAGGTATTGTAGGAAACAATTTCTCCTCATACGTGCGAGATTATGATTTTAGTGTATTACTGCTAGAGCATAATAAAGATCAATCTCACTTTAGCATTCCAGATGACTTTGGTGTTCTGCATGGCAAACTATTTAAGTATTTTGTTAATTCGAATGCTTATAAACAGTATTTTAATAAACCACCAGTTATATGTTTGAGTGTTTCAGATAACAAAACTTATCAACGTACTGAAAATCAGCACCCTGTATTAGGTGTAGAGTATCTACCAAATGAATCATCTTTGACTGAGCAATACTTCAAAAAAATGGGCTTGCAAGTTCGCTATTTTATGACGCCAAACAGTGTTGCGCCTTTAGCTTTCTACTTTTTTGGTGATTTACTAAATGATTACTCGAATCTTGAGTTGATCAGTACAATTAGCACGATGGGCACGTTTCAAAGGATCTACCGACCTGAGATTTATAATGCAAATGCGGTAGCCGGAAAATGTTATCAACCCAATTTGAAGAACCTAGATCACTCTCTTACACAAATTGTTTATAACCGAGAAGAGCGTAGCCAATTAGCAATTGAGCAAGGCAAATTTGCACAAGAGCACTTCATCAAACCATACCAAACAGTGCTTGAGCAATGGTCAGCGAATTACGCGCTTTAATTAACTCTAAGGTTCAACGACATTTATTATGAAAACATTATTACCTACATCAACAGCAGGCAGTTTGCCTAAACCTGCTTGGCTTGCACAACCAGAAACACTTTGGTCACCTTGGAAATTACAAGATGAAGAATTAATTACGGGTAAACAAGATGCATTACGTGTGTCATTACAAGAGCAACAACAAGCAGGTGTGGATATTGTTAGTGATGGCGAACAAACACGCCAGCACTTTGTAACCACTTTTATTGAACACCTCAGCGGCGTTGATTTTGAGAAGCGTAAGACAGTTAAAATTCGTGATCGCTATGATGCAAGTGTCCCCTCGGTCATAGGTCCCGTTAGTCGACAAAAACCTGTCTTTGTTGATGATGCTAAGTTTTTACGTCAGCAAACCACCAAGCCAATCAAATGGGCGCTACCAGGCCCGATGACGATGATAGATACACTTTATGATGACCATTATAAAAGTCGCGAAAAACTCGCTTGGGAATTTGCTAAAATTCTCAATCAAGAAGCCAAAGACTTAGAGGCTGCGGGTGTTGATATTATCCAATTTGATGAACCTTCATTTAATGTATTTTTTGATGAGGTTAATGATTGGGGAATTGCGTGTTTAGAAAGAGCAATTGAAGGACTAAAATGTGAAACGGCTATACATATTTGTTATGGCTATGGCATCAAAGCCAATACAGATTGGAAAAAAACGTTGGGCTCACAGTGGCGACAATATGAAGCCGTTTTCCCCAAACTGCAAAAATCTAATATCGACATTATCTCATTAGAATGTCACAACTCTCGTGTGCCAATTGAACTGCTTGAGCTTATTCGAGGTAAAAAAGTAATGGTAGGGGCCATTGATGTCGCAACCGATAGAGTTGAAACACCTGAAGAAGTCGCTGATACGCTACGCAAAGCACTTAAGTTTGTAGATGCAGACAAGCTCTATCCTTGTACTAATTGTGGCATGGCCCCCTTATCTCGTTCAGTCGCAAGAGGCAAACTAAATGCCTTAAGTGCTGGCGCAGATATCATCCGAAGAGAACTGTCAGCCGAGTAATGACAGATATAAAAATAGAGGGTTACCTTTTTCGGTTTGACTAGACCCATTAATCATTATCAAGCCAGTCACCTTCAAATTAATAGAAAATTAGCGACTCTAAGCCTTTGCCTTTGTTGTCGCTTTCATTTCCTTATTTAATTTGATTCAACTCATTTTTGCAAATAAGTATTATCTACGTAATGTACTGTTGAAGCTTGTGACCCACTATTGAGTACTTTTTCCATTGAAGAGCCATCTATATTTACTTTATAAATATCATAAAAGCCATGGGTGCTTTGAGATGAAAAGAAGATCTTAGTGCCATCGGGTGACCAAGCTGGGCTCCACTCTTGAATGCTATTAATCGTTAAGCGCTTTTGGTTTGCGCCATCAATATCCATTACATACACTTCTTGATTACCATCTCTATTGGATAAGTATGCGATGTGTTTACCGTTAGGTGAAAGCTTAGGAGACATATTGTTAGTATCATCATTGGTTAATGTAATCACATTGCTACCATCACGATTAGCAATACTAATTTGACTTGGCCCAACTTTAGACTGAAATAATATTCTACCATCAGGCATCATTTTCGCTGCACGTCCTTGTAGCGCTTTTATCTGACGTTGTTCGCTTCCATCTGCATTCATTAACCAAACTTCTTCTTGCCACTGTCCATCTGTACTTTTGTATTCCCTAGAAAAAATTATGGTTTTTCCATCTGCTGACCATGCCGGTGCACTATCCCATACATGCTTTGTATTGGTTAAACGCTGCATATGAGTGCCATCAATATTACCAACATGAATAGACCAGGTTCTGCGTTTGTCGTATTTACCGTAAAAAGCAACTTGCTTGCCATCAGGTGACATAGCAGGATAACCGTCACTGTCTGTGACGTCTGCTATTTTTATCCGAGACTGACCAGTTTCATCACTAAGATAAATCGACTTACTTGTTTTTTGCTCTTTAAATCCATAAACAAGTGAATAGGTAACTGATGAACTTGGCTCAGTAACCTGACATGCTGACAAAAAAACCAACACTGAACTAGATACAAGTAGTGTTTTTACTTTATTTAACGGTTTAATTTTCATTAATTACATCCCCATAAAAAATTATTATTATGTTTATTAGTTAAAAAACTTCCTTGAAGGCTAATTGATTGCATTAAAGCGAAGTGAGTAAACACACAATAACAAGCAGCGTTTATAATGCATGACGTTCCTCTGATTTATTGCTGATTTTTATCTAACAACAGAAAAAATATTTTATTTTTAATGTGATACTGAATTTAAATCAATTAATACTTCTAGCCATAATTTATGCCAAGCATGAATTCACTTTATCAGTTCAATCCAATTACATATTAATGGTTAAGTTTTTCTTTGAATGATTTCTAAAATAACGCCACACTTAAAACTTATCACTTATGATTTGAATTAAAGCCTCACAATTTTGGTCTTACATTCTCAATAACTTGTGTGCTCACCCAATAAAAATTGGCTATTTCGCCTTCTTCGTTATATCGACTAAAAAATAAATATTTGCCATCTGGAGTGACGCTTGGAACTGTTTCACCAAAGTGAGAGTTAACGGTATCTCCAAGATTTATGGGTTTTGACCATGTTCCATCTTTTTTCTTAAAGTAAACATAAATATCTTTATCTTTTCTATTTTTGTCTTCTTTGTTTCGTGCATCTACCAATAAATAGTCTTGGGATGGGGAAATAAATCCGTGAATACCAAACTCAATTTCAACTTCCTGAACCTTAGGGTATTGACCATTTTTGAAAGCTGAATAGTATGTTTTAGATTTAAAAATGTCGGTATAAAAAAGATCTCCGTTTTTCGCGAGTATTGAATTAAAAACTTCTTCGTTGTTGATAGGTGAGTTTAACTTTCTTGCGTTGCCCCAACCATTGTTTATGCGATTTGCGACCCAAATTTTAGTGTCAGTAAAGTCAGAGTTATAGGCAGTAAAATATATTTTTTTACCATCCAAACTAACAAAAGGCTCCATCTCACCGGATTTTTTACCTTTGGTAAATTCTGCTTTTTTTATCGGTTTCCATTTTTTATCTACGAGTTTTGAAAAGTAAATATCAGCAGATTCACCTTTATTTTGCACTGAAAAATACATTTCATCTAAATCAGGTGAAAACGAAATACCATATTCGTACCTTCCATTAATTGAAACAACATCTTTTGCAAAAATCTCAGGTGTTAATCCTGGTGCTTTTTGCCCAAAATAAGGGCCTTCCAGTACAGGGAAGTTATCTTGACTATAACTTTGGTTGCTGAAACCCAAAACTAAAAACAAAAGTGTAATTGAGATATAACTATGCTTCATAATTGATCCTTATTTGAAATCAATAAATTAGTAAACATCACTAACGTGATTTAACGAGCCGTCAGATTAACCAGATCAGGGCTAAAATACACGGCTAGCGCATTTTAATCCCAGATTCTAGCAGGGTTGAGCGATAATCATCGTCTAGCCCTGCCATTTTCTTTTTCCTCGCCATACTAGCTGACTTGGTTGTATCTTGTTTGAATAGTGCCATAGCTATCTTTCGCATTACATTAAATACAAGCGGACCTTGCTTTTTACGTATTCTCGATTCATCTTCTCTAAAGGTCATATCTAGCATCCAATGCATACTTTCAACTTGCCAGTGGCTACGTACCGCATTGAGTGCTTGCTCTGCATTTTGGTCTAATGAACTAATATACCAGCGTGTTTCTGTCGTATCTGTGCCTGCCAATTTATCGTGAAC
>NZ_FOLO01000121.1 GCF_900112265.1 Pseudoalteromonas denitrificans DSM 6059 | reverse complement strand
CCTGAGAGTATTGAGCACCTGCTACCTTGGAACATTAAACTAGGCTAGATGCATTTCACCAGACGCTTACGATAATCCTATGCGTTCAGATCTGGATAAAACTTTTCAACCCTGATCATGTGATTAGGATCAAGCCCCCCTTAGAATGACCGCTTACGCTAATTTAGTGTTATAGCCGCATCCATGCGGCATAATACAGACCGCTATTGTGCTATAAGCGGTTGCTCATAATTAACTTTCTTCCTAAAATCATAAGGAAAAAAGAAATTATTATTGTATAAAAATTCTCTAACAAATTTAGCTTTTTTATCCGCATGGTTCTGGGGTTGGGTTTTCTTTAGTAACTTTTGGGCAATCGTCGATAGTTACAAACCCCATCTTTAAAGGAACCATAAAATTAAACCTAAAAATAAAGTCATTAATTGTATTTGCTCTATTGATAGTTGAAATTTGTAATAATAAATTACGAAGACCTGTTTCACTAAAGGGGACTGTATTGCCGTCAGGGTCAACCGCTTTGATCACTGTAACGTTTATTGATATGGGCTTATTATTTAGTGTCATCATCACATCTAATTGACCACCAGCTTCCAGCTTTATCACGAAAGTGTTAGGTAACCCTGTTTTAATTAATCCGAATGTTTGTGCAAGTGTTGCAATAGTCATTTGGACTGTGGTTATTTCTCCAGACAAGCTATTATTTATAAACCTTTCTACATTATTTTCACAAAAAGCACATTTAGTAAATTGCCATGCATCAGAAATTTCAGAAGTGGGAATAATGAGCTCATTACTTGCAGCTCGTAAATTTCTTTTAGCAACTTTAAGTTGAGACATAGGCTCTTTCAAGTAATGCGGAGTATTAATAATTACGCTATTTGGAAGATAATTCGCGGGAAGTGGTGGTGGCACAGGAGTTAACTTTAGACTTACTCGGAAAGATCTAATTACATTATTAAATATATCGACTACATGTACATCTTTAATTTTATTTTGGTTAGCTTCACTTTCAGAAATATTATTTACAGCCCAAGTATTAACTATGCTCAACTTTTCAGTATCTGTGCACGCATAACACTCTATAAAATTATCTGCTAAAGCCACTCCAGAATAGAGAGATGATGTAACTACTATACTAAATAAAGTAGCTATAATTTTGATAAACTTCATTTTATTACTCCACATTAATTCAAGCAATAACAAGAGTTATTCTTATTATTGTTAGTGTTAATATTAGCATGGAGTTTATTTGACTGACAAGGTAAGCGGACATTCGAAGTAATATCCCATGATTTAAATTGGTTGTTAATAAACCTGAGATCGGGTTAAGCAATGACTATATTTGCGCTTTCTAGGATTTCAAGTTCGACTGCATTTAAATCAAGTGCAGGTTTTTTATCTTTAATACAATATGCAATTAATCCAGCAAGCATATTAGTCATGAACCCATTAATACTGCGGTG
>NZ_FOLO01000039.1 GCF_900112265.1 Pseudoalteromonas denitrificans DSM 6059 | reverse complement strand
ACAATAGCCGAAGTTTGTCTCAATTACATAACAGTGTTTTACACAGCTTATATAAGTGGTTAAACAGGCGCAGTGGTAGACAAAGTTATAACTGGAGTAGTTTCAAGAAGATGTTAGAATATTTTAAAATTGAACCACTAAAGGTCAGTAAACGGATTATTCGTGTTGACTGGTATTGAAATGGTAAAAAAAGGGTCGTGTTTTACACGAGTGAATATATAACTGAAGAGCCGGATGCGATAGTTTCGCATGTCCGGATCTGTGTGGGGTCGGCTCAGTAATGGGTCGTTCTACCACGATTGACAAAATTCACTTATTTGATGTTGATGTGAATGATAATTCAAAAAGTTATCAAGAATCACGTTTTACACAAGGTGGCAGTCTAATTGAACTCGTATCCACTTTTGATGTAAATATTGGTTTGTCTGTGTGTTTTGATGTGCGTTTCCCTTCTTTATATCAAGTTTTACGAGCTCAAGGTGCTGACATCATAACAGTACCAAGTGCTTTTACACGAGTAACGGGTAAAGTTCATTGGCAGGCATTATTGCAAGCTCGTGCAATTGAAAATCAAGTATATATCATTGCTGCGGCACAAGAAGGTATTCATAAAAATGGCCGAGAAACTTGGGGGCATAGTATGATCATTAGTCCTTGGGGAGAAGTACTTAGCTGTTTAGAGCAAGGGAAGGGCATAATTACTGCGCAATATGATCCTAAAGAAATTAAACGTATTCGTTCTGCTATGCCAATACAAAAACAGAACCGATTTGATGCAAAGCTTAAAGCTTAAAGGATATTTTACTTATATGTGGATATAGCTTTTGACTATGATGAACATCGCTAAGTCCTATTTTATTTCATTAAGTAGCCTATTTAAGATTAAGTTTCATTAAATAGGAGTTTGAAAATGAAAGTATCAAGAATGAATAAATCACTAAAGTTTGCGAGCATAGGCATAATGGCTATATTATCATCAAATGTTTTTGCTGGCGCTTCTGATTGGATTGCACAAAGTGGAGATTTTATCACTTTAAATAAATCAGAAAGTCAGGTAGATTTTTTTGTGGTTTATCCGCAGTTAGGTGGTGGTAATTGTGGTATTGGTATAAGTCTTAATCGCGGTAGTAGTTATCAGAAATATTATGAAAAATTACTAGAACAAATAACGGTTTCTAATATTTATTATAGTGATTCTGGTTCGAATGTACTTGAGCCAATAAGCGTTGATAATTCTGGCGCTTTGTTTGCATTTGATTTTAATATCCAATATTACGGAACAATCGTTACTATCACAGCAAACGATGGTAAAACTTTTGGCGAAATTTTTGATTCTTTATCAAGTCATAGTAGTGTACATGCATTAGCAAGTGCTGTGAGCTGTGAACAAATTCAAGAGAAAAAATGATTACTGCTCTTTTAGTAATGTTTTAATTTCTAGCCTTAACTTTTGACTGATATCACTTTTTTGAGCATCGGCGCGATAGACCAAACATAATTCGTCTGAAACTGTTGCGCACGAGTCTGAAAATCTTTGTAATATTTTTTTATTATTTTGAGCGACTCGCTCAGGTAAAACGCCTAAACCCATACCTTCACCTACCAAAGTGGCAATCACTTCTAAGTTATTTGAGAATTCAAATCGAAATGAGGTGTGCTCTATTTTTTTGAGTAAGTCTTGGGTTTGTTTTAAGTTTGGATCACAAAATAAAATGCAATTATCTGAATTGGGATTTTGAAAATTTGAATCTTGTGTACTGCTCCAAATTGTAACTTCATCAAAGAATAAGCTATGGATCACTAAATCAGGGTGGCGAACTGGATTGATCACTAAACCAAAATCGATTTCATAACTTATGACTTGCTCAGTAATTTTTCTGGATAAGTCGTGGGTAAAATTTAAATTGAGAGATGGAAACTGTGCCTTAAGCTTGGGAATGATCTTAGGTAAAGTATATAAAGCGACAGATGGATGACAACCAATAGTAAAACTTCCTCCCATTTCAGTGCAAGCATGCAGCACATTTGATTTAAGCTTATCCCACTGAGTCATAAATTTTTGACTGTGAATCTGCAGTGCTAAGCCTGCTTTTGTGAGATGTACGCCACTACGGTTTCTCACCAGTAATGGGGTTTCAAAATTTAACTCTAATCGTTTCATTGCAGCACTAATACTTGGCTGTGTGATCCCAAGTCGCTCTGCTGCGCGTGATAAATTTTTGGTCATCGCAACTTCTAAGAAATAACTTAAATCATCATAATTTGATCTCAAATGACATCACCTTTAATTAAAATAGAAACTCAAAAAGGAAAAATGTAATACCGAATATAGATACAGTCAAGGGGGGAGGTTAAAAAATAATTACATTTTAACTTTGCAATATTTAAAAATAAACACTAAAGTGATATCAAAATGATATCACTTTAGTGTTTAAGGAAGGTTGTAATGAATGAAAAACAAGGTTTTTCAGTAAATGGCTATATTGTTGTATTTATAATTTTATCAATTGCACCATTTGCTTTGATTAATATTTCGCATAGTCCGGTTTGGTTCTTTTTATTGATTGCAGATTTAGCATGTTTGATTGGATTATTTATGGTACAGCCCAATCAAGGTAGAGTATTAACCCTATTTGGCAGTTATGCTGGTACGATTAAAACGCCAGGGTTACGTTGGACGATTCCATTTTATATCCGCAAAAATATGTCATTAAGATTACGTAATTTTGAAAGTAGTCGTATTAAAGTAAATGACGCCCATGGTAATCCAATAGAAATTGCAACTGTGGTTGTATGGTCTGTTAAAGATACCTATGACGCGAGTTTTGAAGTTGATGATTATGCGATGTTTGTAAATATACAAAGTGAAGCAGCATTGAGAAATATGTCAAGTTGTTACCCTTATGATCAACAAGATAGCCAAGAAACATCATTACGCAGTGACCCTGAAATTGTATCTGAAGCGTTAAAAACTCAAATTCAAGAAAGGTTAAATAAAGCGGGTATTCACATTCATGAAGCTAGGATCAGCCATTTGGCTTATGCGCCTGAAATTGCAAGTGCTATGCTACAACGTCAACAAGCTTCTGCTATTATAGCCGCCAGACAAAAAATAGTAGATGGTGCTGTTGGCATGGTTGATATGGCTTTAACACAGTTGTCGCAACGTGAAATAGTGGAACTAGATGAAGAACGAAAAGCAGCAATGGTGAGCAACCTGCTAGTTGTTTTATGTAGTGAACGAAATACTCAGCCAGTGGTAAATGCCGGTTCACTATATTAATTTAAAAAGTTAAGGATCCAATTTTGGCCAGTAAAAAAAGTTATCCTTTGCGTATTAGCCCTGACGTATTGTCGGCAGTGCAACGCTGGGCTGATGATGAACTCAGAAGCGCAAATGCACAGATCGAATATCTTTTACGAGATGCTTTGATTAAGTCTGGCAGAGTTAAAGTTATTCAAAAGGTGATCACTGAATTAGAAGATAATAAGCAAAAGTAACGGTAAAGCATTAATTCATTCAAATTATACTAAGAGTGGATTAATGCATATCTCTAGCTAAAATTACAATAATGTCATTTAATTAAGTTCAGTTTTATATGCATATAATTGTATTTCCACTTATTTTCTTATTCTCTACGTTTGCTTATACGGCTGAAAAATCAGCTATTACAGTAGCAAAAATTGCAATAGATATAAAATGGATGACTGAAGATTATCCTCCTTATAATTACCTAGACAACGGTGAACTATCAGGTTTGTCGGTAGATTTATTAAAACAAATATATACAGATTTAAATGTAGATTTCAATCAACTTCATTTATCTTTATACCCTTGGGCTCGTGCTTATAAAACTTTACAAGACAATCCTAATACATGTCTATTTTCTATGACACATACCAAAGAAAGAGCTGAAAAATTTAATTTTGTAGGACCGATCATTGATACTCGAATATCAATTATTGCTTTATCTTCAAGGCAATTTAATGCAGATCCTCAATCGTTAGAAAAGTTAAGTATAGGCGTTGTAAAAGATGATATTGGCCATCAATTATTGATAAAAAAAGGAATACCAAAAGCGCAATTTGTATTCTTATCATCTGGCTATGAAATGGTGAAAATGCTAGCACTTGGAAGAGTTGATTTAGTGGCCTATGGTGAAAACATTGCTAAATTTCAGTTTAGTAAAGCGGGTATTTTACCTTCACAATATCGTGTTGTTTCAGTATTAGATAACTCACAATTAGGTTTTGCTTGTAATAAAAAAGTTCCAAAAATATTTATTGAAGCAATGCAAAAATCGTTAATTCGAATAAAAATTAAAGATCTTCAAAAGTTTACCTGGCCAAAAAAATAATTTTATATTGCTTAAAATTGATATTCAACGCTTGCATAATAATATGCGCCACTAAAACCAAAAGGTGTAGAACGGCGAGAGTAAGTAAATACGCCAGGGCTACTAATGATAGTATTACCATTATGATCTACGATAGTGCCAGCGTGAGAATTTCCGATTTTGTTTTTATCTGGATAAATATCAAATATGTTATTCCCCCCAATATTGATAGATAAATTTTCATTTACTTGATAACTCAAGCGTAAGTCGGTGAGTATTTTGGCACTATAGGTTTGGCTGCCAGCATCCACAACTGTATATTCACCATAGCGATTAAAAGCGAGGTTTATTGTTAAATCTTTGATTTGATACAGTGCATTAAAACTGATTCTATCTTTTGGTTGCCACTGAGTAATAATTGAAATTGATTGTTCTGAAAATATATCTTCAGGCGCAATACCATCTAAAGCACTATTTGCAGGTGTAAATACATTATCTACGTCTGTATCAGTAAAATTGGCTGCAAATGTTAAATCTAAATTGCCATAAATAAATGGATTACTGTAGGTTGCAATGATATCCAGCCCTGAGGTATGTGTATCTGCACCATTCAAAAAGAATTGGGCTGCGCCAACGCCTGATCTTGTCAATGCAGAGTCTAAGGTTGTAGATAAACCTTGCCCTAATGAATTACTCAGTACAATGCGATTATTAATATAAATAGAATAAAAATCGATGGTTAAGTTCATTTTATTATGAAGCTTTAAAACTGTACCGAAACTATAATTAGTCGCTTTTTCTTCTTTCAACTGTGCAATTGAAAGGGCTTTTGCAAGTTCACTGTCATTACGAAAAATACCTATTTGTACTGCACTTTGATCGCTCCCGTTTGAATTTGCAACAAATTGGGTGCTGACATTATCTGTATAAAGTTGCTGCATTGAAGGTGCTCGAAACCCTGTGCTTATTGCACCTCGTATAGAGGCATTTGGAGTAATAGACCAGTTTGCAGCTAACTTATAATTTGTATTATTATTAAAATTATTATAGTTATCAAAACGTAATGCACTACTGATTATAAGGTCTGATGTAATATGTGCTTCAATATCGCTATATAAAGAAACGACATTACGCGACTCATTAACAGCTTGTTCAGGTGCAGTGCCAATAAAGCCTTGGGTGCCAGAAGCGGCATCTGTGGGATATAAGTTATTGCCCTGTGGATCGGTATCATAATCATAATATGCATATTTATCGCCAGGTATAACACTAAACTTATCTGTGCGAACTTCTGCGCCTATGGCTAATGAAAAGAATTCAAAATCATGGGAAAAGTCTAAATTTGCAGTTGCTAAACTTAAAGATAAACCGTAAGCAAAAGCGTCTCTTGGGATATTTTTTCTAATTTCATCGGCTGTAAAGTCTGAGGTATATTGTAATGCGTTTGCAAAAGAGGCATTAATCGTATCTTGAGTGATGTAATCTATTGTATTTTTTCCATAAGTATATGATAAGTCGATGTAAGAGTTTTCATTGAATGAGTTTTTAAAACCAAAGTTATATGATGCATCATTAATTTTTGACTTTATTTTTGGTAAAAAGCCAGTCGGAATAGTGGCATCATTATCTTGTAGAAGCGCATTTCCAATTGTATTGGCGTTGTGCCTAAAAAAAGTTGCAGACTTATTATCTCTCGTAGAGTAAGTTAAAAAACCATAAGTTTCACCTTGAAATAATTCGTAGGCTGTATTTATTGTTAAACCTATTTGATCTGATTCTATTTCTCCAATTTTAAAAGTTGTTCTGGAGGCATTTAACTCTCTAGGGTCACCCATTAAGTAACTGCCATCCTCTAGTAAAACACAGTCTTTAAATTGACAAGAACCATGTAAACCAGCCCGATTAGTTGGAGCTGAGTTTTTTAGACTAAGCGATGCGGTTAAAAAACCTTTATCATTAAAGTTAAAGCCTTTTGATATATCTAAGTTTAGATTTTTACCATCACCTTGTGTGTATTTACCATAAGATAATGATGATTTTCCACCATCAGATATATCTTTTAATACAATATTAATCACACCTGCAATGGCATCAGAGCCATATTGGGCTGCTGCACCATCACGTAATACTTCAATACGTTTAATTGATGCTGTTGGGATTGCATTTATATCTGTTCCAGCAGTTCCTCTACCAACTGAAGGATTTATATGGATTAAACTCGCTTGGTGGCGACGTTTACCATTAATTAAAACAAGTGTTTGGTCTGGTCCTAATCCTCTAAGAGTCGCAGGGCGTAGGGCGTCAGTTCCATCACTGATAGCCGAACTTGAAAAGTTAAATGAAGGTGCAATGGTTTGTAGCATTTTTCCAAGCTCAGTTTGACCCGTATTTGTTAATATTTCATTTGTTAAAATATCGATTGGTACAGGTAAGTCATCAACTGAACGCCCAGCAACACGACTGCCTATTATCAAAATTTTTTCTGTTTGGGAAAGTTCTTTAGTTAAAACAATGAGAGGCTTAGGAGGCGCCTTTAAAATAGCATTAATTTCTTCAATTTTTTTATCTCGTTTTATACTTAATAATCCGGATTTATTAACCTGGGCACTAAGGCCTGAATTTAATAATAGTTGTTTTAATCCCGCATCAAAAGAATAAAATCCTTGAATTTCATTTGCTTGATATTGTTTTGCTAAATCGAATGAAAAAATAATGGTGTGGTTTGATTGTTGTGCAAAAGATATAAGCGCTTTGTCAGCGCGTTGTTTTTCTATGCTGAATTTAAGCATTGATTGAGCAAAAGCATAAGGAGTAAAACAACAGGATAATAAAGAAAACTTTATTATAAAATGTCTTGTGTGTTTGTTGATATCAAATTTATAACAAAGTGATTTAATAAAACGAAACAGCAAAAAGCCCTCAGTGCTTAAATTTTTACATAAGGTTAATCATCACTTAATTTTATGTAAATTACTAGGGGTACAATGCTGTTATCTCATGCTATAAGTTAAAATATGGGAGCTAATTAAACTTTTGTTAAACGGATTATATTATTTGGAGATTTTTGATAAATTATATTAAAATTTTCATTTAATGATTCTAATAAACCTTCAATATCACCAGCCTTAAAGTAGCCTGATATTTTTAAATGGGATAAATTAGTATCGTTAATTTCAAACTGGGTATTTGAGTACCTTGCAACTTCTAACAAGGCTTTGTTTAAAGGTTCACCATCAAAAATAAGCATACCTTGCTGCCAAGCAAGTTCTCTTTGAATTTGATCTAAAGAAATTTTATCTGTGATGAGTTGCATATTGTTTTTAACAACAGACTTTTCGCCACTATTGACCACGGTACCGGGTAAATTGTCATGACTTAGGTTCGTAAAACTGGCTACAATATCATTTAAAGTGGTTGTTTTAAGAATCGAATCTGTATCACTGATAAGTACCTTACCCTCAGTAACTAAGAGCTCTAATTCATTATTTTTGGTATTTTGCACATTAAAAATAGTCCCTAAGGCAGTAAATGATTTTTTATCAGTACTCACAGTAAAAGGTCTTGTTTTATCTTTTGCGACATCAAAGCGTGCTTCACCTTTTAACAATGAAATTTGTCGATGTTTGGCAGTATAAGCAACTTTAATTGTGCTATTGGTATTTAATCTAACATTGGTACCATCTGGCATTGAAAAACTAATTTGTTCACCAATTTTAGTCTGGTATTGTTTTATCTGTGCAGTCTTTTGAGTATTGGAGAGTATAGGAAATAAGCTCCCATCTAGAAAATATGCTGAGCTTGTAAACATAATCGCAATAAAGCTTGCTGCTATGGCGATTGGTATAAATTTATTTTGAGTTGATTTGGTTTTACTTTCCAGTGGAAAAAGATCACTTAATTCATTTAAAACAGTTAAGTCATCCCAAAGTTTTGCTAATTGATACAAAGTGTCTTTATGATATTCACTTTGATTGATCCAAACTGAAAATTCATTTTTTTCTTCTAAAGATAAACCTCTGTCCATACGACTGATCCAAAGACTGGCCTGTTCTTGTATGATTTGTTTACGATTGAATTTAGTGACATTTGTCATTTATAAACTCTTTTTACCTTTAGATAATAATGAATTAGATACCCTACTGGTTATCTGCTCTTTTTCTGCTTTAGCCATATAGTTGGAGCAGGTCAATAAACCTTTGGCAACATGTTTTTCTATTGTGCTTTGGCTTAAATTTAAATAATCAGCAATTTCTCGTTGGCTTAAGCCATATACCTTTTTGAGTATAAAAGCTTTTTTAACACTACCTTGTAATTGATCGGTTGCGCGACAAAATAATAAAAACCTTTCTTTACTCTCAAACTCATTTTCAAAATTTTGTGTTATTAATTGGACAGGTGGCTCGCAATAATCCTCTAGAGAATCTTTATATTTATTATCCCACTTTTGAACATGGTTGAGCGCTAAATTTCTGGCCGTTTTTAACATATAGCTACGAGCGTATTGGATTTCTTGTTTTAAATCGGCTTCATAGCTTTTTATAAAGGTTTCCTGAACAATATCTTCTATGTCTTCTGGAGGCACTATTTTACTGATGTAATATCGAATATTGGCTGAATAATTAATAAAAATTTCAGTTATTTTATTTTTTTTAGCCATAAATATTGTTTGCTTTTTTGCGTTCAAAAAATCAGTTTAGATCGAATTTAAATTCAACTCAATGGTTAACAATTATTTATCAAACTAGATTTTTAATATTCGAATCTAGCCTATTGATTAGGGTTAAGTTAAAATGCTGGTCTGATCATTTATTTTTGTTGTTTATGTTAGAAATTAGTAATACGGTCACTTTGGCTGAGTGGGAAATTGAACTGAGTGCTATTCGCTCTCAAGGGAATGGTGGTCAGCGAGTCAATAAAGTTGCGACTGCGATCCACTTAAGGTTTGATGTGAAGCATTCTAGTTTACCAGCAATTTATAAAGAAAGAATACTGGCGCTATCTGATGGGCGCATTAGTAAAGATGGGATTATTATAATTAAATCGCAATCTTTTCGTACGCAAGAAATGAATAAAGATGATGCCCTTAAACGTTTAAAAGATTTGATTTTATCGGCTATGATAGTTCAAAAAGCCAGACGAGCGACAAAGCCGAGTAGAAATTCTCAACGCAAACGAATGGATAGTAAAACGAAGAAAGGCACTACGAAGTCATTGCGTGGGAAGGTCGATTTTTAGTCTACTCTGTGTTTCCATTGATAACACCATTGGCTAATATCACACGCTTGAATAGGTTTGCTGATGTAATAACCTTGCACAATATCACACCCTGTTTGTTCGGCAACTTTCCAATGTTCTGCTGTTTCAATGCCTTCGGCAACCGTATGCATATCCAGAGCGCTGCTCATAGCCACACAGCTTTTAATTAAATCAAATTGAGCACGATTAGTTATTGAGTTTTGAAAAAATGATTTGTCTAGTTTTAGCTCATCAAATGGCAATCTGTGAAGACGCTCTATAGAAGCGGAGCCTGTACCAAAATCATCGAGCGATAACATAACACCTTTTATTGCTAAGCGACTTAATGTTTCTAATTCCACTTGATGATTTTCTTCAATAATGCTTTCGGTGACTTCTAAGCATATTTTTTCTATAGGGATATTGAGTACAGAAAGTTTTGTTAAAAATAAGTCTGTAAATTCAGTGAATTTCAGTACATATGGACTTATATTGATTGAAAGCGTCAATTTCATGCCTTGATTATGCCATAAAACCCAATCATTTAATGCTTTATCAATGACACAAAGTGTTAGATGAAAAATTAAATCAGTTTCTTCAGATTTATCTATGAATTGATCTGGGCTAATTAAACCTAACCTAGGATGATGCAGTCGACATAAAGCTTCAACACCTATGAACTTTCTATTTCTTAATTTTACTTGAGGTTGATAAAAAACTTCAATAGCGTCCTTTTCGAGCGCTCGAATAATTTCATAAATTTTTAATTGTTTCGTTTTATTATTGATACCTGAGGGAGTATTTTTTCCAACTTGGGTGAAAATATGGTCAAAATCTTTTAAATCTATTGGTTTATGAATACTGCCGATATAATTCAAATTATACTTATTTGCTAAATCTTCTACACCTTGAATGATTTTTGCTGACACACCGCTTACAATGACGATATATCCCTTAAATTTAAAATCAGCAATTTTTTTGAGTAACTGAACACCATCAGTACCTGGCATGTTTAAATCTAAAAAAATCATGTTGATATCTTTAAAGCTTTTAATTACTGCAAGTGCCTCTGGTGCTGAGTTTGTTGTATGCACATAATTGATACCATAGTTTTCAATTAATATACTTTTGCATAATTCACAGATTGCCTTGCTGTCGTCAACAATCAACGCTTTGAGCCAAGCATAAGTTAAGTGATTAGAGCTCATTGTTTTTCACCGGATTATATTTTTATTTACACCTAAAAGCTTAGGGTTAATTGTGTGATTGTCAAAAAACAAACGTATCGAGGTGATGTTTTTAGGCTTAAAATTATATAATGCATACTTGAAAAAAAATATATAAATCCCTTAGGATTGACACCGGTGTCAATTGTGTTTATTGTTACCCTAATTGCGCACTCATGCCCTTAGTGAATTTAATAAGAGAATAATCATGCTTAATCCATTTGATATTGTAATTTTTGGCGGTGGGGGCGACTTATCAATACGTAAGTTATTACCTGCTATGTATCGTGCATATCAAGAAGGCAATTTACCTGAAGGTTCTCGTATTGTACCTACAGTAAGAGAGTTGGCAAATAAAGAAGAGTTTATTGAGAAAGTTAATCAAGGTTTACAAGAACATTTAGGACAGGGTGAATACAATCAGCAAGATTGGAAAACCTTTAGTCAATTTATTGAACCTTTAGCAATTAATGTGACTCAAGTAGATGATGGTTGGAAAGCTTTAAAAGCATTATTAGAAAGTGATGCACCAGATAAGTCTCGCGTTTTTTATTTATCTTTGCCGCCTGCTGTTTATGGAAGTTGTTCTGAAGTTTTAGCACAAATGAATTTGATAACACCAACATCTCGTGTTGTTGTTGAAAAACCCATAGGCTATTGTGGTGAGTCGGCCGAAGTTATTAATGCTAAAGTTGCTGAGTATTTTGATGAGCAACAAATCTTTCGTATTGACCATTATTTAGGTAAAGAAACCGTTCAAAATTTAATGGCTCTGCGTTTCTCAAATGTTATTTTTGAAAATTTATGGGATGCAAAAACCATAGATAATATTCAGATCAGTATTTCAGAAACTGTAGGTCTTGAAACGCGCGCTGGTTTTTATGATAAAGCGGGTGCACTTCGTGATATGGTTCAAAACCATTTATTGCAGCTTTTATGTTTGGTTGCAATGGAATCACCTAACAAGTTATCAGCAAATAGCATTCGAACAGAAAAACTAAAAGTACTGGAATCATTACGACCACTTGTTAATGAAGATGTAGATGAAAATGTTATCAGGGGCCAATATGTGCCTGGTGAATTGGATGGCACAGTAGTACCAGGTTATTTAGAAGAGTTAGGGAGTGCTTCACATACTGAAACTTTTGTTGCGATTAGAGCTAATATAGATAATTGGCGTTGGTCTGGTGTGCCATTTTACCTACGTACAGGTAAGCGCATGAAAAAACGCTGTGCTGAAATCATCGTTGAATACAAACCTGTATCACATAATGTTTATCAGAAAAATGTAGGTAATATTGAACCAAATCGCTTAATCATTCGTTTACAACCTGAAGAAAGTATTCAATTAACTTTGATGTCAAAACGTTTAGACAGTCTTGATATGCAGCTAGAACCTGTGACTTTAAACTTAGATTTATCAAAAGATTCTGCTAATACTTTTCATTCAGATGCTTATAAACGGTTAATGCTCGATGCAGCTGCAAATAACCCTGCATTGTTCATTCATAGAAATGAAGTAAAACAAGCTTGGGCTTGGATAGATCCTATTATAGAAAAGTGGGAAAAAGAAGGTACACCCTCTTTATATCGCGCTGGTACTTGGGGACCTGAGAGTGCGGATGAATTGTTAGCTCAAAAAGGTCATAAGTGGTTTAATGTAGGCGAATAAACTTGTTTCATAAAACAAAATTCGAGATATTAAAAGGGCTATCATAACAATGTATGATAGCCCTTTTAATTTGAATAATAAAAAGTTTAGATAGATTCTAAAGCTATCTTAACCATTTCATTGAAGGTATTTTGGCGGTCTTCGGCAGGTAATGCTTCACCTGTGATCACATGATCACTTACAGTAAATAATGCCATTGCTTTTGCACCATATTCTGCAGCTACACCATATAATCCAGCAGTTTCCATATCGACAGCCATAATGCCTAATTTATCTAAGTCTTGATAAAAACTGGCATCGGCTTGATAGAAAGTATCAGTAGTGAATACATTACCAATTTTTGCATCTATGCCTAAATCTCTGGCTGCCTTAACACCATTTTCCAATAACCCATAATCTGCAATGGCAGCAAAATCATAACCACGTACACGTGATCGGTTAACATTTGAGTCTGTGCTGGCACCTTGGGCAAATATTACATCACGAATTTTGATATCTGTACTGATCCCACCACACGTACCAATTCGTATCAGGTTTTTAACATCGTAGCTCATAATAAGTTCACGAGCATAAATTGACATTGAAGGAATTCCCATGCCTGATGCCATAATGCTGACAGGCTTTCCTTTATAAGTACCTGTAAAACCAAACATATTACGTACACCGGTAACTTGTCGCGCATCGTCTAAAAAATTTTCAGCGATATACTGAGCGCGCAAAGGATCGCCAGGCATTAATACTGTTGGTGCAAAATCATTTTCATTGGCACCGATATGTGGAGTGCTCATAGTTTTATCCTTTATTTTTTATATTGATGTTTATTTTGCTTTTATTTGCTCAGCAAAACCTTCACCATAATTTAGTTTTGATATATCAAACCATTGCGCTAGGGTTTGACCCATATCGGCAAATGTTTCTCTTTGACCTAAAGCAATCGGTTGCATGTCTTTGGTATAGGCAAGACACGGAACATATTCACGGGTATGCTCCGTGCCTGGCCAAGTTGGATCACAACCATGATCGGCTGTAATTATCAGTAAATCACCTTCATTTAATTCGTCTAAAATTTCAGGTAAATAGTCATCAAACTGTGCTAAAGCTTTTGCGTAGCCAACGGCATCGCGTCGATGTCCAAATTTCTCATCAAAATCGACTAAGTTTGTAAATATAAGGCTATTGTCTTTTGCCTCTTTAAATACTTGTTTTGTTTTGGCTAATAAGTTCATTAAACCTGGTGCTTTATGCTTTTCATTGATCCCCTGATGGGCATAAATGTCTGCAATTTTACCTATGCTGATCACATGTGTGCCTGCATCAGATAACTTATCTAACACTGTTGGGCTTGGCGGTAAAACAGAATAATCTCGGCGATTACCTGTACGTGCAAAGTCATCTTTACTTTCACCTAAAAAAGGGCGAGCAATGACTCTGCCAATATTATATTCGTCAACTAATTCACGTGTTATTTCACATAACTTTAGTAATTTATCCAAACCAAAGTGTTCTTCGTGTGCAGCAATTTGAAATATGCTATCTGCAGAGGTATAACAAATCGGTTTGCCTGTTATAATATGTTCTTCACCAAGCTGTTCAAGTATCGTAGTGCCTGATGCATGGCAATTGCCTAAAATACCTGGTAGGTCAGCACGTTTTATTAATTCATCAATGAGTTCTTGTGGAAAAGTAGGGACGGTTTTAGGGAAATATCCCCAATCAAATAATACAGGAACCCCTGCCATTTCCCAATGACCCGAAGGTGTATCTTTACCTGTTGATATTTCTTTAGCATAGCCCCAAGCTGAAATTGGGGTTTGTCTGTTGGCAATAATACAAGGCTCTTTTCCTGCTGCTTCACACGCATCAATTAAACCCATGCGAGATAAATTAGGCAAAGATAATTTATCTCCTGTTTTCTCGTGATATTCTGCTAAAAGATGGGCAAGGGTATTTGCACCGACATCGCCAAAATCGTTTGCATCAGGTGCAGCGCCTATACCGACACTATCAGCCATTAAAATCAATGCTTTTGCCATAACTTGCCTCAAATATATTCACTTTATAGTATGAATATTTATAAATTTAATATTGTATATTTAAGTGTATATTCAATTTATAACAAAGGACAATTGTCCGTAACATATTTGCATTATTTGAAGTTTAATCGTTTAAATTTGTTTTTATTTCTTTGAAACCAAAAATCACAATCTGAAATAATAAAAATCATGCATATAATGAACTAAGGGTGAATATATGTGCATATCTCAGTTTATAGAGGGCTTTAAAGCTTAAGCACCTTAAATAAAAAATTTCTTTAGGGTGCTTATGGGTTATATGGGGGCGTTTAAGTCTACATTTTATTAAAATAGCAGCCTAAATGGACTGCTTTTTTAAAGTATCTAAAAGTGATATTTGATACCTGCTGTGATAGTAGTCCCTAAACTTTTAGTATTATAGCCATTATATGTATACCCTTGAGAGCGAGCAGAGTAATAATCTTGATTAAATAAGTTTTCAATACCTGAAAATACAGACCATTGGTTAATATTATAATTAGCACTTACATTGAATATACTGTAATTGTTAATGGGTCCTTTGTCGCCGGCATAATTGCCATTTTCATCTGCATCAAAACGCTTACGGTTTCCTACATACAAGTAAGTTAATGATAGGTTAATATTATCAGATGCTTGCCATTGTAAGTTCATCGTCCCTTTAGGTGCACTGATTTGTTTTGCTCCTAAATATACATCAGCTTCAGTATTTTTACCTTCGACTAATGAATATGTCGCATTCAAATTTAAATCTGAATTAATACGATAACTTAATAAACCTTCATAACCCCATATTTTTTGTGGTGCTCGTACTGGTAAATAAATGCCCGTTTGGGGATCAAGCTTATTGGTTGTTCCAAGTTCTGAAGTACTGCGGTAAATTGAAAATTCAATTCTAAGGTTATCAAACTCTGAATCAAAACCTAACTCGTAGTTATTGATAATGGAGGCTTGTGTTTGGACATCAGCGATATCTGTGACAGTTGCTGTACGTAATAATCGACCAATATCAGAAATATCAGCACCTTGAGAATAACTCATGAAAGGGCTAAACGCATCAAAGAAGTTATATTTTATTGCAAAATTATAAGTTGTAGCGTCATATTTTAAAGTATCTCCTTTAACACTAAATGGGACTGAACATGTATCAGAGTCGGTACATAACTTTAAGGTATTAAAGTCATCCACTGATAAATCAATATTTTCCTTTCTTAGACCTGCTTTAATGACAAACTCATCGTTTAAAACCCATTTAGTTTGTACAAATCCTGCTAGGTTTTTCATATCCATTTCAGGAACCCAAATACGACCATCAACCATAGGCTGTGAGCTCACATCATTTAACGCATCGATACCGTAAATAAAAGTACCCTCAACTTTATGCCAATCAAGTTGGCTATTAAATGTAAGACGTAGCCCTTTCTTTTTTGATTTGATCAATGATTGACCGCCATCGAATCCTTCACTTGGGTTTGACAAAACAGGTGAATAAAAGAAGACATTCTCTATTTTCTGTGAATATGCGTCTAAGGTCAGTTGTGTATTATAAAAAATTTCTGCATCTGTATACTTTAGCATGACATTATGGTTCCCACGAGGCCCTTGGGGTACACCTGGCATTACTGTACCTAGTGGTGCTTTAATTGCGTGAGTTTTAATACCTGTATTGATATTACCCACTACATCAATTAAATCAGACTCTTGTTGAGATTTATAATAATTGTATGCGAACTGAATTGTCTTATCTTGGCTGAATTCATAACCCAATTTAGTAAAATAGTTTTCAGTATTGCTATCTGATAAACCATATTTTAAACCTATGATGTCACCTTCTGCGTCTCTTTGTACGCCGTTTTCTTCATAACTTGCGCTAACAACATAGTTAAAATTATTTATTTGGCCATTAATTGCTGAATTAAATCGACTCCCGGCACTGTCTTTTAATTTTACAGCACTAAAGCGGGTTGAAAAACCCGCTTCGCCAGTGAGAGCCTGAGTTGACGTTGCTTTTTTTGTAATGTAATTAATAATACCGCCAGCTGCTCCATTACCATACACTGAAGTTGCGCCTTTAATCACTTCTATACGCTCAATGGCACTTGCATCTAGGGTTCTGATCCCAAGTGAACCATTTCTCAAAGGAGTAGATTGAGGAACGCCATCTATCATCACTAAAGGCGCACGCCCACGTAAAGTTTGTGTAGAATTACTAGATGTTCCTGTGCTTGGTGCCATACCTGGCACTAAAGTTGAGAGTAAATTTTGTAATTCAGTAGAGACTTTAAGTTGCTCTTCAATTTGTTGACGGGTGATCACAGTAATGCTTGCAGGTACTTCATCAATGTTTTCTACAATACGGCTACCAGTGACGATAATACGCTCTAAATCCTCTTCAGTAGAGGAGATTTGTGTATTGGCTGATAAGTTAGTCGCAACAAGAATGGCTAATAAACTAAATGAAGTTTTGAACATGTTAAAAGATCCCTAAATTGATGAATTTAAATTCGACGCAGATCTTAATGATAATGGTTTTTGTTTACAAGTTGTGATTTAAAATAAACGACTTTATTTAACATAGATCAAAACATCGAAAATTCGCGCTATGTTTATTTGAGTTTAGCAACGCAATAACTGATTGTTTTTAAATTCATAGCGAATGAAATCACGCAAGAGGACATATGTCCTGTTTTAGAGGGGGGGGAAACAAGTAAATTACCGTTTTTCTATCTAGCCACAGAGATATTTTTTTTCATTTTTGTTATCGTAGGCTACTTTTTGTTAATTGATTGGATGTGAATTTTTGTGACTCGAACCATCATTGCTATTGCTGGTGCCTCTGCATCAGGTAAATCACTATTTAGCCAAACCATTTATAATGAACTTGTTAATGAATTAGAACCTGGTGCAATTGCTATTTTAGAAGAAGATGCTTATTACAGAGATCAATCTCATTTGCCTTTTGATCATCGTACTCAGACTAATTATGATCACCCTGACGCATTCGAACATGAGTTAATGTGTGAACACTTAATGCAATTAAGGGCTGGTAATTCGGTTGATGTGCCAATTTATGACTATGCGCAACATACCAGAAGTGATCAAACAAGACGTATAAACCCGGCTAAGGTAATCATCGTTGAAGGTATATTACTGTTATCAGATGATAAATTACGAGAAGAATTTAATATTAAGGTTTTTATTGATACGCCATTAGATATTTGTTTAATGCGCAGAATGCAAAGAGATATTGAAGAGCGTGGCCGTAGTTTACAATCGGTTATCGAACAATATCAGGCAACAGTAAGGCCTATGTTTTATCAATTTATTGAGCCTTCAAAACAAAATTCTGACTTAGTGGTAACTCGCGGTGGGAAAAACCGTGTCGCAATTGATTTAATAAAAAGTAAAATTACACAAATTTTACAACAATAATAACTAGTCAATAAGCTAGATAGAATAACAGGAATTTTTAATGACAACATTTATGACATTAGTGGGTATGGCAACCTTACTATTGGTTGCTTTTTTAGTATCGACCAATAGAAAATCTATTAGCTTACGTACCGTAGGTTGTGCATTTGGTTTACAAGTTATTATCGGTGGTTTTGTTTTATATTTTCCTTTGGGAAAGGATATTTTACTGGCGGTTTCAACTAAAGTTTCAAGTGTAATTGAGTATGCAAATGATGGTATCAAGTTTTTATTTGGAGGTCTAATTTCAGATAATATCGGTTTTGTATTTGCCTTTAACGTATTACCTATTATTGTATTTTTCTCTGCATTAGTGGCTGTTTTATATTATTTAGGCATTATGAACTTGATCATTAAAGTATTAGGTGGTGGGCTTCAAAAATTATTAGGTACTTCTAAAACAGAATCTTTATCTGCCACTGCTAATATTTTTGTGGGCCAAACGGAAGCACCTTTAGTCGTTAAACCTTTTATACCCACTATGACGCAATCTGAATTATTTGCAGTTATGGTAGGGGGCTTGGCTACCGTCGCAGGTTCAATACTTGCAGGTTATGTAACGATTGGTATTGATCTAAAATATTTAATCGCCGCAAGTTTTATGGCTGCACCAGGTGGCTTTTTAATGGCAAAGATGATGGTGCCAGAAACTGAAACGCCAATGGAAAATTTAGATCAAATTAAAGTTGATGAAGATGACAAGCCTGTCAATGTCATTGATGCAGCTGCCGGTGGTGCTTCAAGCGGCATGCAGTTAGCATTAAATGTAGGTGCGATGTTATTGGCTTTTGTTGCCTTAATTGCCATGTTAAACGGTATGTTAGGTGGTGTTGGTGAATGGTTTGGTAAGCCTGATCTAACAATTCAACAAATTTTAGGTTATATATTTGCACCCGTGGCCTGGATATTAGGTGTGCCATGGAGTGAAGCCGTTACTGCCGGAAGTTTTATTGGGCAAAAGCTGGTTGTAAATGAGTTTGTAGCCTATCTTGATTTTATTAATTATCGCGATCAATTAAGTGCGCATACGCAAGTTGTTATCACATTTGCTTTATGTGGATTTGCTAATTTATCTTCGATAGCTATTTTACTAGGTGGATTAGGTGGTATGGCACCTAGTCGTCGCAAGGATATCGCCCGCCTAGGTCTCAGAGCAGTTATGGCAGGGTCCATGGCTAATCTGATGAGTGCTGCCATAGCTGGCTTTTTCTTATCAATTAGTTAATTGATATTTTAAATTTAAAGGGCGACCTAGATGGAATTACAAACAGTAGACTATAACGCAGATAATGCTGCTGAATTATTTGTTGAATCATTACGAAATACAGGATTTGGTGTTTTAAAAAACCATCCAATTCCTAAAGAGTTGGTTGAGTCAATTTATGAAAATTGGCAAGTATTTTTTAATTCTGAAGAAAAAAGAGAGTTTCCTTTTAGTAAGGAGAATCAAGATGGTTACTTTGGTCCTGAAACGTCAGAGATAGCTAAAGGTCATAAAGTTAAAGATATTAAAGAATATTATCACGTATACCCTAAAGGCCGTGTTCCTGCTCAACTTGAAGCACAAATACGTGAGTATTATCGTTTAGCAAATGAGCTTGCATCTGAATTATTAACTTGGGTTCAGGAATATGCACCAAAAAATATTAGTGATAAATTTTCAATTGATCTTAAAGATATGATTGCAAAGTCAGAGCAAACTTTACTTCGCATTTTACATTACCCTCCAATGACGGGTGATGAAGAGCCTGGCGCTATACGTGCAGCAGCTCATGGTGATATTAATTTATTAACTATTTTACCAGCTGCGAATGAACCTGGTTTACAAGTATTAAATAAAGATGATAGTTGGTTGGATGTACCCTGTGATTTTGGCAACTTAATTATAAATATTGGTGACATGCTACAAGAAGCATCAAGTGGATATTTTCCATCAACGATCCATCGTGTAATAAATCCAACAGGAAAAGCGTCTAGTAAATCTAGAATTTCATTACCGTTGTTTTTACACCCGCATCCAGATGTTATTTTATCAGAACGTTATACAGCTGATAGTTATTTAAATGAACGTTTGAAAGAATTAGGTGTTAAGTAAAAAATTAATTTAGTTAGGTATGTATTAACCGATAGCTAACTAATTTAGAAAAAATCAATTTAAAGGACTGTTTATTATCTTAAGGGGTTAAGAGAGTAAACATATATTGAACGAAGAGCAAAGGGCCGAAAGGCCCTTTTTTCGTATCTAATATAAACAGTTTTTATTTTCGCCAACTAGACAATTTGTAATTGCCCATTATCTTTTTTATCTTTCCTTTTTTATGTAATTCAGCCATTTTTTTGTCAAATAGTGTAATTGCTTTATTTATAGTCTTATTATCATTTTTAGCTGTGAATGCCATATATATGTTTGTCGTATTAACACAGCCGGCATTTCGGTATTTATCTACAACCCCCATTCTTGTTAGTTCGTACATTGTTGTATTGTATGTAAAAATAAAAGTATCGATGCGCTTATTATCTAACTTTCGAATACTTTGTTTTAAATATCTTCCTAAATATGGTTGAAATTGAAATTGTTCAGGATTCTCCTTAACGTAATCATTGAGTTCTTCAATTGAAGTATCGTTGCCTATGCCTATTTGCATCTTGTTTAGGGAGTGCGCGTCTATGTAGTTCCAGCTTGACTTTTTTGATGTGAAAAAACACATACGTTGTATGCCAATTTCTTCTTTAGGATAACGTAAACTTGGCGCTTCAGCTTTTGCGGGAGAAAGTAAGACATCAATCTTACCCTCTTTAACTAATTTAATGGCACGTGACCAAGGGTAATATTCAATTTCAAGTTCAAATGGTGAGTTTTTAAATACAGCTTTAACAATATCAATGATAAAACCGGGTTTTTTATCGCTATTATTGATATATATGGTTTTATTTTTTTTAGGGCATAGTTGGGGACACCAATCTATTGCCGCTATAGTCAAAGGCACAGCGGATATAATAACAGGAAAAAATAATAATATTAGACAGAGACAGTTTTTATAGAGCAATCGTTTTCTCTTTATCACCGCTTTCATTATTATATTTTAGTATAAACCCAATTTATGACTTGAAATAATAATTATAATTTAAATGGTGAGGTTAAAACTAAACTGTTCAAGTCGTTTAATTAAATCTTTATTAGTTTTATTTTTGAGCCCTGTTTGCGATAGAGGAAAAGTAATAATTTCACCTTTACTCATGCCTATCATGAGGTTTCTTTTTTGTTTATTTATAGCTTCTACAGCTTTTATGCCCAATTGTGTTGCCAAAACACGGTCCATAGCAACAGGGGCTCCACCTCTTTGAACATAGCCTAAAATAGCGCTTCTGGTATCTACTTGAGTATATTCTGAAATCTTTTTTGCTAATTCAGCGGTTGAAAAAGATAAAGCATTTTCAGCAACAACAATAACATAGCTTTGGGGATAGCTTTGCTTAGAAGCTTTTTTTATAGAAATCAGTAACTGTTGAATAAAGTCGGCTTCGTCACTTATTAGCTCATGACAAATGATTTGTTGTGCACCTGATGCGATACCTGATTCCATCGCAATAAAACCACAGTCCCTGCCCATAACTTCAATGACAAAAATACGGTCAAATGCATCGGCTGTATCTCTTATTTTATCGATACAATCAAGTGCCGTATCGATGGCAGTCCAAAAGCCTATGGTTTGATCTGTGCCATTGATATCATTATCTATGGTGCCTGGAATGCCAATAATTTGACCATGCCAGTATTCACTTAAAGCTTGTGCGCCTTTAAAACTGCCATCACCTCCTATAACTATGAGTGATTCAATATCTAAATTATTAAGTGTGCAACTCGCTTTCTTGACACCTTGCTCATTAAACATGTCTTTACAGCGTGCAGTTTTTAAGATGGTGCCGCCTTTGTGTATAATATTGTCGACAGATTTTAAATCCAATTGAATAAATTCAGCATTGATCAAACCATGAAACCCTGCAATAAAACCGATTACATCATAGCCATTTTGTAGTGCTTTTAGCGTGATAGCTCTAATTGAAGCATTCATTCCAGGGGCATCACCACCTGAGGTGATAATGGCAAGTCGTTGTTTAACTGGTTTTTTGTTTTGGGGCATTATTGAGCTATCCATTTTTGAAATACCTTAATTAGATTAACGCATGTTATCTTTTGGGGCTAGCTCTATAAATCTTTGGTGAGACACCTGTCCATAATTTAAAAGCACGAGTAAAAGCAGCGGGTTCTGAAAAACCTAACTCCCTGGCTATCTGTGCTATTGGCACGTTAGGTTGGCTTAAATAATGAATTGCTGTGTCGCGTCGCACATTATCTTTTAAAGTTTGAAACCGAGTACCTTCATCGTTTAATTTTCGTCTTAAAGTGCGAGTAGTTACATGGAATTGTTTAGCAATATCATCCATGCTGGTCAGTGCTAACTGTTCGCTATTTTCAAGATAACTTACAACACGTTGAGTGAAAACCTGATAATATGCTTGTCGAGTAAACCAATCTATTGGTGATCTGCGTAAATATGATCTTAAAGCATTTGAAGTTTGCACTACAGGCATTTTCAAATGCCGAGCTTCAAAAATAAGGGTATTTGAGTCTTGTGCAAAAGAAGCTGGGCAAGGGTACATTAAACGATATTCGCCAACATGCTTTGGTTGTTCATAGGTTAGTAATATTGCTTTTAGAGGAAGATGTTGTCCTATTAACCAACTGGGAAAGCGATGCCACACTAACATTAAAAATTCATGCAATGAAAAATCGGGGTCTAAACCGGGATCTATTACTTTCATAGACAGATATGCCAAATCACCTTCAAGTTTAAAATCTAATCGAATGCTGTCAGTGATTAAATTATAAAAATGACACATATGGCGAAAAATACTTTCTAAGTTAGGGCAGTTTGCTGCTTGTTTTGCCATCAATGTAAATACACCATGGCGACACTTTTGTTTTGCTAAACCTAAAAAATCATCGTCACCCATGATCCATAGCTCTCTCATAAGTTTACTAAATTGATTTGGTGTGATCCTCAGTTGTGAGTTTGTCAGCATATGTGGATTGAGGTTTGCTTTTTGTAATAACAGTTCGTAATCCAGACCTTTGCGTTTAGCAGCTTTGATTAAAGTAATAACAAAATGTATGGATATGGAATGATGAACTAAACTCATGAAATGTCCAATATAAGTCAAATATGTCCGTGAATAACATCTTTAAATCATTATTCACATTATTTAGTATCAAATTTTAAATGCAATGTCCGAAAATATCAATTATTGGACTTATTTTGTTATTGTCAGTTAGATGATTGCAGGTTTAAATAACTTTATTAAAGCAACGTGCGTTAAAAAAGAATAAAAAAGGAAACTTCATGAGTGAGTACAACCATCCATATAAAGATGTTGATTTTGTTATAAAAGAAATTGTTGAATTTGATAGCTTTTGTCAAAACGCAGGTTTAGCAGATATTAATAGTGAATTTGCATCGGTTATTTTAACAGAAGCTGCAAAGTTAGGCTCAGATGTGATTGCACCTTTAAACACTTCTGGTGATAACCAAGGAGCGAGTTTAAAAGATAACAAAGTGCAACAAGCGGATGGTTTCAAAGAAGCTTATCAACAATATATGGAAAATGGTTGGTCTTCACTTACTGCTGAAGAAGAATATGGCGGGCAAAATTTACCTAATTTGTTTGGCACAGCAATTAATGAGATTTGGCAAAGTTCAAATTTAGCATTTTCGTTATGTCCTATGCTAACGCAAGGTGCGATATCTGCCATTAAGCACCATGGAAGTGAAGAGTTAAAAAATACTTGGTTGCCTAATATGATCAGTGGCTTATGGACTGGCACCATGAATTTAACAGAACCCGATGCTGGTACTGATTTAGCTGCGATTAAAACAAAAGCAATTCCAAATGCGGATCATTATTTAATTTCAGGGCAAAAGATTTTTATTACCTGGGGTGACCATCAAATGACAGAAAATATGGTTCATTTGGTACTTGCACGTTTACCTGATGCGCCTTCTGGCGTAAAAGGGATTTCATTATTTGTCGTGCCTAAGTTTTTGTTAGATAAAGAAGGCAATACGACTAGTCAGCTTAATGATGCGCATTGTACAGCACTTGAGCATAAGCTTGGTATTCATGCTAGCCCGACTTGTTCGATGAGCTTTGGTGATAACCAAGGTGCTGTTGGTTATATCGTAGGTGAACCACATAAAGGTTTATCTTATATGTTTACTATGATGAATCATGCTCGTCAAGATGTTGGACTACAAGGCTTAGGGGTCTCAGAACGCTCTTATCAACAAGCACTTGAATTTGCAAAAGAACGGATACAAGGCACACATAAAGATGGTAGTCGTTTTTCTATTATTAAGTTTCCAGATGTGCGCCGTATGTTAATGCAAATGAAATCAAGCATTGAAGCGATGCGTGCATTGGCTTATGTTGCAAGTAATGAAACCGACAAAAGCAGATATGCTAAAAATGCCCAAGATAAAACAAAGCACTTCTCACGAGTAGAGTTATATACACCTATTGTTAAAGGTTGGTTAACTGAGCTGGCACAAGAAATAACTTATTTAGGCACGCAAATTCACGGTGGCATGGGCTTTATTGAAGAGACAGGTTCTGCGCAACATTATCGTGATGCAAGAATCTTAACAATATATGAAGGCACAACGGGTATTCAGGCACTTGATTTAGTTGGCCGTAAGACCTTATTTGATAAAGGTGAACAATTGGCTGAACTGTTAAATGATATTGAAATGACAGCTAAAGAATTACAGCAAAAACCGCAATTTAATAATTTGGCTGTGTCTCTTGAAAATGCCATTACAACTGGTCGTGAAGCACGTCAATGGTTATTAGATAATGCGCAAACAGATAAGTCTGCTGCAGGCTCTGTTAGTGTGAACTTTATGATGATGTTTGGTTATATTTGTGGTGCCTGGCTGATGGCAAAAGCAGCATTAAAAGCACAAGCTTTGTTAGATTCAGGTGAAGGTGAACGAGCATTTTTACAAAGTAAGCTCGTTACGACTCAGTTTTATTTTGATCATTTATTACCAAGGATCAAAACAAATATCGCAATAATTCAATCTGGTAGCGATAGCATTATGTCGTTAGCGGAAGATCAATTTTAAGAATTAGTATTAAGAAGAGATTAACAATGAAAATATTAGTCACAGTAAAGCGCGTTATTGATTATAACGTAAAAGCACGTGTAAACGCCGATAATACAGACGTGGATTTAGCAAACACTAAAATGGCACTTAACCCCTTTTGTGAAATTGCAGTAGAGGAAGCAATACGATTAAAAGAGTCCGGTACTGCAACTGAAGTGGTCGTTGTGTCTATTGGTCCTAAAGCATGTCAGGAACAAATTCGCACTTCTTTAGCTTTAGGTGCTGACCGCGGTATTCATATTGAAACTGATTCAATGCCAGAGTCTTTAAATGTTGCAAAATTATTAGCCAAAGTGGTCAATGCTGAGCAACCTGGTTTGATCATCATGGGTAAACAAGCAATTGATAGTGATAATAACCAAACAGGGCAAATGCTAGCTGCTTTATTAGATATACCTCAAGGTACTTTTGCTTCTAAGGTTGAATTAATTGGCGATAAAGTTCATGTCACCCGTGAAGTTGATGGAGGGCTACAAACCGTAGCATTGAATATTCCGGCTATAGTAACAACTGACTTACGATTAAATGAACCGCGTTATGCATCTTTACCTAATATTATGAAAGCTAAACGTAAACCATTAGTCGTACAGACTCCTGCTGATTTAGGCATTGAACTTAAAACACATTCTAAATTATTGAAAGTTGAAGCGCCAGCTGAACGCCAAGCGGGTATAAAAGTAAATAGTATTGAAGAATTAATTGAAAAACTTAAAAATGAAGCGAAGGTGATCTAATGGCTATTTTAATTATTGCTGAACATGATAATAATATCTTAAAAGCGGCGACTTTAAATGCTATCACAGCAGCTTCGCAAATGGGTGATGAGTTACACCTTTTAGTGGCTGGACTTGATTGTAATTTAGTTGCTCAGCAAGCTTCGAAAATTGCAGGCATTAAAAAAGTGCTGATTGCAGATAGTGAAGCATATCAATATCAATTAGCTGAAAATATGTCTAAGTTAGTGACTGATTTAGCCTCAAATTATTGTCATATAGTATCTCCAGCGACAACAACGGGTAAAAACTTTATGCCTCGCGTTGCTGCATTATTAGATGTCGCTCAAATTTCAGATATTGTGAAAGTGGTATCAGAAAATACTTTTAGTCGTCCAATCTATGCTGGAAATGCAATTGCGACAGTTGAATCATTAGATGCGATTAAAGTGATCACTGTACGTGGTACTGCTTTTGATGCGGCTAAACAAAGTGATTTAAGCGCACCAATAGAAATAATTACAGCAGTACATGATGCACAGATATCTGAATTTGTGAGTGAAGAAGTTGCAGTGTCAGAGCGTCCTGAATTAACAGCTGCAAAGGTGATAATTTCGGGTGGACGAGGAATGGGTAATGGTGAAAACTTTACATTACTTGAAAGTGTTGCAGATAAATTAGGCGCTGCTGTTGGAGCATCTCGCGCAGCAGTTGATGCTGGGTTTGTTCCTAATGATATGCAAGTAGGTCAAACGGGTAAAATTGTTGCACCAGATTTATATATTGCTGTAGGCATTTCAGGTGCAATACAACATTTAGCCGGCATGAAAGATTCTAAAATTATCGTTGCAATTAATAAAGATGAAGATGCACCTATATTTCAAGTTGCAGATTATGGCTTAGTTGCTGACTTGTTTGAAGTATTGCCACAATTGACTGATAAGCTGTAAGTGAGATTAGAATATGCGTGAATCAATGGAGTTTGATGTTGTCATTGTAGGAGCTGGGCCTTCAGGTTTAGCGGCTGCATGTCGTTTAATGCAACAAGCAAAAGAGGCTGAACGAGAATTAACTGTTTGTGTGGTTGAAAAAGGCTCAGAAGTTGGTGCGCATATTCTATCTGGTGCGATCATTGAACCCAGAGCGCTTGAAGAACTTTTTCCAGATTGGAAAAAAATGGGTGCGCCACTGAATACTCCAGTCACAGAAGACCAGTTATTTATGCTTCAAAGTGACAATAAGTCAATTAAATTTCCAAATTTAGTTGTACCAAAAACGATGCACAACCAAGGGAATTATATTGCCAGTTTAGGTAATCTATGTCGTTGGTTGGGTGAACAAGCCGAACAGCTTGGCGTTGAAATATTTCCAGGTTTTGCAGCATCTGAAATTTTATATCATGAAGATGGTTCAGTTAAAGGAATTGCAACTGGAGACATGGGCATAAGTGAGTCAGGAGTAGAAAAAGACAGTTATATGCAAGGCATGGAATTACATGCAAAATATACTTTGTTTGCTGAAGGATGTCGTGGTCATTTAGGAAAAGAGTTATATCAAAAATTTGATTTAGATAAAGACAATGACGCACAGCATTATGGCTTAGGATTAAAGGAATTATGGGATATAACCCCTGATAAACATCAGCCTGGTTTAGTCTTACATGGTTCTGGTTGGCCTTTGAGCAAAGGTACAGGTGGTGGTTTCTTTTTATACCATACAGAAAACTGCCAAGTTGTTGTTGGGCTTATAGTTGACTTAAGTTATGAGAACCCATACTTAAGCCCTTTTGATGAATTTCAACGGCTTAAACATCATCCTGTATTAAAACAATATTTAGAAGGCGCTAAGCGAGTTTCATATGGTGCACGAGCTATCACTAAAGGGGGATTTAATGCGTTACCTAAGATGACATTTTCGGGGGGGTTATTGATTGGTTGTAACTCAGGTACATTAAACTTTGCCAAAATTAAAGGCACACATACCGCGATGAAATCAGGTATGTTGGCTGCTGAGGAAGTTTTTTCTGCTCTAAATAATGGCTGTAATGGCGCAAAAGAGTTAACCGGATTTGAAACGCGATTTAAAGACTCATGGTTGTATGAAGAATTAAAACAAAGTCGTAATTTCGGCCCTGCAATGCATAAGTTTGGTGCTATTTTAGGCGGGACTTTTAATTTCATTGATCAAAATATTTGCAAGGGCAGACTTCCTTTTACTTTGCGCGATAATAAAGTTGATTACGCACAATTGAAGGTTATTTCAGATTATAGCCCAATTGATTATCCCAAACCTGACTCAAAATTAAGTTTTGATAAATTATCATCGGTATTTTTATCTAATACAAATCATGAAGAAGATCAGCCATGTCATTTAAAATTAAAAGATCAGGCTATTCCAATAACACAGAATTTACCTAAATATCTAGAACCAGCTCAGCGCTATTGCCCTGCTGGCGTATACGAAGTGATTGAAGATGAAAGTGGTGCACACTTTCAAATTAATGGTCAAAACTGCTTACATTGTAAAACGTGTGATATTAAAGATCCTGCACAAAATATTACCTGGGTGACGCCTGAAGGTGGTGGTGGTCCAAATTACCCCAATATGTAGTGTTTTTTTATTTCTTTTAAATACCCAAAAATATAAATTTATTTTTGGGTATTTTTTACTTATTACAGTTTTCGTTTTGGCATAGATTAATTTATCAGTCTATACTTTTATTATGTATATTTGAAATATATTGAAAATCAACACGATGAGTGAAGATAAACGCAAAAATATAGAACTTAAAATTCAAGAGTTACTAAATGAATTAACACTTGCTCAAAAACTTTCACTGAGTGATGTTGGCCAGTTTGGCTATCAATTGGCTTTCATTCGCCATATGCCTGAAGGGAACTTAGCTGTAGTGACCTTAGAAGAATCTATTATTTCAATTGATGAAGAAGGTGAAGTAGATCGAAAACCAAATATAAAGTTAAGAGATTAGCCAAACTTTATTATTCATTATCTCAAATTCATATTATCCCTATAAGATAAGTGCTGATAAAACCTTAAAATTAACGTATCACTTTTTGGTTCATATCCCAGAGTTGTTGCTATTTCTTTGGTCGCTAACATTAAGTTATTAACAAATTTCCCATAACTTCTTTTGTGTAAATCTGTATCAGTGGCAATAAATATAAGATTTATAGTGCCTACAAGTGAGGTACTATCCCATAAATTAATGCACGTATCATTTTCATTATGGGAACTTAATCCTAAATGTACTAGTTCAGTTTGAATAGAAGTAAAGTTATTTTCAGTTTGCCTTAAAACGGGAGTTTTTGCATTTGCAACCATGACTAATTGCTCCAATTGATAGCTTTTAGCGACTCTAATAAACAAATCTGAGATATGCTGATATAACATTTTATATGGCTCATCCGTTGTGATATCTATATCAAATTGTTGTAGTAACTTTGTATTTATTGGCAAGCTGGCAATTGAAAAAGTTTGATTTTTACTTTTTTGGGGTATAGGTAAAGCTTGCTGATAGTACCTATCAACAAGCTTCCTAAAGCCATGGGTTTTAGTCGCTTTATCATTTTTATCTGTTGAGAAAAGATCGAACGTAAGATGTTGATGATCTTTTATTTTTATTTTATTTAAAGGGACTGACATGACATCAGAAAGCTCGTGCATTAAATTTAATATTTTGATATGAAAGTGAGCGGCATTTTCTCTGATTTCACTTCCTGTTGCTAAAAATAAGAGTTGGATTTTTTTTGTGAGTTTATTTTTATCATAAAAAGTTCTAATTGCTGTATGGGATTGTGGATTATAGAAAAATATTACTTGTTGTTCTGTTTCAATAACTTGAGCTTCATCGGAAAATCTTACTTTTATTAATTTGTTTTTCGCAATGAAATGAGCATTTGTTAAATTATATTTATAACATAACTTAAAAAACTCATTGCTGATAAAACGATAAAAACTATCAAAGCCATGTGAAGGTAAAGCATGATCATATGCTTTCTCAATCAAAATGTCGTTAGGCGAAAATTCAAGTAATATATATTGGTTATCACGTGCATTTTTAGGGACGTAAACCTTATGTGCTGTATTTCTTTTTCGTATTTGAGATTGTCTCGACCTAAGTTGCAACATAACACCATTCCTTAAAACTTTGCACAAAAGTTAAAGTAGTTTGATGACAAATAAATTACATAAATATAGATAGTTAATGACAATATTTATTTTATAAATTGCACGAAGTTAAATTTAAGTTAATTTAACTCGCTGTTATTGTAAATAATTCTTTACTTTTAATCTGTTGTTATAAAAGAAATTATCTAAAAAAGGCACTTGATTCACAAAGATCCGACCAGTTTCCTATTTTAGGAAAATGTTGACCTTAAGATTGTCTCAGATTATATCTAAGATGCACCGGGTGGTGTGCAAATAAATAATAATGAGAAAATTATGATAAAAAAAATAAATAAAACAGGATTTGCAGAAAGTAAGTTATCAGTGGCATTGAAGTGCATTGCTGTTATGGGGACTTTGGGGTCATCTTTAGCATATAGTGCATCCGATAACGACGTGACTCCTCAAATTGTTGGCGGTGTTGAGTCTACGCCGTATTCAAGACCATATCAGGTTGCCTTATTAATGAATGGGCGACAAGGTTGTGGGGGGACTTTGATTAGCAGTGGTTGGGTTTTAACCGCAGCGCATTGTTTAGACAGTGCTTCTACAAATTCTTTAACTGTTAAAGTAGGAACGCATAGCCTTAGATCGGGTGATGGTGAAACATTGGCAGTGAGTCAAATAATTACGCATGAAAATTGGCGAGGTGCAAATGGGATCCGCTCAGGTTATGATATTGGATTATTAAAACTAGCATCATCTGCAAGCTCAAAATATAAACCTGCAAAATTACCAACAAAAGAGATTGAAGACCTATTTGCAGGTGTCGGAAGAGATGTAACTGTATCTGGTTGGGGTTTAACACGACATCAAGGTAGTTCAAGCGATACTTTAAGAGAAGTAAATTTACCTGTTATTTCAAATGCATCTTGTAGTAGTCAATTGCAATTTAATATTCCTGGTTCTGTTATTTGTGGTGGCGGTACAGGTGGTGTTTCAGCTTGTAATGGTGATAGTGGTGGTCCATACGCAATTTCTACAAATGGTGATTTTTATAGTATAGGTACTGTAAGTTGGGGTAATGCATGTCAAGGTGCGACAGCATTTACACGTACTACAAGTTATCTGGATTGGATCAAAACAAAAACGGGTATAGGCGGTGATGAAAATCCAATTGCACGTTTTACAAGTCAGATAAATGATCGTCAAGTAAGCTTCAACAATACCTCAACAGATGATATTGATATTGTTTCTCAACAATGGCGTTTTGGCGATAATGAAACTTCAACAGTGGAAAACCCCATTCATACTTATGCTAAAAATGGCAGTTATACAGTCACTTTGACTGTAACTGATACGATTGGACAAACAGGAACTACCTCTTCAATTGTTAAGATTGGTGGTGATGTTATAGGGTGTGATGGCATTGATGCATGGAATGTTGCTAAGAGTTATCAATTAAATGAAGTTGTAAGTTATCAAAACAAAAAATATCAAGCAACTTGGTGGTCTACAGGCGCACAACCAAATGTTTATAGTAATGTTTGGAATAATATTGGCGACTGTTCGACAAATACTGAAAATGAGGCTCCTGTTGCTAGTTTTAGTGTATCAACTGCAGCTTTAACTGCCAGTTTTTCTGATGCTTCAACAGATGACCATGGTATCGTTTCAAGGTTATGGGATTTTGATGATGGTACAAGTTCTGCGTCTATCAATCCAATACA
Organism: Pseudoalteromonas denitrificans DSM 6059; assembly: GCF_900112265.1. Taxonomy (GTDB): domain Bacteria; phylum Pseudomonadota; class Gammaproteobacteria; order Enterobacterales; family Alteromonadaceae; genus Pseudoalteromonas; species Pseudoalteromonas denitrificans. Next base: position 21,484 of record NZ_FOLO01000039.1, on the reverse strand, counting down.
TACTTATACAAATAAAGGTACTTATCGTGTAAGCCTTACTGTAACGGATGAACAAGGTTTAACAAATGTATTTACACAAGATGTCACAGTAGATGAGTCTAATCAAAATGGTTGTCAGGGAATTGAAACTTGGAATGCAAGTGAAGTTTACCTTACAGGTGCTCAAGTTGCGCTAAATGGTGTGAAGTACACTGCGAACTGGTGGAACCAGGGTCGTAACCCTGAAGCTTCAGGCCCTTGGGGTGTTTGGACTGCATCAGGTTCTTGTAATTAAAGTAAATTTATAATTGTCTAACTAAGTGATACTGAATCTGAGTGTTTGAGTATCACTTATTCTATTTTTAATAACTCTATCTTGTTGTTTCCTTTAAATATGTATTTAAGATAGAATCTAAGATAGACCTTAGAATAATGATTATCATAAAATATGTCTCTTGAAAAAAAAACACTATCTAAAGATGACCTAATTTCACTTAATAGATTAGGTGAAAATTTAAAAAAAGTTATACATTCCCTTGTTTCTCAATTTCCACAATCAGCTCAATCAATTTCAGGCATGTCTCAATGGCTGGACTTTAATCGTTCTAATTGTCAAAGAATATTAAATGCGCTGCAAAAAAGCCGAAATGGTAAAGACGTATTGTGTTTATTACCAGGGATCTCAGGGTTAGATGAGTTTGTTATAAAGGTAAAAGAGACAGATATTTCGATTATTTTAATTGATGAAATGCAAAAAATAATACAAGTTTTTAATTTACAAATTAAACAATATGCTAAAAGCCATGCTCATTTAAAAAGGCTTTTACAAGATACAATAGAAAAGAAAGACTCTGCTGAAGCAATATTGACCGCAGAGGAAAAAAGAAAGCAACATTATTTATGTTCAAAACAATTATTAGCATCGTCAATAAATACTTTGTTTTCATGTTATGTTTTAACGGAAAGTGCTAATAATAAAGAGTATTTACAAGAAGTTGCGATGATCACAAAGTGTGGAATTTCAAGGAGTAAAGAGTCACCTCCTTTAGTTCAATTTTATACTCACCCACATCCAGAAGGTTTCATATCGCCTGAACATATTACCTCTGAGTCTAGAATTGAAACGAGTCAGTTTCATATTGGCATTGTTGATGAGTTTTCAGACTCTGAATTAGCAAAAGCTTATTCAAGTTATTCAGCAAGTAACTCAGGTATTGTTTTTAATGATTTACCTAACAATGAGCCGTTTGATGCAAGTTTTTTATTTAGTAATCCTGATGAGTTAGCAAACCCATTGGTGCATGAAAGTAAGTGTAGTTCAACGAGTATTAGCATTAAAACACCAACAGAAAAACTTGTAATGATGGTCTTTTTAGATAAAAAACTAGATATGCGAAGTACTGTTAATGTGGGGTGTTATGCCAATAATCAAAAAGTAGAAGAGGGGAAGCTCAAAGCTGCGGATATGTGGACAGAGCGTTTACCTGAATTCCCTGAACTAAATGTATTGCATGTTTCAAGTGAAAGAGCACGTAATATTGCAGCACTGAATGTGGGAGAGATGAGTGATTATTTATTTAACTTTGCAAATTTAAATAAAGATGACTTTGTATGCTACATGATGGAAATAAATTATCCTATCTGGTCTTCTACTTACAGAATTTATTTTGAACATTGTTAGTTTAAATTTAATCAGAAATAGACTTTTTATTATTTAACTCAATAAATTGTGTATCTGTATATAAAGGTAAATGATCAATATCAGCAATGTTTTCTTTAGGACCAAGCTGTTTTTTTATTAATTTAACAACTTTCTTGGCTGTAGTTCTGAAAGTTGTTAATTTACCTCCATATAAACTAATGATGCTTGGTATAGCGATATCTTGCCATATAATGCTTTCTCTGGGCCTAGAAAATGCAGCGTTTTTTAATTTAGGTAATACTCTTACACCAGCAAAGGAACGTATTATTTTGGGTAAATTTCCGGGATAATAATGTTGATAAATATCTAATAAGTAGTTGATTTCATTTTTTGTAGGTTTAATTTTTTTTGAAAGTTCTTTTAATAAAACTTCAGTTGTGCCTATTAAAGTTTTTCCATACCAAGGCATTACAAATATAACGCGCTTGTCAGTCTTTGATTCTAAATAAAATACTTTTTTAGGTGCTGTTTTATCTAAAATAATATGCGTACCTTGCACCCAGTCTATTTTACATTGATTTAGATCTGGGGATATATTGTTTAAAACTTGATTTACCCAAGGTCCTGCAGCATTTATTATCATTTTACTGTGCACTTGTGTTTTTTTGTTTTCAATTTCATAGCTGATTTGATGACCATTGGTTAACTTTTTGGCGTTAATGAAATTTGCAAATGAATATGCAGTGAGCCCTAACTCTTTAGCACTTTTTAACACACAATTTGCCAATAACTCATCATTTGTTTGTGCATCCCAATACTGAAATACAGCAACTAGATTTTGAGTATTTAAACCTTGGAGCACAGACCAATTATTTTTAGGTATCTCTTTATATCTACCTAGTTTATTAAAACCAGTAAGAATAGCATATAAGGTTAAACCGGCTCGCAAAGTCCAGGGGCCTCTGAAAGAGTTTTTATATACGGGAATATAAAATGGAATAGGCTTGACTAAGTCAGGCGCTAATCTCAATAAAGCTGCTCGCTCATGTAATGCATTATAAACTAAGTTAAATTGACCTGTTTCTAGGTAGCGTAAACCGCCATGGATTAACTTACTGGAACTACGAGATGTTTGGTGTGCAAACTCGCCTTTTTCTAATAATAAAACGCGATACCCTGCGGCAGATGCGCACTGCGCTACACCTATACCTGCAATGCCACCACCAATAATTGTTATGTCATAATTTACCATTGCTTATATGAGTACTTATAAATTGTGTTTAAATTATAATTTAAGTTTGGGAAAAAAATGAGATTTATCAAGTAGTAAATTTATTAAATATCACTTTTTTCTAGGATGTGTATTAATTTAGAAATAGTTTGTGTATTTATCGCCCCCATTAATTCAGGGTTAGACAAAGCGTAAATTTCATCCTCAATTTTATCTGAATTGATATCTTCTCTTATATCGATAAAATCAGCCCAAAACTCAAGCTCATCGGTTGAAATTTTACTTGCAGTATAAAGTTTTAATACATGAAGAAGCATTAAAGGAGTAACTTCTATTATCGGTGCTTCATATTTTTGAGGAAATTTAACTAATTGAGAAAAAGCATCATTTTTGTTGTCATCAAATCGAACGATAGCTAATAATGCTTCTTCTTTTGTCATTTATCTACGATTATCCAAAATTAAATGGCTTACAAGTTGCTGACCTAAATCAACGTTAGTTGCAGAACCTGATAATGCTTCTCGTGTATCGTCTATCAATTGCAACATGCTGGTTTTTATTGTTTCGGAACTGCTAAGCTGCTGTTGTACTTGCTCTATAGTCGACTCAACTAAGCTAGCGCTTGAAGATGACATTGAAACGAGTTCTTGCAGACTTTCCATTGTTGTATTTGCAATATCAACACTGCCATCAATGATAGTGGTGACTTCTTTTTGTTTATCGATAATTGATGATGAAATATTCATTATTTTTTTCATCTCATTTTGAATTTGATCGGCAGATTGGTTTGCAGTGTTTGCTAGTGAACGGACTTCATCAGCAACAACGGCAAAACCTCGTCCATGTTCACCGGCTCTAGCAGCCTCAATTGCAGCATTTAGCGCTAATAAATTGGTTTGGTCAGCAATTCCTTTGATTGACTCAACTAACTGACCTATATTTCTGTTATTTTCATCTAGACTGGCAAGTAGTTCCGTAAATTCACTTATATATTGTGCTGATGTTGTTATATTTGCTGTTAAACTTTCAAGCTGTTGAATACCATTTTCAGATGTTTTTGAAGTCATTTTTGCTGATTCAAATGATTCACTTGAAGTTTGTTCAACGCCCTCTGATTGTTCAATAAAAGATTGAATAAGGCCGTAGTTATTTTCAATTTCATTTAATCTATTCGAAGATGCTACGTTTACATTTTGTGCATTCTCAGTGATTTCTTGTGCCATTTCTAAAGCGCCACTAGCCATCAAATGATCAAGTAGCTGTGCCTTTGCATTTAAATCAGCAAGCTCTTCTTGCTTTATTAATACATGTCCTTCTGGAGTTTTATCACCACCAAAAAAATTAAACATTACACGATCCTCATTTTCTACTTTGTTAATCAGTGGTATCAGAATTCATCATAGAATCTACACTGGCATAGGTTGATACACAATATGGCACACAATAAGTTAATAATATTTTAATATAATGGCTAAAGCTTAGCTCTCCATAAATTATGATATCAGCCTGATTTATTGCCACTAAAATAGTACCAACGACCATAGAAACTCTAAGTGAACGCATTGTTACGGCATTGCTCGTTGCTAAATTAAACCAGCGCATTTTAAATACTCACCGTGTCATCAATAACTTATTTGATAAACATACACGACAAATTAACTCACCGCCATAATAAATATATGCATTAACTAATTAAATTAATTATAAATATAGTCTTAAATCTGAAAATAGTTCTATATTTATAGGTAATAATTAATTTGCGAAGAATTTCAAATGTCAAATCATCATACATATAAAAAAATTGAAATGGTTGGTTCATCTGCTAACAGTATTGAAGAAGCAATTAAAAATGCAATATTTGAATGTAATAAGACAATAAATAACCTAGATTGGTTTGAAGTTGTTGAAACGAGAGGGCATATTGTTGATGGTGAAGTTGGGCATTTTCAAGTGACAATTAAAGTTGGTTTTCGTATTGAAAATAGTTGATATATAAAGGCTTAATATTGAGCCTGTTGTTATAAATGCATATCCTATAAATGTTTAATCTTTGTCATAAACACATTGATAAACATTTGTTTTCAGGGATAAAAAACATTAGGAGCAGGATGTAATGCACCTACAAAGGGCTAAACATCTTGCTTATTTTTAATATATAAATACGATTGTACTTTTATCTTCCTTATTTTTTTGTCAATTGAATTTAACCTGTTTGTCACCAAAAAGTCATCTAAAGTCCGCACTATCAAAAAAAAGATAAATAGGACGTTTTTTATGAAACTACAACATTTAGATACCATCATGTTCATGTGGTGTGTATCAGGTCATAAGAGTGCAAAGTTAGTCCCTTTTGCTAATATTACATCAAAATCAGGAGACGGATATTTACAGGTATTATTACCTTTTATTTTATTGTTAACAGATGAAGGTAAAGCGCTGTTTATTGCAACGTTAATTGCATTTCTAATTGAAAGGCCCTGTTATTTTTTATTAAAAAATACACTTAAACGAAATAGACCACCAAAAGCAATTCCTTCATTTAAAGCTAGCATCGTCGCATCTGATGAATTCAGTTTTCCATCCGGGCATACCTGCGGTGCATTTTTATTAGCTTACTTGGTTGCTCACTTTTTTCCTGTATTAAGCTTTTTCATATATTTATGGGCTGCTTTGGTCGGTATCTCCAGAGTGATCTTAGGTGTTCACTTTCCAACAGATATTCTTGCAGGTGCAAGTTTGGGTACTTTAATCGGTTTTATAACCCTTAATATTATGGTTGCTTAAATGAAAATTTTATATGGGGTGCAAGGCACGGGTAATGGTCATCTTACACGTTCTCGTATTATGGCTGAGCACTTAAAAGAGCAAGGTCTTGATGTCACTTTTTTAATTTCGGGCCGCCAAAAAAAAGACTTATTTTCAATGGACGCTTTTGGTGAATATGAACATAGACAGGGACTAACATTTATAAGTGAAAAAGGTCGGATCAATAAATTCAAAACATTAAAAAAAAATAACATCAAAAAACTTATACTAGACATTAAATCTTTAGATTTAACAGGTTATGACCTTGTCATTAATGATTTTGAGCCTATCTCTGCTTGGGCTGCAAAACAACAAGGTATAGACTCTATAGGAATAGGGCATCAATATGCATTTTTACATGATATTCCAACTGAAGGGAGCTCTTGGTTTACTCAAAATTTAATGCGTTATTTTGCACCTGTAAAGTTTCCAATAGGTTTGCATTGGCACCATTTTGATAGTCCTATTTTACCTCCTATTGTAGATGTAAAACTTCACTCTACAGATATCATCGGGAATAAGGTGTTAGTGTATTTACCTTTTGAGGATCAAAGTTATATTGTTAAGTTTTTAACTCAATTTCCACAGTATGAGTTTTATTTATATGGCCCTGGACTTCAATTCAACAACGTCAGTAATGTACATACCCGAGAACCCTGTTTGGTAGGCTTTAAAAATGATTTAATGTCATGTAAAAAAGTGATTTGTAATGCAGGGTTTGAGCTTGTTAGTGAGTGTATCCATTTAGGTATTGATGTATTAGTCAAGCCACTTGCAGGGCAGATGGAGCAAATATCAAATGCTAAAGCCCTTACTCATTTGGGGTTAGGCAGGACAATGAATTCTATAGATAAAAATCAATGTGAGTTGTTTTTAGCGAAAGATATCAATATTCATAGGGCAAACTACCCCGATGTAGCAAAATACCTTGTTGATTGGTTACAAGAAGGTAAATGGCACGAACAACAAGGCTTAGCAGATATGATTTGGAAAAGGTAAAAATACTGTAAAGACCCTGTAAATAATAAAGCCAGGCACAATGCCTGGCTTGTAGATATGTATGAATGCCTCTAATTAGTCTTAGATGTCGTAAAACTAAAATTTATATGAAGCAGTGGCTTTAATATTACGCCCTGGTTCATAATCTGTTAGGAACAAATCACCAAACCTCGGGTGCCAAGATAAGCCTGTTCTTGAAGATTGAGAGGCATAATATTCATCAAATAAATTGTCTATCCCTAATGTGATCCCTAGGCCTTTAATATTGCTTGGCGTCCAATTTAAAGAGATATTTTGAATTGTATAACTGTCTTTTGCAGTATCGATTGTTGCACCATCTAGTGAGGGAGCATGGTCTAAACTGGCTACATTCAAAATATCCCAATGTAACGTTAGCGCTAATGTTTCAAAAGCATAATCAATGTTTGCGCTGAAGGTGTCACCTTGCTCTCTATCTAATCGTGTATCTTCTAATGAAGCGTATCCAGCAAAGGCGTTTAATTCACTTTCAGATACAGAGTAACTTAATTGTATTTGTAGATTATCAAGAATATAACCAGTGTAAGCTTCAAAGCCATTCACTTGCATATCACCGACATTATCTTTATGGAGATCTCTCGGACCACCACCTGCTACTGGTGCATCATCAAAAATATAGTTTTCTAAATCCGTATTAAATACAGTGATCCCGGCTGTAAAACTGTCAGCGCCAAGTACTTGGGCTTGATAGGCAATTGCAAACTCAGTATTTAAACCTGTTTCAGCTTCTATATCTTGATTCGCTGTATCTCTAAGGCCTGCACCAGTAAAGACTTCACCCAGTTCAGGGCCTTTGAATAGTTGAGTAGAACTTAGTTTTACTACTAACTGGGCGTTGACGACATACTCAGCCGCTAAGGCAGCTGTTAACTCTGAAAATGAATTATCTACTACGGTAGAGTCTATATCATAGTCATTGTATCTAAGACCTGGTGTAATACTAAGACCATTCTCAAATGAGATTTTATCTTGAATAAATAGGGCTGAATTTGTTGCACTTTCGTCAGCAGAAGTCAGTTCATTTGTCAGAGAAAGGGAATTATAGTCAGTATCATGTCTTGATAAGTCATAACCATAAGTTAAATTATGGCTAAAATCACCATCTATAAAAGTATTGCCTAAAATATTAATACCGGTATTGTCTGCATTTCCTGTGACTTTCGCTGCCCAAGTTGCATATTGTGGGTTTATTGCCCAGCCACTTTCATCTCGATATAATTCACTTTCGTTACTAAATACAGCAACTTTTAGGACTGAATCATCAGACCAATTAAGTGTATAGTTAAGCGTTAATGTATCTCGGCTAAATTCAGTTGGCCAAACTAGAGGCACTTTTAGTGAGTCCGTGATGGCAATATCAGTTGCTGATCCCATATCAGGGCGATAGCTATAATCTCCTTCATCATGGTAAGTTTCATAACCTAGCTCAATACGTTGATTTTCACTTATGTCCCAACCAAATTTGATAAGTGCATCTTGTAATTCACCAGCAAGGCCTTTTACTTCACCATCGGTACCTGGAATTTTATCACCATTTTCATCCGTTAATTTACCACCACCTACTTCAAAGTTTTGACGGTCTACAAAGTTATAATACGCCAAAACATCAATATCATCATTTAGTTGACCAAAACCCGTGAGTGAATAACTATTAGCAGAGTTATCGGCAACTGTGGTTTGTAAACGAGCTCCAAATTGCTCATTTTCTTGTAATAATTCGCTGGCTTTTTTAGTTTCAAAACGTACAGCACCACCCAAGCCACCATTAACGACTGAGTTTGTGCCTACTTCAATATCTACTGATTTTAAAATATCAGCATGAATTTGTAAGTTACCCATATGGTGATACATATATGTATTTTGATTTGCACCATCTATTGTTACTTTTAGATCTTTATCTTCTAAGCTACGTATGGTGATCCTTTGGTTCATTGAATGTGAACCGCCTACATCGATACCAGGTATTGTTCTTAATAAATCACTTAAGTGATCCGCTTGCTTTGAGGCAATTGTTTCTTCATTAAAATATAATGATGAAGCTTTGATCTCGGTATTCCATATCTCAACATGCTCTAAATCTTTATCATCTTTAATTTCGGATTCTTTAGCGTAACTGATATTTGAGGTTAAAATGCTTGATATTAAAAGACATAGAGCGCTTTTATTAAAGCTGAGAGTAGACATGAGTTTCCCTTTATAAAATTCTAAGTGCGAATGATTATCGTTATGATACAATTGCTCTGTGTAAAAGTTTCATTTGTTTGTTATTAAATATCGTCAAATGGCTATTTAAAATCGTCATGCTTTAAATAAGGGAAATTATATCGTGCCTGATAGAGTGAAAAGTGAGCATAAAACAAAAATAAGCCAATCGTTTCTAAGCGATATGCTCAATGTTCTTCATAAAACACATCATCATACATTAGCAAAAAGTAGTACTGAGGTAATGGAAGGTTTATTGGCTTTTTCACGATTAGAGTCTGGTATTTCTGTGCATTGCAGTGATGCAATTGAAATGCAAGATATGAGCTCATCAATAGAACTACCGCCCTGTTTGAGTTTTAACTTAGTGTTTAAGGGAAAAGTTGACTTCAATTTAGGTGGGCAAACACTATTTTTAGGAAAAACATCTTTAACAGAAATTGAATGCTCTGCAATTGTGCTGAATAAACCTGAATTAATGACGCGCTTTTTAAAGCAAGGTGAGCATGTTATCAAAGTAAATGTATTTATTGAACAAACTTGGTTGAAAGCGCGGTGTAAAAATAAAAAAGACTTCGAAATTTTTGAGAGGGTTTTTTCTGATCACTTAGCACTTCATAAATGGGCCGCTTGTGATACTTTAATTAAACTCGCACAACAAATTTTACAAGCAAAAACAAAAAATGGGTTGGCGGCAGAGCTTTTAGTTGAACACAGTGCAATGCAAATTTTATGTGAATGCATTAATACATTGAGTGTGAAAGTTGAAAAGCTATATCACAGTAAAATTCAGTCAAAGGCCTGTCAGATAAAGCAAGTTAAATCATTAAAAATCCAAATTGATTCTTTATTAGAAAAACCACTTTCTTTAACTGATATTGCACTATCTTTAGGATTAAGCATTAGTACTTTGCAAAGGCGATTTAAACAAGAGTATGGCACAACAGTAGTCGATTATATAAAACAAAAACGATTGGAAAATGCTCGATCTGCTATCGTCTTTGATGGTCTGAGCATAGGTGAAGCTGCATACAAAGCCGGTTATAACCATTCTTCAAATTTTATAACGGCATTTAAAAAACGTTTTGATATTACACCGGCATCCCTTGCAAAAACACATTTCATTAATAACTGAATTTATTAAAAATTTATTTGAGATCAATCATTATGCTTATTGAGGTATGACCAGTGGTTTAGTTTGTTATAGTGAGCTAAACTGCTATGAATTGATCACGATAAGAATAATAAGGTAGGCAATTATGCAAAGTTATAAAGCACCCTTGATGGACATTAAGTTTTTATTTAATGATGTATTTGATTATTACGGACATTATCAAAAATACCCTGAGTTTGAAGACGCCACACCCGATTTAGTAGACGCTATCTTTGTTGAATGTGCCAAGTTTTGTGAAAATGAGTTATTACCACTTAATCAAACTGGTGATAAAGAAGGGTGTACATTTGATAATGGCAAAGTGATTACCCCAAAAGGTTTTAAAGAAGCCTATAACTTGTATGTTGAAGGGGGATGGCAAAGTCTATCTCATCCTATAGAACACGGTGGTCAGGGCATGCCACCATCATTAGGCATGGCAAAAGCAGAAATGATGGGAACGGCTAACTGGTCTTGGGCCATGTACCCAGGTTTAAGCCACGGCGCAATGAATACAGTACAAAGCCATGGTACAAAAGCGCAAAAAGAGTTATATCTCACTAAGCTAACAGAGGGTACATGGACAGGTACTATGTGTTTAACCGAGCCGCAATGTGGTACTGATTTAGGTCAAGTTAAAACAAAAGCCGAACCTAATGGCGACGGTACTTATAATATCTCTGGTACAAAAATATTTATCTCTGCGGGAGAGCACGACTTAACCGATAATATTATTCATATTGTATTAGCCAGGTTACCTGGTGCACCAAAAGGAACCCGAGGTATTTCATTATTTATCGTACCAAAAATGCAAGTTGATCAGTCGGGTAATATTGGTGAATTTAATAATGTGAGTTGTGGTTCTATTGAAGATAAAATGGGCATAAAAGCCTCTGCAACCGCAGTGCTAAATTTTGATAATGCCAAAGGTGTTTTAATTGGCCCTGAAAATAAAGGTTTAGAATGCATGTTCACCTTTATGAATACTGCCCGGGTGGGGACGGCATTACAAGGTGTATGTGCTTCAGAGCTTGCGTATCAAAATTCATTACTATACGCCAAAGAACGTTTATCGATGCGTTCTTTAACAGGTAAGAAATGCCCTGATAAAGTCGCCGATCCAATTATTGTACATCCTGATGTACGTAAAATGTTAATGACTCAAAAAGCCTTTAGTGAAGGTGGTAGAGCCATGATTTATTATACTGCCAAGCTGGTGGATGATATTGAAATGGCAAAAAATGAAGATGAGCGTAAGGCCGCTGACGATAGGCTTGGTTTTATTACACCTATCTTAAAAGCATTTTTAACTGAAGTGGGCACTGAGAGCGCAAATCATGGACTGCAAATTTTTGGTGGTCATGGATATATAAAAGAGTGGGGCATGGAGCAAATAGTACGTGATGTGCGTATTTCTACTTTATATGAAGGCACAACAGGTATTCAGGCGCTTGATTTATTGGGGCGAAAAATATTATTGACCCATGGCCGCTCATTAAAAGATTTCACTAAAGAAGTATTACTATTTTGTAAAGATAAAAGCATGTTGTCTAAAAATCCCCATAAACGTCAAATGAATAAATTCATTTGGCCACTGAGTAAAGGAGTGGCAAACTGGCAACAATACTCTATTCGTTTAGCTTTAAAAGCAAAGAAAAATAGAGATGTAGTGGGTTCTGCTTCGGTCGATTATTTAATGTATTCAGGTTATATAGTGATGGCTTATTTTTGGGCGCAAATGGCACAAAGTGCTTATGAAAAATTAGCGGGTGATGTTGAAAATCGTGATTTTTATCGTTCAAAAATAAAAACGGCAGAGTTTTACTTTGACCGTATCTTACCCAGAACAAAATCCTTAGCCGCGACTATGATGGCGGATCCAAAAACTTTGATGCAACTTGATGAAGAGTTATTAAGCTTTTTATAATCGCTATTATTAGTCTCATTTATTGTTAAAAAATGATTGAAAATAAACCGCATTATTTTATGCGGCTTATTTTTATTTACCAGTAAATAAATATCCCCCATTTTAAAAGATATAAAAATACGCATTCTGCTATCATCTATCTTATAAGCAAAGTATTAGAATTAAAGCCCTATGAAAGAATGTACCCAATGTGGTAAATGTTGCATTAACTATAGTAATGGCAGGTTAGCTGCAAGCGCTGATGAAATAGAACTATGGAGGGACTTTAATCCTGAAATTTATACTTATGTTAACAACGGAAATATTTGGTGCGATCCTACCACAGGTAAACAACTTGAGTTATGCCCATTTCTAAATGAAAATCCTGATACCCATAAATATACCTGTGATATCTACCTCGATAGACCTGAAGATTGCAGACATTACCCTACGATGATCAGTGAAATGATCCGTGATGAATGTGAAATGATTGAAATTCAAGACGTCACTCACCCTAAACGCGCACAAAAAAAACTCGACAAGTTAATGGCCGATAGTAGACCCGCTTTTGGCTCTTAGATGTGGCTTCCATGCCACATTATTTAGTCTCATATAGGGAGTTATGGGTTAGTTTAAATAAGTTTTAACCACTTTATTTAATTCAATCACCTCTGGCTCTGGAATTTTTTCATCAGGGTATGCAGCTCTTACTTTGTCTGTTAAATCTTTAGCAAATACCTGATATAACACTCGGGTAGATACTGTAATTGGATATTGTATGTTTACAGGCAACTCAAACGATTCACTACGCGTTTCACCCGATTTAAGACGTGTATCTTTCCCTATTTTAAAATAACGCCAAAACTTAAGACCAACAGGTTTGTTGTTTTTATCAACGCCAATTTTAATAAACTTACGTGCATTTTTTGGTATATGACCATTTTGCATGACGCCACTGGTGAATACTTGTTTGCCATTGTTGTCAGTTGCGATAATTTCTAGCCAAACTTGTCGCCTTGCGCCACCTGGCATATCGTGACCAGAGTTTGCATTGGTTATAAGTGCGGTAAAATCAGCTCCTTTCTTTGCTACTTCTAGAGTCAATGCCGTTTTTAGTATATCTATGCTTATTTTTTTATGTTCAGGACTGCGCATACCCGTAAAGTAATAGTTACCACCGGCAAAATGATGTGAACGCATATTGTTTTTAACTGGGCCATCATTGGTAGACTGACCTGCAACTTTATTATCAAAGTCAGTGACATCTTGTGTCATATGACAATCTATACAGGTTTTATGTTGCGTCGGATCATCTGGTGCATTAAAAGGTGAAGCGAGCCATTCACCAAAATTGTCATTCACATTTGCACCTGGGCCAGTTGTAAATTCATTATGACACGTGGCGCAGTATAATGAACTTTGATACAGCTCAGGGTTTGAATAAGAGTCTTTATGCGCTTGTGGGGATGCATTAATTTGTTTTTGGCTTAACCAATTTAAAAAGAAACGACTGGTATCTTCAAAAATATAGCTTTGTCTGTCTTTAATATTCACTGTTAAATCTGTATTACCACCGGCGTTTTCAGCTTTAGTGATCCTATGGCAAAAGACACATCCAGTACCGCGCTCACTGACCGATTTACCATGAGCATAAGCAGTATTAAGTGAATTGGCTTTCTTATCCCACATATCACCAAACTCAGATAATGATTTATTATCTTTGTTTATTATCATTTGTGGTGCATGACAACCTCGACACAGTATTCTGAACTCTTCACCTTCTTCTTTAGCTGCAAAGTCTTCTTGAAAACGATAAAAAGGGTGATCCATATTCATGCCATGGTTTGAGTCAGCCCATTGGTCGTAAATGGTCGTATGACAGTCTTTACATTGTGCTGAGTTTATCCACTCATCTGGATGGGTATACTTTTTATCATCATCTAGTCGTAACCAAGTTGAAAGGTAAGGTAGGTTTTCTCTTGCTTTAACATAGGTATTGAGTGCCGACATCATTTTGGCTGCTTCTACAGGTATTGAAAATAAATCAACCGGTTTGGATTTATCGTTAGTTGTATCTGCTCCCATGCCGCCTTGGGTTTTTTGTATAATATCAACATAAGCTGTGATTGGGTCGCCAGCTATCATTTTAACCACATCAATATGCCCCGTTGTGGCATTTTCAAACTTGTTTTTTAAACCTGCTTTCATTAATTGTTTGTTAGTAAAGTTAAAACCGTCAAAATGACAGGAGTTACAGCTCATCCAAAAATCACCTGCCATAGGATATTTTTGATTATCGGCTGTATTCGCTGAGTTAAATAAGGTTTTACCCAGTCGCATTTGTTTGGTTAAAGGGTCTTTGGTGACTAAATTGGCAAAGCTGGCTTTTTTTAATTTTACTTTAGCAAAAGGCCCTACGGCACCGGTATCAAATTTTGCGATATCCAGAGACATGGCATTTTGGACATATAACTGTCGGCCATCAATGAGTAAACCTTTGGGGTTATCACCGGGTACATTTCTATAAATTTGTGTTGCTTTAACGCCGCCTTGTTGTTTTTTACGGCGATGGCGTCTTTTCTTTTTCTTTTTGTTATTTTGACGAGACAAGTCAAATACCATTAAATCTTCAGAGCCTGCCAAAGTAATAATGATTTTTTTACCATCTTGCGTAAAAGCACCGTCGTGGGGGTTAGATACAATGCGTACTTTATTACCACTTTCAATAATATTTATTTGTTTGAATAACTGTTTGCGTTCTTGGGTGATCTCTTGTTCTTTACCCAGTGTTAAATCAAGAATTGAAATACTTGGAAAGACACTTGATTGAAATTGAAAGTCATGACCAAATGACCATAAAACATGCGGTAACCAAGCCCTTGAACCATCAGGACTAATAACTATGTTATCTAATAACCTTGGTTGCCCTTGTGGCACTGACTTTACATTATTTTTAGGTGTATCTATCAGTCGAATGACTTTTACCAATTTTGGCAATATAGCTTGTGTATTAAAAAGTGATACTTGCCCTGAAAGAGAGTGGGTGACTAATAATCTGTTATCATCTGTTAATGCAAGGCCTCTAGGTGTCTCTTCAGTTTTGATTTCATTTATTATTTCGCCAGTTAATGAAATGATGAGTAACTTGCTTTGTTCAAAACTAGTGACATAAAACTGTTTGTTTTTATCGTCAAATACGACACCAAAGGGTCGAGAAGGCACCTTGGTAATGGTTTTAACCTTTAATGTTTTTGCATCAAGTAAAATAACTTGGTCATTTAAATAATCTGTTGCCAGCAATAACTGCGCATCAGTACTTAATGCAATACGGCGAATATCGCGACCTATGGTTTTTTCAATTAATATATCACCTGAAATACGGTCTAAAATGCTGATACTACCAGTATCAAAATTAGCACTGATAATTTTTGTTTTATCAGCGTTAAATAAAAGAGAGTTACTTTTTTCTATTGCCATGCTTGATTGGCTATAAAAATGAATGACTAAAAGAAATAAGAATATGAGAGGGCTTTTAAACATCGTATGCCTTAATACTAACTGCAATCAATGAAATTATTTCATTGATTTTGAAACAAAAATTCAAGCTTTTATTTTACTTAAAAAATTGATTTATTTATATGTTTTTCATCAATATTATTTGAATTTAAGAATACTCCAGCGTAAAGCATGTCTAAATACTAAAGGGGCTAAAACCCATGAAGAATAAAAGTGTACATCTTGAATAAGTAAGCCAAGCGCATTGCCTGTATTACCATAAAAAAACAAATAAAATCCACTCAATGAACAAAGACCTAATAACCACTCTATTATGGTGCCTGTTTGGCGTAAAAAGGTTTTATTACTTTTGGTTAATAAATTACGATGTGAGCTCCAAAAAGCGCCCACAATAAAACTAAATAAAGTTAATCCAATAAACATATGTGTAAGTAAAACAAAGCGCTCTACTTGCCAATTAATGCTAATGCTATCCCACAGTAATAACCCAGTTACAAACATAAAGTACATTAAAAATTCTGCAGATTTATGACGATAAGCAAGCTTTTGCCACCAAGCAGTTATAAAACCAAAAACGGGATTTTGAGTAGAAACGGTTGCTGTTGTCATATATGCGTGTGCCTTATTGTACTTTGCTTAAAATGCCTAGGGCGTATTGATCTTTGTTTCAAAATCAATACGCCCTAAAGTCATAAGTATTTTATGACCATGTTAGTTTAAAAAGTAGTTGTTATTTTATGCTCACTTTATTTGCCATTGTGGTGGCTGTTCCAAATTTACCCCCTGCGCCAATTATTTGATGCACACCATCTTGATCAATATCGGTAGATGCATTGCCTTTAACTTGAATTTCACCCGTATCACCAATAGGTTCTGCTAATTGCATGGCACCATTTACAACAGTTTTAAACCAAGATACATATCTGTCGGTTAATGCTTGTACTTCAAGAGCAGGTTCATTTTCACCTTCTTGGTTTCTTAGATGTAAAATTGCTTCACGTAAACCGCCAGAAATAGCTGCCTGTGTATAAGGTGTATGCATTGTTGCTTTACCAGGTGTACTTGCCCAAGTATTAATGTTTTTATCAAACATGGTTTTTTCTATGTTTAAGTACACTTTACGGGCTGCATTTTTGTATTTTACATCTTTAGTTGCTAAAAATGCCGATACTAAACCTCGTATTGCTGCAAATTGTGTATCAAGAGAATGCGATTTATTTAGCTTTAATTGATTGCCTAAAGTTACACCATCAGAGACTAAACCTTTATCATTAATAAGGTGATTTAGCATAAAGTCAGCTTGTGATGAAATCATCGTTAATGCCAACTTGCCCTCTGATGTTTTTAAGTTTACGGAGCCTGAGTCGGCAGAAGCATAACCAACAGGTAGAGCATCTTTTGCACGTTGATAAATAGATAAAGCCACAATTGAATAGGCGGCGTCATAAGTATTTACATTATTGCCTTGAACAAAGCTTGAGCCAGACTTTTTATATTCAGTAATAAACGTGCCGTATTGTGTATTAAAATGCAGTGCATTGAGATTGTTAAATACTAAGTTTGAAATGTTATTGGCAAGTGAAAATGCATCATTTGCAGAAACATCATTTTGATTATTTGTATCTGTATTTTTATTGGGTGCAGAGGCAAAAGGGGTGCCATCAAATACTGCAAGCATAGCTGGGTTTTGACTTGTATTAGCTTGTCTTTGATCGGTAAAAGCAAAAAATTCAGCCAAAGGCCATAACATTTGCCACGTATCACGTAGCTGTGATGATGGGTTAGAAACGGTGAGCCCAGTAACTGAATTAACACCATTTTGAGTACCTTGTTTTACAGCTACTTTATTGGCAAACCAAATTGGTTGCTTCTTCGCATTATATGACGGTGTAAACTTAACGCCTAAATTTTTGCCATCAAAGCCAAGTTGTTCTTGCATAAAAAGTAATTTATCAATCGACATTTCAGTTAGCATCATGCCATTAAAACCATCTGCAGCAGAAACACCTAAACTGTGAATGCCATCTTGATCCATGGTTTTAGATTTTGCTTCTACTTCTTCATCTGTTTTGGTGGTATGCATACCACCTAAGAAGTCTTGTGACCACATGACTTCTTTTAAAAATATACCGCCAATTGCTGCTGGGTTAAAAGACTTATCGAAGGTTGTTTCATCCCAAGCTAAGGTTTTATAATCATGTACGTAGGCTGGAGTAAGCGTAGTGACGATTTTATCTTGCCCTTGAGCCGTGGTGATTTCAAATTCTTCACCTAATGTTGTTTTAGTATCTACTTGTTGTGCAAACTCCGGGCTACCTGAAACATAAGGCAAAGATAGCGGATACATATTAATAGCCACTTCACTTATATCTAAACCAACAGCATTGGCCATATCTTTAATGCGGGCATTTAAATGCGTGTGTTTACCACCTCGAAGAGCATTCAATGGGCCATTCACTAAATGAACCCCCATAGTAGACTGATAATTTAGAGCATACATTGCTTCTTCTGAGTATTCATAGCTTGAAATTCCCGCAGAAAAATCAAAGGAGGTAGGAATATTGGCTGCATTAGGGTCTAATATATCTAGATCAAGCCCCAGTGCTTCGGCTAAAGGTTCACCTGATAATTCAAATTCGGTATATGCTAATAAGTTACTGGCTGGATAATGTGTTTTGTCTAAAACTTTTACTTCAGCTGCAATGACACTGGTTGATAAAACTGCCGTGGCAATTGCAATATTAAGAATTGATTTTTTCACTATTGATCCTTTTATTGAGCATATTTTTTAGATGTGTTTTTTTACCGCTTCTTTTTACAAACAAGATGATATCTGATTTTTATACTAATAAAAAGAAATGAGATTAATTCTTGTTTGTATTGTTGATTCAGATCAGGTTTACAGGGCTTTTGAGCGTAAATTATGCTGCTAAAATGTAAGTATTTGATGGCTAATTTTTGTATGTTTATTTGATTTTAGTTATAAAAATGTGACATGTAAATTGTGGACATTGAAGCTCTGTAGAACGTTCTATTAATAGTTTCTTATTTAATTCAACAAGGTACGTGTGAATTGCAGTTGACTTATTAGGTACCTTATGGAAAAGTTATGTTTTTATTTTAAGGAAAAACGAAGGGAAATATCATGAAAATTAAATTAAACAAAAAGAAACTTAAGAACCTATCTAAAGATACTCAGTCACTGCCAGTTAATATGACGCCGCAGATTGCAGGTGGAAATACCATTGGTCATTCACAAGGCAGTCCTTTTAAGTGTGTAAAGTATTAAGCTTATAAACCTTCTTTGAAGATTGATTCATTTTAAAAAGCCGTTTTAATATATATAGTATAGCGAACGGCTTTTTTTATAATTAAATTATTGTTAGAGAAACAATTAAATAAATTTATATAATACAGCGCCATAATCTAGGTAATAGTTATGCTGATATTGTATGTTTAAACATTTCATTTCAACCAACAAAGAATGTTTAAAGGGGATTACCTGGTTATTTGCAGCTGCTTGGTCTGCTGTCATAAGGATATATCTACCTCCTACCCATTTGGCAGGTCCGGCTATCAATCTCGCAGGACTACGTGAACCATTAATATCAGTCATAGTATATTGATGGTTAATGCCATCGAGTGTGACATCAACTTCACAAGATTTTGCTTTAGGCGTCATTAAACCTGCAAAATATCCTGCTCTGTTGTTTATTTCAACAATTTTAGTTTTTTGGTTACTGTTAAGTCTTTGCGAGTATGAGGGAAGAGGAGAGTCATTTTCATCACCTGCATAATAACGATTATAAAATCTAATGTTATAACTATCAGTGCCACTAACTGTATTGTTTGAATTTATAATTGTTTCACCTGAAAATACAGTCTCGTTAGTAGTAAAAGGTGTTAAAGCAGCTAATTTAGTTTTTATGTCTATTTCAGAGCTTGCTGGTACTAATTTATTACTTCAGGGCGTTCAATATTAGAAGTACCGCTTAATTATGCTTATGATGCGTTGGGTAATTTAACCATTAAGTCTGATTACGCCAGCCAATACTTATATGGTAATAAAGAGCGAAGTGCGGGCGGTAAAGCAGGACCCAGTGCCGTACGCCAGTTAATACTCAACTCAGGTGCCACGGCTGATTTAAAGTACGATAATAACGGAAACTTAACCAACTCAACCGATGGCGGCTTAAGCATTGATTATAATGCAGCCATGAAACCAACGGGTATTAGCCGTAATGGTAATGAATTGGCCTTTAAATATGATGTAAATGAGCAACGCTTTTTACAAATAAGCGGCGCTGTTGGCAATAAGGTCACTAAGATTTATGCGGGTAATTATGAGCTTGAACTTAAAGCCGATGGTACTCGGGTACAAAAAGCCTACATTGGCCAGCACAGTATCATTAGCACCGAGGCGAACCAACCGCGCATTGTGCATACCAGTGTTGACCGTTTAGGCTCGGTCACAAGCTTAACCAATGATGATAAGTCACTGACAGCTGGCAGCAGTCAAAATGATTTGTTAATACAGCGCCGTGCTTACGACATTTTTGGTCGTGCATTTGAAGCCTACAGTAATTCTAGTCAGCCATTTTCAGAACTCTCTATTTTTGAGGTGACCAAAAAAGGTTTTACCAACCACGAACATTTACCAGATGTGGGTTTAATTCACATGAATGGTCGGGGATACGATCCATTATTGGGCCGTTTCTTATCGGTTGACCCTTTTATTCAAAGTCCGACCAATACGCAATCGGTTAATCCGTATACTTATATCTTTAATAATCCATTGTCGGGAACAGATCCGACAGGGTATAAAAGTAAAGATAATGATGTAAAAGAAAATGATGATAAAAAGCCTAAAGAGCCAAAAGAAAAATGCATGCAGTCAATTTCTAAGGTATGTAGTAAGCTTGGTAGTGGGGGTGTTCATTTCAAAAATTCAGCAAATGGAAAAGGTAAAAATAAAGAAGAGTTTTCTGCGGGAAAGCCTAATGAAGGGGGGAGTGTTGTTGACAAAGATATGGCGAATTTAAGTAAATGTGTTTATGGTGGTGAATGTGAGATGCCTGAAGGTTGGTCAAAATTAACCGATGACACATTGGCTATTGGAGGTGTCGATCCGTCATTGTTGATAAATGAAGATACAGGTTTCCAAGCTGCTGTATATTATAATAGTGATACCAAGGCATATGCGCTTGCGTTTGCAGGGACAGACCCAAATCATACGGGAGACATAATAGCAAATGTTCATCAAGGGACTGGCTTTCCAAGTGCACAATATGAACAAGCAGTACAGCTGGCTAGCGCGGTGAAAGGTTTCGTTGGTCCAAATAGGAGCCTAACATATGTAGGACATTCGTTAGGCGGTGGCTTAGCTAGTGCGGCTTCTCTTCTTACTTTGCGACAAGCTATAACTTTTAATGCTGCAGGTCTTCATGGTAATACCACTGCAAGGTATAGCATTCCAGTAGGAAGAGCTAAGGACTTTATCAAGGCATATTATGTCAAAGGCGAACTTTTAAGTTCTGTTCAAGACTCTCTGTCTGCTTTTCCTAGGGCCGTAGGTTCTAGAATTCCATTAACGCCAGTAGGGAATGCAAGTTCATTTCAGCGTCATGATGTTGACGAAGTAATTAAGGCTATGTAGAGGAATATATTCTGATGTATTTTAAAAGACTCATGTTATTAAGTTTAGTTTTTTTTACTATTAAAAGTACTGCTAGTAGTGGGCCTGAACTTTCGATTCTAAATAAGTATTTTAATGATGAAATAAATAAACTTGTTACTAGGGGCTGTTGATCTTTCACATTGGCAGCCAAATCATTGCACACGCCAGTGCTAGCATACTTTCAAACTGTAACTTTAATTTATCATATCTTGTAGCTATAGCACGGAAGTGTTTCAGTCTTGCAAATGCATTTTCAACTAAGTGCCTATATTTATATAAGCACCAATCTATATCTCCATTACCCGTTTTTGAGTTCTGCTTTCTGGGGATCACAG
>NZ_FOLO01000091.1 GCF_900112265.1 Pseudoalteromonas denitrificans DSM 6059 | reverse complement strand
AAATGAGTTGATTGAATTATTGCCTCAAGGTGATTTTGTTATCGCGGATAAAGGCTATGATAGTGAAGCGATTAGAAGTAAAGTTCGAGAGAGAAATTCAAGCCCTGTGATCCCCAGAAAGCAGAACTCAAAAACGGGTAATGGAGATATAGATTGGTGCTTATATAAATATAGGCACTTAGTTGAAAATGCATTTGCAAGACTGAAACACTTCCGTGCTATAGCTACAAGGTATGATAAATTAAAGTTACAGTTTGAAAGTATGCTAGCACTGGCGTGTGCAATGATTTGGCTGCCAATGTGAAAGATCAACAGCCCCTAGTCGAATTAAATAAAAGCAATACAATAAGGAAAGGTTAATTATTGTTACAATTTAAGAGATTATATTTTAATGTCAGAGTTAAACAGTGGTGAGGACGAATTCTACAATCGAATTTTTAAAGGTGAAAATCATCAAGGAGCAACATTCATAAATAAAGAGTTTGATTCTTGCCATTTTCAAGCCTGTGACTTGAGCGAAGCCAGCTTTAAAAACTGCCACTTTATAGAGTGTTACTTTGAAAAATGTAATTTAAATGCATTATCAGTAAATAACAGCAAGTTTTCAGATGTTGTATTTAATAATTGCAAGTTATCAGGGGTCGATTGGACCAAAGCTTATTGGCGAGATTTAGCTTTAAGTTCTGCTTTGAAATTTAAAGATAGCATGCTTAATTCTTGCTCTTTTTATGGATTAAATCAAACTGAAATAGAAATTAATGCATGTAGGGCACATGATGTTGATTTTCGTGAAGCTGATTTTAGTAAGGCTAATTTTACGGATACAGATTTGAGCAATAGCTTGTTTTCAAATACAAACCTGACTGGAGCTAAATTTAATGGTGCTATTAATTACGATATCAATATTAATAAAAATAAGGTTTCAGATGCGACATTTTGTCGATTAGAAGCGATAAGGTTATTAGATTCTTTGGGTATTAATTTAGTTGATTAGCGCTGAGAGGAAAATAAATGAAGTGTATAATAAGGAACATCTTCTTGATGTGATTTTTATTATACACATGTGTTATTTAAGCATTATGTGTTCTAACACCACAACCATTACACGTACGTGTTGGGCGACCTGCTCCGGCGACATTAGGGGTCATTTCTGCTGGTAAAGTTTTATTATCATTTGACAGGTTTTTAAGTTTCTTTTTATTTAATTTTAACTTCATTGTGGGCTCCATGATTTGTTGTAGATGCTTAATTTGTACCTAAGTTACTGTAAAAGCATTAATAAAGTCAATTGTTTTATTGATTAAAATAGAAGCGTTCAAGAAAAAGAAGTTAAATTGAAGGTGTTCCCCAAGATGCGGTTTCAAGTATTGGTCCTGAACCCAATGGCTCAGGTCGGAGCTCAGATATTTTCCGTAGGCTTCTCGGTACATGCCAAGCTTGCTCAATAGAAAATTAAACTGAATTCCTGGTAAAAAGTTTATCGGCTCAGGGACGTAACTTGTACGCCAACATCACAGGGAACAAATTAAGTATATATGAGTAACAGCAAACCTCTACGTTTTTTTTCAAAAAATTGATCTGAATGCAGTTTAAATAGACAAATGGTTGTTTATTTATTCAAGGTACTGCAATTTAGTGGTTTTGCTATGTGGCCAGTGGTAGCATTAATCTATATTCAGAATATCAAACCAGGTTTAACATTCGTTATGAGTCAAATTGAAGATTACCAAGAAGCCCAGCAAGTCTTAGAGCAAAATGATATTCATATAATGCCTTCGGAAGTACATGGCGTGATCAGTGGTTTATTAGCGTGTGGGCTAGATATTCAAAGTGATGAATATTTAGAGATTTTGAGTGATGTATTTAATGAAGGGCAAAAATTTAATAGTGAATTAAAGCTCTTTTTTGCTGACTTTTATCGATTAGTAACATCCAGTTTAGATAAAGATGATCTCTCTTTTGAAATTTATTTACCAAATGAAGATGAGTCACAAGCCGATCAAGCGAATGCGTTAGTTGCTTGGATTTCGGGGTTTTTATTAGGCTTTGGTTTAAAACAAAAAAATTATGGTAAATTATCGCAAGACGTCAAAGAAGTGATCACAGACTTTACTGAAATCAGCAAGTTAGATACGCACTTTGATGAAACTGAAGAAGATGCACAGGCACTATACGAAATAATTGAATATGCACGTATTTCAACTCTTTTATGTTTTGCTGAATTAGGTAAAGGTCAAAAAACAATCACACCTGAAAATAAAACACTGCACTAAAAAATTACTGCATATTATTATCTAAACCACAAAGTGGTATTTTTTAAACGAAGACTTTTGAGACAATAATGGACATAACTGAATTTAAAACCCGTCGTGATAATTTATTACAAAAAATGGACCCTAACTCAATCGCGATTATTCCCGCTGGCGTTGAGTTAACGCGCAGCCGAGATACCGAATTCCCTTTTCGTCAGGATAGCGATTTTTTATATCTAACTGGTTTTTTAGAGCCTGAAGCTGTTTTAGTTTTATCGCCTAGTTTAGAAAATCAAAGTACATTATTTTGCCGTAATAAAGATAAAATTGCTGAAATTTGGTGTGGTAGAAGAGTGGGCCCAGAACAAGCAAAAGATCAGTATTTATTTGATCAGACTTATGCACTGTCTGAACTTAAAGATACTTTGTTAACCTTAGTGAATGGCCATTCAGTACTTTATTATGGCCAGGGAACTTATGCTGACTTTGATGAACAAATTTGGCAGTTATTAAATACATTACGAGGCGGACCTAAAAAAGGTTATAAAGCACCCGCTATTATTAAAGATGTACGTAGTTTAGTACATGAAATGCGTTTATTTAAATCTGAAAATGAAATCGATTTAATGCGTAGAGCTGCTTTAATCAGTGTTCAAAGCCATATAAGAGCCATGAAATTTTCTAAATCGGGCGCTTTCGAATTTCAATTAGAGGCTGAGTTGCATCACCATTATGCAATGAATGGTGCGCGATACCCAGCCTACGGCACAATAGTGGGATCAGGCGATAATGCTAATATTTTGCATTACACCGAAAATTCAGACGTTCTGAAGGAAAACGATTTAGTCTTAATTGATTCTGGTTGTGAACTTGAAGGATATGCCGCTGATATTACACGTACATTTCCTGTTAGTGGTCAATTTTCACCAGCACAAAAACAGTTATATCAATTAGTTTTAGATGCACAATTAGCTGCCCTTGAATATTACAAACCGGGATTTACGCTAAAGCAAGCATCAGTCGCTGCAACTAAAGTATTGACTCAAGGCATGATCAATTTAGGGTTATTAGAAGGTGAACTTAATGAACTTATTCAAAAGGAAGCTTATAAAGCCTTTTATATGCATGGGTTAGGTCATTGGTTAGGGTTAGATGTTCATGATGTGGGTGAATATAAATTAGATGAAAAAGATCGAGTATTTGAACCCGGTATGGTTTTAACCGTAGAACCAGGTCTTTATGTTGCTAAAGACTCACAAGCTCCTGAGCAATTTAAAGGTATAGGCATTAGAATAGAAGATAATATTCTGATCACAGCTCAAGGGCATGAAAACTTAACGGTATCTTTGCCAAAAACAATCGATGAAATCGAAAAGTTAATGGCTTAATTGCAGGAGCTAAAGTGCAAGAGTTATCTAAAACCTCAATATCAGAAACCCATTTTGATATTGTGATCATAGGGGGGGGCTTAGTGGGGGCAACAACTGCTTTGTGCCTGGCTAGGTCATGCCCTAATTTAAGCATTGCTGTTGTTGAAGCAATACCGGCAACGGATCAAAGCCAACCTAGCTTTGATGATCGTAGCATTGCAATTGCGCAGCAGTCGGCACAATATCTTGCAACATTTAATTTATTTAATGAAAATGTTGAATATTGTGAAGCGATTAAAACAGTGCACGTTTCTGATAAAGGCCATTTTGGGAAAACAAAAATAACGGCTCAAGAATATCAACTTGATGCTTTAGGTTATGTTGTTGAAGTAAAACCTTTTGGTCACTCGTTACATAATGAGCTCATTAAAACAAAAAACATTAGCTTATTGTGTCCTGACAGTGTTGTTAAACATAACTTTACTCTTGAAACAGCATATATAGCATTAAAGTCGGGTCTTGAATTATCATGTGCATTAGTTATTGTTGCCGATGGTGGGCAATCTGTGAGTCGTGATTTATTACATATTGACTTTAAAAAACAATCTTATGAACAAGATGCCATCATAGCCAATATTGAGGTATCTTCAGGTCATAATAATCAAGCTTTTGAAAGGTTTACTCAATATGGGCCTATGGCATTATTGCCTATGAATCAAAATCGATATTCTTTAGTTTGGTGTCAAAATCCTGAGAAGGCTAAAGCGTTACGTGCATTGCCTGAAAAAGAATTTATATCTCAGTTACAAGCTGCTTTTGGTTTTAGCGCCGGAAAGTTTACCCAGGTGGGCATGCGGGCATGTTATCCACTCGCTTTAGGTAAAGCTGAACGAATAGTACAGCATAGGGTTGCAGTTATAGGTAATGCTGCACATTTGGTTCACCCTATTGCTGGACAAGGTTTTAATTTAGGTTTAAGAGATATCCAAGCTTTAGTTTCTGAAGTGAAATTAGCGTTACAACAAAATAAAGATATAGGGTGTTTTGAAGCTTTACGTAATTTTGAACTGAAACGTAAAAAAGATCTTGATACCGTTTTGACTTTAACAGACTCATTAGTGAGGTTATTTTCAAACTCATCTCGTATGTTAGCACTTGCTCGCAGTATAGGTCTTGTATCTTTGGATTTGTTTTCTGATTTAAAACAACCTTTAGCAAAACAATTCATGGGAAAAGTTAAACCTGAATTTATTAAGGAAAAAATACAATGATGCAAGCACAGGTATGTATTGTTGGTGCTGGGTGCATAGGGTTAACACTTGCATTAGGTCTGGCAAAAGCAGGTATTGATGTTGTGGTATTAGATTCAGCCTCGGGTGACATTGAAATTGCACCTGAGTTTGGTTTAAGGGTCAGTGCTTTAAGTCTTGCTAGCCAATCATTGTTTGAAAAACTAGGTGTTTGGCAAGATATTATTGATACACGAGCGCAAAGCTATCAAAAAATGCAAGTGAGAGACCAAGACTCTTTTGGCAAAATATCTTTTGATGCCACTGATTTTGATACTGAAAACTTAGGTCATATTGTTGAAAATGATGTTATTCGTCAGTCACTCATTAAACAATTAAATAACCAGCCGACAGCGACCTTGATGTTTGAAACAAAATATCAACAAATTCATCAATCACAAAATGATGTATTTTTAACCTTAGAAAATGGTCAACCAATGATAGCTAAATTGCTGGTGGCCTGTGATGGGGCAAATTCAAATATTCGTCAGTTATTTAAAATGCCAATCACTTTTTGGGATTATGATCATCACGCAATTGTCGCTACCATTAAAACCCAACTGCCTCATGATAATATTGCAAGGCAGGTTTTTTTAGCGGATGGCCCGTTAGCATTTTTGCCTCTTGCAGAAAAAAATACCCATTCAATTGTATGGTCTACTTCACCGGATCATGCCAAGAAATTATTAGCATTATCTGATATTGAATTTAATAAAACGCTTATGGCACACTTTGATGGTCAGTGTGGTTTATGTGAAGTGGTAAGTGATAGGGCTGCTTTTCCATTAACGATGCGTTATAGCAAAAAGTGGTTAGATAACCGGGTAGTACTTATGGGGGATGCGGCGCATACCATACACCCGCTAGCGGGCTTGGGCATGAATTTAGGCTTAAAAGATGCGGCTTTACTGATAGATTTATTGAGTAAAGAGACTGATTCAGTTGAGGCTGAATTTGCGCCTTATAAAATATTACGCGAATATGAACGCACTCGTAAGTCTGATGCACAAACACACATTGCCATGATGCAAGGTTTAAAAGGGTTATTTGAAGGGCACAACCCGGTTAAAAAATTAATCCGTGGCATTGGCTTAAATTTAGTGGATAACTTATCTCCTTTAAAACAATTATTTGGTAAAAGTGCATTAGGCAAGTAAACTTCTTGCAGGCTGGGATTTATTTGTGCAAATGTACATTGAGTTTATGAGCTTATAAATATACGCGACTAAAGTCCCGTCTACGCTGTTTGTTTACGCGTAGGCAGAGATTTATCTGCGCAAACTTACTTCATGCATAAAGCAATCATCGATAAGCAGCGCAGATATTTAAATTATTTTAGCCTTAACATAATAAATTCGGCTAGTTTGTCTACGGCCTGATCTTCTTGTTGATTCTTTTTAATTAAACTAATGCCTATTTTTCCTAAATTAGGCAATACGGCCGTATTTCTTTGAGCATTTAATTCAGCTGGTACGGTTTGTTTTGCTAATACGGTGATCCCTAATCCACCTTTTAAAGCGGCAGTTAAACCTGTTAAATCGGCATTGGTGTAAACAATACGCCATTTCAAACCCGCATTATCAAGGGCATTTATAGCGCGTTTTCGATAAATACATCCTTCAGGTGCAACAACTAAGGCAATGACATCATCAGATGATACATTTAAATCTCCTACCCAGACTAAATCGTCTTGCATAAAAGTAGGGTGCTCCTGCTGATCTAACGCTTCATTTAAGGTAAGTACTAAATCAAACTGCTCTCTATTACTAATATGCATTAATTGTTTGCTGAGTTCAGATTTTATTTCTAATGACACATCGGGATAAAGTGAAACAAAGTCACCTATAATGGCAGGTAAAATGCTGGCTGCAAATTCACTGGGAATGCCTAAACGCACTTTACCTGTTAATAATTCAGAGCTGAACTTTTGTAAAATGGCGTCGTTCATTTGCAAAAACTGTTTTGCCAAAGGTAAAAGGATTTCCCCTTGGTGATTTAATACTTGTCTTTGCCCTTGTTTTTTAAATAGTTTTTTTCCTAGTAGCTCTTCTAATCGTTTTATTTGTAAACTAACGGCTGGTTGTGACAAGCATAAAAGTTCTCCTGCTTTGGCAAAGCCACCTACTTCAACAACGGTTACTAAAGCACGTAGGGCATCTGTTGGTATATTTTTCATTAGCATTTTCTATTTATTAACCTTTTAATATAAGCATTATTTATCAATATATTTAAAATTACAATTTGTTGTTGACTCAATGCAGCAATATAATTTTTACATATTATTAAAATATGCATTAAAGGCACTGTTATGATCATAAATACAACGATGTTTGCAAGTCATGTATTAGGTTCTGAACCACAAATAAAAAATGCTAATAACTTTACTTTCCATCCACAAAAACAAGTTTTAGATATTGGTGGTAGTGCTGCATTGCCTTTTTTACGTAACATTTTAGACGCTGATGTTGCTAAGCTAACTGCGCCTGGTATGGGGCTACAAACAAAGTTACGCCCGGGTAATGCTGATTTTGAAGTGATGCTTGATGTATATTATTTTTCAGAGTCAGCTTTTAGAATAATCGCTAATACTGAGCATCCTGAGTTATTTAATGCGTGGTTAATTCAACATGAAGAAGACTTTGATATTGATATCATTAAACGTTCTGATTTAACCGTTATGTTGGTATCAGGTGATGATGCGTTTGATGTACTGGTTGAGCAATTTAAATTTACTCCTGGTATACGTTTATCATGTTCGCAGCAAAGGTTTGGTGCCCAAAGTGGTCGCGTATTTGTAACAGCTGTTTACACAAAAGAGCATAACGGTTACGAATTATTAGCAAGTCCAACTGAACTGGCTAATTGGCAACAAGAGTTTACTAAATTAGGTTTCGTAAATAATTAAATATATGTGCCCCAGATGCATATCTTATGTATAATCGCGGCCCATGTTATTCCCCTCATTAGAGGCCATAATCCGCTTGGTTTTTGACCCGGATATTAAATAAAGTGCAGGAATATTATGACAAATAAAACAGTTCTACACGCAAAGCATTTAGAATCAAATGCTAAAATGGTTGATTTCCACGGCTGGGAAATGCCAATTAACTATGGCTCTCAAATTGAAGAGCATCATGCTGTTCGCCAAGACGCGGGCATGTTTGATGTATCACACATGACAATTGTTGATGTTAAAGGCGATGACGCTAAAGCATTTCTTCGTACGTTAGTAGCAAATGACGTTGCTAAGCTAACGGTTCCTGGTAAAGCATTATACACAGGTATGCTTAACCATGAAGGCGGCGTAATTGATGATTTAATCATTTATTACTTCAGCGAAACAGAATATCGATTAGTTGTAAACTCAGCTACACGTGTAAAAGACTTAGCTTGGATTGCTCAAGTATCTAAAGACTTTGCTGTTGAAGTTGCAGAACGTCCAGAATTTGCCATGATTGCAGTGCAAGGTCCTAATGCTAAAGCAAAAACTGCTACAATCTTAAATGCAGATCAAGTTGCAGCTGTTGAAGGCATGAAGCCATTCTTTGGTGTTCAAGCTGGCGAATTATTTATTGCTACAACAGGCTACACTGGTGAAGCAGGTTACGAAATTGTTGTTCATAACGATGACGCAGCTGATTTATGGCAGAAGCTTTTAGACGCAGGCGTTGCACCAGCAGGTTTAGGCGCACGTGATACGTTACGTTTAGAAGCAGGTATGAACCTTTATGGTTTAGATATGGATGAAACTGTATCACCACTTGCTGCTAATATGGGGTGGACAATCTCTTGGGAACCTGAAGACCGTAACTTTATTGGCCGTGAAGCACTTGTTAAACAAAAAGCTGAAGGTGTCGATAAACTTGTTGGTTTAGTACTTGAAGCAAAAGGTGTTTTACGCGCTGGTAGTAAAGTAATTGTTGAAGGTGGTGAAGGTGTGATCACTTCAGGCACTTTTTCTCCAACGTTAGGTTTTAGTGTTGCACTTGCACGTGTACCAAAAACTGTTGGTGAAAATGCACAAGTTGAAATGCGTAAAAAATTAGTTGATGTTAAAGTAGTTAAGCCTAGCTTTGTACGTAACGGCAAATCAATAATTTAATGAATTATGGGCTAAAGGCCTAAATTGAACTAAGGAACATAAAAATGAGCAATATCCCTAGCGAATTAAAATATGCAACGTCACACGAATGGGTTCGTAACGAAGGTGATGGCACTTACACTGTAGGTATCAGTGAGCACGCACAAGAACTTCTTGGCGATATGGTTTTTGTTGATTTACCAGATGTTGGTGATGAAGTTGATGCTGGTGAAGATTGTGCAGTTGCTGAGTCAGTAAAAGCAGCTTCTGACATTTATGCACCAATTACAGGTGAAGTTGTTGCTATTAACGAAGAGCTTGAAGATGCACCAGAGCAAGTTAATGCTGATTCATACGGTGATGGTTGGTTATTCCGTATTAAAGCATCTGACGAGACAGAGCTTGCTAATCTTCTTGATGCTGAAGGTTACCAAAATTCAATTGACGAAGACTAATATTCGTTAATAATTTTAAAGCTCCATTTTGGGGCTTTAATTTTTTTAGTAATAAACAATTTATACTCATTATATTAATATACACAGGCGAAAAGTGTTAACCCCTTAATATAATTGGTATTTAAACTTAAAAATGACTTGTTTGAAATTTATTAAATAAGTCATTTATAAGCTGATTTTATTTATTAAATCAGCGTGAATTATTTTATTTGTATCATAGGAATCTGGACTAATGTCAAACGCCAACTCTCTTGAGCAGTTAGAGCAAAAGCAAGACTTTATTCGTCGCCATATTGGCCCTGACGCAGCACAAACACAAGAAATGTTAAACGACATTGGTGTTGAATCAGTTGACGCACTTATTAATGAAATTGTACCTGCGGATATTCGTTTAGCCGACCTTCCTGCAATTGAAGAAAGCAAAACTGAAGTACAAGCATTAGCAGATTTAAAAGCCGTTGCTAACTTAAATAAAGTTAACGACACTTATATTGGTTTAGGCTACTTTGGTACGCTTACACCAAACGTTATTTTACGTAACGTATTAGAAAATCCAGGCTGGTACACTGCGTACACGCCATACCAACCAGAAATTGCACAAGGTCGTTTAGAGTCATTATTAAACTACCAACAAATGTGTATTGATTTAACGGGTCTTGATTTAGCATCAGCTTCTTTATTAGATGAAGGCACAGCAGCAGCAGAAGCAATGGCTTTGGCTAAGCGTGTATCTAAAAATAAAAAATCAAACTTATTCTTTGTCGCTGATGATGTTTACCCACAAACAATCGATTTAGTAAAACAACGTGCTGACATGTTCGGTTTTGACCTTGTTATTGCACCAGCTGCAGATGCTGTAAATCACGATGTATTTGGTGCTTTATTACAGTACCCAGGTGCAACAGGTGAAATCACAGATATAAAAGGTTTAATTAAAGACTTACAAGCTAAAAAAGGTGTTGTTGCAGTAGCTGCCGATATTATGAGCTTAGTCATGTTAAAATCACCAGGTGAACTTGGCGCAGATGCTGTAATTGGTTCTACTCAGCGTTTTGGTGTGCCTATGGGTTACGGTGGTCCACACGCTGCATTTTTCACAACAAGTGATAAGCATAAGCGTTCATTACCTGGTCGTATTATTGGTGTATCTAAAGATACACGCGGTAACGCAGCACTTCGTATGGCGATGCAAACACGTGAGCAACATATCCGTCGTGAAAAAGCGAACTCAAATATCTGTACTGCTCAGGTATTATTAGCAAATATGGCTGCTTTCTACGCAGTTTACCACGGTCCTGAAGGCCTAAAAGTAATTGCTAATCGTATTCACCGTTTAGCTGATATTTTAGCTGCGGGTACTACAGCTAAAGGTTTAACGCCTGTAAACAGCACTTTCTTCGATACACTCACTTTTGACTTGTCTTCGCAAGGAAAGAACAAAGACGAAGTAGTCGCACGTGCATTAGCAAACAACGCTAACCTACGTACAGACGTAGATGGTCAAGTTGCAATTTCATTAGATGAAACAACAACACGTGATGATATCAATACTTTATTTAATATCTTATTAGGTGAAGGTCATGGCTTAGACGTAGATGAACTTGACGCACAAATTGTTGCAAACGGTAGCACATCTATCCCAGCTGAATTAGTACGTGAATCTGAGTTCTTAACTCACCCTGTATTTAACTCGTACCACAGCGAAACAGAAATGTTACGCTACATCAAAAAGTTAGAGAACAAAGATTTAGCACTTAATCATTCAATGATTTCATTAGGTTCTTGTACTATGAAATTGAATGCAACAGCGCAAATGATCCCAGTATCTTGGCCTGAATTTGCAAACATGCACCCGTTTGCGCCAGTAGACCAAGCTGTTGGTTACAAAAAAATGATTGATGAGCTAGGTGACTGGTTAGTAGAACTAACAGGTTACGACAACATCTCAATGCAACCAAACTCAGGTGCACAAGGTGAATACGCAGGTCTTATCGCAATTCATAAATACCATGAAAGCCGTGGTGACTCACATCGTAACATTTGTTTGATCCCGTCTTCTGCACACGGTACTAACCCAGCGTCAGCGCAAATGGTTGGTATGAAAGTAGTTGTAGTAGATTGTGATAAGCAAGGTAACGTTGATATGGACGATTTACGTGCTAAAGCAACGGAAATGGCTGATAACTTATCGTGTATCATGATCACTTACCCGTCTACGCACGGTGTATACGAAACAACAATTGCAGAGATCTGTAACATCGTTCATGACAATGGCGGTCAAGTTTACCTTGATGGCGCAAACATGAATGCACAGGTTGGTTTAACATCACCAGGTCATATTGGTGCTGACGTTTCACACCTTAACTTACATAAAACTTTTGCTATCCCACATGGTGGCGGTGGTCCAGGTATGGGTCCAATCGGTGTTAAAGCACACCTTGCACCTTTCTTACCAGATCATGCATTAATTAATGTAAATGAAGAAACAGCTGGTAATGGCGCAGTTTCAGCAGCACCTTACGGTAGTGCGGGTATTTTATGTATCTCTTACCTATACGTTGCTCTACTAGGTAAAAAAGGCGTAACTGATGCAACTAAATATGCAATCACTAACGCTAACTACCTAGCGCATAAGCTTGGTCAACATTACCCAATTTTATACTCTGGTGCTAACGGCCGTGTTGCTCACGAATGTATTATTGACTTACGCCCAATCAAAGCAGAAACAGGCGTAACAGAAGTTGATATGGCAAAACGTTTAATGGATTACGGTTTCCATGCGCCAACTATGTCGTTCCCAGTAGCGGGTACTTTCATGATTGAGCCAACTGAATCAGAGTCTAAAGTTGAACTAGACCGTTTCATTGAAGCTATGGTATCTATTCGTAACGAAGTAACTAAAGTCGGTTCAGGTGAGTGGGCAGCAGATAACAACCCATTACACAATGCACCTCATACACTTGCTGACATCACAGATACTTGGGATCGTCCATATTCAATCGCACAAGCTGTATTCCCAGTGCCAGCAGCTGCTGCAAACAAATTCTGGCCAACAGTTAACCGTATCGATGACGTATACGGCGACCGTAACCTAATTTGTTCTTGTCCTGCAGTGGATACTTATAAAGACTAATTTTTTTGTTGATGGTAACTGATAATAAAGTTTGTGACTATTCTAATAAAGGTTGTGACCGAAATAGAGATTGTGACTAACTAAACTATCAATAGACTAAGTAAAAAAGCGAACCGGTTGGTTCGCTTTTTTTATGCCATGAATGTGGTGAATAGAATTATTGGAGATATTAATCTGATTTGTCATTTCTGTCCTAGAGTATTAAAAAAATAGACAAAGGTATTTAAAAATTTACTCTTCGATAACTTCTTAAAGCCTGTAACTTTTCATCATCTTCCCATTAACAGCTAAATTTATATTTACAATAAACTTTCAAAGTAAATAGTCTACATCTTCACGGCTAGCGCATTTTAATCCCAGATTCTAGCAGGGTTGAGCGATAATCATCGTCTAGCCCTGCCATTTTCTTTTTCCTCGCCATACTAGCTGACTTGGTTGTATCTTGTTTGAATAGTGCCATAGCTATCTTTCGCATTACATTAAATACAAGCGGACCTTGCTTTTTACGTATTCTCGATTCATCTTCTCTAAAGGTCATATCTAGCATCCAATGCATACTTTCAACTTGCCAGTGGCTACGTACCGCATTGAGTGCTTGCTCTGCATTTTGGTCTAATGAACTAATATACCAGCGTGTTTCTGTCGTATCTGTGCCTGCCAATTTATCGTGAACTT
>NZ_FOLO01000024.1 GCF_900112265.1 Pseudoalteromonas denitrificans DSM 6059 | reverse complement strand
CCTCCCTGAATTAGGTTACATTAGTAGTAAACAAGCAAGCAGCTTAGTCGGTGTGGCACCTATGAATCGGGAAAGTGGTCGCTATCAAGGTATGCGAAAAATACAAGGAGGTAGACATCAGGTAAGAACTGTTTTGTTTATGGCTATGATGTCCGCCATTCAAACTAATCCGGTATTTAAAGCTCATTACCAAAAATTACTTGCCGCTGGGAAAGCAAAAAAAGTAGCGATCATCGCCTGTATCAGAAAGATGGTAGTGATCTTAAATTCAATGCTCAGAGATGGAGTTATGTGGGAAGCACCAAAAGTTTAAAATTAGCTATTGACGCCATAGTCTCTTAATAGACCGATTTATTCCGTGTTTAAACACGGACTTTTTCCGTCTATCATGATTTTTAATAAATCTAGAATACATTTATTCAGCCATAATATCAAAGACTTTGACTACTTTTTTGTCTTTTCACCCTGCGTGAAAGACGGATTTTTTCCGCCTATCAAAGACATATTTACAAAAACAACTAAACTGTATAAATATACAGTTATAAATTAATGAGTATTTTAAATGTATCAGTCAGCTTTCTTAAATAGTATTTATGAATTTATGCTTACTCGTCGCTACGCTAAACGAACCATTGAAGCTTATATTTATTGGATCAAGCGCTATATTATTTATAACAATAAACAGCATCCATCAGACATGGGAAACCGAGAAGTAGAACTTTTCTTATCATATTTATCAAATACCGAAAACGTTGCCCCAGGAACACAAAGCATCGCCTTAAATGCATTAGCTTTTTTATATAAAGAATTATTAAAAAAACCTCTATCTTTGAAACTCAATTTTAAAAAATCAGCACGTCAGCCCAAATTACCTATTGTATTAACAAAACCTGAAACAGCATTATTACTACAATCAATCGCATCTCCTTATTGGCTAATTGCTAATTTATTATATGGAAGTGGTTTAAGATTAATGGAAGCCGTGAGATTACGTATCCAAGATATTGATCTTGATTACATGTCTGTATTGGTTTGGCAAGGGAAAGGCGGTAAAAATCGCAGAGTAACTTTAGCTGAAGAAATTGTTGAGCCCATTAAACTACAAATTGATGTGTGTAAGCAATATTTTGAATTAGATAAAAATAATCAAGACTATCAAGGAGTCTGGCTACCCTTCGCACTTAGCAAGAAGTATCCTATGGCAGAAAAAGAGCTTGGTTGGCATTATCTATTCCCCTCATCTAGATTAAGTACTGATCCCTATAACAATGTTATTCGTCGACATCATATTGACGAAACAGCATTACAAAAATCAGTCAAAAAAGCAGCCAAATCAGCTAATATTGATAAAAATGTCACTTGTCACACTTTACGACATTCATTTGCAACGCATTTATTACAACGTGGCGCTGATATACGTACTGTACAGGAACAACTTGGGCATACTGATATTAGAACCACACAAATTTATACTCATGTTATTCAAGCTGGCGCCAATGGCGTACGCAGTCCATTATCTGATTTATAATTGGAGGAAATTGTGGGAATAAGACCAAAAGTTCATTTTTTTGATACAAGTAATAACCTTAAAAAAATTCCCTACAGCAAGTTTGATAGGCTATTAGCCGGTGATCAAAAGGTATGTTATCAACAGTATGCTTCTCAAAGGATCAAATGCGCTATTTCATACGTGGAAATACTTAACCGTCAGCCAATAAAAATTGTACATTGTGATTATATAATAATACCTTTCAATGAAGTGGGTGGTTTAAACATTGTTGAATATCAGCACGGTAAAGCATTAATGTATCAATCAATTGACCTATTAAGTGATTTAAATAATATTATTGATTTGCAGCGTCTTAAAGCCCAGAAACAATTCAGCAATGATTTTACCTGGCAAGCAAATCAACAGCAGATAAAAGCAATTGTAGATCAAATATTTTTCTAATTTAAATCTGAATAATTATAAAGCAAAAACCGAGCGATAAGGCTCGGCTCTTTCTAACTCATTCGTCATCCAAAACATTTCAGTAATAGCACATTGTCATTTATCGTTATAAGATAAACTTGCTAATGTTTATTTCTATTTTCTACATAAAATATACTTTAATGCACTACCTTGCCATTTAAAACCTGATTATATTGACCATTCTCTATGGTTAACGCACCATTTATCAATACGGTCTCTATGCCGGTCGATAAAACATTCCATTTTTTAAAATTCGCTTTATCGCTAAATTTATTTTCATCAAAAACAATAATATCAGCGTA
Organism: Pseudoalteromonas denitrificans DSM 6059; assembly: GCF_900112265.1. GTDB lineage: Bacteria > Pseudomonadota > Gammaproteobacteria > Enterobacterales > Alteromonadaceae > Pseudoalteromonas > Pseudoalteromonas denitrificans. The sequence continues at coordinate 72,613 of NZ_FOLO01000024.1, read as the reverse complement.
ATGCCCTAGTTTTATTTCACCGCGTTTTTCTAAATTTAGAATTTTTGCCGTCTGTGAGCTACTTTGTTTTATAAATTGCGCCAAGGTAAGTAATTTTTGTTCTTTAACATATTGGCGATATTTTTTAGGAAAACTTGCATATTTTCTAGGATGTCCGTTTGTGCCATCAGATGAAGTAACAACCCAAGGTTTTACCATAAAATTCTCAATATCTTGATTAGACATATTAAATGATGCAATACGAATTTGAGGCCCTTGCACTAAGCTTATAACTGTATCCGTTTCAGACAACCCCATATCTTTAGCAATTTGTTTTAATGTTTTACCTACCAAACTTCTATCTTGTGTTACCGTGACTAATAATGCTTCACCGCCACCACGACGACGAATGTTTTCCGTAATTTCAATTTTTATTTTTGGTAAAAGTGTGTGGTTATTTAATCTTCCATGAAAGCGTTTTTGAGAGTCAGCCATAACCCATTTAGGGACTACAGCACTGGTTAACATCGTGCCCGACGCTTGCCATGGGTATTGATCGGCTGAAATACTAATGCCTTGCTGTTGCGCTGTTTCTATTTGTTTAATAACGTCCGTACTTTGCCCCCAAACATCCACGCCCAATGCTTTTATATGTGCGATATGCAAATGAATATCTGCTAATTTTGCAATCTCTATTGCTTCTGAAACTGCCGCTTTAAAACCAATATTAAAAGTACTTTCATCTCTTAAGTGAGTATCATAAATACCTTTATATTTTGCAGCTGTTTTTGCAAGCTCAACAACTTCATTTGTATCTGCAAAAGCCCCAGGCACATAATATAAACCACTAGATAAGCCTATTGCGCCTTGCTTCATGGCCGTATTAAGTAATGCTTTCATTTGTGATATTTCTTCAGGTTTAGCAAATCGCTCTGCTCTACCTATTACGTGATCTCTTAATTCACCATGACCGACCAACAATGCGGTATTTGTGCCGATACCGTTTTTTTCAAGTTTTAGTTTTGTTTTTAAAAAATCAACGGGGCCACCGCCATCATTACCATTAACAACTGTGGTCACACCTTGAGTCAGATAATTGAGGTTGCTATTTTTATCTGAGCTCATGAGCTCTTCTAAAGTATGTGTATGTGCGTCAATAAAACCTGGGCTAACTATCTTGCCTTTGGCATCTATTACCTTTTTAGCATTTATTACTTTGCTATTTGAAGCATACAGACCACAAATAATTTGTTCACACACAGCTATGTCTAATTTTTGACCTTGATCACTTGTACCTGTAAAAACAGTGCCAGACTTTATTAAAACATCAATATTAAGCTGTTGTTCATCATCTTGTGTATTGATGTTATTTTCTAAGCACGCTACAAGGCCCAACAACACAGTAACTAACGTTAATAAACGCATGTTTTTATTTTTTTTATATAAAGTCATCTTATTTTCCCGTCACTGGATCACTGCTTATCAGAGTTGTCATTAATGTATTAGCTGCACTGACAGCCAACTTATCAATAAACCTTCTGTCAGTATTGTCACCCATTTCATAGGTAATGGCATGTGCTTTGAATTTATCAGTAAAATATTGTTTAAATACGCCTTTACCTGGGTTATTTCCTGGTTTTTGTATCACATTAAAATCTGGATATTCTTTATCTAAACTATTTAACCAAGTTTCAACTAAATAGGGCTGCGCCATACCGTAGTCTGATGGCATGGTATAAAAAATATCTTGTTTGGTGGAGTGAAAATCTACCGCCATGCGCATTTTTTGTTTTTGACCAACAAGCGCGGTTAAATAGTCATCGACTTGTTTAGATTCAATTTGATCAAAGGTTTTCCAACTGCGATTTAAATCTATTCCGTTGGCATTATGACGCCAATGTCCTAGTTGAACCCCATCAGGATTAAGGTTTGGGATCACAAGTACGTTAAATTGTTTTCTAAATTCAAGTGCTAAATCTGAATTTGATAATAATGTTTCAGTAAAAGGAAATATGGCCAAAGCACCTGTGACTTCTGGCGGGTGCTGTCTTCCTAAAACCACTAGCCAGTTTTTGCCTTCACCTTGTGTTTCTATTTTATAAATTGGTTTTTTTTGTGTTGAATGACCTAATACGGTTTGTATGATATTTTCCTGTTCTGCTAGATTTCTTCCCCACTGAAAATATTGCTCATTAGTTAATATTTCTTGTGCTGATATCCAAGTTGGTTTGTCACTTACATTTAACTGAAACGACATTTTTTTATTTCTTAATCTATATTTTTGTAGTTGCCAATGCTTGCCATCTTGACTCACTTTTGGCGGATACCTATGCTCACCACCAACCACTTTCATCACAATTTTAATATTCGTTTCAGATTTTGCAGTGACTTTAAATGCATACCAAGGGCTGTTATTTATTGGTGGCTTATTTTTTGCTGTCAATTCTGGAAATATGGTTAATTCAAATCGAGTATCACTAATTTGTTTGCATTGCCCTAATCTTGCGGTTGCAAAATCATGTTCAAATATCACGTTTGAAAAATCACAAGCCAGTGATTTAAAGCTTGTTAAAATACATAAACCAATAAATAAAATACGTTTCATACACTATGCTCTTTGCTGTTTTATTTTTATACACTGAAAATAAAAAATACAGGCTACAAAGCCTGTATTTAATTATCATAACTAAAAGGTTTTACTAAAACTCATATGAAAGTATCGACCTCTATTTGAGTGAAGCCCACCAAAATAACCATAACCAAGTTCATCAGCTAAAGGCGGTTGTTCATCAAATAAATTACGTACACCAATACGTAATTTACTATCTTGAAGTACAGTTTTACCTTCAAAACGATAATCTGCATAAAAATTAACAGTTTGATAGCTATCTACTGGCAATTTAATGACTTCATCGTCAACCGTTGCTGTCGTACTTGTATCTTCTACTTCGCTGACATAATTGGTACTCATACCCGCACCCCATTGTTCCATGCGCCAGTTAATAGAAGCACGGGCTCGCAGTTCTGGTCGTCCGTCTTGTTTCAATAAATCGCCTACATTTTTTACAACCTGATCAGCAGGTACTGATGGGTCTCCTGCTTTTTGTGCTGCAACCAGTTGCGCTGAAATAGGATCTGCAACTTGTTCAAATTTAGTTAATTTAGCCGCATTAAAAGTAAATTCCCAATCACCAAAACTCGTATCCCAATCATAGGTTAAGCTTAAATCGACCCCTTCAATTTCTCTGGCATCTAAGTTTTTGTAAGTATTATTAATTTTAATTACTTCATTGGTATTAGGATCACGAATTACGTTTTCATTGTATGTACCTTGTGAACGTAACAATGAATCATAAAGTAGGTGCGAAGACCCAGGTAAAATACCAACAAGATCTTTTTGCTCAATTCTCCATGCATCTAAAGTAATGGTTAATTGATCGCTAGGTTGGAATACAAAACCAATTGATGTATTTGTATCATCTTCGGGGGTTAAACTTGTATTGCCACTTCTCACATCAACAATGGCATATTTTTTATCTAATATTGGATCATATAAAGTATTACTGCGTGGAACCGCTTCAGCCGTTACTTGTGGTAAACCCGGTGCGCGAAAACCACCAGCATATGATGCACGTACACTCATCCAGTTTGCAGGCTCCCAAAAAACAGCAACTTTTGGTTTAAAAGCAGAGCCAACATCAGAGAAGTTTTCATATCGACCTGCAAGTTGTAACTCAACATAATGGGATCCGCTATCTACTAACGGTACTAGTAATTCAACAAATGCAGATGTGACATCACGATCACCTTTTGAGTCAGGTGTAGGGCTGCTTCCTAAAACATTACTGCCCGATAACGTAATACCTGTGATTTGATCTATAAAAGGATTGCTACCATCTAGCAGTTCATCACGGTCATCTTCAAAAGTTTCATGTCTAAACTCAAGTCCCATAGCAATCCCCACACTGCCTGCAGGTAAGTCCCATAATTCTCCATTGCTCGTTTTAAAATCAATAGATGCAAGGCTGGTTTTAGAGTCTCTTGTAACATCAACCATAAATTGGTCAATGACACTGTGTGAATTTAAACTTGTATCACCTGTGTTTGGGTTATTAAGATCCCCCCCTGTAAATATATTATAAGCAGTTGCAGCATTGCTACTATTGATAGCAGCTTGAAATTTACTTGCCTGAATGCGATTTGCCATATCATTTGTTTCAGCTTCACTATAAAAAGCAGCAGTTTCCCAGTCCCAGTCGCCTTTTATGCCACGTAATCCAGCCAATGCACGATAACTCATATCATCAACTTGAATATTTCTTGGGCCGGTATCTATTGCACGATAGCTTCTAACGGTTACTTCTTCATTAAAGGGGTTAAATGCTGCATCAGCCGAAATTTTAAATCTTTGCGCCGTTAAATTAGGCGTTTGTTCACGTGTTCTTTTTGCTTGTGCATTATAATAAATGGCTTCGCCAAATAACTCTATATCATTGCCTAAATCATGGGTTAAATACGTATAAAAGTTTAATCTATCTACATCTGATACTAAAGAGCGATCAGCGCCTCTGTCATATCGATTATCTCTTGGAAAGCTCCCCTTATCGGCGCAAACACCACCCGCTAAATCTTCAACACAACCAGATTGCGTATCCGGTTGTAAATGAAAACGACCCAGTGAACTTGATTGAAAATCGCCCCAAGGGGTTGCTGTTGAACGATTATCTAATTGTGTACCGTCGATGAAAGCTTCAGGTAAACCTGGGTATTGACGTAAATCATGGCTTGCGGAATAATCTCGCTCACTTGCCATCATACCATTACGTTCATAATAAGTTGCTGAAGCCGTAATATGCGTTTTACCGCCATTGAGGTCAAAGCCAGTTAAAAAATTAAATGTTTTTTCATCAAGAGGTGTACCTTCAGAACTACCATAAGACACACTTACTTTACTGCCTTCAAAATCATCTTTTAATTTATAATTAATCACACCAGCAACAGCATCAGAGCCATAAATAGCTGCCGCACCATCACGTAAAATCTCTAAAGAACGCAGGCCAGATACAGGTAAAGTATTTGAATTTACAGTTGTGACTGGAACGAAATTTTCAGATTGTGTACCAGGGTGATTAACTAAACGTCGACCATTCAGTAAAGTTAAGGTATTACCTGTACCAACACCACGTAAATTAATGGATGACACATCACCACGCGCATCATTAACCCCACCATTTCCCGTTGCACCACCAAATGCAACTTCACCGATTTGTGGAATAGAACGTAGCAATTCATCCCCCGTTACGGCACTTGTATTTTCAATATCTTTTTCAGTCAACGTCGTAACAGGTAAAGTACCAATATCTGTTGCACGTTTAATGTTTGAGCCTACTATGCTAATTCTTTCAATTTGTTCATCATCAGATTTTTCAGCTTCAGCTTGCACTAGATGAGGTGATAAAGCTGCAATAACACACATACTAAGACGTGTCAGCTTATGGTGACTTGTTGTATTTTTTATCATGAGATTTCCAGTTGTCATGCCCATTTAAATTTAGCCAGGTTTATTCTAGTTTTATACCTGAACATTTATTTTTTATTTATTCCTGCTGCATTAGCTCATTTGAACTAAGCGGCTATATCCAAACTATGACTAACTACGTTGACTCTAAATAGCTTGTGGCTATAACCATGAATAAAAATGATGAATTTAACAATTGACTCTTGATAACAAGATTATAACCTTTGGTTATACCTTGTAGAATTTATAAAAGATTACAAATAATTAATTAACTGTTAAGTTTTATTTAACGAAAAAAAATACTAGTATCTCGCATTATGAAACCAATAAAACATTACACAGGATTAATCGCCATTGTACTTGCACTCATACTGAGTATTTTTGCATTTTTAACAACCAGTCCTATTTACAAAGAACAATTTTATGTTTATCAAACTTATCAAAATAGCCAGAATAACACTGTATATAAGTTTAAAGATAAAGAAGTCTTAGTCGGTGATGTTATTAACTATAGCTCATCTCCTCTTCGTCAACAGTCACTTGATAAAAATGGAAAACCGGAACATTTATCGCAGCAATGGGTTATAAAAAACGATGGACAACTGGCGTTATTAAAACCAGATTTTCACTTAGGTTTTTGGTCTTTATTACCCGCAATTACTGCAATTTTATTATGTTTAATAACAAGAGAGCCTTTGATCGCTCTATTGTGTGGTGTCATTTCTGGGGCATTATTATTAGGTAAATTTAATATTATTGACCAAATCATCATTCCGAATTTAGCCACAGATAGCGCCGCAGGTATTCTCGTTTTATATTTGTGGCTACTGGGCGGGTTAATGGGCATTTGGTCAAAAACAGGTGCAGCCCAGGTATTTGCCGAATATATGACCGCACATTTTGTAAAAGGACCTCGTTCAGCAAAATTTGTATCATGGCTGTTAGGCGTTATTTTTTTTCAAGGGGGCACTGTCAGTACGGTTGTTGTGGGCACCACAGTTAAACCGTTAGCCGATAAAGCAAATGTTAGCCATGAAGAAATGGCCTATATTGTTGACTCTACAGCATCACCAATTGCCTCTGTTATTGCTTTTAATGCGTGGCCTGCTTATGTACAAGCGCTTATTTTTGTACCCGGTGTGAGTTTTTTAGCAACAGAGTCTGACCGCATTAATTTCTTTTTTAAAAGTATTCCCTTTAGCTTTTATGGCATATTTGCCGTTATTGGGACTTTATTAGTCAGTCTTAATATCATGACCTTTGCAGGAAAACGCCTTAAAAACGCACAAAAACGTGTCATTAAAACTGGCCAACTTGATGCTCAGAATGCCAGACCTATGAGCGCAAAAGAGCTTGCCCATCCAAGTATTCCACAAGGCTATAAGCCTCATGTTGTCGAATTCATATTCCCATTATTCACGCTTATTATTATTGCTATCAGTACATTTATTTTAACTGGCAGTCCTGCTGTTCATTGGGCTTTTACTTGTGCATTATTATTAAGTTGCTTTATCGCTTTAGCCAAAGGCATGGCACTTCATAATGTAATTGATGGCATTAATCAAGGGTTAAAAGGCGTCGTTCTCGCATCAGTTATACTCATGTTAGCCATTACAATTGGCGCTATCAGTAAACAAGTTGGTGGGGGTCTATATCTGATAGAGCTTTTAGGTGAAGGATTACCATTTTGGTGTTTACCTGTTATTTTACAGCTCTTAACTATGATAATTTCTTTTTCAACAGGCACTAGTTGGGGCACTTATGCCATTGCTTTTCCTTTGGCTATGCCATTAGCATGGACCATAGCTACGGGCAGTAATTTAGATAACCCAGAAGTATTTATGATGATTTGTTTTGCAACGGTTTTAAATGGAAGCGTTTTTGGCGACCAATGCTCTCCAATATCAGACACCACAATACTCAGTGCTATGACCACAGGGTGTGATTTAATGGATCATGTAAAGTCTCAAATTGTGCCAGCCAGTTTTGCAGCATCTATTGCTGCTATTTTATGGACAAGTTCGGCAGTGTTTTTAGCCTGATGCAATTAAAATTTCCTAACACGAATAAACTAAAACCTAATTTATATACAAAAACATATTTAAAAGCAAAGGCACTATCATGAGGCTAAGACACATAGAAGTTTTTCACGCAATTTATATGACAGGTTCTATTACTAATGCGGCACAATTTCTACATGTGTCTCAACCCTCTGTCAGTAAAGTATTAGCGCATGCTGAAATGCAATTAGGGTTTGATTTATTTCAGCGCATTAAAGGGCGTTTAACGCCAACAGCTGAAGCACATATGCTGTTTAGTGAAGTAGATAAAGTATATAAACAAATACGGTCTGTACGAAATACAGCTGAAAACATAAAAAAAAGTAAAACGGGTAATATTAATATAGGGTTAGCGCCTGCGCTGGGTTTTGAACTTGTGCCAAAAGCCGTTGCTGAATTTAAAAAAATGCACCCTGAGGTCAATATAAACATTCAAACGATGCATAATGAACAAGTACAACAAGCGTTACTTGAGCGTAAAATTGATTTTGCTTTAATGTTTTCTCCACCACCTTTGCCAGGTATAACGCAACAACGCATACTTGAGTCTCAATTAGTCGTGGTATATCCCAACCTATTTTTTCCAGAAAAACCTGACACCATGAATGTTGAGCAATTAATAAACCAAGAAATTATCGGTATTTGGGATAGTGGCCCACTTGGAGATATTGTGTTTAATCGTATCTCAGATCAAGACATCAAAATGAAATGTAATATTCAAGTCCAAACCTATTTTATTGCAGCCAGACTCGTTGCACAGGAAATGGGCGTTTGCATCATTGATGAATATACAGCCAAAGGAAATTTATGCGATACCACCTCAATTGCAGCACTTTCCCCCCCATTGAGCTTTAACTTACAGGCTTTACACTTAACGGATCAACAATTATCCCAAACCTCTAAACAATTGTTGGATGAAATAAATAAAGTGGTTAATGGCTAATCACTATTTTTTAATGGGAAATCATTTAAAACTGCATTACAAAGATGTCGGCTGAAAATTGTTTTAACTGAGCACTGGCAACCAAATCATGATTGATGTCAAAATAATTAAAAGCGCCTGATGATTGATAATAAAGTTTTATTTCATCATTTTCAGGGGTATAAACATAAATATGCTTTGATGGAATGCTTTGACGTTTTAAAAAGTAAAAGATACCATTTTTCATTTTCCAGGTTTGAAATTCTTCAGTAATTTTTTGTGTCATTTTTACCGGAGTTGCTTGTGTATCAATTAACGAGAGTTGCCATAAACCCACTTCCCCTTGGCGTGAAAAATAAACATTTTTGCCATCATCACTTTCAACAACAATGTTACCTCCTTGCTGCGTGATAAGTGTCGGGTTTGAGTCATTAACTGATGTTTGCCAAATCAACCATAGTTCACTTTTTTTAGATGTAAATAAAACCCGTTTACTATCAGCCAACCAGCTCGGACTTTGTGGGTTTTTAATATCAACTGTTTCAAGATTAAAAAAATGCTGACGTTCAATATCATAAATTTGAATACTTGAATTTTTTTCAGTAATGGCATTTAACACAATTTTTGTATTATCAGGAGAAATAGCAATGCTTTTAAAAAATGCATTGTCTGGTTTTACTAAACGCTTTTGCTCTTTTGTCGTCAAGTCGTAAAGCCAAAGCTCAGAACCATTTGCCAATAATCGCGTATATACAATAAACTGACCATCATCTGAAAATACGACTTCTCTTTCGAATTTAGAAGACTTAAGCTCAATCAATTTTTCGCTATGGTTTTCATTTAACCTTTTTGAGATCACTATATTGGCATTACTTTGTAACTCAGAAAAAATCAACTGTCTACTGGCTGTATTAAAACTAGGATGAAGCATACTGCGGCCACTAATACGCGAAAGCGCTTCAGAGCCATCAGTTACATTTAATAATACAAGTTCAGAACGACTACTAGCATCAGAGATATAGATCACAGAGTCATTATCTAACCAGTCGATTCCCAGTAAGTTTTGACTTTTTGTTGCAAATTCAGTCTCTATATTTGTCACTATATTAAGCACCATTATTTTATCAACGCCACTTTCATTTGTTCTTGTAAACGCAATTAATTTGCCATTAGGAGACACACTTGGATTAGCATCACCAATCATATTTTCGGGTGGGTTAGTCAGTTTGAGTGCTTGCCCTGATACTATATCGACTTTAAATAGAGCGAGTGCTTTTTTAGTTTCTTGATTTTTTGTGAAAATGACAGAATTAGTATCCTTATCCCATGTGAGTGATTTTCGCATGGTACGAATTAACTCACCTGAACATGAGGAGAGTAAACGACTAGGACCTCCTTGCATATTTACAAGACGCACAGTGCAAGTTGAACCTGACATATGAATATATGCGATATTTTCACTGTTCCCAGACCAAACGGGATTACCGTATAAACCAGCGATATCATTTAAAATACGCTCATTACCGCTATCGATATCTTTAATAATGAGCTGATTACTTTGCAAACCTTCCGGGGCTCGGATAAACGCAATATGTTTATTATTTGGTGATATTTCGGGAAAAATTTCAAGTGCTTGGTGACTTGTAATAGACAGAGTTTCAAGTGGTTTATCTAAGTCAATAGTTGAAGAAGGTAAGCTATGAATGAAGACCTTTTGACTCATAAAAAAAAGAAACACAGCTATTATTGCAACTGTGAACCCTAAAATTAAGGGTTTTTTAAATGATTTAGGTTGTATTTTTTGCTTTTCTTTTTTGGCTGTTTTAACAACTTCAGCACGCAAACAATAGCCTTTTTTAGGAACTGTTTCGATATAACTTTGACATTGGGAGTCAGCAATCAGTACTTTGCGTAACTTGCCAACCATATTATTTAATGTATCGTCTGTTGCCGATACTTCAGGCCAAACATTTTTGATCAATTCTTCTCTTAAAATAACTTGTTCTGGAAATTGCGCTAAATACAGCAATAACTCCATTACCTTTGGCTGAACTTTTATACTTTTATCGTCTTTAATAAATCGAAGAGATAAAGGGTCTATCTGCCAGGCACCTACCGTCAAGTTGTTTTTATGCGTATTGATCGTCTTTGTCCATTAAATCATTTTGTGCAGTATACCCCTGTTAATTAAAAATCAGCATATCAATTTTGTTAATTTGTATTTCAATCTCCATTAAATAACATTACTTGTTACCTATAAAAATAAGTTAATAAATTGAAATTTAAACATAATACAAAGGAAGTACTCCCAGTGACGATGAAACCTTAGGAAATAATAGCGCCCCCTCACATATAGTGATCTCTCAATGGCAAAATAAAGCACAACCTTTTAAATACTTAGACGGTTACAATGCTTGGCTAATGAAGCCACATATTAAATCTTAATTAAAAATAATTGATTAACAAAAACCATCTCCATAAGCAGACATGCGTATGGAGAGCCCAATACTGGGTTTATGTGTCTCGTTTGATGAGTCAACAACAGAAAAAATATAACAAAGCGAGTTTAAATAAGCTCAGTTAACATGTCTTCAGTATATTCTGTCAACACTTGCTCTGTTTTTACTTTTTCAACATAATCGGGGTTAGCAATTAAAGGACGCCCTATTGCAATTAAATCAGCATCGCCTTTTAAAATCGTTTGAGCACCCGATTTTGCAGTATATCCACCGTTAGCGATCACTGTGCCATGATAACTTTGACGTATGTATTGCGTCACAGAGCCATTAAGATAATCAATATGGCTGTCTTCAAATATGCCAGTATGTACATAAGTTAGTTCTAAACTATTAAGCTTGCTTAAAACATAATCAAAAACACCAACGTCTCTCACGTCGTGTTCCATATTAAAATAAGCAGCAGGTGATAATCTTACCCCAACATGTTCAATTTCTTTTTTAACGGCATCGATTACAGAAAATAGCAATCGAGACATATTCTTGGCTGTACCACCAAATTCATCTGTTCTTTGATTAGACGAAAAATGTAAAAACTGATCTATTAAATAGCCATTTGCACCATGGATCTCAACACCATCAAAACCCGCTTTTTTAGCGTTAGCAGCAGCAATTGCAAAGTCATTTATAACTTGTGTAATATCCGCTTCAGTCATGGCTTTTGGTTCGCCATATTCAAGCTCTCTCATACGTGGCACATGACCTTCAATACCAATGGCAGAAGGGGCTAGTGGCTTTTCTCCATTTTGAAAAAATGAATGAGATACGCGACCTGTATGCCACAATTGCACAAAAATTTTACCACCATTTTGATGTACACGTTGGGTAATATTTTTCCACGCTTTTACTTGAGCATCATTATATAAACCTGGTGATTTTGGGTAACCTTGGGCACTTGGCGATATATTTGTTGCTTCACTGATGATCAGCCCAATATCAGCACGTCGACCATAATAGGCAGCCATAGTTTCAGTCGGAACTAAATTTTCATCTGCCATGCAACGTGTTAAAGGTGCCATTATTAAACGATTATTTAAAATAAGACCAGCACCTAAATCAACTGGGGTAAAAAGATTTTCATGACGCATATAAATTCTCCATTAACTGTGTGTAAAACCGCTGTTTTTAAATCTGGTTTTTAATTTGTGTTTAAATTAATTAAGTTGAAGCCATTGTGTCAGTTATAAATTTCTTTACTAGATAGGTATTTTAGATAACACTGTTCACCTTAAGAGAACAATTTAAGTCTACTATGGATGAATTAAAGCGTATTGGTGTATTTACTAAAGTAATACAGGCAAAAAGTTTTTCAGAAGCAGCACGTCAATTAGGTGTGGCAAAATCGGCTGTCAGTAAACAAATCAGTTTATTAGAACAAGAAGTAGGCGTTCGCTTACTTAATCGCTCAACTAGAAAACTAAGCCTAACTGAAGCTGGTGAAATTTATTATAAGCACTGCGAACAAATCGTAAATAGAGCTGAAATTGCTATCAATGAATTACGCCAATATCAGCATCAACCAACAGGCACATTAAGAGTCGCCAGCCCTATTTACTTTGGCACTAAGCAACTGATCCCAATCATTAAAGAACTACGATGCCTGTATCCATTATTAAAAATAGAGCTGTTATTAGAAGACCGTATTGTGAATATGGTTGAGGAAGGCATAGATCTCTCTATTCGAATAGGCTGGCTGCAAGATTCAAATTTAATTGCCAAAAAACTATGCACTAGTGCGACCCATATATTTGCCTCCAGTGAATATTTATCACGCTATGGCACACCCAAAACACCATTAGATTTAGTGAATCATCAATGGATCAGTTTATCATTACTGTCTTCCCCATTAAGATGGAACTTCACTGAAAAAGCGAATAAAAAAGAGATTATGGTACAAGTTAACAGCAACTTGAAAACCAATTCGGTTGATGCGGTTATTTCAGCTGCTGAAAATGGATTAGGCATATCTGCATTAGCAAAGCTCAGTATTTGTGAACAATTGCACACAGGTAAATTAACGCCGATTTTAGAAGACTATGAACTTCCCTCTTTAGGTGTTTATGCTGTTTACCCTCACCGTGAACATTTATCACCAAAAGTACGTGTTTTTATGGAATTTTTAGAAAAAAATTGCAGAAATGCACCTTGGAGTTAAATAGAGCAAAAAATTATTTATTAAAACCTGATTGATTCATAAAAAATAGAAACTCAGTAGTATTTTATTCTGTGTACTGAGTTAAACATATTCCAAAAAAATCAACCAATCTTAAAGTAAGATCATATAACCCTTAATATGCAATTCCAATCCGTTTATTATGATGCATTGATTGTTCTACTTCATCAATTAATGCCAATGCATAATCTTGAACCGAAATTTTGCTATTGCCTTCATTATCAGTCAATAGTTCATCTGCGCCTATACGATACTGACCTTTTTTTTCACCAGGAAATATTTCAGCTGCGGGGCTTACAAACAACCAATCTAATGAGCTGTTACTTTTACGAAATATCTCTAATGCACAGCCTTGTGCTATGGCTTCGTCTTTGTACTCTACTGGGAACTCAGGAACGGTTACTAACTTAACCCCTGGTGCAACTTCTAAACTACCAGCTCCCCCCACCCAAATTAACCTTTGAATGTGAGTGTCTGGTAACTCACTTAATAAACGTTCAGCTGTATTTTCAACAATTTCGTGGTTTCCTAGCGCACGGCCCCCAATAGAAGCAATAACAATATCTGCACCAGCTACAGCTTCTTTTAACCCACCTTGAGAGAGTAAATCAAGAGTATATTTTTCTACTTGAGTATTTTCAATTTTACGAGTATCACGCCCTATTGCGATAACTTGATGCCCTCGACTTAACGCTTCACTCATCACAGTTGAACCAATCCAACCCGTTGCACCTATAATTGCGATTTTCATCATTTTCTCCAATCTTTTTTGTGTATTTAAGATAGGGCAAGTATGAAATATATAAATATTGCAATAAACACCATAATTAGCACATAATTGTTTCAAATTTTGTAACAAACAAAATAGTTATGGATAAATTTGAAGCTATACGTAGTTTTATTGAAGTGGCCAATACAGGCAGCTTTACTGAAGCAGCCGATAAACTAGAGCTTAGCCGAGTAAAAGTAACCCGACATATTAAAGAACTTGAAGACTGGTTAAATGTACGCTTACTGCATAGAACAACACGCAGTGTCAGCCTCACCTCGCCTGGGCATGATTTAATGCAGCACTGCGAACAAATTATAAATGAAGTGTCTGGATTAGAGAGTTTAGCCCGTAGTCATAATGAAGAACTCACAGGTGAAATTCGTATCGCAACGCCTATCGGGTTAGGACAAAACTTGCTATATGAAGTCGTTGAAGCTTTTAGCGTATTACACCCTAAAGTTGTATTTCAGTTAATACTATCTGATAGAAATGCGCAATTAGTAGATGAGCGAATTGATGTTGCATTACGATATACCAAACAACCTGACGACTCCTTTATTGCTAGACGCTTAATGCAAATAGAAAGTGTGTTATGTTGCTCAGAACACTATCTTAAAAAACATGGCGATATTACATCGCCACAACAGCTCGTAGCGCATAATTGTCTTATTCACATTTCACAAAATATATGGTCTTTTATTGATAAACAAGAATATATTACAGTTCCTGTTACTGGTTGTATTAAAGCAAATGATCTTGGCGTTTTAGTACGTGCAGCACTTAATGGTATTGGCGTTGCTTATTTACCTTGTGATTTGGCGAATACTTATTTAGCGACAGGGGAGCTAAAACAAATGCTACCTAAAATCACCTTACCAAGTGCCTCACTTTGGGCTGTATATTTATCCAGAAGCTACCAAAGACCAGTTGTAAGAGCTTTTATCGATTTTCTGGCACAACAATGGCAAGATGATATTAAAGTATTCCAATAAATAATAATTTAAATCGCCTCATTCAAAAAAATTAATGCGTTTAAATTGCATTAATTTTTATTTTAAAAATGCTGATAACCTTTAATTCAATTGCAAAGATTCAAAATCAGGACGCTTTAATTCATCACTTAATTGATACAAAATAATCGTGACAATACTTAAACCTGATGCAATAACAAATAATATCGGACCTCCCCAAATATCGAGTACGATCCCTCCCAATAAAGGTGCAATTGCAAATCCTAGTGAACATAAACCCGCAGCACCAAAGTAACTCCCTTTTAATTTAGCTGGTGCTAATCTGTCTAAGTGCACATTCATGTTAGAAAATAATATCGCTTCTCCAATGCTTAAAATAAAAGTGCCGATTAACCAGCCCCAATAATAGTCAACTGAGTTAAAAGCAAAAACTAATTGCGATATAGCCAAAAATACGATGCCAATATATATGCGCTGTTTAATTTCAATATTTTCCATTAATTTCAGTAAAGGAAACTGAAACACAACTATTACACATGAGTTCATGATCAATATTGACGATATTAAAGTCACCAGTTCAGGCACTTCTGCACGAGTTAAATATTGAATTAAACTAGAGTCACCCTGAGCATAAATTAATAAAATTAACATGTTAGCTAGCAATACCAATAAAAATACATGATCATTTTTTAATAATTTTATAATTTTCGTAAAATCATGGGAGCTTGCCAGTTTCTTTTGGTTTGTATTGTGAGTATTTTTAAAAGTATATAATAACGCTCCTAATAAACCGACATAAGCGATTGCAGTCAGTAAAAAGCTCGACTGCTCTCCTGTTAACCCAGCCCAAATCCCAATTAATGGACCAATCGCAGCCCCAGCATTAACTAAGAAATATAAAAGCTGTAAGGCAAGCTCTCTGTCTTTAGGATCTTTTAATTCATCACCTAAAACGGCTTTACTAGGTGCATCCCATAAAGATCGCGGGAGTGTTGCTAAAAATATAGCACTGCAAAATGATAATAAGGAATCTGCATAAGCCAGCCAGCTAAATGCAATAATACCAATGACGGCGGCTGCGACCATTATTGGTTTTCGACCAAATCTATCGGATAAGTTGCCCGTATAAAAGCCTAAAATAACCGAAAATACTGACGATCCCGTTAATAACATGCCAACTTCTGTCGCACTCAGGTTAAATTTTTGATATAAAATAACCGCTAGAAATGGCCATACCATGTAATAAGTACCGCGAATGAAAAAATTCCCCAGTTGCAGTACCCATATTAAATTTGTGAAACGTTTTAATCTGTCTATTGAAATCACTGTTGCCATATTTATTCCTTGATATCCTGAACTGGCACAGACTATAAAACCTCAAGATAACTTAAGGTCAAGGGAATGAATTATTTATTTTATAGACTTACTGAATAACCACTTAATTGAATCAGCTAAGAGTTCAGCACCATGTATTAAATTGTGTCCTTGTTCACCAAATTCAAAGTGATAATCATACCCTTTAAATTTAAGCGCTGCTGCCATTTGTTTATTACCTAATGCCCAGTTGCCATATTTAGTGTCTAAGTCATTTTCACCACTTTGAAAATACATCTTGATAGGTTTCACAATTTCATTTCGAATTAAATAAGGGAAGTTTCCACCGCCTCTGATATCAACAAAACTACCGCAATGACTTAGTACTTTGCCAAACATATCGGGTCTATGCCAGGCGACTGACCATGCACAAATTCCACCAGAACTAAAACCAACAATTGCACGGTCTTCAGGAGAGTTTGAAACATTTAATCCATCTAATGCTTGTGGTAAAAGCTCATTTAACAAAAAACGCGTATATTGATCGTTCATTGCATCATACTCTAGGCTTCTTTGTGTATCGGGGTGATGCTCAGCTTTACTGGGAACTTCAAAAATGCCAGGATTTATAAATATACAAATCGTTTGAGGTATTAGGTTTTCCGCAATTAATTGCTCGATAACAATAGGTACCTGCATAGGTTTCGTTTCATCTATATAATAAAAACCATCTTGAAATACCATTAAATTTGCACAAGTATCTGCGGTATAACCTGCAGGGATATATAGCCAATAATCTCTAACGGTGCCAAGATAAAAGTCACTATGCAAACTGTGTTTAATTAAATTACCTTTGTACATTTAGTTTTATTTTCCTTATTCATTAACTGATATATATTCTTCTTTAATGATTTTATTATTTTGCCAAGTTTGTATATGCTTACCTTTAAACTCAGTAATTTTTGCATCAAAATTGATCATCTTATAGCTAAATATAAGTTCTACTATATTACCCTTGATTAATTTTGAAATTAATTTAACGTCAAACTCTTTTACCAATTTAACAAAGCCTTGTTGCTTGTTATACGACTCGCGCATTGATTGCGCAAATACACAACCATTATTTAGCATAAGTACATTTTCATCATAAAATTTTTCACATAACTCAAGCACTAAACCCGCTTGATTCATATTGATATATTCTGTCACTAAGTCTTGCATTTAAATTTCCTTTTTAATATTTGAGCTAACAATTTTGACTAATGATAAACCACTTGCCTAGGCTTGTGCCACGCCTTTTACCATGGTTTTATAACCGGTATTTTTAATATTGAGGTTTCTTTGTAAACAAAATTGAGGGTCATCATTAAAAAATTGATGAAGTGAATGCTCTGCCACTATGAATAATATTGTGGTTTTTGTAACTTACAATTTATTATATTGGTTCAATGCTTTGGAAGGATCGTTATCATGTACATAAATCTTGTTGATATTTTCAAATAAACCTTGGGCTATATTGTTTTATTTTGATATAGATGTAACACTATGATTAAAATGTACTTTTCTATTTTGAGCATTAAGCCTTTACGTAAAATGCAAAGGCTCGGGTAGCCCATTAAATAAGATGATTTTTTGATATCTAATCAGCCAAGTTTTTCACCTTGAGAGGTGAAACGTTCCATAAAATTAAATGAGCCTGATACCTTTTTTTACATCATGTAAAACATTTAATTTATCTCATATGAATGATGTAATTGGTCAATATACAATACCAGGTCCAATCTCACTAATAGCTGTATGGCTTTCATAAATTTCAACATTGAAGTCTGCTTGTTTAAAGTTATCACGGTACCCAAATTAGCAGCGTCGGCTCCTAATATGGCAATATTCATAAAATTATCATGCCCCTAATAATGGGAGGTTTTTAATTGAATGATATCTTAAAGATAATGAAATACAGTGTTTGACTTGAACTAAAGGAATAAGATCTGACAGTAAAAAAACAATGGATCTATTATTTTCAAAATTTAAAGAGCCATCAGTATAAAGCGTTTTAAACGTATCCACTAATTTTGTTTTACAATTGAAATATATAACATATTGTTCGGGTTCATTGGCTTTCCAATCTATACGAACGGCACTGCCATTTTTTACATTTAAACTTGGCTCACCCCACTTTAAACTTTCAGTCACTTCACCAAGCTCAAATTCCTGAGCAATATCAAAAATTAAACTTCGAATAAAATTAAGCTTTAGCTTTACCTCTTCAGGGTAAGCATTAAACTTTTCAAGTACAGTAATATCCATATTAATTGTCTCTTAGAGCATTGCACGATTACAGTAAGTCGCCTTTTCAAAGTCACTAACATTCATAGCGATGTTAGATATTTGAGGAAACATGGAAACAAGTTTATTTACAACTTGCCTAGATAAATGAGCTTTTTGTTCTGTTGTTCTACCTTGCATAATATGTGCAAATACATGAATAAAATCGTCACGCTTATTACCAACAGAATAAATCTCATAAGGGTTTAACCTTACTTTAATGTCATTTTCATCAAATAAATTAGTGCTATAAGCAACTTTATGTATTGTTTGTATTATATTTTTCTCACTATGTATTTTTAAAATTGTATCTGAGCAATCGATAATAAAATGCGGCATATATTTACCTAAATCGGGTTCAAGAGATTTACTCTACTTTATTTTATTCCCTTCAATCTAAAATAAAGTGTAAAATTAAATTAACAAACTTAATTTGTTAATATTTAGATACATAATCAATTAAATTATGCTTAGAAGACTTTAGCACAATGCAATCATGAGAAATTAGCTATTACAGGGTTAAAAACTTTTATTAAAATTAAGGGAATGAGATACCATCACAAAGATTAACAAATCAATAAGTATTTAAATATTCAATAAAACATAAATAAGCGCTTGAAATAATCCTGACAGAGATGACATTTCAATAAGTGCCATATGGACTCACTTTGGCAAAAACACCGAAGTATTTTATTTACGATAAAATACAAGTTTAATTATTTAAACTTAGTTTCATCTCAACTAAAGACTTTGAAAAACCAACCTTTTCATAAGCTCGAATAGCGGCATCATTACCTTCATAAACATCTAAATATAAATCGGTAATGCCTTGGGCTTTACTCCATTGAATGAGAGAGTCCATGATGAGTTTGTTTATGCCTAAACCACGATGTTGTGAGTCTACATACATAAAACCTAAATATGCGTGTTGCTCATGTTTTAATGATATTTTTGATGACCTGATTTGCGCATAACCTGAGCCGATAATATCCCCTTTTGACTCGACAACTAATAAATTGCTTTTATCATCCTGAATGAGTTCATTTAAATCATAATAACTTGTAGGTGTTAATTTTATTGCATCATTAAAAGGTCGTTCTGCTGCGATGACATTTTGCTCAAACTCAAGCAATATAGCTAAATCTTGAATAGACGCAGCTCTGAGATGTATATTTACCATTTTATTAGTCTGTTTATTATATTGAACAAACAGACTAAATCAGCTTAGCTCATACTTCAACTTTATTAATCGTGCCTAAAGCTACAGCAACCAGCTTTTCGCCTTTTTCTGTAAGCACATAAACTTTGCAATCACACGTTGCTTGTCTTTTACCTGCCGACAAAACCCTAGCCTTAGCAATTAAGCTATTCCCTATTGCAGGGCGCACATAATTTATTTTGTATTCAGAAGTAACACATTGACCTAAAACTGAGGCTGCAGCAAAAGTGATACAATTATCCGCAAGATAACTTAAAACACCACCATGCACAAAACCATAATTCTGTTTAAGGTCATCACGTATAACCAAGGTGAGTTCTGCACTACCTTCTTCAAAAGAGGTTATTTCAGCCCCCAGTAACATGCTAAAAGGCTGCTCATTTAATATTTTTTTAGCGTAATCCAACATAGTTGTTTTAATCTTAAAAGTATAATTGAATATGTAATGTATTTTATCGTTAAAAAAAATACTATGAATTAGTATTTAAATCTTAAAAACACACGGCTACTTTTTAAATTTTGAAATAAAAAACTCGACTTTGCCACAAGACTTACATGCGTACATGTCTAAATTTTCTTTATCCACAAAAAACTCTCCTAAGTCCCCTAAAACTCCCCACCGAGAACCTTCATGAAAATTTCTAGTTCCTAAAAATGTTAACTCAGAGCGACACCTGAAACAGTCATAATTGTTATCTAAGGGTTTTACTACTTTCGACAAGCCTTTTTCACAACCACAGTTCCAACAGGTTTCAAATCCATCATCATCAATTTTTGTTTCGCAATTTAAACAATGCCAAGTCATTTATTTTTCCTATGTATCAGTTAACAATATATGCTGTAATGACTAACTGATAATTTATTTAACTTCACAATTTCTTTTAAAGGTATTTAACAGCTATAACTATTTTTAATCTGATACTAAAAACCCATTGGTTTTTTGCTCATTTTTTGATGTCTGATTTACTTTACTTGTACTAAAAATAGGCAATGACAACAAAGCAGCCATAAAACTTAAGCTCAATACAGCACTAAATGTCATGCCGCCAATGATCACCGCAGCTAACCCTCTGTATATTTCAGCGCCCTCACCAGGTAATAACATAAGTGGTAACATACCAAAAATACTGGTTGCGGTACTCATATATATCGGCCTTTTTCGACTTTCAACCGCATCAAAAATTGCCTGATATTGACTTAAATTATTATTAATACCTGTTTGAAATTTTGTTGCTAATAAAATAGCGTTATTAATCACTAATCCAAGCAATATAATAAACCCTATCATAGTAATAACATCTAATGCCTGATTAACAAATAAATTTAATAATTGTAAAAATAGCATGCCACCAGCAAATGATAAGGGCATGCTTAACATAACAGCAAATGCCAGTTTCCATGAGTTTAGACTTAACCACAGTAAAAAGAGCAAAATCAGTACCGAAAAAGCAAACATTTGCAAAAACGACTTAATAAATATACCTAACTCATCTACACTACCTCTGAAACTCATATTTAAATGTTGATATTCACTCTTAGCTAATATTGATTTAAGCTCAGAGTCTACTTTTTTCGAAAAAACACCTACAGTCATATTTTGTGGTGGTGTTAAGGCAATAGAAATGGTCGCACTTTTATTAATTCTTAATAGTGCATTAGGCGATAAAGACAGTTCTGCAGACACAATTTCAGATAATGGCCTTAAACCAAAATCTGGAATATAAATTTCAGTATTTAATAATTGGTTTATATTACTGGGATCTTGTGCTTTTAAATAAAGCGGATAACTATCACCCAAATCAAAAAAACGTCCTAAATATACGCCTTGAGTAAGTACTAACAACTGACGGTTTAATGTGTGAGTTGTCATGCCGTAATAAACTAATTGCTCATATTTTGGCGTAAATTCCACTCGTGCAGATTGATTTTCTAAAGGGGTAGACTGGCGTATATTTGCATCTGGAAATACTGTTTTTAGTTCATTAAGTATATGCTGTCCTGCATCTTGCAAAATGCTTAATTCATCTCCCTGAACATCTAATTGTGTTGTTCTGCTATTGGGTAATGCAAATCGTAATAAACTACCTTGTTGGCTAAATATGTCTGTACCAGCTAAGTCTTGAGTAATATGTGTTTCAACCCAAGTTTTAAAGTTATTATAATCCCATCCCGCTTTAGGATAGAAATAAAGCAAACAATAATCATCACCACAAAACATACCTGTTACATCATATTTTGGTGCATTTTCATTAGATTTTTGCTGTTCAATTCTTTGGATCATAACTTGTGCTATGCCAGATTCAACGGCCTCAGGTGATAAAGGTTCATTAAAACTAATAAATGTATTAATAGATCTTTGCTTTGGATCTGGTAATACATCAATATCAGGCATCGCGAATACACTGACGAATAGTGCTAATGGAATACATGTCACTAAAACAATTAAAGCGACCTTTTTAGAGCGTGCACTAAAACACAGAATATGTGATAGTTGAGACTTTTTCTTTTGTTTTGGCTTTAGCTGACTTATCAGCATATAACGGCAAAAGGCAGGTAATATAACAAGCGCAACAATTAAAGATGCAAATAAAGCGCTTGAAATCGTAAATGCTAAATCTTCAAATAGCTGACTTTGTGTACTGTCAATTAATAAAATAGGAATAAATATAATGATGCTTGAAATCGTAGATGAAAATATGGCAGAACTGACTTCCAGAGTGCCTTTTACAATAGCATCATTTAATTGATAGCCTTGCTTTTGATAAGCCAAAATACTGTCAATTACCACAATAGCTGCATCAAGTAACAAACCGACCGATAAAGCGAGTCCGGCTAGAGAAATCACATTAAGGCTAAAACCAAACACATTCATAGCAATTAAAACCAGGGCTAAACATACAGGTATACTGATAAAAATAAGACTTACTTTTTTTATTTCTTTTAGGAAGAAATATAAAATGAGTCCCGATAAAAAAATACCCAGTAATAACGCCATATAAACTTGCTCTATGGCGTTAATTATATCCTTTGAATCATCTCGACTTAAAACCAGTTTCATATCTAAATTTTTAAGCTGATTTTGATTAAGCGCTTCAATAACCTGTTTTACTTGCTTTACTGTAGCCAGTGCATTAACACCTTTTGAAGGCTGTAACATAAAATACAATGCATAATGACCATTAATAGATGAATAACTCCACTGTGAGTCTAATCTTTTATGAATTTGAGCTATATCTTTAAGCCGAATGATATGCTGCCCTATATGATGAATCGGTAGATTTGCCAGTTCCTTAGAGTTCATTTTTCCTTTAAAGTGTAATGAGTATTCACGATTACCAAGTATTAAAGTATCACCTGAACCATCAGATAAATTATTAAGCGTTTCTATTATTTTATTAAGCTCTAATGAATAGTCACTGAGTTTTTGCACATTAAATTCAATGTCAATCCTTTGCTGAGGCGGATTTCCAGCAGGGATCAATGAAGATATACCATCAAGTTTACCTAAAGTTGGTTCTACAACTTTTTTAAAAGCTTTTATGACCTCATCTTTAGATGCTGGATTTTTAGCATATAACATGGCTGTTGCAAGTGTTGTATTTGTGCCATCTGCATTATTCACAATGAAAGGTCTAGGCACTTCGCTTGGCCAAGTCGGTACTTGATTTACACCTGCAAGTACATCGATATAAGTTTGCTGCATATCTGTCTTTGATTTAAAGCGTAATAGCATTTGAGCGCTACCACTGCCGATATCAGCCCTAAGTTCAATCAAGTTATTAATCCGTTCTAAACTTTCTTCTAGTGGGGCTATTAATGTTTGCTCTATTTCTAACGCACTTTTCCCAGGCCAAGCCATAAAAAGTTCTATTTCAGGTCTGTCTATCGGTGGTAATAATGCATTGGGTAACTTTAACCCCATAAAAATACCAAACAAACAAATTAAAAAGGTTAAACCTATTATGACTGAGGATGCTTTTTTACTAAAAAAATGTTTTAAAATCATAGCTTGTCCCCTTGTGTTTTACCTGAAGCAGCAAACGAAACCTTTTGCTTATTTACTAAACCAGACTTGCCTAAAGTGATCACTTTGTCACCTTGCTTAAGCTTAGATTCAACTAAAAAAGCATTCGTTAAATTACTGACAATTTTGATCTGTACTTTTTCAATTTCACCGTCACCACTCACTCGCCAAGTATAATGACCATCTGGCGACAAATTAATGCCATCTAACGGTAATTTAGCTAAGTTATCATTGTGGGAGGTCATTTCAACTTTGACTCTTTGCCCTAACAAATATGGTAATACGTCAGCTGAAGCCTGTAAGTAAACATTCACAAACTGACTATTTTTATTAAGTATTTTACTAATACGTTTTACTTTTAAGGGAAGTTGCTCAATTGAAAATTGGTTCTGTTTCTGTGTTGTCTTAACATCAAATAGTGCGATTGGCACCTCACAATTAATTTCTTTATCATTGTCAGATACAAAAGAAATAAGTTTATCTCCTTGATTTAAATACTCTCCTGGGCGTATAAAAGTATGGGCAATGGCCCCATCGCTAGGCGCAAAGTATTTCATACTTTTGATGCGATATTCCAACTCTGAAATTTCATTTTTTAGCACTATATATTTAGACTTTGCCTGCTTATGCTTAAAGGAAAATTCGTTTAAAACGGATGGTGATACCATATTATTTTTTAAAGAAAACAATCTATTATATTCATCAAGGTTATACTCCACCGCTATCAAACTAATTTTCAAATTTTGTTGTAAACGATGAAGTGACTGCATTAAAAAGTAATCATCTTGTTCAGCAATTAAAGCGCCTTTTTGTACATCAGAACCTTTGGGCAGTATGTATTTAAGTTTTGCTTGCGTTTCACTGGACAAAATACGCATAAAAGGCACATCGATTTCACAATTTAATATATTAAATAAGCCTTTATTCCATGCTTCAACTTGTGTCACTTTCACTAAAGGGTTTGCGGCTTGTGAATTTGTTGAGAATAAAAACATAATAATAATGTGCAAAATTGCAAGTAACTGTAATAAGTTTAGCGTAATTAAATTTGGTTTATTCATACTGAGGCTTGTCTTTGTAGGTGACTTAATTAACAATACCAAGAGTTAAAATTAATTTATTATGATTAACCATGGAATATAAATGAACTTAAGTGTCTTATTACATGGTCACAAATAGTCATACAACTAACCACCTGTTTTTAAATGACAAAATGTATTTCGGATAATATGCCCAACAAAAGTAAAATTGGAAATAAAATCATTAATTGGCAATCTTCTCTTATTATTGATGATAATATTAATACCAAATTAGAACCCTTACCTTTAGCATTTTTAAAATACTTATATGATCACCCAGGTCAAATAATGAGTAGGGCACAACTTATTGAAACTGTTTGGCATAACCGCCAAGTTACTGATGATGCAATTAGACGTGTTGTTAAAAAGGTTAGAAGTGCATTAGGTGATGACGCTAAATCACCCCGTTATATTAAAACTTACCCTATGCAAGGTTACGCCTTAATAGCTCCTATTTCTGAAGTTGAAAATATCACTGAAAAAATCATCTCTAAGTCATTATTTAAAAAGCCACAATTTGTTATTGTTAGCGTCTTAATACTTTTGACCTTTAGTTTAATGAATTGGGAAACAGCAATAAGCGAAACTGATTTCACGCCTAAAATAGAAAAATTAACACACCTTTCAGGATCTGAAATTGTTGCTGATTTTTGTGAAAAAAATAATACACTTTTATTTACTTACCGAACCAATAACGATGCACCATTTTCGCTTTATAGTAAAAATCTAACGACCCAAATAACTCAGCGGCTAAGTTTTAATGATGATAATTTTTATGGTGCCTTTTTTTCCCCCGATTGTTCACAAGTTGCTTTTAATATCAGTAATGAGTCTGGCGTATTTAATTATATTTCAAAATACACAGAACAAGGATTAATAGCGCCACAAATCATATCAAAAGAAAAAAAAGAGCATCAAGATGAACAGTTAATCACCTCTTGGTCATCAGATGGGAAAAAACTATATTTTGAATTTAATCCAAGCCCTAAAGTAACAGGCACGAGTTCAGTTATCACTCGCTACAACACTGAAATAAAAGACTGGCAACAGATCACTTTCTCACATACTAAAGGCATGGGAGATTATTTAGCAAAAGAGTCATTAAACGGACAATATCTAGCTGTTTTAAGAAATACGGCACAGCGCCGAGTTTCTTTACTTATATTAGATTTACAGGCTAAAGAAATTGTAGTTGAGCGTCACGTACCATTTTTTCCATCTGGTATTGTTTGGCTTAAAAATGAAGATGAAGATGAAAGTTTTGATTTGGTACTTTCAAGCTTTAAAGGTGATTTTTACTATTACAATATTTTAACTGATAGCTTACAACAGCAAGTTGGTAGTAAACCTGGAGTCAATGATGCATTTTATCATTGTGGTAATAAATGTTTTTATATGCGCCAACATGAAATGAATTACTCTGATATCAAAGAAGTTCCCAATCCATTTATTAAAAAAGAATATGCAACGGGTATGCATTTAGAGTCCGATAATGCTGATTTTAACCCAGTATATAACCATGATGGTTCTACAGTTTATTTTACCAGTAAAGATGATGTAGCAGCAAAATTGATGCGAATAACCGCCATGGGGGATATTGAAACGCTTTATCAGTTTAATCCAAGGCATGTACTCCATTCGCTTCAAATCAGTCAAAATGAACTCTTTATAACAGGAATAAAAGAAGACCGTATTTTTGTTTTTGATATAAAACTTAAAAGCATAAAGTTTATTACGACACAGCAGGAGCAAGTTTTTAGCCCACTTTGGGATGCGCAAAGTCAGAATATTTACTTTTCACGATTTGAACGAAATACTTTTATCTTGCAAAAATTTAACTTAGTAAATGGGACAACTCATAAAATAGAAGAAGGTTTATTTTCCCGGTATGAAACACAAGGTTTAGATGTATATCTATTAGATGCAGAGCACAAACTCTATAAACAACAGCAAGATGGTACCCGAGAGTTTATTATTACATTAGGTGATAGATTTAGTCAGCACTGGCAAATAGTAGATAACGACTTGTATTTCACTGTCAATAATAAGCTTGATACTTATATTCACAGAGTAAACTTAAAGTCAGGTGAGACACAAAAAAAATTATTATTTAAAAATACGTGGAATTTTGAATTTATGTTGCATCCTAACGGGCAAAAAATGCTAATAACACAATCATTATTAGCAAAAAGTGATTTAGTCAAAGTACAGTGGAAATAGTCTTTGGGTAAAGTAGAAAAGTACCGAGGCAAGTCCTTGATATTTTCACTGTACAATGCAAAAAACAAATTAACCTTTTCGTACAGGTACTGACACAGAACAAATATCAGTATAATTTGGTGTTGCTAAAAACCAAGGTTCAGGGCGGTTTCTTCTGGCTTTAATAAGCTCTTTAAATGAGTCTGAGTCGGTTTTCATAATATCAATTACAAGTGGGGTATCTTTTAAATGGTCCGCAGCCACTTTGATGTCTTTGATCATATTATAGGCTTTTAAAGATGCCTCACTATCGTCTTTTGGATTACGATCTAACTTAAGAATGTACTCCATACCTGAAATAACGCGACCAAAAGAGGTAATATTATGGTCTAAATAACGAATTGCACCCAAGGCAACATAAAACTCTGTTCCGCCACTGTTAGCGGAGTCACCTCTTGCCATCGAAAATGTACCTGGACAATGTGTTTGCCAAGTCTGGGTACCATGGATATTTTGTGCAACAGAGAATCCATTTAAAAAACCGGTGCGTTTTGCGTAACCATCTTTATCATCAACAAGCGTTATAGCCAATTCTGTATGCGTTGTTTTATAAAACTCTGCTTTTATTGCTAACTTACCCACTTTAGGTTTTTTAGTCTCAGTTACATCGCCGCCTTGAGCTACAAAGCCCTCAACAAAGCGATAAATATTCAAATTTTTATAAAAACCTTCACGTGCTAATTTTTTAATATTTTCAACATGAAGTGGTGCAAGTAAAGGGTTTAATTCAATAATGACAGTACCGCGTTCAAGTTCTAAATATAAGGTGTTTTCTGGGTTTAGCTTACGCCAGTGTTCATTCGGGGCATTTGCAATTATATCAGCAGGTGCTGAAACCTTTTGCATAGATAAACCCGCTGCTGAAAACATTAAGCTGACACATAAAAGACTAAATTGAGTTAATTTGTTTATTTGCTTCATCCTGAACCTTATTTTTATTGTTGTATTATTTTCTAGTGTACTGAAATCTTCATTATTGTTCATACCAATATTCTGGAATATCAGTTGGTGCAGTTCGAGGGAGTAATGGATTTTTTAATCGAATTAAAGTCCGTTTTTTTAGCTGAACTCTTTCAATTGTTTTTGCAAAGTGTTTATCAAATAAAATTTGCCAACTGCCATCTTTTAACGCCGTCTTTAACCCTTCTTTTAGTGCTTCATAAAGTTTTAAATTATTTTTATCAACAAAAAAGTACACTGCTGATGGATAATACATCACCATATGTTGATCATAAACAAGCCCTTTCTCTATAAGCGAATCATTTACTTCCAGTAACCCCATAGGAATGGCATCAAACCGTTTATTTTTCAGCATATTAACTTGCTGAGAGTTTTTATGAAAACTTAAAGATGGAATATCGTTTTTTCTGAAAATTTCTAAGTCAGGCCAATCAAATCCTAAACCAAAAAGTGTTTTTCTTAAGTCGGATGTAAATTTTGCATGCTTAAATAAATCAGGATTTTCTTTTTTTATCAAAGCAATGCGATAGCCGAGCAAACCTTTATCTATGGGAATTTTAATCGCTAAAGCTTGTTTTTCCCGCTCAACACTTGTAACCGTCCAAATCAGGTCTAGCTCTTTATTTTTACCTAACATAAAAAACACACGTTTTTGACTTGGTAAATTTAATACGGGCGTGCTTTTAAAAGCATGACCTGATTTCTCTAATGCTAATAAAATAAGTTCAGTTACATAATCATTAGCAGGGCCTGGATATCGAATTTGTAAAAAATTCTCAGCTGCGCTTAAACTACAGCTAATTAAAATCAATAAATTGACCAAAATAAATTTCATAATTTAATCCCAATCAAATTTATATAAAATATCTAAAGACTTATAAACTCCATTTATGGCCTCAATATAAAGCTGAGGTAAAAGTTGATAACGTATAACAACTTCTGTAAAAGGATCAAATACCCCAACACTATATCTTACTTGCACACCAGGTAATAAATACCCCGATATTTCAACTTTCGTATCATCACCAGAGCCAGTTGATCCTAATGAAATATCCTTAATTCCAAGTTTAGACCCAATTTTACTCACTAAGCTTTCACTTCGAGATAAACTTTTTGAAAGTAATAGTTGCGTTAATAAACTACTATTGGAATTATTGTCCTCCCCTAATGGCTGACCATTTAATAAATACGATAATGCCTGTGCTTGATCTTGAGTAGGTTCTGAAAAAATGTCTAATTTAGGTTTATCTATATTACCTGTAAGTCTGACACCAGCAATCACTTCATCAGCTGTTTTATCTGGATCACGGATCGCTTTTATATTTAAATAAGGTTTATCTATTGCACCACTAAAACCAACTTGACCAGTCTGAATTTGAAGTTCCTGACCAAAAGATTGATATACGCCATCAATTAAGTCAACGGAGCCAGTGGCTAACAAAGGACCTTTATGTGCTTTTTTCAAAAACATGTTACCTGACAATTCAGAAGTTAATCCAAACGAGTCAATTTTCACATCTTCTTTAATAGCAATAGCCAGATCTAATGCATAGTTAATTTTAGGGTCTTTTTTAATTTTTTTATGCTCTAAAATCACTTGATCATCTGTTATTCTCACCGCACCTTTGGGCAAGTCAGCAATTTCTATGCGCCCATACGGCACAGATACTTTGCCTATAATATCTAATTGATTGTTTGAGATAATGAGCTCTAAGGCGGGATCTAACTTTAACTTAATACCTTTTTCAGGAGTAAGGTTAAAATCTTTCCCTATAATATTTAACTTCCCTTCAATGAGAGATGGCTTCCAATTTAATGTACCGGTCAGTTTTGCTTTGCCCTGTTGATCATCAAATATATCTGCTTGCATATTTAATTTTTGCTCTTCAAAAGCAATAGCTAAATTCGAATTTGTAATTGAAACTGGAATATCAACCCCAGATAAAGCAATATGCTCTGCTACTAAATCTCCAGATAATAAAGGATGTAATAAAGATCCTGCGATATTAATATCACCTTGTACATCTCCAGCTAATGTATCTAGCTTTTGAATAAAAGGTTTAAATTTATCTAGTTTAAAGCCATCCAACTTTATAAAGCCATCAAGAAACCTTTGCTCTAAAATATCAGAAATAATTAATTTACTTTCAAACTTACCAAACAATTCGGAAGAAAGAAGTGTACTAATATTAGCCTTTTGTGTATCTCCATCAAGAGAAAGATGAATGTTATTTATAGGTAATTTAAAGTGTTTTTCATCTTGCTGAAGCGCAATTTCAATTAACTTTGAATCCAGCACAGTTGTGATAGCTTTTAGTTTACCTTGTTGCCAATTAGCATGAAACTCACCCAAAACCTGACCTTTTAACATTAAACTTTCGGGTAATAAGTGTGCTATCGTTTTTAAGTCAAATTGATTTAAATCTATTTGAACCTCACCATTTTTTTCACTGATATCAAACTCATCAATACAAAATTGAGAATCAAGTGATTGCCAGCAATGCGGCTGTAACTGAGCCGATTGTTTGTGTAAATCAATTTGCAAATCAATATCTGATAAAGGTTTAAAAGTAATGGTATTATCAGAAAGTAATAAATTTGACACTTTCGATGTCCAAAGATCATTTTTAATCACGCCATTGAGCTCAAAATAAGAGTTTCCCCAATCAGAGTTCACATTAAAATCAGCATGGTGTTTGTTTTTATTACCAAAAGCATTAAGGGCTAATGTTTTAATTTCTTTACCTTTAAACTCAGCATTTTCTAAAAACAAGGATATTTTATTTTCAAAGTCATCTCTTAATGATACTAAACCTTGTAACTGAGCCTGTTTTACTTTTGTATTTTGATAAATGATGTCTTTAAAATCAAATAACCAGTTTATTTCAGGTTTTAATCTTTGACCTGATATTTTAATACTCCCTAAACCAATACCCGATAGCTCAGATGAAATTTGACTTGCTTGCGTTAAACTTAGTTTTCCGGCAAGCTGCCAGTTGTCATCTATATTTCCAGCTAGAGATAAATAATTCACTCCGCTTTGTAAACTAATCCTGTTTATCTCTGCATTACCTTTTTCGTCAAATAAAAACTGACTCACTAAATTAAGATGTATATCTTGTCCTTCAGATACTGAAAAAACACCACCTAAATCAAATTGCTCTACAGATAAAAGCCACTTTTCATTATTTTGTTTAAAGTGTGTTGAAAAGGCTCCCGATAATTCACTGTTATAATCAGCCATAAAATCATGGAGATTTAATTTATTTATTTCTCCAGTCAAGTTTGCAACAAATTGATCTTCAAATTCAATACTTCCCTTCAAACTGACGTCACTTTTTGCAGTATTAATACGTAATTTATCAAAGGTAAATTGAGATAAATCTCCCTTCCCTGTCAGATTTAAGTCTATAAGAGGAAATGCATTAATCCCCTGCTGGCTCATTAAATTAATATTATAAGCTTTAAGAGAGCCCTCTACAAATAGCCCTAAATCGATTAATTTAATCACTTTATCATCAATATGATATTGCCAGTTTTCAATTTCTGTCTGCAAACTAAAAGGGTAATTTTGTTGTTTTAAATTTAATCTAGCATCGTGTTTAGACGAATATTTTCCATTTGTTTTTAAATCTATCTTTAAATTTGAAAAATCGCCCAATACCTTTGCTTCCAAGGAGTATAAGTTAGTTTTTTTAGAACCCTTTTCTAACTGAATGTTAAAATGTATGGGATTATTATGAATAAATTTAAGGTTACCTTCGGCCTTTATTTGTATATCTTGATAGCTTAAATCAAGTTGTTGTAAAGTCAGCTTATTTGAAATAAAGCTGGATTGTAATTCAATATTGTTTACAAGATGTTCAGATGTATTTTGAATAATCTCCAATTGATTTAAACTAAAACGCGTTAATTTAATATCGATTGGGGTTTTTAACAAAATATCACTAATAGGTTCGAATATTAAAGTAGAATAAGAGTGTTTTTCAGTTTTATTAGAAAGTTGATTAATTAATATATTATTGATGCGTATATGATTAAAATTTAAACTTGGACTTGAAATTCCTTTCATTAAACTTAATCTAAAGTTCAGTTTATTAATTTTAACTTTACTATTTTCATACGCTACAAAGGCTTTTTCAAATGACATATTCTCTAAACACACTGCATCCGTATTTTGTGAGTAAGCGACTAAGCATTGCCAAATATTTAACTTCAGTGTTAAATTGTCAGCCTCTAACTTAACACGACTATTATCAAAGGATATCGAAAAGGGATCCTGATATAAAAAACGCCCTTCCTCTAATTTAACTGTTACATTTGGTACAAAATAGTTAACTGAAAACGCAATAAATTTATTACCGGGCTCTGTGAAAACAAGACAAAATAAAATCGTTAGAATCGCTACTATACTGCGATAAAAATACTGATATGTTATTTTAAGTACAGATTTTTTCTTTCCTTTAAAATCATTGTTTGCAGGCGATTCTTTTATTGATGTCATATTTCAGGCCCAATTGTGATACTGAGTCGAGTGGTTTTATTTTCACGCGTCATAGCCCAAGCATGATCAACTCTAATAGGTCCGACAGGTGTAAGCCAGCGAAGTCCAAAACCCGCGCCTATTTCAATATCTTCAGAAAAGTCATTTGTAGCTGTACCACCATCAACAAATAACGCAACTCGCCAACTAGGTGCAAATTGATAGTTGTATTCCAAAGTGCCCGTTGCTAAATAGCGGCCGCCAAGTTTTTCGCCATTTTCAATAGGTGATATTGATTCATATGCAAACCCCCTTATGCTTTGATCGCCACCCGCAAAAAATCGCATAGATGCAGGTACATTTACGATATCTTCTACCCAAATGGCGCCTAATGTTGCTCTGGCATAAAATAAATGATTATTTTTATATGTACGTAATAAAGCGGTTTGAAATTGCACTTTTAAAAGATCTGTGCTCGATAATACATCTTCAAGACCTATCTCTGAAGAGACTAAAAGTTGATCCCCCCAATAAGGAGTTGTACCGCCACGGCTTCGTTTTCTTGCGTAACTAATCCCTGGTAACAACATTTCTGTAGTATCTTTTTGACTTGCTAATTCAAAGTCCTCTCTTTCATGTTTAATAAAAGCGGTTCTTACCCAGTGAGATTCAGTCAACCATTGCCTTTGAAGTTGCGTTGTGATCTTTCGACTGTATTTTTTTGCCTCATCATTACTTTCTCTTTTATAACCAAAAGCATAACGCCAAACATCATCGATAGGATCATCAACAGGAATGGTATAAGAAAATAAAAATTCTTGTTCAATTTTAGATGCCACAATATTATTTTCAAAATAATGTCCATCACTGCCTACCCAAGGCTTAGTCCACTTAAAACGCCCTTTGAGTTTGGTATCCGTTGAAAACCCACCACCAACATCATAGCTATTTGCCGGTTTATGTAATACATCAACTCTGATAGGTACTTGTTTATTTTCTCGTTGTTCGATATCGGCATAAACTCTGACACTTTTAAAATAAGGCGTGCTGGCTAAGTCTAAATTATATTCTGAGATCGTACTTGCCTGATAATTTTCTCCTGTTTTAAACCTTGCTAAAGAGCGTATATATTTTGCAGCAGGTGTATGGGGAGCGATTACAATAGGGCCATAGTGATAACGCACGCCTGTGCTAATCTGAAATTTAACAAATGCAGAGTTTTCTTTTAAAGAGATAGCGAGTTGGTTTACTTTCCATTTTGCATCAAAATAGCCCAATTCTAGCAATTGGCTATCTATAATCGACTTTGATTTTTCATATAAGCCATGATTAATAACCTCGCCTTGATTTAGGGGCAAAGTATTTAAAATACCTGTAAGGTTTTGATCTTTGTTGCCTTCACCTTCAAATAAATAGTCAAGCTTAGCAATACGTGTTTCTGGCCCTTTTTCAATCGTTATTGACATTAAAACAGCATTACCGCTATCACCTATTTGCTCAAAAAGTAGCTGAACCTGTGATTTGTAATACCCTAATGCCTCTAAGCTTATTTGAATTTGTTCAATACTGTGATGTTTTAGCTGAACTGTTGCGGACTCATTTTTTACTTTTTCTAAATAAAAACTCACATTTTCGAGTAACGCCCCTTCTATTCCAAAGACTTTAAATTCTGTTACTTTTTTTTCAACCGCTTGTGCTGAAGCGCATAAAACAAATAAAAAAAAATAATATGAAAAACGCAACAATATACATCCTTTTGATATGAAAAATAAAAACGTCAACACGCCTTTGAATATACCATATTTAGTTAGTATTAATTATATTAAATTAGTTCCCTACTAGTATTAATTTAATCGATTTTCTAAGCTTCGCTTTCTATTTATCTTCTTTTCTAAGACAATATACCTAATAGAAATAATGAGCATGCAAAAATGGATACACAAGTACAATTCCCAAATGATGATAATGGTGAGTTATTAGCCGATATGGCAAATGCGGGAATCGATCTTAGTCAACTTCACATCATTGATTTTTTTATCTTATTCGAAGAAAAGCAAGATGCTGAAAAATTTGAAATTGAAATAGGCAAAGATGATTTAGCACCAAAAACACAACTGCAAAAGTGTCCAGATACAGGTGTTTGGGAAGTCATTACCTCAATTAAAATGGTGCCTGACCATACTTTATTAGGCCAAATGGAACAATATTTTGAAAGCTTTGCAAATCCACTTAATGGTTACGGTGATGGCTGGGGAATAATGGCCTCAGAGTAACTTTAAAAAGAAGAATCAGCCTACAAAGATTAATTCAATGTAGGCAAATTACTCTTGATTCGCTTTTCTGTAACTGCCTTCATAGTCAAATATTTTTTCAGCTATCCGCCAAGCCCCTCGACTCTTTTTATGTGCCTTTCTCGCAATCACAAAATCAGGCGCTCTAAAGTAGTTTTTATTTTCAACTGCTTCAGTAAGTGTTTTAAGATATTTAGGCTTTTGCCCTCCAGCTAAACGTTTACCAAATGCCTGATTAAAATAATATACAGAACCTGTATTTTCAAAATTAAAAACTTCATCACAGCTTGCGCCATCTTCATCAAAATAGGTAATTTTAAGCTTATGGACGCTAGTGACTTCAAATTGCATGCCCGAACATCGTATGACTAACGCGTCTTTTAAATTAAGAGCAGCTTTAAGTTTGTCGTCAGGGTCAACAATAGCGCAATCACATTCATGACACCTTCTGGCTGCAATGTCATTTTCAGCGCCACAACTGTCACATTGCTTGAACCTAAACCTGAAATCACACTGATGCTTAATATCATCGTCTTCTAAAATGCCTTTACACCTGCGTCCAAAATGCTCAATTACTTTCCCTGAGTCGTCGGTTTTACCCCAAAATAAATTAGCAAAACCACAACCTGGGCACAGTACCTGAACAGGTTCACTATCAGAGTCGGGCTTTTTATCGCCCACTTCTGGGTAAAAAATATCATAGCCATTTCCGGCATAATCAACCACTAAACAATTTTTTTTATTGTCACTTAAACGTAATCCCCGCCCTACAATTTGCTGATATAAACTTACAGACTCCGTTGGTCGTAAAATCGCAATAAAATCAACATGAGGTGCATCAAAACCCGTCGTTAATACTGATACATTCACTAAATACTTTATTTTTTTTTGTTTAAACTCACTGATGATCCTATCTCTGTCTTTTAAATCTGTGTCACCTATCACTAATTCAGACTTATTATTCACATCATCCCCTAGGTAACTGAGTATTTCTTTTGCATGCTCTATGGTCGATGCAAAAATCATCACGCCTTCACGCGTTTGGGCAAACTCAATAATTTGCCCTACAATCGCCTTAGTAACTCTTTGTGAACCTTTCAGTAATAGACTCATTTCTTGATTATCAAAGCGTCCAAAGCTATCTGTTGATATAGCAGAAAAGTCATAATGATTTATGGCAGCATCAAGCATATTCGGCGGAGTTAAAAATTCATGTTTGATCATATATCTGAGCGGTAATTCATAAATACACTTTTTAAATACTGAATCTTCACTACCTCTTACAAAGCCATGGTAATGTTCATGGTAAATCCATCCACTCCCCATCCTATAAGGTGTTGCTGTCAATCCGAGTACTTTTAATGACGTATTATGTTGCTTTAATTGTTTAATAACTTGTGCATATTGAGAGGTTTTTTCTAAATTAACGCGATGGCATTCATCAATAATTACCAAAGAATAAGCCTCATCGAGTTTATCTAAACTTTTTGCGATTGATTGAATGCTGGCAAATGTCACTTGATATTTTAAAGATTTTTGTTTCAAACCCGCAGAAAAAATACTCGCTTCTAAGCCATAACTTTTATATTTTTCACTATTTTGTTCCACCAGCTCTTTTACATGGGCAAGTACTAAAATCTTTCGTTTTGCAATACGTGCAAGTTCAGCAATGACTAAACTCTTACCCGCGCCTGTTGGCAGTACAATCACAGCTGCATCATCTGATTGTTTGAAATGTGCCACAGTATTTTGTACTGCTTCACTTTGATAATGTCTTAACTGATAGATAGGTGTTCCTAAAAATAAATTACACTAAATGAAAGCAATTATAACTTAAGTTAATTTACTATAAAGAATTCATATTAGGTTCATGTAAAAATACATAGACTATTTTCAAACACATTTTTCAGTTTTTATGATATGTTCTCGACAGATAAAAATTGTAAGGAGTAAAAAATGAGAAACCTATTAATTGCCCTAACCGTATTATTTTTGGCTGCTTGTGCTAAAACACCTGACTGGGATTATGACCAATCGACTGACTTCTCTAATTTTAAAACTTTTGCCTGGGTTAAAAATGCAAGTTTGAGTAAAGATGT
The DNA here is from genome assembly GCF_900112265.1 of Pseudoalteromonas denitrificans DSM 6059. Taxonomy (GTDB): domain Bacteria; phylum Pseudomonadota; class Gammaproteobacteria; order Enterobacterales; family Alteromonadaceae; genus Pseudoalteromonas; species Pseudoalteromonas denitrificans. Next base: position 35,649 of record NZ_FOLO01000024.1, on the reverse strand, counting down.
TAAAAATTATCAAATCAATCCTATTATGGAAAAACGTGTTAGAGAAGCCGTTAATAGTGACTTAATTAATAAAGGTCTAACACAAGTACCTATAGAACAAGCAGACATTTTGATTAACTACCATGCTTCAGTTGATAAAAAAATGGATATTAATACTTTCTCTACACATTATGACGCTAGATGGAGTTACTGGAACCGTCCATGGAACAATAGTTTTCATACGGAAAAACAAGTTAGAGAATATGAAGTCGGCACTTTGATCATAGATGTTGTAGATAAAAATTCTAACCAACTCATTTGGCGCGGAGCCAAAGAAGGCAGATTAAATAAAAATCAAAAACCAGAAAAAAGAACAACTGTCATTAATGAAACCGTAATCAACATATTAAGCAATTTTCCACCTCAAGCAAAAGAATTACTCTGATATTTCACTTTAAAAAATGAAAAGCCAGATCACTGGCTTTTACATTTCTTCTTTTTAACACCTCAGAAAAAGTTGCACTCTAATTGTAAAATTTAGTGTTTCACAAACACAGACTAAAAAACACATAAATACAGTTAAATCAGCCCCTTATAAAATAAATTTATTTTTGAAACCTTCAAAACCTAGCATTTATGACACACGGTGTTACATCTTTAAGTACTAAGTAAATAATATATTGATATTCTATAGCTGTCATCAATATAAGTTACTAAGGAATGCAAAGTGGCGACTAAAAAACAAATACTTTTCCCAATAGGGATCTTAGTCTTAGGAGTTGGAATTGCGGCCGGCTTCTCAGCAATGAAAAAACCACCAGAAGAGAAAGACGAAAAAGAAATTTTCCCTCTGGTACAAATTCAGCCAGCAGCAATACAATCAATCACCCTAGATGTGAGCTCTTATGGTCTGATTGCGCCTAAAAATCAAACCAAACTTGTTGCACAGCTCAGCGGCCAGCTGGTAAATGTTTCCGAAACATTTGTAGTAGGTGGATTTGTTAAAAAAGGAGATGTGCTTGCGCGCATTGATCCTAATGATTATGAAGCAGCTCTTATAGAAGCACAGGCAACACTTGCTCAAGCCCGCTCAGCACTAGAAGTAGAACGTGCTCAAGGCCATGTTGCTCAATCGGAATGGGAACGTATTCGTAAAAACAGTAATGAATTTATTCCATCAGAACTTTACTTAAGAAAACCACAATTAGCAGAGCAATTAGCCCGTTTCAAAGCATCCGAAGCCTCTTTAAAACGTGCAAAACGTAATTTAGAACGTACCTATATCAGTGCACCATATGATGCTATTATTGCCAAACGTGATGTGAGTTTAGGCAGTGTTGTCAGCCCTGGCAGCAATATTGGAGAACTAAATTCAATCAGTATTGCAGAGGTCAGGCTCCCTGTTGCAGATAAAGATATGCAGTATCTTATTAAAGGCGGCATCAATGCGAATGTTGTTTTAACCACGCAATATGCGGGTAAACAATATGATTGGCAAGCTAACATTGTACGTAGCGAAGGTGTTATTAATCAAAAAAGTCGCATGAGTTATTTAGTGGCCCAAGTAAAAAATCCATACGCTCAAAACACTGATTTTCCGCCTCTTCGATTTGGTGCCTATGTAAATGCCAAAATTCAAGGTTTAAAAATAAACAATACAGCCACTGTCGCCCGCCACTTAGTTAAAAATAATAAAATTGCAGTATTAACAACTGACAATACACTTACTTATCAAACCGTTGATATCTTAAGAGAATTTGATGACAAAATTGTATTAAGCAATGGTTTACAAAACGGCGATAAAATTATTACTACAGCCCTTGATTACCCAAGTGAAGGCATGAAGTTAACAACTGAACATGCAAAGCCTTCTCAATTAGACTCTGATGAAAAAAACGAAACTCAAATTGCGATGAAGAAGGATTAAGCCATGAGAGATAAGTTGAATAACATCATCGCTAGGTTTAAAAACAAGGGGTCTAAATATGATAGATACTAATAAAGGGATCATAGCCTGGTTTGCCCGGAATTCAGTCGCTGCAAATTTGTTAATGATATTTATTTTAGTAGGCGGCCTATTAACGGCTACCACTATACGTAAACAAATGTTTCCTGATTATGAAAATAACTGGCTTCAAGTACAAGTTGCCTACCCAGGCGCAGCACCGCAAGAAGTTGAAGAAGGGATCACTGTAAAAATTGAAGAGTCTCTTGAAGGCTTACAAGGCCTTAAACGTGTGATCACTTACTCTCGTCGAAGCTTTTCACAATCTTGGATTGAAGTAGACGAAGGCTACGATGCAAAAGAAGTATTAGACGAAGTTAAACTGCAAGTTGATACAATTTCAAGCTTTCCTGAAGGTATGGAACGCCCGATTGTCAGTCAAGACAAATTTACTCAAGAAGTCATGTTTTTAAGTCTTCATGGTGATTTATCAAACCATGAACTCAAAGACTTAGGTAATAAAATACATGATGAGATTTTAGCTTTACCAGGTATTAATGTTGCTGATTTTTTTAGTGGCTTAGCTTATGAAATTAGTATTGAAATCAGTCCGGATAAACTCAGGGAATATGGTTTAAGTTTTAGAGACATTGCAGCTAAAGTACGTGGTTATTCTGCTAATATGTCGGCCGGTCAAATTAAAGCTGAAAATGGCTATATTTCTCTTCGTGTTGAAAATCAAGCTTATAAAGGTCATGAGTTTGAACAACTTCCTTTGATTACTCTTGAAGATGGTACATTAATTCATTTAGGTGATATTGCAACAATCAACGACGGTTTTCAAGAAGGCATCCAATACTCTAAATTTAATGGTCAAAACTCACTAACCTTCTCTATTGGTGCATCTAAAGATCAAGACATAACTAAAGTTGCCAAAGTAATGTATGCCTATTTAGAGGCCAAAAATAAAGAGCTACCTCAAAGTGTCACCATAGAGTCATTTGTTGATATGACTTATTACCTGAATGGCCGTTTAGATATGATGATCAGTAATATGATTTGGGGTGGCTTATTAGTATTTTTAATGTTGGCACTATTTTTAAGAATACGTTTAGCATTTTGGGTCATGATGGGGCTACCAGTTTCATTTTTAGGTGCGTTTTTATTCATGCCAACTGCAGGTCTTGATATCACAATTAATATCGCATCTCTATTCGCCTTTATTCTTGTATTGGGCATAGTGGTCGATGATGCCATAGTGATAGGTGAATCGGCCCATGCCGAAATTGAAGAGCACGGTCATAGTATGGAAAGTGTTATTCGCGGCGTAAAACGTGTTGCTATGCCTGCAACTTTTGGTGTACTTACAACGATTGCAGCATTTTTACCTATGATGCTTGATGATGGACCAAGTAGTGCATTCTCAATGGCTATTGGTGGTGTCATTATTTTATGTTTAATATTCTCATTGGTTGAGTCTAAACTAATATTGCCAGCACATTTAGCAAAAATGACACCCAGACCTTCTAATCCTAAAAACCCATTACATGTATTACGTGGAATTATCGACTCAAATCTAAAACGTTTTATTGAAAATGTATATCGCCCTGCTATCGAAAAAGCAATTCATTATAGATATGCCGTTATTATGGGTTTTGTCAGTATCTTAATTATTAGTGCCGGTATGTTTGTCGGGGGTGTTGTTAAGTTTGTTGCTAACCCTAAAATTCCTCACGATTTTGCCAACGTTGATATAGACATGACACTATCCTCATCTGAGCAAGCAACTTTAACAGCTGCGCTTCAATTTGAACAATTGATTGTAGATGTTGATAAAAAAATTGAACAAAAATATGGTTCAAAAATGGTTGAGGCATTAACGGTTCGCCTTCAAGGTAGAACGCGTGCACGTATTATGGCAAAACTGGTTTCACCAGAACTCAGAGTCATGGATACCTTTGCTCTGGCCGATATGTGGCGTGAACAAATGCCACAAATTGCAGGGATTAAAACATTAAACATTCGAGATAGCATAGGCGGCAATGGTCGAGATGACGGTGATATTAGCTTTCGCCTTGAAGGCAAAAACATTGAAACCTTACGTTTAGCGGCAAATCAGCTAAAGCAAAAGCTCAATACAATTAAAGGTATTGGTGATGTGAATGATTCAATGCAAACAGCAACAGATGAAGTACGTTTAGATTTAAAGCCTGTTGCCCATAGTTTAGGGTTAACACTTGCAGATATTGCATCTCAGGTCAGTTTTGGCTTTTATGGCTTAGAAGCACAACGTATTTTACGCGATGGTGAAGAGCTTAAAGTCATGATCCGCTATCCCATTGAAGAACGTAATTCAATTGGTCAAATTCAAGATGTACGTATTAGTACACCAACAGGTGGCGAAGTACTGTTATCTGAAGTAGCCAAAATAGAACTTGTTCAAGGTGTAAATAGCATACGTCGTGAAAACGCAATGCGAACTATTAATGTATGGGCATCTGTAGATACTGAACAAGCGGAACCCTTCAAAATAACCAAAGATATTAGAGATAATTATTTACCTCAGCTTATTAAAGCACACTCAGGTATTCGTACCGAAGTAGCAGGTAAGATTCAAGAAGAAATGGACAGCATGAATGAGCAAATTCGTAATTTTGCTTTATCTATGATGTTGATATTTGCACTACTGGCAATTCCATTACGCTCTTATTCTCAGCCGTTTTTAATCATGTCGGTGATCCCCTTTGGTGTAATTGGCGCTATGTTTGGCCACCTTATTTTAGGCATGACTATGAGTAGCTTATCTTTCTTTGGCATTATTGCCGCTGCAGGTGTTGTGGTAAATGATTCTTTGGTCATGGTTGATTTTGTCAATAAAGCCCGTGCTGCTGGCATTCCAATGAAAGTTGCCGTTGTAGAAGCTGGCTGTAAACGCTTTAGAGCTATATTCTTAACATCAATAACAACATTTATTGGTTTAATTCCAATCATTACAGAGACAAGCCTACAAGCCAAAATAGTCATACCTATGGCTGTATCACTTGCATTTGGTGTATTGTTTGCAACTGTGATCACTTTATTATTGATTCCATGTCAGTATGTTGCTTTAGAGGACTTAAAACATCTTCTAAAACGCCTTATTAGTCGCAATAAAAAACATGATGCTGCTACCAATGAGAAACTGGATACTTTAGCTCAATCAGATTTGTAAACACTTTAATAAAAAACCTATCGTTGCTCACCCAGAGCAACTTTATTTTGCATAAACCAAAAAGGCGCTAAAAGCGCCTTTTTATGTCTGATATTTTGGAATGAATTTATAACTGAATAATGTATTATACCAATTCTTTTAAATTAGTGATCAACTATAGCTGAGGATAATTTTTAAAGAGCACAGGTTTATAGCTCTCAACTAAACCTAAGTGGGATTGTAAGTAGCGCAGCTATTGCATATTTATCCCATTCAGAATGGTTACATATGTTTTAATTTAAACCTAAAGATTTCCAGTCTTCATTTTTTATCGCTTTTTTATAATACTCACTGGCACTCAATATTTTATTTATATCGCTCTTATCAAAATGTAACTCTAGCATTAATTCAAAATCTATTTGATCACAGTTTACATTAGCAATACAGCTGAGGTATTCCCACGCAATTGAGTTAGGATCAACTATTTGCTCTATGTTATTTGAGTTATCCATAAATTCAGTGTAAAAATATCTCATGTAATGAGTTAAGGTGTTCTTTAAATAGGCATGACCATTCAACTGTTTAAATGAAACTTGAAGTAATTTTAATAACTCCCCACGTTCAATATTACCTTTTTCAATTTCAATTTTTGCAAGTGCATAACCTTGAGCTGCTGCACTTTTTCGCCAAAATTTATGTAACTTTTTAATCGTTCCACCTTTTAAAGAGCCAGCTAATTCATGACATTCATGACATTCATGACATTCATGATGAACATTTTATAACGCTAAAGAAAGAGTTCCATCTAAGTAAAATTGACTTTCTTCTATTCTGACTATATCTATTTGCTCTAAGGTCATATAAGAGCTACAACTATTCTGAATTGAAGAGACAAGATATTTCGCTTCTGCTACACCCAACTTAGCTCTTTGAAGATATTTATTATATATTTGTAATTTTGTGAGTTGCACAGGATCTATCAAACTAGCTATATGTATAGATACTAAAGAAGTTTTTAAAATTGGTGCTGGCGTTTTATTTAATAGTAACTCTAAGGTTAAAGGATCTTTCATTATTTTTTTAGAAAAGGAAACCCTGTTGAGATCTAAAGGAACTACTACAAACAAGTAAAAAACTAAGGCAAAAATGAGGGAAATCATTAGTAATATATATTTCATAAAAATCTTCCAAATATTTCCAGAAGTTAAAAATGAATAACTCTCTTAAAAAGAGATAATTTACGAGTTAAAAAAATCAAGTATAAAATTACACTCGTTACGCTGTATTTCTAAAGTATGTACTACTTTGTGTTAATGTTTCGCCCTTAGGGCATGATTTAACTAAAGTGTAGCTCACATCTTTTTCGATTCTTCTATTTTAAAACCTAATGTAACAAAGCTAAAACAGCAGGTGTTTTTCTTAACCAAGCGCTGCTATTTAATAATTCGTTATATTGCTTTTGTAGCTCCCTAGCTTGCGTTAAGTATTCTTTTGGTTCTGACAAAATTAAATAGCGTTTTGTATTGGGTATAAATAAAACATGTACTTTATTCATTAAGTTATATTTTTTTATGAAGCCATTTACACTGGTTTTTTTTGCCATACTCGCTAATTGTAAAACATAATTAGCGTTTCTAAGTGAGGTGATAAATTCATTTTCAACTTGAGTTTTAACTGTAGTTTCTGCTTCGGTTTCACCTTTATTTTCAGTAATGTTTTGCTCATTTATAGCTGGTGATGTTTGTTCTGAAGATGCCAATTGAGGTGTTTTTTCAACTTCTTTTGTGTTTTCTTTTTTACTCCCATTTTTGTTCAAGTTTTCTAATTGAACAATATGATCTAGAATACTCTGGCTAGATTTTTGCCCCTTAGCAATCGCCATTACAGCAAAGTGTTTACTATTTACAACATCTTGAGGCACTATTTCACCTTTTAAATAAATAGAAGCGAGGTTATGCATTGCAAATTTATTTCCATTTTCAGCAGCTTTTAAATAAAAACTCATTGCTTCTTCAGGCGCTTTATCAATAATTAAAGTTGCTATGGCAAATTGCGCCTCTGCATTATTCTGCTTTGCTGACTCTTTGATCCAATACAAACCCTTATCAATATCTTTTTGCACTGTTTTTCCTGGTAAATTAATACCTTGTAATAAAACTGCACCCAATTCTAGTTGGCTATCTGCATCGCCTTGCTCCGCCGCTTTTTTATACCAAATATAGGCTTGTTCAGCATCAGGACGGACACCTTGACCCGTTTCGTACATTTTAGCGACTTTACGCTGTGCTTTTAACCACCCCTTATGTGCCGATTTTAATTGCCATTCATGTGATACAACGAGGTTTTTTTCAACACCTTTACCAAGTTCAAATGCCACAGCTAAATTAAACATGGCTTGGGTATGTTCTGCTTGAGCAGCCTGACTTAAGTAATTGATTGCTTGAGTTAAGTCTCGACCCACACCTAACCCTTTGGCATAAATTTGGGCCATGATAAATTGTGCATCTGCTGATTCTTCACTTTCATTCTGACATATGCCAAATGCTTCGATGTAATTTTTATTGTTAAATTCACTTTGACAATCGGCTTTTACAGGTGAAGCAAGCATAAATAAACAGAAAATAAATGAATAAGATAGAAGTTTTAACAAGTCAAAATCCTTCTGCCAAAATGACAATATCATAAAAAATGAGCCAATAAAAAAGCTCGGAAAATCCGAGCTTATTCTCTTATTAATTTAGGCTAGCAATTATGCACACCTTAATCAATTAAATATATTCGCACTTATTTATATTGTACTTCTATGATTTCAAAACCAACATTGCCTTTTGGTGTCGCAATACTGACTTCATCATCTACTTCTTTTCCGATAAGGCCACGTGCAATTGGCGAGTTAACAGAAATAAGATTCTTTTTAATATTAGCTTCATCATCACCTACAATTTTGTAAGTCACTTCATCATCAGTTTCGATATTTACAATCGTGACGGTTGTACCAAAAATGACTTTGCCATTATTCGGCATTTTTGTAACATCTATCACTTGTACATTTGATAATTTGGCTTCAATCTCTTGAATTCGGCCTTCACAAAAACCTTGCTCTTCACGGGCAGCATGGTACTCAGCATTTTCTTTAAGATCGCCATGTTCACGTGCTTCTGCGATATCCGCTACGATTCGAGGGCGTTTTACAGTTTTAAGTTCAACCAGTTCTTCACGTAAAAGTACTTCACCTTGAACTGTCATTGGTATTTTTTGCATAAACTTGTCCATTTTTTATAACAAAAAACCTGAAATTCAACTTTCAGGTTATTTGAATTATGCCTAAATTATCATAAATAAAGGCATATTTGTTTTACTCTAGGCGCTTATTTTATTCTTTTGTGCAGTTCTTGTACCGAAGTAACAACAGATCTGTCATCTGCAGCATTTGCTTTACAGTTGGCAAAAGCAGCATTAAGCGTCGTAGTATAGTTTGTTTTATGTTGCAATGCACCACGTCGAAGTACTTTTGAGTCTTCTATTGCCTGACGGCCTTCGGTGGTATTGACAATATAGCTATATTCTTCGTTTTTAATGCGGTCAAGAATATGAGGGCGACCCTCAAATACTTTATTCACATGGCGAACTTCAATACCAGCAGACTCTATTGCTTTTGCTGTACCGCCCGTTGCATCTAAATCAAAACCTAAGTCTTTCATGATACGAGCAAGTTCAACAATGCGCTTTTTATCTGCATTGCGTACAGATAATAACGCTCGGCCTCCACGAGGTAAAACATTACTTGCGCCTAACTGTGCTTTTGCAAATGCTTCAGCAAAGTTTTCACCCACACCCATTACTTCACCGGTAGAGCGCATTTCAGGACCACGAATTGGATCCACACCTAAGAACTTAGCAAAAGGAAGAACCACTTCCTTTACACTGTAATATGGTGGAATTATTTCACCTTTTATACCTTGGTTTACTAGGCTTTGACCTGCCATACAACGGGCTGCAACTTTAGCAACTGCCATTCCAGTTGCTTTAGAAACAAATGGTACCGTACGTGCAGCACGCGGATTTACTTCAATTAAATAAACATCGCCGTCTTTAACTGCAAACTGAGTATTCATTAAACCTACAACACCTAACTCTAAAGCCATACGTGTTACTTGGTCACGCATAACATCTTGAATTTGAGGGCTTAATGTATATGGCGGTAATGAACATGCTGAATCACCTGAGTGAACACCCGCTTGCTCTATATGCTCCATAATACCAGCGATCACTACTTGCTCACCGTCACAAATAGCATCAACATCAATTTCAATTGCATCATCTAGAAAACGGTCAAGTAATACGGGTGCTTCATTAGATGCAGATACAGCTTCTGTCATATAACGACGTAAATCTGCTTCGTCATATACAATTTCCATTGCACGGCCACCAAGTACATACGATGGACGCACTACAAGTGGAAAACCAATTTCAGCAGATTTTGCAATCGCTTCTTCAGTTGAAGTTACGGTCGCATTTTCCGGTTGTAATAAATCTAAACGTTCCACCATTTTTTGGAAACGTTCTCTATCTTCAGCGCGATCAATAGCATCAGGTGAGGTACCAATAATTGGCACGCCATTCGCTTCTAATTCTCTCGCTAATTTAAGTGGTGTTTGGCCACCATATTGAACGATTACACCTTTTGGTTTTTCAATACGTACTATTTCTAATACATCTTCAAGTGTAATAGGTTCAAAATATAAGCGATCTGAAGTATCGTAATCTGTTGAAACCGTTTCTGGATTACAGTTTACCATGATAGTTTCATAACCATCTTCACGCATTGCAAGTGCAGCATGAACACAACAGTAATCAAATTCGATACCTTGACCGATGCGGTTAGGACCACCGCCAATGACCATTATTTTATCTTTATCAGAAGGATTTGCTTCACACTCTTCATCGTAAGATGAATACATGTAAGCAGTATCAGAGCTAAATTCAGCAGCACACGTGTCAACACGCTTGTATACAGGTGTGATATTTAATTGATGACGCTTTTTACGAATTTCAGTTTCAGATACACCTGCAATTTCTGAGATACGAGAATCAGCAAAGCCTTTACGCTTTAATTTACGTAAGAATTCTTTATTTAGGCCAGCCATACCCACTTCTGAAATTTTGGTTTCATCTTTTATGATGTCTTCCATTTGAACTAAGTACCAAAGATCAACTTTAGTCAGCTCATGAATTTCTTCAATGCTCATACCAAAACGCATTGCATCAGCTATATACCAAATACGCTCAGCACCTGGCTCGCGTAATTCATGAATAATTTTAGCTTTTGCATTTGAATCAGTTAAATCAACAAAAGGTGATAAACCATTTACGCCAACTTCTAGACCACGTAATGCTTTTTGTAATGATTCTTGGAAGTTACGACCTATCGCCATCACCTCACCCACAGATTTCATTTGTGTCGTTAAACGGTCGTTTGCACCAGCAAACTTTTCAAAATTAAAGCGCGGTAATTTAGTTACAACATAATCAATTGAAGGTTCAAATGATGCAGGTGTCTTTCCACCTGTTATATCATTTTGAAGTTCATCTAACGTATAGCCTATCGCAAGTTTTGCTGCAATTTTAGCAATTGGGAAGCCCGTTGCTTTTGAAGCAAGTGCTGATGAACGAGATACGCGCGGGTTCATTTCAATAATAACCATGCGACCTGTATCAGGACAAATACCAAACTGTACGTTTGAACCACCCGTTTCAACACCAATTTCACGTAATACAGCTAAAGAAGCATTTCTCATTAACTGGTATTCTTTGTCTGTTAATGTTTGTGCGGGTGCCACAGTGATTGAGTCACCTGTATGAACACCCATAGGGTCGAAGTTTTCAATTGCACACACTATGATACAGTTGTCGTTTTTATCACGCACAACTTCCATTTCGTACTCTTTCCAACCAATTAATGATTCATCAATCAATAATTCACTTGTTGGAGATAAGTCTAAACCACGGGTACAGATTTCTTCAAACTCTTCCATATTGTAAGCAACACCACCACCGGTGCCACCCATAGTGAAAGATGGACGGATAATACAAGGGAAACCAATACGTGTATTGATGTCTTTTGCTTCGCTCATTGTATGCGCTATTTCAGCAACGGGTGTATCAAGACCTATTGCTTTCATTGCTTTATCGAAACGAGATCTGTCTTCTGCTTTATCAATTGCATCAGCAGTTGCACCAATCATTTCAACATTGTACTTTTCAAGTACACCATGCTTTTCTAAATCAAGTGCACAGTTTAATGCTGTTTGGCCACCCATAGTTGGTAATATCGCACATGGGTTTTCTTTAGCGATAATTTTTTCAACAACTTCCCAGTGAATTGGCTCGATATAAGTCGCATCTGCCATTTCTGGATCTGTCATAATTGTTGCAGGGTTAGAGTTAACTAAGATAACTCTATAACCTTCTTCTCTTAGTGCTTTACAAGCCTGCGCGCCTGAGTAATCAAACTCACATGCTTGACCAATTACAATTGGACCTGCGCCTAAGATTAGTATGCTTTTTAAGTCGTTACGTTTTGGCATTATTCTCTAGTTCCTAAAGTATCAGTCTTTAATTATTGTTTACGAGCTTGCATTAAGTCGATGAAATGATTAAATAATGGAGCTGCGTCATGAGGGCCAGGACTCGCTTCTGGATGTCCTTGGAAACTAAATGCAGGCTTATCTATACGATGAATACCTTGAAGAGTGCCATCAAATAATGATTTATGTGTTGCTCGTAAATTTTTAGGAAGAGTATCTTCATTAACTGCAAAACCATGATTTTGAGCTGTGATCATCACTACATCTTTATCAAGATCTTTAACCGGGTGGTTACCACCGTGATGACCAAATTTCATTTTGCTAGTTGTAGCACCCGAAGCTAAGGCTAAAAGCTGATGTCCCAGACAAATACCAAAAACAGGAATATCAGTTTCTAAAAAGCTTTTAATTGCTTCTATCGCGTAAGTACATGGCTCAGGATCACCAGGTCCATTTGATAAAAATATTCCATCTGGATTTAATGCTAATACGTCAGCAGCGGAAGTTTGAGCCGGTACAACGGTTAATTTACAACCACGGTCTGCTAACATACGTAAAATATTACGTTTAACACCAAAATCATAAGCAACAACATGAAACTTTTCATCTGCTTCGCTTAATGTTGAAAACCCTTTACCTAAAGCCCAACTTGTTTCATTCCATTGATAATTTTTTGATGTCGATACAACCTTGGCTAAATCCATATCTTTTAGGCCAGGAAATGCTTTAGCAGCTTCCAATGCTTTATTTTCATCGATGTCGCCAGCAAGAATACAACCCTTTTGCGCACCTTTATCACGTAATATACGTGTGAGCTTACGTGTATCTATGTCAGCAATACCTAAAATATTGCGTTGTTTTAAATATTCACCTAACGATTGTTCGTTACGGAAATTACTCGCCAATAAAGGCAAATCACGAATGACCAATCCTTTCGCCCAGATTTTATTCGCTTCTTCATCTTCGCTGTTAGTACCTGTATTACCTATGTGCGGGTAAGTCAGTGTAATAATTTGCTCAGCGTATGAGGGATCAGTCAATATCTCCTGATAACCCGTCATAGACGTATTAAATACTACTTCACCTACTGATATACCTTCAGCACCAATGGCAGTACCGCGAAATACTGTACCGTCTTCTAGAACTAACAAAGCGGATTTAGTCAAGTTAACCTCCTAACAGGAAAATATGTGCTGTAAAAACTGACGATTTACAACACATCTAAAGCATTTTAGACACATAAAACAAAAATTTGGCAAATCCGAAGTATTTTAGAATAAAAAGGTGAAAAAATCTAACTAAAAATACAATTTAACTAAAAATAACCATTTCAATCAAAAAAAACCTTTAAACCCCTATAAAAAACACTTTAGTCATGCAAACTTAGCACATCTTGCATAGTATAAAGTCCAGGTGGTTTGTTTTTCAACCAAGCCGCAGCCCTTACAGCTCCTTGTGCAAAGGTAATTCTAGAACTCGCTTTATGGGTTAACTCAAGTCTTTCCCCCATAGTTGCGAAGTAAGCCGTATGTTCACCAACTATGTCCCCAGCTCTCAACACAGAATAGCCAATTTCATTTTGTGTTTTTGCAACTTCATCGCTAGAACGGTCAAATTTTGCGACTTTGTCATGCTGCCAACCTTTTGCATCAGCAATTGCTTCTCCAATCGCTAAAGCTGTACCCGACGGAGCATCAATTTTATTTCTATGGTGAGCTTCAAATATTTCAATATCAATATTTTCATCTAATGTTGTTGCTGCAGTCTTAACTAAACTAAGCAATACATTAATACCTACACTAAAATTACGCGCAAAAACAATAGGAATAGTTTTACTTGCTTGCTCAAGTGCCAACATTTCATTTTCAGTTAAACCTGTTGTGCCAATAACCATAGCTGTTTTATTTTTTACTGCATCAGCTAAATGATTTTTTAAACCTGAAGCCAAAGTAAAATCAATTAAAACATCTATTTCATTATGGTTAATATTTTGCTCACTTTTGAGTAAAATAGGACCTTTCGCCCCCATCGTAGTTGGCCCCAAATCAAAACCTATTAAGTCAGATCCTGTACGACAAAATGCAGATAATTGGCAATTATTGTCTTGTGAAATCACTTCTAATAAGGCTCTGCCCATACGACCATTTGCACCAAAAACTCCAATTCGATTCATTTTATTCTCTTTTTATTTGCAATTAATATTATTTTACCTGCCTACAAACTTACAAGCGACTAAGTTTTGCCAGTTTATTTATTGTTTCTTAGTCTATCAAGAATTGATTGACAAAACATCTAGACGTCTATACATTCACGCATCCAAATTATATTCCATACAGTTCTAAACACACAATACTGAGTTTCACTTGAAATATTAAATGAAATCAGTAAACAATAGGAAAACAAGAAAAAAGGTAATTTATGAAATACGATTATAATAAAATGCAGGCTAAGTTATCTTTGCTCCCTTTATTGGTTTTTGTCAGTATATTTTTAGGTACAGGTATATATTTACAATCAAATGGCGTTGATTACGCTTTTTATCAACTTCCAGCACCTGTTGCTATATTACCTGCAATTTTATTAGCTTTTTTTCTAAATAAACAAACCATCAATTCATCAGTTGAGACATTTGTTAATGGCGCTGGACATAACAACATCATTACCATGTGCTTAATTTATTTATTGGCTGGTGCTTTTTCTACCGTCGCTGGTGCAACAGGGGGCGTTGATGCAATTGTAAATGCAGGACTTGATGTGATCCCCGCAGCATTTTTATTACCTGGACTATTTTTAATATCAGGTATAATTGCAACTGCTATGGGCACTTCAATGGGCACAATTGGTGCCATTGGACCCATAGCTTATGCTGTTTCTATCAAAACAGGTATAGACCCCGCATTGATAGCTGGTACTGTTGTATCAGGGGCTATATTTGGTGATAATTTATCTATTATTTCTGATACCACAATTGCAGCGACCAAAACTCAAGGCTGTGAAATGAAAGATAAATTTAAAGAAAATTTATCTTTTTCTGTACCTGCAGCTATCATAACAATGATACTTTTATTTATTCTAAGCCCACAAACACAAGCATTTGATGTAACAGAATACGATTTATTATTAGTATTACCTTATGCTTTTATACTTATTTTAGCTGTAATGGGATTTAATGTTTTTGCCGTATTAATAAGCGGTATTATATTTGCGGGAGTAATTGGTTTCACAGGTAATTATGAAGCCGGTGCTTTTGTAAAAGATATTTATAAAGGTTTTAGTGGCATGCAAGAGATCTTTCTTTTATCTATGTTAATCGGCGGATTATCTGAGTTTATTCGCATCAATGGGGGGTTGGAATATATCGCGAAAAAAATTCAATTTTTAACTCATATCATTTCAGATAAATTCAATAAAAAAATTGCTGACCAACTTGGTATTGCAGCCTTAGTATTTGCTTCAAATTTATGTATCGCAAATAATACTGTTGCGATTATTGTTTCTGGACCGATCGCTAAAAAGTTAGCAGAAGATGGAAAAATTAGTTCAAAACGCTCTGCAAGCTTGTTAGATATTTTTGCATGTATTGTACAAGGTATTTTACCTTATGGAGCACAGGCTCTACTTTTAGGTGCTACATTTAAATTATCACCATGGGAAGTATCTACATCAGCTTTTTATTGTTTTATATTGGCATTGACGGCAATTTTGGTGATCTGCTTCAGAAGTAATAAAGAAAAATAGAAATACCCACTTTGATTCAATATTATTAATATATTTAGCTTTTTATAAATAGCGCAATTCCATTGCGCAATATTTTTATAAGTATATTTCTAAAGTTTACAACCCGGTTTTAATCCTGATTTTGCAGCTACATTTTTAAATTTCATTGCATCAGGCATTTTAGAACGTAACTCACTAATGCGGCTGGTTGGGGCTGGATGTGTAGACAAGAATTCAGGAGTTGCACCACTACCCTCCTTTGACATGTTCTGCCATAAAGTAACAGACTCTTTTGGGTTGAACCCCGCTTTTGCCATTAAATCCAAACCGATTGAATCAGCCTCAGTTTCATGCGTTCGGCTAAAAGGCAATACGACACCATATTGTGCCCCCATCCCCAATGCCGACATAATTTCATTTTGATATTTAACATTCTGAGTTTGTAACACCGCACTGGTCGCTTGCATACTATATTGTAAAAGGTTGCCTTGAGACGCACGTTCATTTGAATGCTCTGCTATTACATGACCAACTTCATGCCCTAATACTGTTGCTAACTGATCTTGGTTTGCAGCTATTTTTAATAACCCAGTGTGAACGCCTATTTTTCCGCCTGGTAATGCAAAAGCATTGGCTGAATCATCTTCAAATACAACAACCTCCCATTGTTGATTTGTGTATTTCGTCGGTAATACAGAAATGACATTATCAGCAACGCATTGCACATAGCGGTTTATTTTAACATCGGTATTAATCGCTTTATCTGCTTTTAGTTGTTCAAAGCTTTGCACGCCCATTTTATTCATTTGAGTATCTGAATAAAGCGCAATTTGTGTTCTACCTGTGGGTGATGTTTTACAACCAACTAATGTCGCTAAAGTAACAAATGCAATGAGTGTTTTTTTCATTAATAATCTCTTCATTCAATCAAAACCAATTTTATAGCATTATTTTAAAGCAGTTTATTACTCTGGTATACAAAATAAACTTACATAACAAGATACAATTTAGAATACACTTTATATTCACGCGCAGTCTTTTGCAGAGTATGATATGCGCTCTCAATTTTGTATCCCATGTAAGAAATACCCATGATCAAAACTTTTAATACACGTTTATTACTGCCTTTGTTTGCAAGTATAGTGGCTATCACACCCCTGGCAATTGATATGTACTTACCTGCTATGTTGATTATGAGTCAAGATTTCAATACATCAATTAGTAATATCCAAATTTCTTTAAGTGTTTATTTAGCTGGATATGCGCTAGGAATGTTATTTTTTGGTCCTTTAGCCGATCAGTTTGGACGCAAGAAATTAGCTATTTTAGGATTGTCTGGTTTTCTTGTTAGCTCATTAATCTTAGCTTTTACACGACAAATTGAAGTATTTTTTATATTCAGGGCTATTCAAGCATTTACTGGTGCAGCAGCAACAGTGGTTGTCCCTGGTGTCATCCGATATATTTATCAAAAAGATACAGCTAAAGGCATGTCATATGTTTCTATGATCATGATGTTAGCCCCTTTAATCGCACCAACAATTGGTGCCAGTTTAATAAGTTACTGGCATTGGTCGAGTATATTTTTTGTATTATCTGCCTATAGCTTAATAATTTTGTTATTAGTCGCTAAATATTTTATTGAGATACCTATTTTTAAATCAGATAAAACAGGTCTTGGTTTATTT
Organism: Pseudoalteromonas denitrificans DSM 6059; assembly: GCF_900112265.1. Classification (GTDB taxonomy): domain Bacteria; phylum Pseudomonadota; class Gammaproteobacteria; order Enterobacterales; family Alteromonadaceae; genus Pseudoalteromonas; species Pseudoalteromonas denitrificans. The sequence continues at coordinate 18,543 of NZ_FOLO01000024.1, read as the reverse complement.
TTAGATAATTACGGTGCTGTATTCAGCAATAAAAAAGCACGCTTAGATATTGCAACTTCAGTATTAGCCTCTTTTGCTTTCTTTTGCTTTTTAACTTCGGCACCCTTTATCTACCTTGATTATTTTGAAGTGCCACAAAGTCGCTTTGGCTTCTTGTTTGCCTTTAATGTTATCGCTCTTATGTTAGGAAACTTTTTAAATACAAGATTAGTGCCTAAAGTCGGCTCAAGAAAAATGTTACATTATGGTTTGTTATTAGCACTTATTTCATCAAGTTTATTGTTTACCACAAGCCTTTATGATTCAGGGTTATATTATACAATTGCTGCATTAGCGCCTTTAATGATGAGTTTAGGTGTGATGGCCAGTAATTCTGACTCGCTTGTTTTATTACGTTTTGAAGAGAAGTCTGGCACAGCAACTGCAGTAATCGGCACTTTACGATTTGGGGTGGGTGCATTAGCTGGACCTTTATTGGCATTGTTCTGGGTAAAAAACACACTGCCCTTTTCAACTTTGATGTTATCCGCTGTTATTTTAATAATTTTATGTCAGTGGAAAATTAAATTAAATTTGAGTAAAGAAAAACTAAAAAAGGTTTAACCTAAGTTAAACCTTTTTATTTCTAAAGACAACGCAATTCATTATTCAGCGGCTTTAGATACCATAACCATAGCAGGGCGTAATAAACGACCACTTAATGTGTAGCCTTTTTGCATTACAGCCATAACTGTATTTGGTGCTAAATCAGCATTTGGCTGCATTGACATTGCTTGATGGAATTCTGGATTAAATGTTTCACCTTGTGGGTCTACGACTTCAACACCAAATTTCTTCACTGCATCAACAAAGCTTTTAGACGTCATATCTATGCCTTCAAGCAAAGGTTTTAATGCTTCATTTTCTTTATCTGCAAATTCAATTGCGCGATCTAAGTTATCAACAACTGGTAAAAGCTCATTTACAAACTTTTCAAGTGCAAATTTATGTGCTTTTTCAACATCTAATGCAGCACGGCGGCGAACATTATCAACTTCAGCTGCTGCACGTACAACACTGTCTTTTTGATTAACAATCGTATTTTTAGCATCTTCTAATTCAGCATATAAAGCAGCAATTTCAGCTTCAGGACTTTGCTCTAACGATGCATCATCATTCACTGTTTCAGCTTGCTCTACTACTTCTTCAATATTTTCTACTTCAGGTGAAGTCTGGTTTGTCTGCTCAGACATTAATCTTTCTCCGATTGTAATTCTTTTGTTACCCGTTATTAACGTGGTACAGCTTCAAAATTTTATAATAACTTAGATGGGGATCTAAAATAAAGTTTCAAGTATAAAACTTAAAAAATTACATATCAAAAGTTGCAAATTCATTAATGATTGCTTCAATTTTAGCCGAGCTTTCACATAAAATAGTAAAGCGACTTTGATAATATTGCTCTGAAAAATATGGCAAACTTAAAAGTATTAAATTTTCAAACCCTTCATACGGTAAATCATTACCATAAATAACTGAAATCCCTTTTTTAAGTGCTAATTTATCCTCAACATAATTTAATAATGGCGCACCAATTAAAGGCTGCTCTGAGAGCTTAATATGATTAAATAAATAGCTATCGCCAACAACGATGCAATTTTCATCACCCAGTTTTTCTGCCAGAGCGCGAGTCCACTGTGTTAAAGAGCCATGACAGAACATAGGCGCGGTATTTGCCATAGCCTGCATTCTTTTTAAACCTTCGGCTAATGTTTGTTGACCAAACACCATATTTAACCAAGCATTAAATTGGTTTCTAATATCTTCATTCGCTTCTAAAGGCTTAGTGATTTTTATATTTTGACTCTGACCTTGTCTGTCAATTAATAACACAAGCCAATGCGTTTTATCAAAGTCCAAAACTTCAACTCTAAATACATTTTGTGAAATTTTTTGACCTAAGCCTGCAAAAATACAGACTTGATATTTTTGACTAATAAAATGAGAAAGTTCAATCAATGCTTCTTGGGTTGGCTGCCAAAAAGGTGCAATATTTTTTAAAGAAAAAAACTCATCAAACCAATACTGATACCCTTTTTTTGTCGGGATCCGTCCAGCAGAGGTATGAGGGGAGTAAAGATAACCCAGTTTTTCTAGTCGTGCCATTGCATTTCTGACAGTGGCAGAACACATTGACATGCCTTTTTGCTTCACAATTTTGGAAGATGCAATTGCACAACCTTTACCATCACAGTAAAGACTCATTATTGCTGTAAATATTTGTTGATCACGGGAACTTAACTTCATAAACAATGATATGGGGCAAGATCATTTGATTTCAAGTGGTGTTTTTAAGTTAACCTTTCTATATACTTAAGACTCAGTTAAGTACCTAATAATTTGTAGATGAATTATGACTCAAAAATTTAAAAAAATAGGCTTGATTGGTAAACCTAACCATGATGGCGCTAATTCAACTTTACAAAGCCTACATTCTTTTCTTATCGCACTTGGCTGTGACGTATTGATTGAACAAAGAGCTGGCCAACAAATGCAACTAGAAGACAAAGAATTAGTGGATTTAGTTGACCTCGGAAAATTATGTGATTTAGCCATTGTTGTTGGCGGTGATGGCAATATGTTAGGCGCGGCTAGAGTACTTTCTCGCTTCAACATTGCCGTTATTGGCGTTAATAGGGGAAACCTTGGGTTTTTAACCGATTTAAATCCAGATTCATTTGAAGCCGCATTGGAGCAAGTTATAAGCGGTGAATACAGAGAAGAAGAAAGGTTTTTACTTGAAGTTGAAGTATACCGTCACGAAAAGTTGAAAAGTTCCAATTCAGCCGTAAATGAAGCTGTTTTACATGCTGATAAAGTAGCTCACATGATTGAATTTGAAGCCTTTATTGATAATGATTTTGTTTTTTCGCAACGCTCTGATGGTTTAATTATATCAACACCAACAGGCTCAACTGCCTATTCTCTATCTGGTGGAGGTCCCATTTTAACACCTGATCTCAATGCCATGGCACTTGTGCCTATGTTTCCACATACTTTATCAAGTAGGCCATTAGTGGTAGATGCACAAAGTGAAATCAGACTAAAATTAAGTTTAAATAACGATGATAATTTACAAGTAAGCTGTGATAGCCATATTGTTTTAGCTGTGATGCCTGGTGATGAAATTGTTATTAAAAAAGGAGATAGCCCACTTAGATTGGTTCATCCAAAAGATTATTCATATTTTAATGTTTTAAGACAAAAATTAAATTGGGGTAACCCATTGTATTAATTCATTCACACTCTGTTTATATAATTATAATTAGATTTTTAACAAGAAGAAGTGCTCCCTTATTGAAGCACAGTTTATTTTATACGGAATATTTATGACTTACGTAGTATTTTTCACCATTATTTTATTAATTACACTTTTAGGTGTTTTCTTAACCATTGAAAGTAATAAGAAAAAAGCCATTTTACTTAAAAAGCAAAATTTTACTGAAAGACAAAATCACGCTATTTCACATTTTAAAACTCAAATATCACAATTTATAGAAGCTAAAATTTTAAGACCAAAACATGGTCAAAACTTGCAAGCCATTGCGGGAAATTTCTTTGTTGTTCAAGCACACAACGAAGATAATTTATTAATCCTTGAATCTACTTTAGAAAATTTAATTAATACGTTAAACAGTGAATTAGCAAAAGCGAATATTTCCAATGACAAAGAAACGATTGCAAATAAAATTTTAGATTTTATCCAAGAATTACCAACTAGCGCTCGCGATTATCATAATGAATTTTACACACAAATAATGCCCGCATTAATTGTAACTCTTAAAACACCAGATTTAGTTATTGAAGATGAGGCTGCAGAAGACCCTTTATTAACACCAGAAAATGAATTAGAAAAAGACTAACCCTCTAATTTTGACACTAAAAAAGGCTTGATAAATCAAGCCTTTTTTTATTTGTTAACAAATTTAAACTTCTAAATAATCCATAATACCCTCTGCCGCATTTCGCCCTTCAAATATTGCAGTAACAACTAAGTCAGAACCTCTAACCACGTCTCCACCAGCAAATATTTTAGGATTACTTGTTTGATGGGTGAAGGTTGCATTTTCTGGTGCTTTAATTCTACCCCATTGATCAAGTTCAACATCTAATGGTTCAAGCCAAGGCATTGCATGAGGTTGGAAGCCAAATGCCATAATAACGGCATCTGCGGCTACAATATGCTCAGAACCTTCAATCACTTCAGCACGGCGACGACCTTTTTCATCCGGGTCACCAAGCTGGGTTTTTACCATTTTAATACCTGATACATTTCCTGAGTCATTAAGCTCAATACCCAGAGGCTGTAAATTAAACATAAACTTCACGCCTTCTTCCTGAGCATTTTTAACCTCACGTTTAGAGCCAGGCATACTTTTTTTATCACGGCGATAAGCACAAATAACTTCACTTGCCTCTTGGCGTACAGAAGTTCGTACACAGTCCATTGCCGTATCACCACCACCTAATACCACCACTTTTTTATCAGACATATCGATATATTCATCGATATTTTTTTCATAACCCATAACACGATTTGTATTAGATATTAAAAATGGCAATGCATCATATACACCTGGAGCATCTTCATTTTCAAGACCTGCGCGCATATTTTTATATGTACCGACACCTAAGAATATTGCATCAAAGTCTTGTTCTATTTGCTTCAGTGTAATGTCTTTACCAATTTCAATTCCTAAGCGAAATTCAACACCCATTTCTTCAAATACTGCTCGGCGCTTTTGCATTACACTTTTTTCAAGCTTAAATGATGGAATACCAAAAGTTAATAAACCACCAATTTCAGGATGGCGGTCAAAAACAACAGGTTTTACACCATTTCTGACCAGAATATCGGCACAAGCCAAACCAGCGGGACCGGCTCCAATAATGGCCACCTTTTTATCACAAAAAACAACATGTGACATATCAGGCTTCCAACCCATTTCAAAAGCCGTATCAGTAATATATTTTTCAATATTACCAATAGTGACAGCACCAAACTCATCATTTAGAGTACATGCACCTTCACATAATCTATCTTGCGGACACACTCTTCCACATACTTCAGGTAAACTATTTGTTCTATGTGATAAATCGGCAGCTTCTAAAATGCGACCTGATTTAATCAACTTTAACCACTGTGGAATATAATTATGAACTGGACATTTCCACTCACAATATGGATTACCACAATCGAGACAACGATCCGCTTGAGAATCTACTTGCTTGTCTGAAAATGGTTCATAAATTTCTACAAACTTTTTTTTCCGTGAAGATATGGGCTTTTTTCGTGGATCAACACGTTGTACATCGATAAATTGATAAACATTTTTTGGCATCAGAATACTCCTATTGTGCCTGAACTCTTAGCTCGGCACTACTTCTGGCGCGATGGCCTAAAAGACTGCTTACATCACTAGATTTTGGTTTTATTAAACAGAATTTCGTTAAGTAAGTTTCAAAATCCGCTAAGATCATTTCAGCTCGACAGGAACCTGTTTCATCTAAATGCTCTGCAACTAAACCACGTAAATGTTCATGATGAATTGTTAAATCTTGCATTTCAACTAACTCTACAAGCTCAGAATTAATACGTTTTTCAAAATCGCCTTCTTCATCTAATACATAAGCAAAACCGCCCGTCATACCAGCGCCAAAATTGATCCCACAAGACCCTAAAATACACACTATTCCACCTGTCATATATTCACAACCGTTATCACCAACTCCTTCAACAACAGCAATAACACCTGAATTGCGAACACCAAAACGCTCACCTGCACATCCTGCAGCAAGTAGTTTTCCACCTGTTGCGCCATATAAACATGTATTTCCAATAATACTCGCTTCATGTGATTTAAATGCAGAGCCTACAGGTGGACGTATCACAAGCTTACCTCCTGCCATACCTTTACCAACATAATCATTAGCATCACCAATTAAAGTCATATCTAATCCACCCGTATTCCAAACACCAAAAGACTGCCCTGCAGTTCCGGTTAATTCGATATGAATAGGTTCAGCTGCCAAGCCTTGATTGCCATATTGCTGTGCAATATAGCCAGATAACATGGCTCCCACAGAACGATCTGTGTTACTTACAAAAGAACGTAATTGTATTGCGGATTTAGAGTCTATTGCTTCTTTTGCTTGTGCTAACAAAGTTTCATTTAGTTCACCACAATAGTGTGAAATATTTTTTGCTGAATTATATAAAGTTTCACCTGATTTATTATGTGGTTTTGCAAGTAACCCTGATAAATCAATTTTACTTTGCTTAGATGTTTTACCTTCAAGTACTTCAAGTAAATCCGTACGACCAATTAAATCCACTAAACGTGTAATACCTAAACCAGCCATAATTTCACGTGCTTCTTGTGCAATAAATCTAAAATAATTCATCGCCATTTCAGGTAGACCGTGATAGTGATTTTGTCGAAGTTTATCGTCCTGTGTGGCTATTCCGGTAGCACAGTTGTTTAAATGACAAATTCTTAAAAATTTACAACCTAAAGCAACCATAGGCCCGGTTCCAAAGCCAAAACTTTCAGCACCTAAAATAGCAGCTTTAACAATATCAAGACCCGTTTTTAATCCGCCATCTGTTTGCAAACGAATTTTATGTCGCATACCATTTTCAACTAAAGCTTGCTGTGTTTCAGCCAGACCTAACTCCCATGGACTTCCCGCATATTTTACCGATGTTAGTGGGCTTGCTCCTGTTCCACCGTCATAACCAGATATAGTGATCAAATCGGCATATGCTTTTGCAACACCCGTTGCAATAGTGCCAACACCTGGTTCTGATACTAGTTTTACTGAAATAAGTGCATCAGGGTTCACTTGCTTTAAATCAAAAATAAGTTGTGCTAAATCTTCAATAGAGTAAATATCATGATGTGGTGGTGGTGAAATTAATGTCACTCCTGGTACAGAATATCGCAACTGGGCAATATAAGGAGTTACTTTATCGCCGGGTAACTGCCCGCCTTCACCAGGTTTAGCACCTTGTGCAACTTTAATTTGAATGACATCAGCATTTCGTAAATAATGTGCGGTAACACCAAATCGGCCTGATGCAACTTGTTTTATACGTGAGTTTTTAATGGTGCCGTAACGTTTAACATCTTCACCACCCTCACCTGAATTTGAATGACCACCTAAAGTATTCATTGCTATTGCTAAAGCTTCATGCGCTTCAGGTGATAGTGCGCCTATACTCATTGCGGCGGAATCAAAGCGTTTAAATAACTCAGTGGCAGGCTCTACGCTATCAATTGAAATAGCATTTTCATTCGACTTCAATGTTACCAAGTCTCTGAATGTCGTTGCGGGGCGATTATTTACAAGATCTGCATATTTTACATAGTCATTATATTCACCTGACCTAACAGCCTTTTGTAATGTATCAATCACATCAGGATTATAAGCATGATATTCACCATCATGGACATATTTTAATAGACCACCATGATCAAGTGCTTTACGCTTGATCCAAGCTTTTCGAGAAAGGTTAATTAAATCTTGCTGAAAGTCATTAAAATCAGCACCTTGCACTCTATTTGCCACACCTTTAAAACAAAGTTCAACAACATCATCAGCTAAACCTACTGCTTCAAATAACATAGAGCAGCGATAGCTAGCAATAGTGCTAATGCCCATTTTGGACATGATTTTATACAGACCTTTATTAATCGCATTTCGATAAGAGATAAAAACTTGCGACTCATCTTTTTCTATTACTTTGTCTCGTACCATTCGTGCAAGCGAAGCAAATGCTAAATATGGATAAATAGCAGTTGCACCAAAACCAAGTAAGACGGCAAACTGATGCGGGTCACGACACGTTCCTGTTTCTATTACAACATTAGTATCACATCTTAAACTGTTATCAACCAAACGCCTTTGAACCGCACCTACTGCCATAGCTGCTGGCACTGGTAAAGTCTCTTTTGTTAAATTTCTATCAGATAAAATAATTAGTACTGTACCATCTTTAGCTAATGATTGTGCCTCATCACAAATACGTTCTATTGCAGATTTTAAACCTTCTTTTGCTTCATAATTTAAACTAATTTTTGCATTTGAATAATGCGCTTGATCTTCATTTACAAGTTGTTCAATATCTGAACACATTAAAATCGGAGTATCAAACTGTAACCGTTTGGCATGACCTGTGGTTTCATTAAATACATTTTGCTCACGACCTATGCAAGTTGCTAACGACATCACATGGTTTTCACGTAACGGATCAATTGGAGGATTTGTGACTTGTGCAAACTTTTGGCGAAAATAATCAAATAAAGAACGTTCTTTACTTGAAAGTACAGCAAATGGTGTATCATCACCCATAGACCCTGTTGCTTCTTGACCATTTTCACCCATAATCCTAAGTGATTGATCTAATTCCTCATTCGAATAACCAAACATTTTTTGATATAAATGTAATTGTTCAGCATCCCACTTTCGGACACTATCTAATGCATTTTCAACTTTTTCAAATGGGACCAAACGCTTTACATTTTTTTCTAACCATTCTTTATAAGGATGACGTGATTTTAAATCTTGATCTATTTCATCTGACTGCCAAATTTTACCTTTTAAAGTATCAATTACGAGCAACTCACCTGGTCCAACTCTGCCTTTTTCAATAACTTCATCAGGTGAATAATCCCAAATACCGACTTCTGATGCTAGTGTCATAAACCCATCTTGAGTGATCACATAACGTGCAGGACGTAAACCGTTTCTATCTAAATTACAGGCTGCGAATCGCCCGTCAGACATAACAATACCAGCAGGACCATCCCAAGGTTCCATATGCATAGAGTTAAAATCATAAAAAGCACGTAAGTCATCATCCATAGCGCGATTTTTTTGCCAAGCAGGGGGCACTAACATACGCATAGCACGGAAAATATCCATGCCTCCAGCTAAAAAAACTTCAAGCATATTATCTAGTGAAGAAGAGTCTGAACCTGATTCATTTACAAAAGGTGCAGCGGTTTTTAGATCCGGTAATAACGGTGATGAAAACTTATACTCTCTTGCTCTTGCCCATTGGCGATTACCTGCAATAGTATTAATTTCACCATTATGGGCTAAATATCTAAATGGTTGCGCTAATGGCCAACGAGGTTGTGTATTCGTAGAAAACCTTTGATGAAATACACAAATTGCCGATTGCATTCTCATATCCGCTAAATCAAGATAAAAGTTCGGTAAATCAGCTGGCATAACCAAGCCTTTATAAATAGTGACTAACCCCGATAAACTCAAAAAATAAAAGTCACTATCAAAATCAATGCGTTTTTCAATTCTTCTTCGTGCTATGTATAACCTACGCTCTAAATCTTTTGAACGCCAGCCCTCCGGCGCATTAATAAAAACCTGCTCAAAACGAGGTAATTGCTCTATTGCAATCGGACCTAAACTTGATGTATCTGTTGGTACTTCTCTCCAACCTGCAATTGATAATGTTTCTTTTTCTAGTTCTTCATTAATAATAGCGCGAGTACGAGATGCGATGTCAATATCAAGATTAAAAAAAACCATACCGACAGCGTAATTTTTAGCTAAATGCCACTTATTTTCCTCGGCAATAGCACGGAAAAAACTATCAGGCTTTTGCAACAATAAGCCACAACCATCGCCCGTTTTACCATCAGCAGCAATACCGCCACGATGCTGCATACGATCTAAACCCGTAATGGCCGTGCGAACTAATTTATGACTTGGCTGCCCATCTATATGAGCAATTAACCCAAAGCCACAGTTATCTTTTTCATATGTTGAGTCATATAACATGTATGAACCTCTCCCTTGCTATCACCAGAGCTTGAAAATGCGACGTGCTCAGTTTTAAAAGTAATGAACCCTAGTAGTGAGTAAAATTAACCATTTAATCACTCTTAGTCAATTCTTTTTTGAATAGCTATTCATTAAACTGAATATTTCCCACAATGTACAAATACACATTAAAATTAACATTTCGCATAAATCACGGAAAAACACCTGCTAAAAATTCATGACACTGGTGTCATATTGTTAAAAATGTAAATACAAAAAACAATGCAAATACGTTTACGTAAACGTAAAGCATAGAAACGCTGAATAACTATTCATGGTAATACCAATTAACCTTTTTAAGGTTTTTAATTAAAAATGAATTGAATTTATAGACAGAAATAGGCAAATAGAGGGTTAGTTTAAACAGTTTTTGGCTTGATTTTTGATATAAGTAATTACACCCTTTTTCTCAAATTCTTTTAAAGCATGGTTTATATCTTGTAATAAAATTTTCCAATACGGTACTTTTTTTGAAATAGCAAAGTGTAAAGGCTTATATTGAATGAGAGGTAAAACAGTTTCTATACTTTCAAGCATGCTTTTTTTGATGGCGTCACTTAATTGAGAGCTTAAAATTGTGTGCTTAATCACAAGAGGATCACCAATAATAAGGTCAACTCTTTTAGCTAATAATAACCGTACATTCTGCAAATCATCTCTGGCAAGTTGCCTCGTGAAATAGTTTTGATCTAAAAGGGAGTCAAATTCAGGTGTATTTTGGTACCCTCTTACAACGCCGATTTTCACATTCTTTAAGTTCTCAAATTGACCTTGGTACTTATCTTTTTCACCTTTACGCTTAATAAAGCCAATCGTTCCACCAAGAAAGGGATCTGATAAAATCAAATGTTGGTTTCTAGTCGTATTGGGGGTCACATCACTCTGAGCAAGTTGTTCTATAAAATATTCAGGATATAATATATCTACATTGCCAAGTTCTGTATTTCTCACCGCCCTTGCCCAAGGTAAAAATTGTACTTGGACTTGGTAACCTCTATGACTTAAAAGAGAAATTGCCAGTTGCTGCACCCAACCTTGCCCACACATATGTTCAGATATATAAGGAGGCCAGTTTAATGTGACAAGTTTAACCTGCTTCGTCGCTCCTTTATTAAATATATAAAGACCTTTTTTTTCATTTCCTATTACTTTATATACATGTTCATTTATTTTGTATTGCACATTCACATCACGCGCTTGGATTGCGAAAACAAAAAACAATAATATAAGGTAATATTTTTGACTCATTTCTTTGCAGCATGGCTGTGCTAAATTCTGTAATGAGTAGTATAGTAAACAAATTTCAGACATAAAAAAAGCGAGCTAAGCTCGCTTTCTATAAAGTATATTGACGCCTGAAATATTACTCTGCTGAGTCATCTTCTGTTTTATACTTTGCAGCTGTTTCAGTTATTAAAGGTTGAAGTTCACCTTTTTGAAACATTTCCATGATAATGTCACACCCGCCAACTAATTCACCCTCAACCCATAATTGTGGAAAAGTAGGCCAATCTGCATAAGCTGGTAATTCAGCTCTTATATCAGGGTTTAGCAAAATATCTACATAGGCAAATTGCTCACCACAAGCCATTAAAGCTTGGGTTGCCTGAGATGAAAAGCCACAATTTGGTAATTTTGGTGAACCTTTCATATAAAGAATTATTGGATTTTCAGAAATTTGTTGTTTAATTTTATCAATGGTTTCCATCTACAACCTCAAAACGCCATAATTGGCTACAGAAAATATATAAGTAATTTAATCTAAACAACAATAATATTGCTGTTTAGTAAAACTTGAGTAAAATACTCAGGTATATTACCACATTATTAACCGTTGTACTTAACAAAAGCCCATGGAGAAATAAAAAATGGCATTTCAATTACCGTCACTACCTTATGCAATCGATGCACTTGAACCTCATATTTCAAAAGAGACTTTAGAGTTTCATCACGGAAAACATCATAATACTTATGTCGTAAAATTAAATGGTTTAATAGAAGGTACTGATGTTGCAAACAAAACTTTAGAAGAAATTGTATGCTCTTCTGAAGGTGGTGTTTTTAATAACGCAGCACAGATCTGGAACCATACTTTTTACTGGAACTCACTAGCACCAAATGCAGGTGGAGAACCAACTGGTGCAATTGCTGATGCAATAAATGCAAAGTGGGGTTCTTTTGAAGAATTTAAAGCTGCATTAAATGATAAAGCAGTTAACAATTTTGGTTCAAGCTGGACTTGGTTAGTTAAACTTGCTGATGGCTCTCTTGATATCGTGAACACTTCAAATGCGGCAACACCGTTAACTGATGAAAGCCTTACACCAATTTTAACAGTTGATTTATGGGAGCATGCATATTACATAGATTACCGTAATGTTCGTCCTGATTACCTGAAAGGTTTCTGGTCATTAGTGAACTGGGAATTTGCAAATAAGAACTTTGCATAATTTCAAATCAAAGATGAAAAGCACTCATTGAGTGCTTTTTTTATTTCCACATCTATCAATGAACAAGCCTTTATTGCAAAAACATCAACAATTACAATTCAATAGTAAAATTTTTCTTTAAAAATCTTCACTTTATTTCATAACTGCGACTAAGCTTAAAATACAGCGATTCATTTTAACAATGTTTTTGTGATACTGATTGGAGGTCCATATGACAATATTTGATCACTACCAGGCCAGATATGAAGCGGCCAAAGAAGAAGAATATACAATTTCTGAATTTTTAGAAATTTGTCGAAATGATAAGTCAGCCTATGCGAGTGCTTCAGAACGCCTTTTATTAGCAATCGGTGACCCTGAAATGGTTGATACTTCTCAAGATCCTACACTAAGTCGCATTTTCTCGAACCGAGTAATTGCTCGTTATCCCGCCTTTAATGAATTTTATGGTATGGAAGAAGCGATTGAACAAATCGTTTCTTATTTAAAACATGCAGCGCAAGGTCTTGAAGAATGCAAACAGGTTCTGTATTTACTTGGCCCTGTAGGTGGTGGTAAATCATCATTAGCAGAGAAACTAAAATTTTTGATGCAGAAAATGCCAATATATTGCATTAAAGGCTCTCCTGTAAATGATCACCCCTTATCCTTATTCGATTCTTTAGAAGATGGTGAGCTGTTAGAAAAAGAATACGGCATTAATCAAAGATATTTAAAAACAATTATTTCACCTTGGGCTGCAAAACGTTTACATGAATTTAATGGTGATATAAGTCAATTTAAAGTTGTAAAACGTTATCCTTCAATTTTAGATCAAGTTGCCATAGCTAAAACGGAACCAGGTGATGAAAACAATCAAGATATCAGTGCTTTAGTTGGTAAAGTAGATATTAGACAATTAGAACATTTTGCACAAAATGATCCTGATGCATACGCCTTTTCTGGCGCTTTATGTCGCGCGAATCAAGGTTTAATGGAATTTGTTGAAATGTTCAAGGCACCTATTAAAGTATTGCATCCTTTATTAACTGCAACACAAGAGGGCAACTACAACGGTACTGAAGGGCTGTCGGCATTACCCTTTACAGGAATAATATTAGCTCACTCAAATGAATCTGAATGGCAAACATTTAGAAATAACAAGAATAATGAAGCATTCTTAGATCGTGTTTATATTGTAAAAGTTCCTTATTGCTTACGTGTATCAGAAGAAATAAAAATTTATGAGAAGTTAATTCAAAGCAGTGAACTAAAAACGTCACAATGTGCGCCAGGTACGCTTGAAACATTAGCGCAGTTTAGTGTTTTATCTCGCTTAAAAGAGCCCGAAAATTCAAGTATTTATTCAAAAATGCGTGTATATGATGGTGAAACTTTAAAAGATACAGACCCTAAAGCTAAATCTTATCAAGAGTATAGAGACTATGCGGGTGTTGATGAAGGTATGCAAGGGCTTTCAACTCGATTCGCTTTTAAAATATTATCACGAGTATTTAATTTTGATCATACCGAAGTAGCAGCCAACCCGGTTCATTTGTTTTATGTATTAGAACAACAAATTGAGCGGGAGCAATTTGCTCAAGATCTTCAAGAGCACTACCTTGAGTTTTTAAAAGGGTTCCTAACTCCAAAGTATGTCGAGTTTATTGGTAAAGAAATTCAAACAGCTTATTTAGAATCATATTCAGAGTACGGACAAAATATATTTGATAGATATGTCACTTATGCAGATTTTTGGATTCAAGATCAAGAATATAGAGATCCGGATACTGGCCAATTATTTGATAGAGCTGCATTAAATGCAGAACTTGAAAAAATTGAAAAACCAGCTGGAATTTCCAACCCTAAAGATTTCAGAAATGAAATCGTTAATTTTGTACTAAGGGCTAAAGCGCACAATAATGGTAAAAACCCAACTTGGACAAGTTACGAAAAATTAAGAACAGTAATTGAGAAAAAAATGTTCTCTAATACCGAGGATTTATTACCTGTTATTTCATTTAATGCAAAAACATCAGGTGATGATCAGAAAAAACATCAAGACTTTGTAAATCGCATGGTTGAAAAAGGTTATACCCAAAAACAAGTAAGACTATTATCTGAATGGTACTTACGCGTACGTAAGTCGCAGTAATTTTAATCAAAGGGGGAAATATATGGCCCACTTTATAGATCGCCGATTAAATGGCAAAAATAAAAGTACGGTGAATAGACAAAGATTTATTCGCCGTTACAAACAACAAATAAAAAAAGCAGTATCAGATGCAATAAATAAACGTAGTGTGACAGATATTGATCAAGGAGAAAGTGTATCTATTCCCAGCAAAGATATCGGTGAACCTAATTTTCATCAAGGAAAAGGTGGTACCAGAAATACAGTTCATCCAGGAAACGATCAATTTACCAAAGGAGATAAAATAAAACGCCCTCTAGGTGGTCAAGGATCTGGTAGCGGAGAAGGTGAAGCCAGCGATAAAGGTGAAGGCGAAGATGATTTTGTCTTTTCAATTTCTAAAGATGAATATTTAGATTTGTTATTTGAAGATTTAGAACTTCCTAACTTGCAAAAAACACAGCTAGATAAATTAATGGAAATGGAAACTCATAGGGCTGGTTTTTGCTCTGACGGTGTGCCTACGAATATTGACATAGTCCGCTCTCTTCAAGGTTCACTGGCTCGTCGCATTGCAATGTCAGCTGGAAAAAAAAGAAAACTAAAGGCTTTAGAAGCTTCATTAGTAGAACTTGAGCAAAATATTGAACCTGATTTAGCCGCTATAAAGCTTTTGCTTAAAGAAATTGAAGAACTTAAAGCAAAAATCAAAAAAGTCCCTTTTATTGATTCATTTGATTTAAGGTTCCGTAATTATGAGCTTAGGCCAAAACCAACCAGTAAAGCCGTAATGTTTTGTTTAATGGATGTATCTGGTTCTATGGATCAAGCAACAAAAGAAATGGCAAAAAGGTTCTATATTTTACTCTATATGTTTTTAACCAGAACATATAAAGATATTGAAGTTGTATATATTCGACATCATACACAAGCAAAAGAAGTTGATGAGCAAGAATTTTTTTACTCTCAAGAAACCGGTGGCACAATTGTATCAAGTGCTTTGAAACTCATGGATGAAATTGTAGCTAAACGGTATGACCCAACTCAGTGGAATATATATGCTGCTCAAGCTTCGGACGGTGATAACTGGGCTGATGACTCCCCCAACTGCACTGATTTATTACTTAATAATATTTTACCTAAAGTAAGATATTATTCTTACATTGAAATTACAAACCGAGCTCATCAAAGTTTATGGCGTGAGTATGAAAAAATAACACAGACTTTTGATAACTTTGCAATCCAACATATTCGCTCTGTGGAAGATATTTACCCTATTTTTAGAGAGCTTTTCAAAAAAAATAGCCAGAAAGCTTAACTAAAATAATAATTAAGGGGTCAATATGCTAAACAATAAAGTATTTAACGAACCTAATAAAAAATTAAATAACATGGTTGTTTTTAAATTTATTTACCTTCAATTTTGGTTCCGTATTTTAAAAGGAAATTCAATATGACAGAAGATAGCATAATTGATAAGCCTGAAAATAAATTAACTGATAAATCAAATAATAGATTAAGTGATGGGCCAGACTGGACATTTGAGCTTCTTGGGCAGTATCAAACAAACATTGCTCGGGTTGCCAAGCATTATCGATTGGACACTTATCCAAATCAAATAGAAGTCATTGCAGCCGAGCAAATGATGGATGCATATTCTAGTATTGGTATGCCTATCGGATATAGCCACTGGTCATTTGGTAAAAAATTTATACAAACTGAACAAAGCTACAAACGCGGTCAAATGGGTTTAGCCTACGAAATTGTAATTAATTCTGAACCCTGTATTTCATATTTAATGGAAGAAAATACCCTACCTATGCAAGCGCTAGTAATTGCTCATGCTTGCTATGGCCACAACTCTTTTTTTAAAAGCAATTATTTATTTAAAACTTGGACAGATGCTAGTTCAATCATTGATTATCTTGTTTTTGCTAAAAACTATATTGCAAATTGCGAACAAAAACATGGCTTAGTTCAAGTAGAGTCACTCCTTGATTCTTGCCATGCATTGATGAATTATGGCGTAGATCGCTATAAACGCCCTCAGTCAATTTCATTATATGAAGAGCAAAAAAGACAAGAGCAGCGTGCTGATTATCTGCAATCTCAAGTTAATGAGCTTTGGAAAACGATTCCGCAACAGCAACAAGAAGCAAAACAAGATACTCTGCGTTTTCCAGCTGAACCACAGGAAAATATACTTTATTTTATTGAAAAACATGCACCCCTTCTTGAACCCTGGCAGCGAGAAATAATTCGCATAGTAAGAAAAATTTCACAGTATTTTTATCCTCAAAAACAAACTCAGGTCATGAATGAAGGCTGGGCAACTTTTTGGCATTATACAATACTGAACCACTTATATGATGAAGGTAAAGTGACAGATGCCTTTATGCTTGAAGTACTACAAAGCCATACTAATGTTGTTTATCAACCCCCTTATCATAGTAATTATTATTCAGGAATAAACCCCTATGCTTTAGGATTCAATATGATGGTTGATATACGCAGAATGTGTGAAAACCCAACAGATGAAGATAAAGAGTGGTTCCCAGATATTGCAGGTAGTAACTGGCTAGATACCTTACATTTTGCAATGCGTAACTTTAAAGATGAAAGTTTTATAAGTCAGTATTTATCACCTAAACTCATCAGGGAGTTTAAACTTTTTTCAATTTTAGATGATGAAAAACAAAGTTATTTAAATATTAGTGCAATTCATGATAAACAAGGATACCAAGATATACGTCAAACCTTATCAGCTCAATATAACCTAAGTAACTTAGAGCCTAATATTCAGGTATATGACGTGAACTTAAAAGGTGATCGCTCACTAACACTTAGATACATACCACATAACGACATTCCTTTAGCAGACTCTAAAGAAGAGGTCATAAGACATTTACATAGATTATGGGGATTTAAAGTAAAGTTAGAGTCAATTTCTTCCACCGGCGTTGTTTCAGATATAGCACAATGCCCCATAGATGAGGATGATCAAGGAGCCATTTAGCTTATCTATTACAGCTTTTATAATGTAAGCATTAAGATCAAAAAATCAGATGGTTTTTCAGAAAACCCCGATATTATTCGGGGTTATTATTTTCTTTTTTATAGACATTAACTTGATTGCGACCATTTTCTTTAGAGCAATACAATGCACTATCAGCTGCGACAATCCAATCTTCATGTTTAGCAAAATGTGTATCTAGCTTAGCAATACCTAAGCTCACTTTTATCTTAATTTCACTTTCTTCATAAAAAATAGTCGAGCTCTCAATAATCTTACGCAAACGTTCCGCAAAAATAACAGCACCTTCAACATCTGTATCCACCAAAGTAACTGCAAACTCTTCACCACCATACCGCCCAGCAATATCTGACTCTCGCAGTGTCTTTTTTAATACATCAGCAATATGGCGAATTGCTGCATCTCCACCCGCATGCCCGAAATTATCATTCACATATTTGAAATGATCGATATCAAACATTAATAAACAACTTTCATTATTATTTCTATTAATACGTTTAAATTCTTTATGTAAACTTTCTTCCCAAAAACCACGATTATATAAACCGGTTAATTTATCTATACGACTTAATTCTGCTAATTTTTTATTGGCAAGCTCTAATTCTAGCTTATTGACAGCTTCATCAGTAACATCATATAAAATAATACATAAATGCCCTACTTCACCTAATGTATTTGTTAGAGGTATAAAGGTCGCATTCTGATACATATGATCGGCTTTACCTGTGATTGGGCGATAGTTTTTAAACTTAAATATATAAGGTTGCTGTTCCCAAATGGTAAATGAGCGATTTTTTAATACAAAAACAGCTTCTGCTTTACTTCGAAACCATTTTTCATCTATGCTTGGAAATAAGTCAAAAACATCTTTATCTTTTACTGCGCTGGGTAATAAACCTGAATGGTTTTCCATAAAACCATTCCAAACACAGATATTATATTTTCGATCTAAAACCACTAACCCAACGTCAATGGTATTAAACATATCCATCATCCAATGAATTTCATTCATTTCAAAATCGGCAGCAGGCATAATATAAATCTTCTAAAATAAG
>NZ_FOLO01000003.1 GCF_900112265.1 Pseudoalteromonas denitrificans DSM 6059 | reverse complement strand
GCAGAGGTTTTCATATCACTTTGAACTTGAACAAAACCATTTTGTTCAGAGGTGCCGGGCTGCGCATCTCTTTGTTTTAATGTCGCTTTACGTGAACTAAAGGTTTTTGGATTTATTTTATTTTGTTCGCAGTATTTAACAATTGTCAGGCCACTGGCCAACTGCGCTTCAATAATGGTTTGCCAATCTTCGAGTGTTCGCCTGGCCATAATGCTCTCCCAAGTTTAAATTGGGTTATAGGCTAACGATTAGTTTAGGTTTATTGTAGGTGCGGGTACGCCGACCTTCACGGTGAAACACGTATTGAGGTTTTTGCAAAAAACAACCTAGACTCTAATCCTTATACAATTGGAGACTCTGAAGTTTTTGAGGGTTCCGGTTTGTATTGTGAACATGTGATCAAAAATCAAAAACCATTAGAAGTTGTGAATGCTTTAACAGACCCTAATTGGTGCAACAACCCTGATATTGCTTTAGATATGATTTATTATTATGGCGTGCCTTTAAATACGGATGATAATGAATCTTTTGGTACTTTATGTGTATTAGATAAAAAAGAAAGAACAATTGAACCTAAATTTATTGCCTTAATTAATGAGATTAAAAAAGGCCTTGAAGCACAATTATTATTCTTTAAAAAGCAACAAAAGCAAGCTGATGAAAGAGCACTATCAAGTATAGACTCTCTTGTATGGGGAATGGCGCATCATCTCAATACACCTATTGGGTTGGGGATCACATGTTTAAGTGTTATCCAAGATAATATAGCGTCAGTTAATAAATCTTTACTTAATAAAACGCTTACAATGAATACATTAAGTAATCAGTTATCTCATATGACAGCAAGCGTTGAACTTGCTCAAAAGAATCTAAAAATAACAGCTGATTTAGTTGATGAATATCGTGAGATTTCAATTCAACAAAATAAAGATGAGCCTCTTTTATTAAACTTAAAAAGCTTTTTTGAAAATATAACAAAAACGAGATCATCTCAATTATCTCAATTATCTCAATTATCTCAAGAAAATATCAGTGTTAAAATAAGATGTGATGCAAACCTCAAATTTAATACATGCCCAAATTTAATCTTCCAAGTCGTTAATCATTTAATACAAAATAGTATTCTATATGCGTTCATCAATAGCACAACGGATAAAAACATTGAAATAACAATATCTCATCATGAAAATACAATTCATATTAAATATAGTGATAATGGGTGTGGCATTGCACCTGAACTAACAGATAAAATATTTGATCCTTTTTTTACGACAGATATGAAGTTAGGTCATGGGCTGGGTTTAAGTGTTGTAAAAAAAATAATCACTATGCAACTTGCTGGTGATATCAGTTTAGGGCAATCATCAACAGGCGTGTGTTTTGATATTGTTTTACCAATTAAACATTAACCTAACGTGTTTGAACTAAACCTGTTAGAATCGCGCCATTATTTTTACTATCACATAATACCTTATAGTTTAATGGAATATATTCATGACCAATAACGATTTATTATATAAAATTCATACAATCTTTGATCATTCTACAGATGACATGATTAAAATTTTCAAACTTGCTGAAAAAACAGTCACTTCTGAGCAGGTTGGATCTTGGGTATTAAAAGTTGATGATGAAGGGTGTGTAACGTGTGATGATGAAAATCTTGAGTCTTTTTTGAATGGGTATATTGTGCATAAACGCGGCCCGAGTGACAAAGGTTTACCTGGACTTTCGAAAAAACTAAATAACAATATTATCTTAAATAAACTGAAAATAGCGTTAAACTTGAAAGCTGAAGACTTAATAAAACATTTTCAATTAGCCGGTTTAACATTAAGTAAACATGAAATTAGTGCTTTTTTCAGAAAACCAGGTAATAAACACTATAAAGCGTGTACTGACCAAACCTTAGAATGTTTTATGAAAGGTGTAACACTCAATAATACGACTGAAGGTTAAGGAATTTTACATTTGTTTGAGTTACCTGTGCAGCAGAGTGACTCGAAACGCCTTTTAGACTTACACATTAACAGCCTATTATTAGTGTCTCTATTTGATTAACTTAATAAATTTTTGCAGATAATTCATGTGATTATTTTTAAGCTTTATAACAATACCTGAGTCTAAATTCTTTAACCTCCTTTTGAATATCCAACATTATTTCTCTACATAATTTAACATTCAATAAAAGTAACTTACATCGCTTTGAACGGCTAACCTAGAGCTCCCATTATAAATATTCACATTTTAGTGTTATTTATTGCTTTTAATTATTTTGACATCGAAGAGTTTCATTAGCGTCGGACTTGTTATTAACCGAAATTGTGTTTCAAGTTTATGCGCATAATGAGATACGTATTTACCTACTTTTAAATTTATTTTTTCTATGACTCTTTCTCTTTCGTATTTTGCAACATATCAATAAATGTAAATATTTTGTTGATATTATATTGAATATTGTATACATTTCATTTTGTACCTCTTAAAACTATTATATTAGCTTTATCAAACTCGCGTGCTATAGAGGTTAAGCTACTGATATTTGGTACATAAATATTTATTAAAACAAAAATATAAAATATGAGGAGATAACAGTGACACATAAAAATAATTCAGTGAAGTTAATGACGTTATTACTAACACTATCAAGTGCAACGGCACTCGCTGGTTCAAGTTTAAAAAACGCTAAAATAGACAATGCACAGTTTAATTTAAATCAAGTGGCAAAACAGAGCGTAGGAAATGTATGTGGTACAGATACTAATTCACAAAATTGGAATCAAATTCAAAAGCGCAATAAATTTGATTTAAAAGATAAATTTAGCCAAGCAAGTATTAGATTAAATACGTTATCAAAAAAAGAAACGAATACACAAGTTGTAACAGGTAATGGTGTAGCTGGACGTTATTATATACCCGTAGTCGTACATGTTTATGGGGATGAATTTAATTGTACTGATGAAACTGCGATGTGTTTAACTGAAGCTAAAATTATAGATGGACTCAATCGTACGAATGAAGATTTTTTAGGGACAAATACGTTAGATGGCCCAATTTCTGATACTTTTAGCGCCATTCGCGAGAATTTAAATATTGAATTCGTATTAGCTAAAAAAGACCCTTCTGGCAATGTCACAAATGGTATTGTTCGTCATAATGCACAATCAGGGTATGGTGATGGCGCTAAATTTGATAATCAAATTGCAGCTGATGCCTGGGACAATTTTAAGTACATGAATGTTTATATTCAGCAAGACTTGTATAGTGATGGTAAGACTAATAACTCTGGTGTTGCTTGGTACCCGCAATTGAGTATGTCAGAAGCGGGGTTATCTCGCGTTGTATATAACGGTAAATATTTAGGTAAAAACGCAAGTGAAAACTTTCGGAGTGTATTAACCCATGAATTTGGTCATTGGTTAAACTTACCTCATACATTTGATGGTGATGTTTGCTCAATCCATCAAGCCGCTTTTTGTGCGGCAACAGGTGATAATAACTGTGATACACCGCAAATGAGTAGCAGTATTTTACAAGATAATGCTCCAAACTGTTTAGGTCAGGCTACAAATACAGAAAACTTCATGCATTATTCTGATAATTACGCTATGTATACTCAAGGCCAAGTACAAAGAATGACCGCTGCACTTCATGGGGCTGCGCGTGCAACTTTATGGTCAAATAATAATTTAATATCAACAGGTTTAGGTGATTTAACGAGTACCAGTAACCATTACTGGGATGGCTCTGGTTTAGATATTGCGCCGACAGGTGATGTTATCAGTGAGCAAACAAATTTATCAGGCAATAAGGGAAATATTGATAATCATCAAGTGACAATACCTAAAGGTACTCAAGCAGTTGCATTTTATTTAGATGGTTATACACAAGATCCTGATTTATATGTGTCAAAAGGTACAGCGCCTTCTAAAAACGGTGATACATGGGTTTCAGATTTTATTTCTTTTAAATCTGCGGGGGTACCAGAGCTTGTGACTATTTCAGCACCATCATCAAACGTTAATTATCATAGTGCAATTGATGCATTCACTGATTATAGCAATGCAAGACTGCAAGTATTAGCTGTTGATGATGAAACTTTGTGCCAAGGTTGTGAACGTATTTTTTTAGCTGAAGAAAATAATTTAAAAGCGAACAAAGGAGATGCAGATAAGTCATATCAGTTTGATATACCAATGGATGCCACAAGAGTTGTTGCTGTTTTAGCTGGTGGTTATCAGGGTGATCCTGATATGTATGTAAGTATGAATTCAATACCAGATACCAATACATTTGATTGCGGCCCTTTTAGTGCGCCTAGATTAAGTGAATTTTGTGAATTAACAACTGGAGGCGGTACTTTAAATGTAATGATCAAACCATTTTTAGATTACAGTGATGTTACTTTTAGAGTGTATTATGAACGTGCAGGTGACTCAGGCTTACCTTTAGCCGAAGCAAATGGTGATTATTCTGGCACTTTAGATAATGCGATTCAATTTAGTAGTGCGGGATCTGCTGATACTGATGGCAATATTGTCAGTTATATATGGGATTTTGGTGATGGGAATACCAGCAACCAAATTAACCCTGTGTATGCATATTCATCTATTGGATCATATATTGCCACTTTAACAGTAAAAGATAATGAAAATAACATAGGAACTGATACCGCAAAGGTAGTTATAAAAGTAGAAAATAAGGCACCGACTGCAATTATAAATGGTCCATATTTGGGAAGTTCTGGTCAAGTAATTAATATGACGAGTGTCGGTTCTAATGACTCAGACGGTACACTCGTAAGTTACCTTTGGAATTTTGGAGACGGACAAACAAGTATAAATCCAAACCCTGAGCATATTTATACTGCTGCAGGAGAGTATATTGTAACTTTGCGTGTGACAGATAATGATGGATTAACAAGTTTAAGCACAACGAATGCGAGTGTCTCTGGTCCTGCAACTCGTTTAGACAATGCATGCTTAACGCAAAATGCAGTTACCGGCGGTCGTTTAGAAAATGGTGTTGCAACATGCCTTGGAAATTCAAGTGTTATGTGGTTTAGTATTCCTGATGTGAAAATCCATCAAACAATTTCAATTACAACAGGCCATGGTCAAGGTACATTAGATTTATTGTATAAAAATGGTGGATGGCCAAGTGCGAATAATAAGGATGCATCGGCATCAGGTTCAACTGCAACTTGTATCAACTTAACGGCAGGCAACCAATATTGGTCATATATTAAAGTATCTGGCGGTGCGACAAATAGTACAATTATTGTTGATTTTGATAAATCAGAGTGTCGTTAATTAATTTTATTACCTGAAATCAAAGGATTAATACTATAAGTATTAATCCTTTTTTGGTATATATGATAAAACTTTTTAAGTTAAGTAAGCCTACACATTTGCTCCATATTTGAACGTTAAACTTGATTTTATATTACAAGGTTGATTTATTTTAATCTGGGTATGAGGCTAAAGATAATTTTGAAGGTGATTTTTGAGTTTACAATTTGCACGTAATTTATTAACGGTATTTATCGCAATATTTTTAATCCACAAAAATGTAAATGCACAAAATATCATTGATGAAAAGTTACTTGATGGCTTTGTATTAGCGCCATATGTCAGTTTTGTATATTCAGAAGCTGATTCACCTAAAGATTTATTACAACAAAAACCTAAATTTAAGCCTTTAGCAGCTAAAAACTTTACAAGCACAACAAAAAGAGTCTGGTATAAGATAGAGTTTGAAATCAGTAAAAAATACACACAACCACTCTTTATCCAAACACAGTTTCCCAATGCCCCTTATCTAAAGGCTTTTCATTCCACACACTCAAGTAGCCACCCAAATAAATGGAATTTAGTATTTGATGATGAGAAAACTTTTAATAAACGTGGTTATTCCCACCCATTACAAACTTTTAAATTTACACCAAAAAATTCAAAAAAAATAATAATGCTTGTTGCCTATGAAAATATGATAAATGTACCATTAAACTTTAAGCTCTATAATGAAAATAATTTACAG
This sequence comes from Pseudoalteromonas denitrificans DSM 6059, assembly GCF_900112265.1. Lineage (GTDB taxonomy): Bacteria > Pseudomonadota > Gammaproteobacteria > Enterobacterales > Alteromonadaceae > Pseudoalteromonas > Pseudoalteromonas denitrificans. Next base: position 223,095 of record NZ_FOLO01000003.1, on the reverse strand, counting down.
CAAGCCTCTGTTAAACATGTAATTTCAAACAGTATTTTTATAATTTTATGCCTCGTTATAAGCTTGTTTAGTTTAATTTACATATTATTAAAACCAGAAATTAAAGTAATTGCGTTCACCTTATTCTCAACGCTTATTGCTTTATATTTATCAGAAACGTCAGGTTTTAATTATCAATACGTTTGGCCTGAGATTCCAAAAATAAATACATTTATGCCCCCCATTCTAATTAATCTCTTATATGTCAGCTACTTATACTTTACAATGCATATCTTTGACTTAAAGAGAAAATCAACGTTTTTATATCGTGCGTATTATGCTCTGATAGTATTTACCACTATCTTATTTGGTACTTGTTTAATAACAGATTCAATTCAAATAGCCGTTTCGATTGCGATTCTCACAGCCCCGTTACCACTTTTTACAGCAATTTGGGCTGTTAAAAATAAATTATGGGCTTCAAAATTTTTTTTATTCGGGTGTATATGCAATGTATTACTCAACAATATTATTGCAGGATTATTTGCACTTAATATATTCTACTCTCCAAATATCAATGTTTTATTTTTTACTAAAATTGGCTTTATAGTCGAAATTTTTGCTTTTACTGCCGCTTTACTCAGTTATGCATGGTCAGTACAGCAAAAGCTATTAAATATAGAGCGTATCAATATTGAAAATGAGAAATCACTTCATTTAATTGAAGTTGAAAATAGGGAACTTGTTGCACAAAAAGCATTAGAACAACAAAAACAAGCTCACCTACAACATAATGCTGATTTAATGCAGGAAATGCTTGATAGTAAAAATAAATTCCTTGTCGATGTATCTCACGAATTAAGAACCCCCCTTACTATTTTAAAATTACAAGTCGAATTATTGCAAAATGGATTGGAAGAAGACTTAAAATCCAGTTATCAAAAATTAGCGCTTAAAGTCTTCGATATGGAGACGTTTATTTCAAATTTGTATCAACTAGGGCAATTAGACATTAATGCGGTAAATTTAAGTTATTCACACATTGATATCGCAATGGTGCTTAATCTTTGGAGCAAAGAATTTTCCGACTCAGCTAAAGAGCGTAATTTAGTTTGGTCTTTTGAAAATTATCTACCCGAGCAATTGGTTTTGTCGCTTGATATCTCAAAATTAAAGTCAGTATTAGACCATCTTGTAAATAACGCCTTGAGATACACTCACAGTCCAGGCCAGATAAAGCTAACAGCCAAAATAGATAACAAAAATTTGATTATAGCGCTTGAAGACTCAAGCCCTGGTATAAACGGATCAGAATATGATTTAATTTTTGAGAGGCTTTATCGAGTTGAAACATCTAGAAATAGAAAAACAGGGGGAGCAGGACTTGGATTAGCAATTTGTAAAGGTTTAATGGCAGCACAAAAGGGCGAGATCAGTGCGGTATCTTCAGATTTGGGCGGGGTAAAAATGGTAATAACCCTTACTTCACACATAAACCAAACGTTAAAAAATGATTTATTAGATACAAATAATAGTTTACTCCATATTTAATTCATAATTTAAAAATACAATGAGTCATATACTTGACATGGAAATTGCTATGAACTGTGTACCTAATGATGAACAAAATTTAAAGAACCTGATTGAGCGTCAAAATTCACATTCATCAGTTCCAAGAACATATTTAGATCTTCCCTATAAAAACTATGAAAGACGAGAACAACAAGTTGAAAAAAGAGTCTACTACGATAAGCTATCTTTAGCGCAAAAAGTAACAATCAGTGAGCTAGGGCGTTTTGGGTATTTGTTGCGATTTGTCAGAGGAAAATATTCAAACTGTATCGCAATTTTATCTTGCGGGGAAAAAATCGCAACTGTCAATCGTTGTGGTGAAACAGATATAACACCTGATGTTAAAATAAGATAATAGTTACTTATATGTCCATACTTCCTACACATTTTGACATTAATATATGTTTTTTATAAAAAATGTGAATTGAAATAAATTGGAAAATCTACCTTGCATAAAAACAAGATTATTTAGCACCATTGAAATTAAATTATTTTTGCATCAGAACAAATCATATAAAATGACTTGGTATAGCAAGATGACTGGTGCGACAACAAGTTTTTTGTCTGAAAATAAGCAAAATTATAACGTTAGTCGACAATGGTCATTTAATAAAAACTTACCGAATTTAGACTCAAAATTTAGTCATAATGAAACTGCATTGATGCACTTTTTACAAAATGTTGATGTCATTAAAGTACATGATGAAGTTATTAACCGTGCTAAAAAGTTTTGCTCTGATTTTTTTCTAGAGCAAGAAAAAATCTCGGATTTTAAAACCGATAGTTTTCATAATAAGCTACAAAGTGGGCTAGGTATTGAGGTCAATATTTATGATCATAATAATAAAGACTTGATAATTGCAAAAGGGCACTTATTGCAATTATTTGATGATCAAGTTCAGGTTCAAATAAGTCAGAATCATTTTCCTGCTGATAATCTAATACAAGCGTTTCCTGTTAAGCAAGTGGCTTTAATTTAAGTCATAACTTATCACTTTAAAATCATTCAACTTGTTTTTCTATTATTAACTCAATAGTTTGAACGTGTGAAATGGGTATATTATTTTTTTGCACTTTAAAATCTCCGGCTTTTATACCGGCATTGCCTGATTGTGATAAAACAGCGTATACATTTACAGAATCGATTGAAGCTAAACTATCGATATCTAACATGATATTTTCATTATTAAATATAATTGTTTGAGGCAGCTCAGTTGATTTTATTTTCACAACACTAAGCGGCATACGCGCGCCATTTCTTGTAACAGCGTAAACAAAGATGTTTTTATTTTCACTTAAAGTTGCAGACACTTTATCACTCAAAGAAACATTTAGGGTTAAGTTAAATTCAATTTTTTGTTGCATTGTAATGTGTGTTTTAGTTTCATCAGTGCCTTGTTGGATTCTTATTTTAGCTTCATTTATAGCTTGAGTTAAAGCTGTGATATCAATATTATTTCGTTTACTATTTTTGACCATTTCCCAACGTTTGACGGCTAAGCTATATTTTTTATTTGAAAAATGATGCATACCTAAAAGCAAATTGGCTGTAGGATCATTTTTGTCTAATGAGAGAGATTTTTTTAACAACTGCATTATCATAGGTGTCATTATTTGATTGTTTCTATCATATAGCGCTTGGGCTCTTTTTGCTGTGATATTTGCTGGCATTAACTTTTGCGCTTGTACTTGTTCATAAGCTCCTATCTTTTGGTACAAAATCCCACTAAAAATAATAATAAAACCAAGTAATCCCATAGGTAAAAAGACACTTTTATTTTTGTTAACTGGGTATTTTAATATTGTTTTAAGGTGATTATTTTGCTGTTCAATTACTGTATTTTTTTGCGTTAGAACATATTGCTGAACAGGTTTTTTTTTAATGATAAAAACTACAAAACATAATCCCATTAAAATTAAGCCAATAGGGGTAAACCATAATACATAGGTATTTTTTGTTATTCTGGGTTTATATAAAACAAAGTCACCATACCTAGCAAGCATAAAGTCTATAATTTGTTGATCTGATTTACCTTGTTGTAATTGGTTGTAAACAGTTAAACGAAGATCTGTGGCAATAGGGGAGTTTGAGTCAGATAAGTTTTGGTTTTGACATTTTGGGCAACGAAGCGCTTGTGATAAATTTTTAAATCTGCGTTTTGTCAGTTCATCATTAAATTGAAAAGTGTCTATTGGAGTTGCTTGAGTTGTATGTATCGAACAGTAAGATAATAAGAGTAAGAGGCACAATTTTATTATTTGATTCATTTAATCCTCCAGAGCAATCATTTGTTGTTCATTTTTTATTTTATTTACTAAATTTAAAAATTCTTTTTGCCATGTGATTTCATCAATTGGACCTGCGTAGCGTTTTCGAATTGTGCCACTTTGATCTATTAAAAATGTTTCTGGTGCACCGTATACACCTAAATCTAATCCTAAGCTTCCTTGCTTATCATAAATTGTTTTGATAAATGGGTTTTTATACTGGGAGAGCCAGTTTATTGCTGCTTGTTTATCATCTTTATAGTTCAAGCCATATAAAAAATAACTTGGGTTTTGGGCTAGTTTCATCAAATAAGGCTGTTCATATTTACAGTTACTGCACCAAGTAGCCCATACATTTAGCAGTATAATTTTTCCTTTTAGATCTGATTTATTTATAAAACTATCTTGCTGTGTACTTGATAATAAATCAGGTAAATTAAATTCAGGAAAAGGTTTATTAATTAAAGCAGATGGTAATACCTTTGGATTGATTGATAAGCTTTTATATAAAAAGCTAAATAAGGCTATGACCAAAAATAAGGGTAAAAAGCGTATTAATTTATTCATTTGTTATCTCCTTATTTTGAGGACTTATTAATACGCTATTGTGAGTAGTCAAACTCTTATAACAAGACAAAGATTTTTGACGATAATAACGTTTATCTAATACAGAAAATAAAGCGCCTAGTGCCATAAATATTCCGCCCAGCCAAATCCAGCGAACAAAAGGTTTATAACTAATGCGAATTGCCCAAGGCTGCTCTTTTGGGTTTAAAGACTCTAAAGGCTCTCCAAGCGCAACATAAATATCACGAAATAACCCTGCATCAATACCCGCTTCTGTCATGCCCATTCCTCGGGTATTGTAACTGCGTCGCTGTGGATGAAGTGAGGCGATTAATTGGTTGTTTTTATATACATTTATCAAACCTTGTTCGGCAACATAATTTGCTCCTTCAATCATTTTTATACCTTTAAATTCAATTTGATAGCCAGATATATCGACGCGTTCATTTAAGGCTATCCGAACATTAATTTCATTTTCATAGGTGGATACTAAGGTGATACCAATGATACAAAAGGCAATGCCAATATGCGCACTAAACATACCGTATAAACTTAAAGGTCGTTTTTTTTCTGCATGTAAGGCTTTAATATTTGTTAACAATATCCAAAATGCTAATGACATAGACAAAGAAACAATAAAGTTAAATTTCCCTGTATATAAAATAGGAAATAAAAAACCTAAAATTAAACTGATTAACAGAATAAGCTTGATCGTATTTTTTAATGCTTTGAGTTTCGTTTTTTTCCATCGAAGAAGAGGACCAAACCCCATAAATACACATAATAAAGCCATGATAGGTACAAATACAGTGTTGAAATAAGGCGGGCCTACGGATATTTTACCCATGCCTAATGCATCTATTAGTAAGGGATAGAGAGTCCCGAGTAACACAGTTGCTGCTGCTATGATTAAGATAATATTTGCGATTAACAGCGTTGTTTCTCGAGAAAATAATGCATACTCACGAACATTTTGAATATTACTGGCTTTAAATGCAAAAAGTAGTAATGAACCTGAAACAGCAATGGCCAGTAAAATCAAAATAAATGCGCCACGTGTTGGATCTGATGCAAATGAATGAACGGAAGTTAGCACCCCTGAGCGTACTAAAAAAGTGCCTAATAAACTCAAACTAAATGTAATAATGGCTAGCAATATTGTCCAATTTATAAAAATCCCCCTTTTTTCTGTAACAGCCAAAGAGTGTAATAAGGCTGTACCAACAAGCCAAGGCATAAAAGATGCGTTTTCAACAGGATCCCAAAACCACCAGCCTCCCCAACCAAGTTCATAATAGGCCCACCAACTGCCCAGTGTGATGCCTAAAGTTAAAAATCCCCAAGCGGAAATAGTCCAAGGTCTAGACCATTTAGCCCAGGTAGAGTCCATTTTTCCACTGATCAAAGCAGATATTGCAAATGCAAATACAACCGAAAACCCTACATAACCCAGATACAGCAAAGGTGGATGGAATATTAGACCCACATCTTGCAATAAAGGGTTTAAGTCCCGTCCTTCAAGTGGGAAGTTAGGTAGTAAACGTTCGAATGGGTTTGAAGTTAATAAAGTGAAAGCAATAAAGCCAACAGCTATCATACCCATAACAGATAGTACTTGCGCAATAAATTGACGGTCAATTTTTTTACTAAATCGAGCAACAAGGGCAGCCCAACAAGTAAGTGAGAATACCCAAAAGAGTAAAGAGCCTTCATGTCCGCCCCAAACGGCACTTATTTTAAAATAATAGGGTAATTGAGTGTTTGAGTGACTGGCGATATATTTAACTGAAAAGTCATCTAAGACAAAACAATAAGCCAAAATAGTAATGCTAATTAAAGTAAAAATGAACATAAAATAAGTTAAAGGCCAAGCGTAACGCATTACTGTATTGTTTTTTAGATAAATGCCAAACAGCGGAAGTGTACTTAAACACATTGCAAATGCTAATGCGATGATCAGTGCTAAGTGTCCAAATTCAGGAATCATTTTAGAAAACCAATAACCTTAAAATTTCTGCTGTTATGGTATATCAGACATATTTTGAGAAATACGACCTAAATCAAGCTTAAGAAAATAAAATATAAATACTAAAGAGATAAATTTAGAAATTGGTCTAAAGTTAACTATTGTGGTGTAACGAAATAAGCAGTGTTACCTAAGTTGTATGAATTACAATACTTTTCAAATAAGAAGGGAAGATAATGAAATATTATATATGCTTGGCTAGCTTTGTTTGCGCTTTATTTTCAGGGGTTTCGTTTAATGCATCTGCTGATGGAGGAGTGACTGCTAATGTTGGGGTTACAAATAATTATTTATGGCGCGGTATTACACAAAGCGATAAAAAACCTGCAGTATCAGGTGGTTTAGATTATAGCCATAACTCTGGATTTTATGCAGGTGTATGGGGCTCTAATGTAGACTTCGGATCTGGTTCCGATGCATCAACAGAGGTTGATTTATATGCAGGTTTTGCCAATAAGCTAGGTGATATTTCATATGATTTTGGCTATATATACTACGAATACCCCGATGGTGATAACGTCAACTTCTCTGAGGTAATGGCATCAATTTCGTGGAATTTTGTTTCAATTGGTATTTCTACTTTGGCTGATAGTGACTGGGATTCTGATTTTGGTGATGATACATATTATGAAATAAATTTCAGTTTTGAAGCTATAAAAGATGTAGAGTTAGGAATACATATAGGCGGCTATGAATATGATAAGGGAAGAGATTACCAAGATTATAATATCAGTTTAAGTAAAGGCGGATTTAGTTTTATGGTTAGCCATGTCAGTGAAGATGAAATAGAGGATGATTATACTGTGACAATTTCCTATACCCATGAAATAAATTTGTAAGCTTTACTTATTTGATAGACTCATTAGTTTATTAAATGAACTGCCTATCTGTTTTCTTCATTGTGTCACCTATAAAAATACTGAGATGAATGATATCACCTCTAACTAGGTGGCCAAAATGACTGTACCACTACATTTCTTTGAACAGGCAGTTTATATCCATCAAAATTTTGTTACGTGAATTTAAAAGCCTATTGAATTAACTGGCTACTTTAAACCTACCTTGGTAAATAAATCATCATAAGAATACAAAAAAGGGCTATAGGCCAAAAGGCATATCTGAATATGCGCCTTCTGTATGTACCGCTATGAGGATGACATTTAGGTAAGGGCATACCACAGTTTAAACATTTAGACTGGGTTGTTGTTTGATTTGGAGATATAGAATTTAAATCAGTTTGACCTTGGGCTAAGGTATTTTCAGTATCACAATAAAGGCAATGTATGGTTTCTATCATATAAAATACTCCTAGCTTGTTAACTGGTGATATAACTGAGGCAATTTGGTTGGCAATTGCGTAGGGTTTAAAATAACGGTAAAACCATCACTGCCAAATAAATAAGGTAAATATTCATCAGCTTGCTGATCTATTGTTATACAAAATGGTCTTAACCCTAAACGTTTTGCCTCTAATATGGCCTGATGCGTATCTTCAATGCCAAAGCGACCTTCATAATGATCGATATCATTGGGTTTACCATCGGTTAAAATCAGTAATAATTTTTGTGTGTTTTTCTGTATAGATAATACCTTAGTTGCTTGGCGAATAGCTGCACCCATGCGAGTATAAAACCCGGGTTGTAAAGCTTGAATACGACCTCGAACATCATCAGTATATTTTTCAGAAAAATTTTTCAGCATAGTAAATCTGACATGATGCCTTTTGACCGATGAGAATCCGTACATTGCAAAATCATCACCTACAGCCTCAAGCGCTTCACCAAATAGCAACATGCTACTTTGAATAACATCAATTACGCGATTAGTATTGTCTATATGTGCATCGGTTGACATAGATATATCTGCTAATAGTAAGCAAGATAAATCTCTATGGTTACTTTTAAAACTTCTATATAAACCTTTTTCTGGGGCAGGGCCTTGCTTTGATTGAATATGAAAGTCTAGCCATGCTGATATATCGAGCTCTTCACCTTGAGGTTGTGCTTTATACCATTGTTTGACACTTTGTAATTGCTGAAACTGAGAACGTATTTTTTTAGCCGTAGCAGATAATGTAATAGGCAACTTTTGAGCAAAACTATTCTTTGGTAACATAGGTTGTAATAAGCAACGGTCGGCTTTTAAACGTTGAGATTTATAATCCCATTCAGGGAGTTTTATACCAGGTCCAAGAGGAATATCATCTTCAGCTGCACAAGGTAGGTCTAAATCAACTTTTAATTTAGCGCTTTTTTGGTCTTGTTGCTGCGATAAGGTGATTTTATCAAGGTCTTCAGCCACTCTTTGTGCGTCATCATCTTCAGTATCATCCTCAGCGCGATTCATTTTTGAAAATTCACTCCATGAAAATAAATTTTCTAACCTGAAAATCATCATGCCATCACGTGTTTGAGGGTCTTGTATACGCTCAGTTTTTTTTCGTGCAGCATCACTCTGTTGTTTATTTTCTACAGACTCTTTTTCATCGTGATTTTTATTATTATCTACAGGAGGCGCCATTTGCACTTTAGCACTTGGATAAAGCCATAAATAGATGGCCTGAGGTGCATAATTAGTCATAGGGAACTCACTCACGGAACCTGGTTTTTTAAGTGCCTGAATAACCGCTTTTTCGAGTGGTTGATGCTCTTTTGGCAAGGTACTGATTGATGGTCTAAGTAATAGCAAAGCATCTAGCATGGCAAAATAACGTTTATTTAAACTTGGGTAGGCCTGTAAAATATTTTGTACTCTTTCCTGATTGTCTTTAGCCCAGTGTTGAAAGTTTTCCTCAGAATGTGCTGCCAATGCAGCAAGCCATAAATAAAGATCTTTATTTAAAGATTTTGTTGGAAAAACGGCAATAGACTCTGGCAGCCTCAAGCTCGTTTTATCTTGCCAAGCCAAACTAAGTTGATGGTGTGACCCTGATACTTTTTGTAAAAATGAGCGCCGTACTAAATAGTCGCGAGGTGCTGCAGCTTCTATGCGTTTTGCAGGAGATCCGCCAAGGGCCCTAAATATCATACCCGCAGACTTACTCACTTGCGAAAATGTTACTTTAGCATCATCAAAATCTGTACTGGCTTTTTTAGTGATATATTTATGCCAAACACTACCAACCCATTCTTCCATAATTAATTCTCATTAAGCTTACAACGTAGAAATAATAACAATTACAAAGATAGATTTAGCTGATTTACCTCAATATAAAGGTGTTTTACATAGATTTGTTAAATCTAATTTTTATTGCATAACAAAACGAAAAATAAATTATTATAAATTTCATGATTTGCTAGCCAGTAACGGTTGACTGAGTTTAATTGCATGTTTATATTACGGAAAATTTTCCAGTTCATAAATGAGGTATTTATTTTACACGTGTTGTTTTTTCTCCACACAGAATTTTAGAGTATTTAAAATTAGTATAGTTAAATTAATTTATTCTCATTATAAAACAAGTAGTTATAAATTTACCGTTTTAAGTTTTCTTTTGGTATATCCTTTGCAATTCCATTAACTAACAATAATTTTAAATAGGAATTTATAATATGAAAATGCACAGCCTTGTTGCAAAAAAATTATTTTTTGTCTTTTGTTTGTTAATGTTAATGCCTGGTTCAGTTATGGGAAAGGTGATTGAAACAAAAAATGTATCTGAAGTAAGCACACCCACATTAGTTATCGATGATATTAGATGTAATGGTAATGAAACAACAGAATGTAGTTTTGTTACTAAAAAATATTATCAACAAATAGGGGATATTCTAGATACAGATGAAATTGCTGATGCAAAGTTACGCCTTGGCACTTTATTTCAATTTAAAAGTGTAGACATATATTTAGAAAAAGGAGGTCAACGGGGGCATGTTGTTGTTGTCTTTGATATAACAGAAGCCAGTAACATTCAATATGACCTAGGTGCAGGATATCAATATGCGGAACAAAATTCAGAAAAATCAAGAGAACAATACTGTTACTCTGACCTAGGCAGTGAAAGCAGTTCATGTTTTTTTGTGACTACTAATATTAAACAATCGGATTATCAAATCAATGCTAAAATTACAGATTTTAACTTCCTTGGTAATGGTAAAGAGTTATCCTTTATGTTTTTTGGCAAGCGTGGAAATTCAGAGGTTAAAGCAAGCCCAGCCGATTCATTCATGAACAATAGTTTTTATTTAAAAAACATAAGCGAACCATCAAAATCAGATAATGATAATTACGATTTCTCATTACATTACTATGATCCTCACTTATTTGATTCTTCGCGTTATTATTTAAGTGCAAATATTCGTGAATCCAAATACACACATAAACAAAAAAATAACAAATTATATTCTAACGGTATTTATGCCTTCTCAATATCTACACCAACAAAATATAAGCTCACAAATATTGATTTTTCATTAGGTCGTCGTTTTGCTAGTCATTCTTATATAAGCTTGGATGTAAGCAGGAAATCGAATCCATTTGGTTCTGCTCATAAAATTTATAGCATGAGTTATGGTTGGAATACTGAAGATGATGCGTTATTTCCTACTCAAGGTGAGATTTTTTCTAGCAGTATCACATCAACTGAAACACGTGAAGAAGGCAGTGTTTATTATAAATATAATTTTGATTTAGCTGAGAATAAAATATTCTCTTTAGGTAGTAGTGTCATATATACGCAATCTAAGCACTCATCTAATAATTACGGTTATGGTGGTGAATTATCTGCTCGATTTACACACATTAGTTCAATTGACAAAATAAATGGTCGTTATTCAGGTTGGTATATAGGCACAAAAATTGGAAATACAATTTGGCCTAATCATGATGCAAACTCTTTGATATTGAATGTAAATGCTGGTTATACACATCAAACTGATAACATGATTTATCGTTTTACGCTGGGTTATGATAAGCAGGAGTATAAATAGTGAAGATTTATCTTTTAAAACCTGTTTTGCTATTACTTCTCGTTTTAATTGTTTTTATGAGTCACACTTCATTTGCAATTACAGTTAAACAGTCCGTTAAGAATGAGCAACTGAATATAAAAATGACTGATATTAACTATCCAAAGTCTATATTAGACAAAGAATTAAATAGTGGTTTACCGAATAATATCAGTTTACATTTATCTGCTAGCGTTCAAGGGGAAAAGGTATTTATATTTACACTAAACCATCAAATTACTTATGATCTATGGGATGAAATATATATTATTAAAACCTCAACCAGTGAAAAAAGTTCACATTTAGAAGTTATTAAAACAGCTTCTGAATTAAGAGAGTTTATTAGCAATATTGGTATGCTTAGTTCTAATGCCTTAAAGCAATTAGAACCTAATGTCACCTATGAAATAAATGCTCAGATTTTAGTGAACCCAGTAAATTCAAAAAGAATAGAAAAAATCCAAAATTGGATCGCTACTAGTCAAGGATATACCTATAACTCAAATGAGAGTCAGCACAACCGAGCTCCACTTTCTAATGAATCTAGAGCCTTAAAAGTAGGAAAGATTGATAATATATCAAATAATTCATCAGAGAATTTAAATGCCGCTAGGCCTCGTTTTCAAAAGTTATTCGATCAAATTTTAGAGCAATATATGTCATCTGATGAAGTACCTGCATTGTGGCGTAGTAAAATTATTAAAAACGATATTAATATTCAGAATCTTTTAGATGAGAAATAAGCAAATAAATATCTATCTAATAGGTGCTATATTGACGTTAGCAGTAAGCCCTCTGTTAGCGTCATACTGGCTATTAGGTGAAGTTTTACATAGCGCAATAGCCTTGGTAGTTAAACCTGATACTCAGCAGTTATTGCGTAATTATCGTGATGATTTAAAAACTCTAAAAAGATTAGATCCTGATAATCAAAAAGAATATAAAGTGCGATTTTTGCAAGCTACTGATGAATTATTAATTTATGAAAAACCACAATTATTAAAGAAAATATTACAAGATACTTATCTTACATATTATTTAGTTTTATTCATTGCTGTATTACTTTTATCGTTATTAACAGCGATATGGCTGAGTCATAAAGTAGCGCGTTCATATAAAGTTCTTTCTGCAAGTGATGTCAAAAAGGCAGAAAAAATTCAAGAGCTAGTTTATTTTGATGAATGGCAGGCTATAGCAAGTAAGTTGGCGCACGAAATAAATAACCCACTCACACCAATAGAAATGATGGTCAGTAATTTATCTCGAACTTATGAAAATACAACCCCTAAAGTATTTGAAGAAAGTTTGAATGATACAAAAGATGTAGTCAGTGAAGAAATTTATAAACTTAAAAATATGGTCAGCCATTTTTCTCAGTTTTCTAAATTGCCAATGCCAGTATTCAAGTCCTGTGAAATTGCACAATATTGCACTACTTTTATTCGTCAACACCAAAATGCTTGGCCGAATGTTGTTTTTACTTTAGAAATTAAAGCTCAAGTAAGTAATGTATCAGTAGATATAGATCATTTATTATTTAACCAATGCTTGATTAATGTGATCACTAACGCAGTTCAGGCTAATCAAGAATCTGAACAATTAAATATATCGTTAATATTAAGTCTTGAAAATGAATCTGATATTACAATTGAAATATTTAATGATGGAATGCCAATTGATATTTCAAACACAGAAGTCATATTTAAAATGCATTACAGCAGCAAAAGCACAAAAGAAAACATGGGTTTAGGTTTAGCGATAGTGAGGAAAATAGTGTTAGATCATGGGGGGAATATTATTTGTCGATCTATACTAGAAGGTGCTGCATTTAAAATAAGTTTACCTATAAAAATAAATAAATAAATAAATAAATAAATAAATAAATAAATAAGATGATTTTAAATGAACAATAAAAATATAATCATAGTTGATGATGAAGTTAATATTTGTCGTAGTATGAAGGCTTGTTTGACTCCTGAAGGTTATACCGTTGTAAGTTTTACAGAGCCTAGTTCGGCGCTAAAAAGTATGCATGATGAGCTTTATGATGCCGCAATTATTGATATTAGATTAGGAAAACAAAGCGGTATTAAGTTATTTGAACAAATGTGCAATGATAAAATTAATATTCCGGTTATTTTTATTTCAGGAAATGCTTCATTAGATGAAGCTGTACAGTCTTTGAAGTTGGGTGCATATGATTTTTTAGAAAAGCCTTTTAGTGCAGATAAATTGATTAATACATTAAAAAACTGTATCGAGTTTTATCATTTAAGGTCACGAGTGAAAGTATTGGAAGGTTCACAACAGCATGATATGTTGTTTGGCGATCATAAATTGATGAAGATATTACGTAATGATATTTGTAAAGTTGCACAATCTGAAGCCGCAGTGTTAATTGCTGGAGAAAGTGGTACTGGTAAAGAGTTAATAGCACACAGCATTCACCAACAAAGCCATCGTTCTAAAAACCTTTTGGTAAAAGTTAATTGTTCGGCAATTCCAGAAAATTTAATTGATAGTGCTTTATTTGGTCATGTTAAAGGTGCTTTTACGGGGGCTGAACAACATAAAAAAGGTTTTTTTGAAATGGCAGATAAAAGTACGCTATTTCTTGATGAAATTGGAGACATGCCGATGTCTTCTCAAGCAAGTTTATTAAGGGTACTCGAAAGTAAAGAAATTCAAAAAGTAGGATCAGAAAAGGTTACTAAAGTTGATGTTAGAATTTTAGCTGCGAGTCACAAGGATTTAAAAGAGCAAATAAAATTAGGCTTATTTAGAGAGGATTTATATTACAGGATCAACGTTATTCCAATTGTTTCACCTGCATTACGTGATCGTCGAAGTGATATTCCATTATTAGTTAATTATTTTATTAATTTATTATGTAAACGTAATGGTGTTGCTCAGAAATCTATCGATACAAATTGTTACCCTATAATGTGTCAGTATGATTGGCCAGGGAATGTACGGGAATTACTTAATATTGTTGAAAGAATGCTTATCATGGGGGATCAAAAAATTACTTTGTCTGATTTACCAGATGAAATAACAAATAAAAAAAATAATGTATATATTGATGATGAAGTAAGTCTAAAAGAGTTTCGTATTATGATGGAGCGTGAATTACTTATAAAAAAACTGAAGTTTTTTAATGGAAATATCACTCAAGTAGCTAAGTCATTAGCAGTTGACCGCAGCTATTTACATAAAAAATTAAATCAGTATGAAATAAAAAGAAATCACAATTTTGATTAATAAAAAAGCCCCAAACAATGTTTAGGGCTTAAATGGTTGAAACTATATTTTAACGATTATGTCATGAGTTAAGTATCAGTTTGTAATCCACTTGTATCAGGCATACCGCTGGTAACTGCGACTTTTTTTCTGTCTACTAAGAAGTTAGCTAAATAAGTTAATAAACCTATCATAAATACCACACCTGCTGCTTCACGTAACCAGTAGAATATTGCAAGCTTATCTTGTGTTGCCATAAAGCCTAATGCTTCAGCTGATTCTGGCATACGTTGTAGCCAAACTTGTAAAATACCTGCACCTGTTAAGAATAAGGTGATAAATACCATGGCAATAGTCATTAACCAGAAACCCCACATTTCAACAACTTGTGCTTTAGGGCTTGATGACTCACCAATACCACGAAGCTTGGGCATAGCGTAAGAAATAATGGTAAGTACTATCATCACATAAGCACCATAGAACGCCATATGGCCGTGTGCCGCTGTAATTTGTGTACCATGAGTATAAAAGTTAACAGGAGCAAGTGTATGAAGGAAACCCCAAACACCCGCGCCTAAGAATGCCATAACCGCAGTGCCTAATGCCCATAATGTAGCAGCTTTATTGGGATGTTCACGACGACGACGATTAACCATATTAAATGCATATAATACCATAGCAAAGAAAGGTAACGGCTCAAGTGCAGAGAAGATAGAGCCAATCCATTGCCAGTACTCTGGTGTGCTTAGCCAGTAGAAGTGGTGACCAGTTCCTAAAATCCCTGTGATCAAAGCCATAGCAATAATAACATATAACCACTTTTCAATTACTTCACGGTCAACGCCTGTTACTTTAATGAGAATGAAAGCTAATATTGCGCCCATTATTAATTCCCACACACCTTCTACCCATAAATGAACAACAAACCACCAGAATAACTTATCAAGTGCGATGTTAGCTGGGTTATAAAAAGAGAATAAGAAAAACACAGCTAAACCAATTAAGCCAGTGATAAGCACAAGGTTGATAACTGTTTTCCGGCCTTTAAGTATCGTCATACCTAAATTAAATAAGAAGCCTAAACAAACAACAACAATGCCAATTTTAGTAATTGTAGGTTGTTCTAAAAACTCACGTCCCATAGTCGGCAGTATATCATTACCTGTCATATGAGCGAGGGTAGAGTAAGGTACTAACAAGTAACCTAAAATTGTTAAAGTCCCCGCTGCTGCAAATATCCAAAATAATGCAATTGCTAACTTAGGACTATAAAGTTCAGTTTCAGCTTCTTCAGGTACTAAGTAGTACGCAGCCCCCATAAATCCAAATAATAACCAAACGATCAGTAAATTAGTATGGACCATGCGTGCAACATTAAAAGGGATTGCATCACCTAAAAAGTCACCAACAACATATTGTAGTCCCATTACTAAACCAAATAGGATTTGGCCAGTAAAGAGCATTAATGCAAAAATAAAATATGGTTTTGCAACAGATTGAGATTGAAATTTTAATGTATTCACTTCATTAACCCTCAATGTTTGGTGGCCAGCTATTAACGTCCATTTCAGCAGTGAACTTCAGGAAGTCTGCTAGGTCATCAATTTCTTGGTCATTTAAGTTGAATTGTGGCATTTGGCGACGGCCAGGTATGCGAAGAGGTTGGGCTTTCATCCAGCCATTCATGAAGGCTTTAAATGTTTCATGATTGCCCGCGCCACGACGGTAAAATACATTACCAAGTTCAGGTGCAAAATATGCCCCTTCACCTATCAATGTATGACAACCAATACAGTTGTTGTCTTCCCATAAAGCCTTACCACGTTCCACCGATTCTGTAATATTTTCACGGTGATCCGTTTTTGGCATCTCTTTGGTTGTATGCATGGTTAATCCGAGAAACAATAGGAAGAAGAACATGCTTCCCCCGTAATAAATGTTTCGCGCCATGCTTTTTGTAAAGGTTTCGGACATTGTCTCATCCCCAATTATTAATAAAAAAGCTAACGGTTGTTGAACAAATAAATAGTAAGTCATGGGAGCAGGGGGTTATTTGACTTGCATCAAGTTTTCTAAACTGTGAGCAAATGTAACTTGATTTGTATCAATGTTTGTAACTATAAGATTTATAAAGGTTAATAACCTTATATAAAATAAGGTTTTATTGATTATTTATGGAGCGCAGGGCCTTGGAACTTATATTAATAAATACAATATGTTAGAAAAGAGGCAGTTTTTTAGCCATTGCACGAGATAAATTAAGCATGCCTAATAATACAAATACTGCGTGCACACATACAAAATAAAAAATCATGATCATTATGGCTGTATCAGGTTTTTCTGAAAAAACGAAAATATAAATGAGAGGCACAATCGCTAACAAAACACCATTTACAATGCATAACTGCATGGCGCGATATAGGTGAATTCGTGCTAAACCTGATTGAGATTTAAATTTAATAAAATAATTGAGTAACAATAAAAAAGACAGTCCAGGTAAAAGAAGTAAATTCGCCAAATAAAGTGATTGTGCTATCACAGACATTTTTTTTTGAGGATCTGTTGTATTTTTCATTTGGCTTTCCTTAGATTTTTTGATCTTTGACTGCTAGTCAGTCAATAAAAATAACAATAGTTCAGCCCTCGTGTTGTAATGAGTTCGTTGTTTGGTCGAACTGAAATCGTAATTTAGAGATAAATCCAGTTTAGTATTAAACCCAATAAATTAAACCCAATAAATTAAACCAATTATAATGGGTATTATTATTACATAACTTAATAATAGCGCACGCCAAAGTCTGGGGGCGCATTTAAGCTCCATAAATATATCAACAATTTGCTGACCTTTAATAATGATAGTTATTAATATAAGCCATATTTCAAGACCATTGTTAAGGAGTATGCCATCACTCATAAAGAAACCGATGAAAACAGATGTCAAAGTCAGGCTCATTAAAACAATCAAGCTAATAGTTGCATTCATTTTTGTCATTACAGGCCCTTTAGGCAATGATGTAAATTAAAGGAAACAAAATAATCCATACTAAATCGACCATATGCCAATAACATACGCCAGACTCAAAACCTGCTGTGTTATTTTTTTGATATTTAGCTTGAGATGATTTATTAGCAATAAACATTAAGATGATCATGCCTAATAAAACATGCATAAAATGGAAGAAAGTAATGAAAAAATACAACATAAAAAATGTATTAGTTGAAATGCCAAAACCAGCATCACTGAGCATATTGTATTCCCATAATTTAGTCACGACATAAATGGAGGCAATTAATAGTGCAATAATAATGTTATTTCTGGCTTTAAGATTAAGCCCATTTTTGATGGCATCCACACTCAAAACAATAAAATAACTGCTGCAGATCAAAGACAGTGTATTTATAATGCCAGCTATTGGATGAAGCTGGCTTTGCCCCTCAATAAACATAGTAGGATGAAGTTGTCGTGTTACTGCAAATGTAATAAATAGAATCGCAAATACCGTAAGCTCAGCCAGAATAAAAAACCACATGGCTAAATCGCCTGGTAGTTTTTTATTGATAGTATGTGTTTCCATAGGTCGCGGTTTATCAATTGTTTGCATAAAAGAATTCATATCACTCATCAAAGTAAATACGAGCTACATCCATTAATGCTTCTACTGTTAAAGGGTCGTCTGTTAGGGGCTCGGCTAAACAGCAGCGACACACTTCAAGTGCGGGCATGCCACTTGACATCATGCGACCTGCATAAATAAGTAACCGTGTTGATGCAACCTCATCTAAATCATTATCTTCCAGACGGCGTAATGCACCTGCAAGTTCAATAAGTTTAAATGCAAGATGTGCATCGATATTACATTCTTGCATTAAAATTTCTTGCTCTATTTTTGGTTTTGGGTAGTCAAACCTCAGAGCCACAAATCGCTGGCGCGTACTCGGCTTCATGCCCTTTAGTAAATTTTGATAACCCGGATTATATGATACAACTAACATGAACCCAGGAGCGGCTTCTAATAGCTCGCCTGTACGTTCCAATGGCAAAATGCGACGATCATCTGCAAGTGGGTGTAATACAACTGTGGTATCTTTTCGCGCTTCAACAACTTCATCTAAATAACAAATGCCACCTTCTCGCACTGCACGTGTTAAAGGTCCATCTTGCCAATAAGTACCATTAGGCCCGATTAGATGTCGACCAACTAAGTCGGCTGCGGTTAAATCATCATGACACGCAACGGTATATAAAGGTTTATTTAGTTTTTGAGCCATGTGCTGAACAAACCGAGTTTTTCCACACCCAGTAGGACCTTTGATCAATACGGGTAATTGATGTGCATAAGCATATTCAAATAATGAGACTTCATTTTTTTGCTCCTGATAAAATAAATCTTTATTATCAGACTGTATGTTAATGATACTGTTTGATAGCACTACAGATGTTTGAGTCATACTAAGGAAGCCTTAAGAACATTCATTTTAGGACACTAAAATAACCTTGTTATCGTATTTAGGTTTTGATTTTGATCAAGCCAACTGATAACTATTCCAGTATTAGTCAACGACCTTATAAATTATTTTTTGGTTTATACTGCACGGCTGGTCTGTCGATATCAATTGCTTCTGGGCCATTGACCCAGTTTAATAAAGTACCTTCTGGGTTGTTTTTTTGAACTTTTTGGCAAGCAGAAATACATTGGGCACATTGAGTGCAAGTAAACTTTGCACGTTTCATGTTTCGAGTTGGTAATCGCATAGGGCAGGCCTTATCACACGCTTTATCACAGTCTCGGCAAGCTTTAGCCCTACTCCTATCAAACTTCACGGCCATGGCTTGCTTATTTGCCATCCAAATTAAACTTTGAAATAAACCCAAAGCACACCCATATTTACAAAAAACATGACGAGCAAAAATAAAATCAAATGAAAATATACAGGTTGCAACGCACAAAAAAATCGTTGAACCAAACGCAACTTCAAAATTAACTAAATCTATTAATAATGGAATAGGAGGCATCAGATAACTTAATAAACCAAGAGCCCAAATGAATGCCATAAAAACACTCACTGCTGCAACAACTACGCGGGCAAAAATACTATTATTTTGTTTACTTGGCTTTTCCCACAAAGTGACACGGTTAAGTTGTTTCAACATGACTTGATTGATCATTTCAACAACTGAAAAGTGAGGGCATAACCAGCCGCAATATATACGGCCATATTTATATATTAAAATAAGTGAAATACTGATAAAGGCAATTGCAGGTAAAAAAACTTTTAAAAATATAATTTCAGTAGCTTGTATTGCCCCAGCCTCACCATATAAGACACTGTCTAAGCCTAAAGTCCACTGTTGACCAAAAAAAATAAAATGACCTAAAGTTAAATCAAAACGAAATATATTGAGCAAAGGGGCGAATAAAAACAACAAGAAAAATAATGTTCGAGTAACTGTGCGTGCGTGTTGATAAGTCATAGTGTGTGAAGTAAATATTAAGACATTAACTAATTCTATCAAGGATTAAATTTAATAAAGTTGATCAATGTCTTGTTTTTCGTTGCTATCAATTGGGCATAGCATAATACATTTTAGCCTATTTAATTCCTCGACTATTTAAATGTTGGGAATACTGTTTATCAGTACCATTTATATGCTTGATTAACCAATTCGTTAAAAATTCACATACTTCTTCGAATACTTCATGACCTTTTTCATTATATTTATTCTCCATTTGTGAAATTTTCTGAATCATATCTTGGTGTTGCTGTTTATGAGATTCAAAATCGGGGTAATCGTTATCAAGCATAATTTGTTCTTCTCGATTAAAGTGATATTTTGTGTAATCAATCAAGTCAGATAATGCTTGGCGTTCAAATTCTTCACTCATGGCATAGTCATAAGCGGTGGTAAACTGGTTTAATAGGTTAATCAGTTTTTTATGATCTGAATCTAATACTTCAATGTTGACACTATATTCTTCCTTCCATTTCAATTGTGTATCTGATTTTGTTTTATTATAAATAAAAGGTATTAGTAGTAGGGCTAGGATTAAAATCCAAGAAATGGGGTTGTTCATACCTGATAAAAAGCCTAAAAATATTGCTACGATAATAAGCCCTATAATTGCAGCATATATCAGTGCCTTAGAGTGTTTTTTCATTTCGCTATACCCTTAATTTTAATGTGGTTTTTGTAACATCTGTTACCACAATATGAATTTATGCGGGTCAAATTATTGTCTTAGATCAAATAAATTTTACTTAAGGTTTAATTAAATTTTAATCAGTTTGAAAAATTGATCTAGGTCAGGTTGTTTGAAACAAATATGTTTGATAGTGCGCTCAAAGGGGAATATTTATTCACTGTCAAACAACAGGGCATTATTAGAATAAGTAACCCTAGCTTATTTTTAAAAAGTAAACCTGAGGGATAAATGATGAAAAAAGTAAAAACCGCATTATCAGTTCTCACCATGGCGATTGGTTTTGCCGCGACAGGGATCAGTGTGTCTGTTTCTGCAGCTGAACCTACGCTTTCGAAGGCTGATTTTGAAAAAGCGCAATTACATTATTTTCAACGCTGTGCTGGTTGTCATGGTGTATTACGTAAAGGTGCAACAGGTAAAAATTTAGAACCTAAGAACACCTTGAAGAAGGGTCAGAAACGTTTAGAAAAAATTATTTCATACGGCACTGAAGGTGGTATGAATAACTTTGATGATATCTTTAGTAAAAATGAAATTTCAAATTTGGCCACTTTTATTCAAATGACGCCGCCTGTACCACCAGAAATGTCAATCGAGCAAATGCGCTCCCACACAAAGGAATATGTAGCACTTAAAGATTACCCAACTAAACCAATGCACGGTTTAAATTGGAAAAACTTTTTTGTTGTTATAGAAAGAGATGCAGGCACTGCAGCCATTATTGATGGTGATACTAAAAAAATAATCACCCATATAGATACAGGATATGCGGTTCATGTTATTAAAGGTACAGAGCATCATAAAGTTGATCATGCAAAAGATGTTGGTCGTTTTTGGTATACAATTGGTCGTGACGGTAAAGTTAACAAAATCGATTTATGGCAAACACCAGAAAAAATGTTAGTTGCTGAGACTAAAATGGCTTATGACGCCCGTGATATTGCAGTTTCAGGAGACGGAAAATATGTGATAGCCGGGGGGTATTGGCCTGCTCACTTTGTAATTATGGACGCTGAAACTTTAAATCCACTTAAAGTGATTTCAACGCGTGGTGTCAATACTAAAGGTGAGTTCATTAACGAAGCACGTGTCGCGGCTATTTATACTACACCTAATGAGCCAACTTTCATGGTTGCTGTTAAAGAATTAGGACAAATGTGGCAAGTTGATTATAGAGATATTGAAAATTTAACAATTACTCAAATTGATTCAACAGAATTCTTACACGATGGTTTCTTTGATCCTACTGGGCGTTATTTCCAAATTGCAGCGAATGCGTCAAATAAAATGGTCATAGTTGATAGCCAAACACGTAAATTAGAGGCGATGATTGATGTTGAGTCATTACCGCATCCTGGACCTGGCGCTAACTGGAATGATAAAGAGTGCGGTCCTGTAGGTGGTACAACTCACTTGGGTACTGGTCTCGTTTCAGTGTGGGGAAATGACCCAATTGGCCACCCTGATAAAGCGTGGAAACTATGTTATGAAGTTGAAACAGATGGTGCTGGTGCATTTATTCGTACTCATGAAAACTCACAATTTGTTTGGGCCGATCAGCTAAAACATCCAGAGCCAGAAATACAACAATCAGTGCAAGTATTTGATAAAGACACTCATGAAATTGTTAAAACGATACGCGTCACAACAGAGCCGGGTAAAGCGGCACTGCATATGGAATTTAACAAAGGTGGCACTGAGGTTTGGGTGTCAGTTTGGAATCGTAAAGATGCTAAAAATCCAACAGGTGAAATTGTTGTTTACGATGCAAAAACACTTAAAGAAATTAAGCGCATTAAAGGTTTAACAACGCCGACAGGTAAATTTAATGTTTACAACCGTATGAACCATAAAACTTAGTCTATTGAATAACAAAATGTAGCGGGCGTGTTGCCCGTTACTTTTTTGAACCGTCACATTTTATAGAGCAAGTTAGGATAAAAATTATGGCTAAAAATAATTTAAATAAACCAAGCTTTTGGTCTCGTCGACTGATGTTTGGCACAACTGTAGCCGGTGCAGTAATTTTTTTTGTAGTAGGTATCATTTTCTGGGGCGGTTTTAATACTGCAATGGAAGCGACTAATACCACAGAATTTTGTATTGGTTGTCATGAAATGCAAGACAACGTATACCAAGAATATAAACCCACCATTCATTTTTCGAACCGAACAGGTGTTAGAGCTGGTTGCCCTGATTGCCACGTGCCTAAACCTTGGATCCATAAGATAATTCGTAAAATTCAAGCATCAAAAGAAGTCTTTTCTTGGCTAACAGGTAAGTTAGATACAAAAGAAAAATTTAATGAACATAGATTTGAATTAGCACAAAGTGTTTGGGGTGCAATGAAAAACACTGACTCTAGAGAGTGTCGAAATTGTCACAATTTTGAATCTATGAATCCTGAATTTCAAAAGCCACGCGCGCGAAAACAGCACCTGAATGCATTTGAAACGGGTCAAACCTGTATTGATTGCCATAAAGGCATTGCCCATCATGATGTTAGAGATTTATTAACTGATGAACAATTAGAAGAGCTTGAAGCACCAAACCCAGATTATATTCGTGAAGTACCACAAGAATATATTGATGGTTTAGCAAGAGTTGAAGCCAGAGAAGCAAAATCGACAGCAGATTTGAAAGCCAAGAATTTAGCAGATAAAGCTAAAGTTGAGCAAAGAATTAGTGAAGCGGTTAAATTGGCTATGGCAAATGTTGGAACAGTTAAACTTGCTGCACTTGAAATTAAAGATAATGTACCAGCTAAAAATACAAATAGCATACATGTTGACTGGGCTAAGTCTCAATCAAAAGATATTACAGTCTTTTACCCTGGAACGGCCTCTATTGAATGGGTTTTAGGCCGTAAACACGGTGGTAAGCGTGCTTTTACAAAAGGAGATCGCTGTGTTGAATGTCATGGTGAAGAAACAGCCGATATTGGCCAATTAATTGTTAGTGGTGAAAGTGACAAAATAGCAGAACCTAATGTTATCCCTGGCAAAAGAGGGAGTATTCCTGTTCAAATAGATGCAACCTATGATTTTGAAAACTTATATCTACGCTTTAGTTGGGCTGATGGAGATCATATTGCTGTGCCATTTGTTGATGGTGGAAAAATGGATCCAGAAAACCCAATGAAGCTAGCCTTTATGCTAGCAACCGATGAAGTTGAGTTTGCAGATAGAGCAGGCTGTTGGGGAACTTGTCATGCTGATGCTAACAGTATGCCATTTGAACCTAAAAAAGAAGCGCTCATTGGTTCTGACTTAGTCGAACGTTTAAACCTTAATTCAGGTGTAACTAAATACTTAAAAGAATCACGTTCTAAATTAGAGTTGAAAGGACGCAGGAAGAAACCATTGGGTGGTTGGGATAAGCTTAAAGGTTCAGATGAAATTAAAGCAGCGCAAGGTAACAGACAATATATGGATTTAATTCGTTACAAATCAGGAACTGGTGAAATAGAAGATGGTCAAATCTTAGAAAAACGAGATATGCACGGAGGGCAAGGCGCTGAAGTTGAAGCATCTTTAAAATCAGGAACTTGGTCAGTTGTTATTAAACGTAAACTAAAATCCAATAAGCCTGGGGATATAGATATAGAACCAGGAAAATTATATAACTTTGGTTTTGCGATTCATGACGATTATTCTAGTGCACGTTACCATCATGTATCATTGGGTTATAAGCTCGCTTTAGAGAATAGTGAGGCGGAAATTAACGCAACAAAACAGTAATGACATAAATAAAACTGTTTAAATTGTAATCCCACCTAAAAGCATGGCATTTGCCATGCTTTTTTATATATTTTAAATATACATCTTAGTACAAATTCATAACTTGCCTATACTTAAGGAAATATTAATGATTTAAGGTGTTGTCTATTGAAGTCTAAACTGTGTTTTTCCATACTTTTATTTCTCCCAGGATGTGCAAATGCCCTGTTTAGTGACAATTTACGTTGGGCACTTGATGCAAGTATTCGCCATAATCAATTTATTACGCCAGATAAAACGAGCCAAATTTATTTTTTTGGTTTAGATAGTCATAAAGTATTTTCAAATGAAAATGGAGATCTTGGATATAGCGTAATGCAATTTTATTACACTAGATTATCAGATCAGAACCCTTATCCCTTTATGTTTGATTCACCTGATGATGGAAAAGTCATTGTTAGGGAAGCGCATTTAAATTATACGCAGTCAAAATATGCTTTGCCCAATGTACGTATTGGCCATTTTACGATGCCATTTGGTTTAGAAGATAGTAATGATACCAATGGCCGCTTACTTGATTACGGGCATAGTGCAAATCTTGGTACTAAGCTTGATTGGGGGATTTTGATTAATAAAGTGCATGATACTTTTGAATACAAAGTGAGTTATACCTTAGGTGGAAAAGATGACCCTAAAAGTGTAGATGGCTCTTCATTAGTTACAGGACGATTTAGTACGTTAAGTCATTATGATTATATATTTGGTTTGTCATTTTATAATGGAGAGCTCGATAATATAAAAAGGAAGCGTATCGCTTTTGATTTACAGTATTATATTCAAACATGGGGCGTAAAAGCGGAATTAGCACAAGGAGAATTAGATAATATTGATGAGAGTTACGCATTATTTGAAATCAACAAACACTCTTTAGATGATGCCATAAAAATGTATGGTCAATATATTTACACAGATAAAGATAGTTTAAACTCAGCCTTACAGCAGGGCGTTTTTGGCTTGAGTTATCAGCTTAATACTCAGTTAGAAGCAAGTATCGAATATAAAAAACAAATAAAAAGTACAAATAATATTAAGAACGAATTATTTAGAGCACAAATAAGATATAGGTATTAATATGAGATATGTTCTGATGCTAATTGCGATTGTTTATTCTTCGAATGCCTTTGGCGACGCATATTGTGCTTTAAGAGATCCCGTCGCACAAATAAAACTCTTATATCCGCAAAAAACGAATCAGCTTTCTATCATTAAACAAATAAATGAAGGCATTAGGCAGCAACTCAAGCATGCTTTACCTAACAACGACCTTCATTTTGGAGAGTTAGGGAAGCATACCTTGTATGTTGCATTACAAGAAAAAACCAAACTAGGATATATTCATGTCAGATCGGAGCAAAGTCAGTGGGGACTAGTAGAGATCATTTGGGCAATTGATAAAGAGTATAGAATTAAAGACTTTGCTTTTCAAAGATGTCGAAGCCCAAAAAAGAAATTGATTAATAATCAAAAATTTAAGAATATGTTTATAGGTAAAAATTTATATCAACTAAAAACTTATTTATCTGATGACGGTTTCACTGCAAATCAAGACCTGTTAAGTCACGCGGGAGATGCCCCTGAACTTGCCAATGTTATTTTAAGGTGTGCATTAAAAACATTATTATTGACAGAGTTAGTATGGAAAACTGAATTAGAGAATACCTTATAAATAGAAAAACAAAATATGAAGATATCTCATTATAATCAGATCATTGCCGTTTTCACTCTTGTTATAGGGAGTTGTATATTTGGTTTTATTTGGAGTAAATATCAAAATGTTGAACTGCAATCTCGAGTTCACTTTCAGTCAAGTATATCATCCAAATCCTTCGGGCATTTTTCGACGATGTTTCAGACCTGGTTAACAACACAAGATTTATTTTTCTCGGGTAAACAAGCTTATTTAGCCCAGGGAATACATCAGCAAACCGATATACTCCTAAAAGAGTTAAATAATTTATCACTAAAGGGGTCAACTCAAACTCAAAAGTTAGCACAACTTATGATATTTATAAAAAACAATGATGAGATTATTTCTTCATTGTTAACATTATCAAATCAGGCTGATAATAAATGGCAAATTGCCATTAAACATTCAGATACGATTACAACAAAAACGATTCTATTAATTGAAGAGTTAAAGCAGAAATTTAAAACAGAAGAACTCAAATTTTCTATCAAACATAAAAATGCAATTAATAAATTAAAAGCTTGGGTATCGGGCTTGATTGGCATTTATCTATTTGCCATAGTATTTGGTACACGTTGGATCAGCAAGAATATTGTAAAACCATTAGAAAATATTACTTCAAGTGCAAATAAGCAATTAGATACAGAGCAAGATATTGAATTTTTACAGCACCATGGTCCTTTAGAAGTGATTGAACTGTCGCAAACAATTCAGAACTTAACCCAGCATATAAAAAGGGAAATTACACAAGCTGAATTACTTAAAAAAAACGCTGATGAAGCAAATATCAGAATCTCAAGCATTATGAACTCAGTGCCAACATCAATAATCTTGGTAAATGAAATGGGTGTCATTAAAGAAATAAATAAAGCGGTTAATAAGTTATTTTCAGGTATTGATACTGAGATATTGGAAAGAAAAATTAGTGACTTTTTACCTATACTTGCAATGACAAATGGTGACTTTGACAAAAATTGTGCAACTAAAACCATGCAAGAAGGCATACTGGCCCCCTCAATAGCTAAACCATATATAGAATACTCAGGATGTTTGATTTCTATTCTTGGCGAAAACCATTACCTGATCGCAATAAGTGATATAAATGAAAGGAAAAACAACCAGCTTGCTTTAACACAGTTAAATCAACAGCTTGTTCAGGCTGAGAAAATGGCATCCATAGGGCAATTGGCTGCAGGTATCGCCCATGAAATCAATAACCCTGTAGGTTATATTCAAAGTAACATTGAAATTTTAAGTGAATATTATGATGTTATTTTGGGATATAAAACTTTAGTAGTTGAAAATAAAAATATGAATGAAGCTGAACAGTATTATAAAGATCAGGACCTAGAATATATATTTAACGATATTGTTGCTGTCATTAAATCATGCCAGGAAGGAACAGGGCGAGTATCAAAAATTATTAAAGATTTAGGCAGTTACGCGCATCAAGACAATGAAAAAATGGAGCCTGTCAATATTGATGAACTAATTAAAAAAAGTTTAGTATTAGTTGCAAATGAATTGAAATATAAAGTTGAACTTATCACGAACTTACAAGCGTCCTCGGTAGTATTTGGTTACCCACAAAAGCTACTACAGGTTTTTATAAATTTGTTAGTGAATGCATCACATGCTATAGAAACATCAGGAAAAGTATGGATAAGTTCTACTGTTCTTGATTCAGAGATAAACATTAGTATTAAGGATGATGGTCAGGGTATTTCACCCGATAATATTAAAAAGTTATTTGACCCATTTTTTACCACAAAGTCTGTTGGAAAAGGGACCGGTCTAGGCTTATATATTGTCCGGTCAATTTTAGAAGAACATCAGGGTGATGTGACCGTGAACTCTACCCTTGGCAAGGGCACTGAATTTATTTTACATTTACCTTTGAGCATTACAAAAAATTAGTAATACTCATGTGTTTAATTGACTAATTTTTAGTGAAACCCACCTAAATTTAAAGCATGTAAATTATAGTTCATTGATTTATTTACTATATTTATCTGGAATGAAGTTTGCCTTATTAAATTTACGATTGAAATTTTAAGGTCTTTAAATGAAAAAACTAGCAATAACATTGATGGGCGGAATTTTATTATTAATAGGTTTAATATTTATAATTTTGCCAGGTCCTGCAATTATTTTTATTCCCATAGCACTCGTTTTATTGAGTAAAGAGTATCCTGTGGCAAAAGTTTGGTTAAGTAAATTTCAGCGCTTTTCACGAAAAGGTGCCGTAAAATTAGATCAGTTTTTTTCCAAAAAATAACTTTTTTAACCAAAGTGCTATCATTGCCAACTCTTAATAGTGTGTTTTATTAATAAAGCGGTTTCTTCAGGTTGTTCAAGTGGAAACATATGCCCAATGTTAGGTCTTTTAATAACATTGATATTATTTTTAGATGAAAATTTATGAACTAAACGTGGGCTACAAACGCCATTCTCCGCATAAATCAGCGTTGCAGGAATTGTTAGCTTATTTTTAAATTGATTAAGGTTAACGGGTAAATTTCTAAAAATATCAGTTTCAACCTCAGCCGAAAAGGCTAATTCAAGTTTTTGATTGCGCTGAACGATAGCATTATGGGCATAATCAGCTAGGCAACGGGGATCAAAATTTTTAAATAATGCCTTGTGCTTAAATTGGTTAACCATATTTGCACTTAATGGCCACTGTTTACGTCTCATTTTGGTTCTACCAGCAGGGGTAATATGGTCGATAAATCGCGTATTCTTAAGGAGTTTCATCAAAAAGGCAGTTGAACCAGTGAAAGCAGGAGGATCTAACATGATTAAACCTTTAAACAAGTCGGGTCGTTGGCAAGCTGCCATGAAAGAAATAACGCCGCCAAAAGAGTGCCCGACATTAATAACCTTTTGATTTTTATCTTTTATTATTTGGTTCTGTATTAGTACAAACTCTATTAATTCATCCACTAAGTATTGCCAATTATGAGTAATGCCATATAAAGGATTGTGACCATATTGTGGCAAGGCCATAATTTGATAGTCAGGTTTTATATACTCTAAAAAGGTATTATAGCTTGCAGCGGGAAAGCCATTGGCATGTACAAAGTTAATAATAGGTTTTGGCATTTTGGGAACGCTCACGAATAGAGTTTTTATTCTAATTTATTTAATAAACAAAATATCAATTATTTTTATTAATAGCTACTTTATTATTTTTACTAGCTTGAGTTAGATGAATTTAGGTATAATACTGCGCGGTTATTTTTAGGTATGTGTATGGAACGAAATAAAGTAATATTGGTTGATGTGAATGACAATTCACTTGGGTATGCTGATAAAATGCAAGCCCATGAAGCTGGTTTATTACACCGCGCATTCTCTATTTTCATTATGCGTAAATTTCATGATAAGACTGAAATTCTATTACAACAACGCGCTTTAACTAAGTATCATTGTGCCGGTTTATGGAGTAATACTTGTTGTTCTCACCCACAACCGAATGATAATTTACAACATTCAGCACTTAAACGTTTAGAAGAAGAGTTGGGTTTTAAATTAAATAGCATTACTTGGGTTGATAGCCATATCTATCAAGCGCAGCTTGAAAACTCTTTAATTGAACATGAGTTTGATCATTTATTTGTCAATCTCTTAACACAAAGTGAATCTGATAATTTAGAGGTTCGGCCAAATCCTGTTGAAGTAAATAATATAAAATGGCTAAGCATCAATGAAATAGAACAAGCATTAAAAAGTCACCCGGAGCAATTTACCCCTTGGTTTGAAGCCACCTTTTTTAAGGTCATAAATAAGCTATCGCTAACTCGTTAAACTTGTATTTACTATTCATTGGATAATAAAGTTAATCTATATTTATCATACTAATAGATTAACTTTAAAAATAAATAACTAATCATCAAACTCAAGCTTTATAGCAACTAAAGCCTGATTACTATCTAAAGTCCCTTTTACTTCAACCAAGATGCCATTATTAAGATCATCAACTGTACCTCCTTTAAAGTGAGTAAACTCGTTTGTTGTCACCGCTTTCCCATCAACCTTAAATTCGGTTGTTGAAATAAAATCTGAAATAATGCCTGTATATTCAATCTTTTCAGCCTCTTCAAACTCAATTTTATTGGCTATTAAAATATTATTTTCAATACGGCCTTTTACTTCAAGCATCACCCCATTTTCAAGCATACCTTCATCACCATCTTTATATTCAGTTTGCTCAGTGGTCGTGACAGCTTGTAATGTGCCATCGTGTGTTTCAAGCATGAAGTCAGTAATAGAATTGAAATTGGCAACAGTTCCTTTAATTTCGTGTTCGTCATCTTCTTCAAATTCAATTTTTTTGGCAAGAATAGTGCCTGATGCTAATAATATACCTTCAATCTCGATGTTGACTCCCACTTCTAAATCATCAATAGCACCGTGCTTAAATTCAATATTATCATCTGTTGTAATATGATGATTATTAACGCTAAATTGTGTCGCAGAAACAAAGCTATCAATAGTACCTTTTAACTCCACCTTGTTATCATCATCTGATAATTTAAATTCAATTTTTGTTGCTAAAATAACACCGGACTCACTTTGCTGACCTTTTATTTTGACTTCAACCCCTGCTTGAAGGTCTGATTCTGAGCCATCCTCATAAACAGTATTTGAATTTGTTGTGATAGCGTGACCGTTTACTGAGAATTCAGCACTAGAAATAAAACCATCATCTATTGTGCCGCTCACTTCAACCCTATTGCTGTCATCATCACCAAGTTCAACTTTAAGGGCTAACAAGCTGCCATTTTCTTGAAACTGACCTTTTACTTCAACTTCGTCACCTTCAGAAATGAGTGCAAAAAACTCAGTTTGAGTAATGTCATCATCTTCATTACCTTCAAATTTTGTAATATCAGTTGTGATGATAAGTACACCTTGAAGTTCAAATGAAGTTTCAGAGATATTGCTGATCATGCCCTCTAGTTTAACCATATCTGAGTTTGGATTATTACGTTTGAGTTGGCGTATTATAAATTGTGATTCTTGTTCAAATGCCTTTATTTCAACCCGATCATCAATAGCTAAATCAGATAAACTAAAACGTTTTACTTTAGCCGAAGACTTATCTAAAAAGTGTGAGTGTTTATCCGTTAAAAAAGTAATACCTAGCACAGTTACCGAATCATCATTTAAATTGATTGCACCTATTTGACCTTCTACTTTTATGATCCCTGGTTTATCTAACCGTATTTTATTAGCGACTAAAATTTGGTTTTCATTAAGTTGACCGAATACTTTGACTCTTTTATTTAAACTGATATCAGATAGAGTGCCATTTTCTATTTTAGTATCTGTCGTTAGCATAATAGCTTGGCTATTCACTTTAAACTCTTGGGTATTCGTAAACTCATTAATAATACCATCAAGTGCAATAAATTGACCTTGAGCTAGTTCACTGGTTTCAATTTCGACCTCAATGGCATGCAATATATTGTCAACTGGAGCTGTATCGGCTTTAACTTTAACTGTCACAGCTTCTACCAATTCACCTTTAACCTCTGCATTGGCAAAGTTGATTGTTAAATTATCAAGCATGAAAGTGTGCGCATCAGTATCTAAACTTGAGACTTCGCCTCTTACAATATATGTTGATTCACCTGCATCTCGTTTCTTGATTAAAGTGGCTAATAAATTATTTTCCGTATTTAATATTGCACTGATATCGACTATGTCACCTACTAATAATGATTCAAAGTCCGTATCTTTAAATTCAGTTAACTCATCGATTAAAAAAACTTGGCCTAATACAGTGATTTTGTTATCTAATAAATTAATGTTATCTACTGGTCCTCTTGCTCTTACAGAATAATCTATGACTGTTGCTTTGGCTAAACTACCATCATGAGAGACTAATCCTTGAATTGAGACCAACATACCTATGTCTAGATCTGAATCTGTACCATTTAATGTATCATCGGTTGTAATTATTGAAGTATCGGTATTAAAACGTGTTCCATTAACAAATACACTCCCAAATCCTGAAATAACACCTTGGCTTTGTGTTAATGCACCATATGTGATATTTGCATCTAAAGTGAGGTTAGCTGACAGTGATAAATCTAGACTGGAATCAAACCCTTGGTAGTTAATACCTGAAATCATAACGTCACTGATAGTCACTGAATAGCTACCAATTTTTAATCCGGATAAGACAATAGAATTTGTTATAGATTGACTAAACCCTTCCGGTCCTGAAATTGTAATACTTGCATTTTCACCTTCAGGCAAGCCTGAAACACTAATATTTAAATTGCCAACAGATGTAGGCACTTCAACGACAGTATCGTTACCACTTCCTCCTGATCCACCGCATGCACTGATAAATACAAACAATATACTTATTAATAGATGACGTTTCATTGTAAAACTCTCCATTTAAACTTACTTTAATATTTGTTGATCACATATTGATTGCATATACAAAAATTTCAGAGTATTTTTTAATTACATGAATAGTGAAAGAGAATCAAATATGGAACCGAATAGGGGCACTTGAATACTTCAAGCTTAGGAGAAAAACTCTATTTTGTCAGGGAGTAAACCCCTTGTTTAAGTTTTAATGTGTTTTAAGAGCATAACGTTTTGGAGAGCAGCCTAGTTGTTTTTTAAATCCAGTGATAAATGAAGAGGTTGATTCATAACCTAAGGAAAAAGCAATGTCACTGAGATTCATATTTGAATTAATCATTTCTAATGATTTAAGGATTCTGATTTTTTGTTTCCAACGGCTAAAACCCATGCCATAACTTTTGTTAAATAACCGATTTAATGTACGACTGGATGCACCCACAATCTCAGCCCATTCTTCGATTGTGAGTTTATTTGAAGGATCGTGATTTAAAGATTCAACGATAGGTAAAAGTCTTTTGTCATTTATTTTTGGTATAAAAAGCTCATTACTGGGAGCTTGAGCAAGTCTATCGAGCAAGACACGTAATAGCCGATTGGTTTGAGCTGTTTCTGTATAATCTTTACCCCAGTTTGATACTTCTAAGATAAGTGCTTTTAATAAAGGGTCTACAGTTAAAGGTTTTACACAGTTTCCTAAAATATCACTCCATGTAGGATCTATATGTAAGCTACGATAGCTTACTGCTGTTCTACAAAAATGTTGATGTTCTATATTTGGTGGTAACCATAAAGCCTGCTCAGGGGGGATCACAAAAACACCTTCATTTGTTTCGATATGCATGACTCCTTTACATGAATATGCCAGTTGTGACCATATATGTGAATGAGTCTGAATTTGAGTCATGGCCCGAAACTCACCAATTAAGGGAACTACAGGTCGTGGCAGCACATCATAACTTTTATTTCTGGAAAGCTTTAACCATTTTGATTTTGTCTGATTTGATAAACTAACTGTCATAATCTGCCTTTTGGTCACCTTTTTTAAATAATATACTGGCTTCACTTAGGGTCAACAAATAATTTTCAAATGCAGACACATAAAATTGAAATAATAAATAAAAATGAGAAGCTATGGCAAACACCGTTTGCATTCTTAGCAATTGCAAGCATTATAATGTCAATTACATTTGCAGCTTGGGTTGCCATGCTAAATAATTTTGCAATTGAACAAGTCTTTTTTACAGGCGCTGAAATTGGTATTTTACAGTCTTTACGTGAGATACCCGGTTTTTTAGCTTTTACTGCTGTTTTTGTTTTATTGGTTTTAATAGAGCAAACTTTTGCATTAATTTCTTTATGTATTCTCTCTATTGGTGTTGCAATAACAGGGTTATTTCCCAGTGTATATGGCTTATATGCAACGACTGTTTTAATGTCTATTGGCTATCATTATTATGAAACTGTAAATACCTCTTTGAGTTTACAATGGTTTAATAAACATGAAGCGCCAGAAAAATTAGGAAAGCTCATGTCAATTAAATCAGCTTCACATTTGATTTGCTATGGCATTATTTGGTTTGGGTTTAGTATATTTTCTACTGATTATCAGTTTATGTATCTCTTAGTGGGTGCTATCGGTGTTATATTAACCTTTTGGCTCGCATTAACCATGCCTAAATTTAAAATGGAACATGTACAACATAAAAAGCTCATTTTAAGAAAACGCTACAGTTTATATTACTTTTTAACTTTTTTATCAGGTGCACGCAGACAAATATTTATGGTTTTTGCAGGCTTTTTAATGGTAGAAAAATTTGGCTATAGCGTGCAAAACATAACTCTGTTATTTATGATCAATCATATTATTAACTTTTTCTTGGCACCAAAGATTGGAAAGTGGATTTCAAAGGTGGGAGAACGTAGGGCACTTAGTGTTGAATATATAGGGTTAGCAGTTGTATTTACAGGATATGCTTTGGTTGAGTCTGCTGATCTCGCTGCAATATTATATGTTGTTGATCATCTATTTTTTGCAATGGCAATTGCACTTAAAACATATTTTCAAAAAATAGCCGATCCTAAAGATATAGCTTCAAGTGCTGGGGTGAGTTTTACGATAAATCATATTGCAGCTGTAGTGATCCCTGCATCATTTGGTTTAATTTGGCTATATGATAAGTCATATGTTTTTTATGCTGGTACTGGTTTTGCGCTAATGTCTTTAATAGCAAGCCAATTTGTAAAAACACCAAAACTTGTGTAATTAACTGTATTTACTTCAATCATTTTATAAAAGAACCGATCATCGGGACCGGTTTTTTATAAAATGACGCAAATGATTTCAATATGTCCGTACAAAGCATATTTTTACATCGAAATTCACTCATTTCGAGTATTTCCTCAATAAAATATTTTAATAAAAATGATTAAAACATCTGTTATTCATTTTTTCTCTACCAAAAAATATAAAAATCACATTGTTTACATTTGCTAAGCAATGCTTGTTAGATTGTAAATTTTTTCTTTGAAATTCGAATTAAATTTAAGAAATAACTTCCATAGAAGAAGTGAAAAAATTGTATATTAAATAGAAACAATGAGAGAGGCAACCTAAACCTAGTAAAAACAAGGGTGAATTGTATATCGTATGTGTTTACATTCATTCACAGTTTGAGTATTAAATATATATTTCATTTTTGTTTCAAGTGTTGCATTCATGCTCCGTTTTAGGGCAGACAAGAATTATAATTGAAATCATCCAGGGTAATAAAATGCTAGGGGGTAAAATAAAAGCCGAGCATGCAAATACTAATGTGATCGCAGCAGAGCTAAGTGCAACAGATGCCATTGTGTTAAGTTTTGATAATAATGTGCAGTACGTTGAAGAAGATTTACCACGACGTTTTATGGGACAAAGTTCACCTTATGGCATTGCGATGGTTCAAGCGGATCAAGTCGATGATAGTGTCGCATCAGCTAGTTCAGGTGGTAAAAAATATGTGTGATTGATTCAGGTTTAAACTTACCACATGAAGATATGGGCCTTAAAGGTGACACCATTTCTGGCACTAATGATAG
Source organism: Pseudoalteromonas denitrificans DSM 6059 (assembly GCF_900112265.1). Classification (GTDB taxonomy): domain Bacteria; phylum Pseudomonadota; class Gammaproteobacteria; order Enterobacterales; family Alteromonadaceae; genus Pseudoalteromonas; species Pseudoalteromonas denitrificans. Next base: position 187,360 of record NZ_FOLO01000003.1, on the reverse strand, counting down.
TGGAACGGGTAACTGGTTTGATCACGGCGGTCCACACGGAACTCATGTTGCAGGTACTATTGCGGCATTAAATAATGGTATTGGTGTTCGTAATGTTATTGGAACAAACCCAAGCATGCATATTATTAAAGTATTTGGGGTTATTCATCTGATTTAGTGAATGCAATTAATACCTGTAAAACGAATGGTGCAGATGTCATTAATATGAGCTTAGGTGGCACAGGTTCAAGCACAGCAGAGAAAAATGGTATAAAGCAGCTTATGATGCTGGTGTATTATTAATTGCAGCAGCTGGTAACGATGGGGTTGCAACTAATACAACTGATGTCGAAAGTTTCCCTGCTTCTTATGATTCTGTAATGTCATTTGCTGCTATAGATAGCAATAAAGCCCTTGCTGATTTTTCACAAAAAAATAATCCAGTTGAAATTTCAGGCCCTGGTGTGGATGTTTATTCAACTTATCCAGATGGCTTAGGCTCTGTAATTGAAGTTTCAGTTGCGGGTGTTAGCTATACGGCAAATGCAATGGAAAATAAAGGTTCAGCAAGTGGAACACTTTATAATTTAGGGACAGGTGAAGCGATAGATAATGGCGCATCAGGTCGCATTTGTTTAATTCAACGAGGTAATATTTCTTTTCATGATAAAGTGAAAGCCTGTGAAGATAGCGGTGGTATTGGTGCAATTATATACAATAATGCATCAGGCGCTTTTGGTGGCACATTAGGAGATACTAATGCGACAACAATACCTGGCGTAACAGTATCAGATTCTGATGGCGCAACTATGCTAGCTAACCTTGATTCAAGTACAAGCATTAATATCGGTGCTGGCAACTATGGTAAAAAGAGTGGTACTTCAATGGCTTCTCCACATGTAGCTGGTGTTGCGGCATTAGTATGGAGTCATCATCCCTCATGTACTAACGTAGAAATTCGTAATGTACTTAACTCAACAGCGCAAGATTTAGGTGCAGCAGGGCGAGATGTTAAGTTTGGTTATGGTTTAGTACAAACTAAAGATGCAATAGACTCTATTACAGCTAACGGTTGTGATGGAAATGGCACGGGACCAGTTGAGCCACCAGTAGGCAATAATGTGCTTGAAAATGGTGTTGCAGCAACGGGTTTAGAAGCAATAACTGGAAGTGATGTTGTTTACACTATGGAAGTGCCAGCTGGTGCGACCAAGATTTCATTTTCTATGAGCGGTGGCTCAGGTGATGCAGACATGTACGTTAAGTTTGGTTCAGCACCCACTGATAGCAGCTATGATTGCCGCCCATTTGAAAATGGCAATACAGAGTCTTGTACTGTAACTCAAACAGCGGGAACCTATCATGTTCGTATTAAAGCATATAGCGGTTTTTCAGGTGTTAGCTTAACAGGAAGTTACACAGCAGATAGCGGAAATGGTGGTATTGTTCAGCCAGTTAATGAAACTATTAACGATGTATCTGTTTCAAGAAGAAGTTGGACGCGTTATACCTTCGACTTAGCTGAAGGATATGCTGATTTAAACGTTGCTATTTCTGGTGGTACAGGTGATGCAGATTTGTATGTTACTCAAGGTAGACAATCGACATCGTCTTCATATGACTGTCGTCCATTTGAAAATGGGAATTCTGAATCTTGTGCATTCACGACGCCAACAGCAGGTAAATGGTACATAGATATCTATGGTTATTCAGCTGCATCTGGTATGACATTAAAGCTAGAAGCTACACCAAAATAAATTAAACTCATTTTCCCCAAATAAGTTTATAAAGGACAACGACTGTTGTCCTTTTTTTATTGTTAAAACCTTGATAAAAAGACAATTTAAGCCCATTTTTAAAGTAACTTATAGTTTGGAATATTAAAATGGCTAAGTGGTTGACCGCAAAAGTTAAAAACATAAAGTGGTGGAATGATAAGTTATTTTCGATAATTGTTAATGCTCCGATCAATTCATTTCAAGCCGGGCAGTTTACAAAGTTAGCCATGAATGTAAATTCTAAAAGAATTGCTAGGGCTTATTCATTTGTAAATGCTTCTAATAATAAGGATTTAGAGTTTTATTTAGTTAAAGTAGAACAAGGAAAACTGACATGCCCTTTGTCTGATTTGAAAGTAGGAGATAAAATTGAAATTTCGCAAACTGCATCAGGCTTTTTCACACTAGATGAGGTTCCTAAAAGTGAACAATTATGGTTATTGTCAACAGGCACAGCAATAGGGCCCTTTTTATCAATTTTACAACAAGGTGAAGTCTGGCATAAATTTAAAGAAGTGATATTAGTACATGGTGTTAGGGAGAAAGAAGATTTATCTTATCAATACTTGATTCAAACACTCTGTGATGAAAACCCGCAATTAAAATTTGTCTCAATATTAAGCAGACAAAAAAACCCAAGTGGCTTAACTGGACGAATACCTTCATTAATAGCGTCTGGTGAATTAATGAAATTTATTGATTTAAAACCTGAGCCAAAATTGAGTCAGTTCATGATCTGCGGGAATCCAGATATGGTCAAAGAAACGAGTTTAACATTAAATAAGTTAGGCTATGAACGTAATCGCAGACGAACGCCTGGGAATATCACCGTTGAACAATACTGGTGAGCAATTAGCAATATTCGTTTTGTAGTAAAGTAATTATCTTTCCAACAATTTCGTCAGCAATACTATAATAAATCGTTTGTGATTCGCGTCGGGTTTTCACCAAACCATCTTGGCGAAGTTTTGCTAAATGTTGCGATAGGCTAGATTGACTTAATAGAACATGCTTATTTAACTGAGTGACTGACATTTCTTCCATACCTAAATGACAGAGAATGATTAAACGGCTTTCATTGCTCATCGCTTTAAGAATTTTAGCCGCTTTGATTGCACTCTTTTGCATATCATCAATATTTACTTTGTTCATATCGTTTTTCACCTGTAGTTAATTCATTATTATATATGAGTAAAGTATTTAGAAACAATCACGAATTCAATCGAGCAAGCATAGTTGTTTCATTAGATAGTGTATTTAACGACGAAGGATTTAAAACTAACTGCTAAATTTCTCTCTTTAATAAAAAACGCCTTTATTTAAGTATAAATATATAGATTTCTGACATAAATTCGTATCATTATGCTGGAGTTTGACCCCTCTTTACCGTTAAAATTGGCTCATTATTTTTATTGTCACATATTAGGTAGGATTCAGATGGGCAGAGCTTTCCAGAATAAAAAAAATGATATAGCTAAAACAGCTGGTCAAAAAACTAAAATTTACTCTAAATACGGTAAAGAAATTTATGTGAGTGCCAAAAATGGCGGAGTAGATCCTGATGGGAATTTAGCTCTGCGTCGTTTAATTGAGCGAGCAAAAAAAGATCAAGTACCAACACATGTTATAGACCGTGCTATTGATAAAGCAAAAGGCGGCGGTGGCGAAGATTACAGTGCGACGCGCTATGAAGGTTATGCACCTGGCAATACTATGATAATAGTAGATTGTTTAACCGATAATAATAGTCGTACATTTGCTGATGTACGAGTTTGTTTTACAAAAGCAAAGTCAAAAATTGGTGCACAAAATTCTGTGGCACATATGTTTGATCATTTAGCGATTTTTGTTTTTGATGGTGATGATGATGAAGTTGTTCTTGAAGCATTAATGATGGCTGATGTAGATGTAACAGATGTTGAATGCGAAGAGGGTAAAATCACTGTTTTTGCACCTCATACAGAGTTTAACAAAACTAAAACTGTTCTTGATGGTATGAATGTAACATTAGATGTTGAAGAAATTTCTTTTGTTCCACAGTCTATGACGGCTATATCCGGTGAAGATGTAGACGTTTTTGAACGTTTTCTCGAAATGCTAGAAGACTGTGATGATGTACAAAATGTATATCACAACGCAGAGTTTTAACTTTTAATATAAAGTTATAGAATATAATGAAGCAGACCTTTAGGTCTGTTTTTTTATTTTTAAACTAGCATTAAATTTATATAGAGTTTTTATTCTATTAAACTGGTAAGCTAGCTTTAATTTAAAGAGGCGTGCTTAATGAATTTATATTTTAGATTGTTTTATATTTTACTGTTCAAAGTTAAGAGATTACGATATCGCATTGGATTACTTGATGAAGGCAAAATATCATTTCGTGCCTTACCAAGTGACTGTGATATTAACTTTCATCTAAATAACTCCCGATATTTAGCTATGATGGATTTAGCTCGAACTTGGCTGATGGCCGAAATGGGATTGTTACATTTATTTATTAAAGATAAATGGATGCCTATCATGAATGCTTGTACTGTTACCTATATAAGAGAAGTGAAGCCTTTTCAAAAATTTGATATTAAGACAAAAATGATTGGTTGGGATGAAAAGTACTATTACATAGAGCAAAGATTTGAATCTGAAAATACCTTACATGCGGTAGCATATGTTCGAGGTGTATTTATACATAAAGGAAGGCGCATTGAAATTGATGAATTATTGAAGGTTGCAAATTTTAATGAGAGCACTCCAGAGTTACCTGAGCCGATTATGCATTGGAAAATGCTATTAGACTCTAAGAAAAAACATCATAGCTAATATTATATTTATAAATGCTTTAAATTCACTCAGTTTATTCATTTTAAACATCATAAACTGAGTGAAACCACAGTTTTAAAATGTAGTGAGTACTTTAACTTTGTCGGTCAAGGCTGCAGAGTCTATATAACCGATAATATTGGGGTTTGATGCAACAAGATCTAATACATCAATATCACTTTCAACACTTCTTGGCGGCGTTCCTTTACCAGTAAAAACTAATTTTGACCAATAAGCTTTTAATTGACTTGATGATTTTTTCAATGCTTTAGAATTAAATAAACCCGTGGCACTACTTGCTTCAGCTTGATTTAAAGGTATTGCAACAGTTCCATCCGGAAATTTTTTAGATTTTCCTAAAAATAACCGAGAAATGGCTGATGCATCCATCGCATTGGCATTTGATGGATGTACTATTACAGCAATATCAGCAATAGCAAGATGACTCATGAGGGTGAGTGTTACAAAACATAGTTTAAGCTTCATGTTAATCCCCTAAAAAACAAGATCTACAGCGACAGAAAAATTACCTGAACTTTCAGGATCTGAAATGCTGCCTAAGCTCCCTGCATCAATAATATCCTCGTAACGGTTATATTCTACTTTTAGTGCTGCACTTGGATGAAAGTCGTACCTTACACCTATAGTATAGGCGATATATTCAAATTTTAATCCATCAAATACGCCTTGTAAAAAAGTATTTAATGGCGGTTGTCCCGGGTGAATTTGAGCCGGTAATGGAGTATTTGATATAGATACCGTTTGTCTTTTATTTTCAGTTTCCTGATAAGAAACATAAGGCATTATATTATCAAATCGATAGCCTAAACTGGCATACCACTGATCAGCATCTAAGGATAAACTGTTCTCAATAGCAACAGTGGACCACTCTGTATTAAACAGCCAGTTTTCAAAGTCTAGTGTAAAACCCAAACCTAAAAAGTCACCATAATCAGAGTCTATTCGAATATCAGTCCCTCTTCCTGGCGCAACAGCATCGGTAATGGCTGCAACTGTTTCTATATCGGCTCTTGGTACAAGTACATCTGTACCAAGATAGGCTACATAGGCACTAAACCAGTCTTTAGAAAACTGTACATTGATTGCATAAAGGTCATCAAGTTTACCTTCAGTTGGTGAAGTAGTTGAAAAAAAAGTATCCTCAACGGTACCGTAAACAAGGTTACTTGTAATATCCCAATCGAACACGGAATAATTACTTATTAAGCTGAGTCCATCGTAAGAGCTAAAAAGTAGACTATACATAGCACGAGGAGGGCGAACCCAAGGGTAGGCATATCCAACATCTAAATAATCTGAATATTTATAAAAGGGTAATCTAAGCCTACCTCCTCTGAGTGTATGATGATCGTTTATTTCGTAACTTAAATATGCCCATTCAAATTTAGCATCAAAATCATTAGAACCTCGAGCCATAATTTGGGCTGTGGCACTGAGACCTTCGGATAAATCGGCTGTGACTTGTAGTGCAAATTTAGTTTCTGGTTTAAAACTAATTTCATCGTTGTATGGTGAGTTTCTGAAGTTTTTGCTGGATGTATCTTTACCTGCAACAATTGACGCAAATCCATTTATGCGAACTTCGGCTAAAGTACTAAAGGAATAAAGCGCTGACATGATGATCAACGCAAGTAATTGATGTGATTTCATTGAAATAATCCCGCGTGATTATAATTCACCTACAAGACTAGTTCAAAAATGGCTTTTACGCCTATTTGTGTTTGTTTTTTGACCAGGAAAAGCTGTTGTTTGGTGTTTCAGTTAGGTTTAAATTAATAAAAAGCTGTTCTACCTGAGTTCTTGCCCATGGGGTCTTTCTCAAAAACTTTAAACTTGATTTTATGCTTGGATCTTTGGTGAAACAGTTTATTTTTACTTGTTCCCCCATTTCAGCCCAGCCCATTTCTTTTTCAAGTTTAATGATAATTTGTTCTAGTGTAATACCATGAAGAGGGTTATTTGCTTGTTTTTGAGTCATATATAAAGTTAAAAATTTGAGTTATTGCTATCATAGCAAATTAGCAAATATATTTCGATTAACATAATTGCTAACGACAGCGTATAATTATTTTAGTACTTAGGAAAATTGAATAAATCAACTATACCTATGATTTAAAACTGGTATTTATAGCCTAAAGAAAAAGTACGAGGTTTACCAACCATAATAGAGCCATGGGTACGGGTTGATATATATTCATTATCTAACAGGTTATCTACGGCGAAAGTCACTCCCTGATTTTTTGTTAAATAATAGTGCGCAGATAAATCAACAACTGTACGACTTTTAATCAGTTGTTCACTAGGTATGGTTCCTGTCCCAGCGGTTGTACGCATATCATCTGTATAACGTATTATCACATCAGATCGCCACTGCTCGAATACTAAACCCGTTGATAATTGAAATTGATTTGAAGGCACATAAGGCAAGTTATCACCTTTAGAAACATTACTCCAAGTATCCAAATTAGAATTAAAATCAGTCAAAAATTCAGTTTGTGTATAAGTATATGTGAAATCTAAAGGAATACTGAAAGACACATTTTTAAATTCATATCCTGTTTTTAGCTCTAAGCCAGTCACTTTTACTTCACCTGCATTGTATTGATTACCTACATTATCGTCTTCACAACCTTGACTGGCAGTACAGTTACCATGCATATTATTATAATCAGAATAAAATGAAATGATTTCACCATGAAATACTTGTTTATTTAATCTAACACCCATTTCATAATTTATACTTTCTTCATCTTGTGCTGTTTCATTTCCTGGAGCTGGAGGCGCAAACCCTTTTTGTATTCCAGCTAATAGCACTATGTCTTTATCAAACCTATAAGTCAGTGCAACTGAAGGAAGCCACACATCTAGTTTATTAACTTTATAACTAGGTGAAATCCCTCTTTTAGGATCATTCTTACCCCAATCGTGACGTTCAATAGTCATATCTTCATATCTTAAACCTAGGTTTATCATAAAGTCATTATATGAAACTTCATCATGTATATAGATAGCAAGGGCTTTAGCGCTATCGACTCTATTTGAGTCAGTACCAGGGATCCCAGGATCAGTTAAAGAGATGATATAATTATTGTCCAACAAATACTTATCTACCCACTGGTATCTATCCATTTCATCTTGATGATAACGTATGCCAAACTTTACTTGATGCTCATTTAAGTCTGCACTGAGTATAGATTGCACTCCTTTTGATAAGTAGTTACGATTATTTGCTTTAATCTGAACTTCAAGCGGAGTTTCTTGGTTTGCTTTATCAAAATTTGAAGCTATTTTAATACCTTCTCCGCCTATGCTTTGTCCATCAATTTTATTGCTCTTATACCAATTTCTAGCAAAATCATTGTAGTAAAATGATGTCCCTAGTTGATAGAGTTCAGAAAACTTAACACTGTGATTTATCTGTAACTGCTTATGCGTTGTTGTCATGTTATCAAGTTGTGAAGCAGAATATCGAGAGTAGGGTGAAGTTTTGAAATCATTATCAGTGAGTCCCATATAGGTATCGTTTGACTTTTCATCTGAGTATTTAACTTTGAACTCTAATTCTTGGTAATACCCTGAACTAGGATCACTGTTAATTTTTACTTTTGTCAAAATATCATTTTTTTCAAATCCGCTATCAGTATTAGTATGATTAATATTTTTGAACCCATCGGCTTGATAATTGAACAACTCAACCAAAGATGCGATGTTTTGGCCTGAACCTCCTGCAAAAGCATGGAATTTTGCAAAGTTATCTTCACCTGCGGTAACTTTTAATTCACCAGAAAGCGTTTCATCAGGGATCTTACGAGAAAGTAAATTTATAACACCACCTGTGGTTCTTGGTCCGTATATCGCACTTGAAGTTCCTTTTAATACTTCAATTTGTTGCATTCTTCCAGCTGTAGGAAAGTAATATGCCGAAGGGGCTGCATATGGTGCAGGAGCTGCTAGTACACCATCTTCCATTATTGTTACTTTTTCACTTCGGTTTTGCCCTGTCCCTCTCATACCTATATTAGGTCGCAAACCATAGCCGTCTTCTTCTAAAATATATACACCGGGAATAGCAGTTAAGGTACGCATAATATCGGTAAAATCAAATTTTTCTAGTTCAGATTCTGATATTAAATGTGCGCTTCCAGGAATGTCATTGACCGTATTTTGATCACCAAAAATAGCAATATGCTCGAAATTTTTATTAGTCTCTTTAGCCATAGTTTGACTCGATAATACTAAAAGAATAAATGTGGGCAGTAGAGTAGGTTTGCAATTAAAAAAATAGCGCATGATGATCCTTAACGAGCATGTTTAAAACCAAAATTTGAGTTGTGATCATAGATTAGGTATTCATATTTCGCCATTCAAATATAAGTATAAATAAGACGCAATGTCATTTTAATAAAGGTTGTTAATAATGAAGAAAATATCTTTTTACCAAAGGAGGCGTTGAGTGATTGTAGAACAAATAGTAGTGAACTATATTTAAAAGCTAAATAAAAGAACAAAAGGATTTGTCTGTTATGAAAATTTTAATAGTTGATGATATGACCTCGATGCGTCATGTTTTAATGCATATGTTACGTGATATAGGCCATTCAGATTGTGATGAAGCCACAGATGGTCTACAAGCATTATCATTATTGTATAAAAAACAATATGATTTACTCATTACAGACTTACATATGCCAAACTTAGATGGTAAACAATTGTTAGAAAAGATAAGAGCAGAAACAGAGTTTTCAAAATTGCCCGTTTTAATGATTTCATCAGAAGATGAAAGAGCGAAAGTAAAAGAAATCATTGCAGCAAAAGTCACTGGTTTTATTGTGAAGCCTTTTAACTATAATACCTTACAAAAACAAATACTCAGAATTGATAAATGCACAGCTTAAGGCATTATTTATGTGATTTTAATTTAAATGTTTTTAGGGCCATAATAAATGGTTTTACATAAATCGCTAAAATACTATTATGTCCTGCGTCATACTGCCCAGCACCAAAAGAGAGCTTCCCCACCTTTGATGCTTTTATGTAAGTTCCAAATAATCTATCCCAAATAGCAAGGGCTGCACCTAAATTTTTATCAAAATGCACGGGGTTGTCACTATGATGTATTTGATGTTGTGCTGGACTTATAAATACAGACTCAATTTTATCACCCCAGCTTAGCCAAACATGAGAGTGGCGTAAGTTAGAGCCAAAAAAGTTAAATAGAAAGACAAAAACATTAGCACCTAAAATATCGTACATGCTTAAAGTTGCACCAAATAAATAATAGCCAAATCCAACGACAACGCCTTGCACTATTGCCATTCTACAAGCATATAAATAGCTTTCTACGGGATGTGAACGATATATTGTAAAGGGGGTTAACACTTTTGCTGAATGGTGTACCTTATGAAACTCCCATAAAAATGGCACTTTATGCAAAATCCAATGTAAGAGAAATCGTGTAAAGTCATCCACTAAAAAAAGTGCTGTCGTAAAAATGCCAATTATGGTCCAGTTAGGTAATGTGAAGGGCTCTAACTTTCCAAAACTTGATTCAAGTAAATCTGATAACCCTAATGCTATGGGCACCATAGTTAAAACAATTGGAGCAAATAAAAAGGCTTTTAAAATTTTATTAATGATCCAAAGTTTATAATCTTGTTTTGCACTTTCATGGAGCCAAATTTCTTTTGGTAATAAATATCTGAAAAAAGCGGGCAGGGTTTTAATTTTACTCACTTTTATAAAAACGGGTATGGATAAAGTAATGGCGGATATTAAATAAATTGCGAAAATACGTTTATTAGCATCGGTAAAATAATAAGGCAGTTCTAATAAACTTTTTGACAATATATCTAACACAAAAATCTCCGAACGCTTATTTCTAACTATTATGAAATATATTTACTTTATATTGTTTAATTTATATCAATAAATAATCAAAAAGACAGCCTAAGCTGTCTTTTTGATATATCATTTTATTAAAGGTTAAAACTGGTATTTATAACCTACAGAAAACAATCTTGGTTTTCCGGGTCTTGCACCGTATGGAATTCTGCTCACAACTTTAACTTCATCGGTTAAGTTATCTATTTTACCATATACTTTTCCATAATCACCTAACTCATAACTAGCAGAAAAGTCGAGTATTATTGAATTATCGGTGCTTTGGCCTTCATGGATAACATTAACATACGTTGTTTTGTCATCGCTTGCCCAACTTGTGCCAGAAGCTTCAGTCATGGCACCAACATATTTAATAGATAAGTTTACTTGCCAATTATTTGCATCTAACCCTAAATTTAAAGTAGCTTGGTTATTGGCTAAATAAGGTAATTCATCGCCAGGCTTAACATGTCCCCATTGCTCAAATTCAGAATATATTTCTTCTTTGAATTCACTTTCAGTATAGGTATAAACTAAACTAACAGGCATATCGATTTGTGAATTTAAAGAATAACTTTGTCTAAACTGGGCTTCCAGACCATAAACATGTACTTCACCAGCATTAAACTCTGTATCAAGATCATTTGCATCACTACAGCTGGACTGTGAACAACTTGCTTTTAGATTACTGTAATTGTTAAAAAAACTGACTACTTCAGCTTGAAAGTCATCATTATTATAACGACCACCAAATTCATAGTTGATGCTTTTTTCTACCTTAATTTCAGACTTTTGCTGTGGGCTCGTTGGTGAAAACCCTTGATATATACCCGCTAAAAGCCCTGAATTTTCAGATAATTTATAAAAACCACTGAGTCCGGGTAATAAAATACGCGTCGTTTTATCCTGCCAATTAGTTGTATCTACCTTGTCGTTATAGTGCATATCCATATACTCACCACGAAGCCCAGCAGATACGGTTAAGTTATTTATGGTTACAGAGTCTTCCAAGTAAATAGAAACGGCTTTTGTAGATTCAATATTTTGAGCTGCATCTTTAGCTGAGCCTTCAACTAGCTTTGCAAAACCATCTTGCATCTCATAATTTTCTTCAAAATGATTGCGATTTATTTCATCTTCATGCACCCTTACACCCACAGAGATATCATGCTCTAAATTAAATAAATTGAAACCAAAGTCAGCATTAAATTGAATACCTTGTGAAAAATAAGAACGATCATTTGTACCCATAATTAAATGTGTCGGCGTTTCACCATTGAATATTGAGTTCTGGCCTCCTGAAATGACTTGATACTGACGCTGGTGTTCTTCAGGAGCATCTAATATTTCAGAAATACTGAGATCTGTATTCGTTAAGCCATTTAACTTACGCCAAGCTCTTTGGTATTCATTACGGTAAATACGGGTTGTAATATTAATATCATCAGAGCTTAAATTATGGGTAAACATGACTTGTTTATGTTCGGTATCCATTTGTGCCGGCTGACTGGCTGCATATCTACGATATGGGTTTTCTTTAAAGTCTGTATCGGTTAAACCTAAATAAGTTTCATCCGATAACTCATCAGCATAAGACAGTTTAAGCTCAAATTTTTGATCAAATTTATCGCCATCAATTAAATAATTAAATTTTGCTAAAATATCATTTTTTTCAAAACCTGTATCACCACCGCCATCAAGTTCTTTAAAACCATCGGCTTCAAGGTGTACAGCTTCAACTAAAACACCAATATCATCATGGGTTTCACCAAAATAGGCATGTGCTTTAGCATAACCTTCAGAACCCAAAGATAAATCGATTGCACCTTCAGAGTCAATTGGTACCTGACGTGTGACTAAATTTAATGTACCAGCAACTGTTTGTGGACCATATTTTATCGCTGCTGGACCTTTAAATACTTCAACAGCACTCATGCGAGTTGTAACAGGGAAATAATAGGCTGCAGGAGCCGAGTAGGGCGCTGGGCCAATCAAAATCCCATCTTCTAATATGGTTATTTTTTTACTGCGTTCAGGGTTTACACCACGAAACCCGATGTTAGGTCTTAAACCAAAACCGTCTTCTTCACGAATATTCACACCTGGTACTGATGCTAATATACGGTGAATATCATCATACTCATGTTTCTCAAGTTCAAGTTCGGTTAGTAAAGTAGCAGAGCCAGACTCTGTTCTTAACTTATCGCTGTGACTGATAATTTGCATGTGCTCAACAGCTTTGCTTTGTACTTGTACTTCTTTTTCATCTGCAGTTACATTTAATGGATTAAGCAAAGTTGCAACAGATAAAGCTAATATTGTTTTTTTCATGTTAAGACCTTGCTTTAATCGTTATCGCCAGCAGAAGATTTTGGTAGTTCTAATGCTAATTTATTAATAAAGTCATTTTTAAGTTGATCAGTAATATCTTTGACTTTGGAATGTGCATGTTCGACTTTTTCAGTTTGAGAAGTCAGCGCATCATTAAGGCTAGACTCAATCGCGTCAGTGGCATTTTTAGCATCAGTGATGCCTTTTATGAGTGCATCTTTAGTGTCGCTGGCTCCTTCTTCAACTAAAAAATCATCAAACCCCGTTCTTTCTTGTGCATCAGCGCTGTTGCCAAGAAATAACATTTCAAATGCAACTAAGTTGGCTTTTATATTTGCTAATGAAAAGCCTGAGTCTAATGACTCAACATCTTGAGGGCATGACTCAAGGCCACATGAGTTAGGAAATTTACCTAAAGGTGTGCCTAATTTTTTATCTTTTACAATAGAGTCTGTATAAAACATGGCATCAGAAATCAGGTTAATTGCCTGATGCGTATTTTCAAAGCTATTACCTGGCTCACCGGCATTTTTAAGGGTATTAGCGTAACCTTGTGTACCATTCCATTTTGTTAATAGCTCTTCAGCATTATCAATAAGGTCTTTAGAAACTTCTTGAGCGAATTTACAACGTGCTACTTTTCTTTCTTGAATGCTTCGGCTATTCCAATCACTTAATGCATCATTCGCTGTAGTACAAGCATGACTATAATCAGTACTGAATAATAACCTTTGTATGGTAAATAGTCCGCGACGTGTAGATGTACGTGATTTTATATCATAAGGTTTATTTGAATCTAAATTAATAATGCCGTCTTCAAAATAAGCAACATCTTGGTCAATGCCGCAATAACTAATTGCAGGCCATGAATAAATTCTATTTCTTAGCTCACTTTCATTTTCAATTAAAGGACCCATTTGCATCACTTCAGCTTGTTGCCAAATTGACATCGTATTTTGCCAACTTAATTTTGCAGTGCTGAGTGACGCTAAAACGGGTGCATTATCATCAACATCTGGGGTAAAGTTTGACTCAATTGTGCAATAATCAGTAATTGCTGTTAATTGATTTTTTGATTGCTCAGAAAATGCTGTAAAAGTGGGGGTGATCACTTGATCGACTAAATTTGCAATTAACTTAGATTCATCAAATGTCGGTGTTGTACCACCATTATCAGGATTTTTAGTACCAAAGCCGGCACCTGAGCTACTAGAGGTGCTTTCACCACAGGCAGTCAATATTAAGGTAGTACAAATTGTCAGGCATAGAGCGTTAAAGCGAAAATTGAGAGCCATTATAATTCCTAAGTTTAAAAACAACAAAAAGGTTAGTGCCTAAAACACTAACCTTTAAATTGAAAATATTAAATATTACTTACCAGTTAACAACATTTTCAGCATTAAAGTCATAAGTAGCTTGAATAATATCACTCGCTTCAATTAGTTTTTCTTTGTATTGAACAATATTTTCTAAATCAGGTTTATCACCGACTAAAATGTGTAATTTAGCAAAATCAGACTCAGACATTGGTGAGAATGGGCTGAATTGGAAGTTAAGAGCAAAACCTTTCAGCTCACTCCAATGTTTAGCTAAACTGGTAAAGTTTTCTTGCGCTCCATTATCTAGATCTATTAGAACTGCATTTATATAATGAACTACGGTCGCCGCTATTGCTTTTTCCCATGCATCTACTGCAATATCGCGCTGTTTATTTAACTCTTCAGTTTCACTATCACTTAAAGCATTTGGAGCTGCTTCACTGATAATTTTACGTCCTGCAATAAATGCATTCATAGCATCAGCTGAAAAGTCAGTCGCAACTACTGCACCACGATCACGTTTACCCGCATTTGCAGAATTACCAAAAATCAACTCTGAATTTAAATCAATTAATAGATCGCCATTTGTATCATGTTGACCTTGGTATTCAGGACGACCACTTTTTTTAGCTATTTCTTCATCTGTATAAGCTAAGTAATCACGAGTAGCGCCAAAGTAACCAAAACCTTCGTCAAATTGATGCTCTAACGAAGTATAAGGTTTAGTATCTTTATCTTGCTTGGTGTTATCAGATGTTAAACCATCTTCAAGGTAATCATCAGTACCTTGTGAAAACATTATTGCACCCAACAAGTGTTTTTGTACTAATTGTTGTAAATCAAGACCTTCAGGCGTTATAAAAAGTTTTGAGATAGGGTTTCCATAATAATCACTGACTTGTTCACCGTCATTTGTCATTTGTACTTGAGAAACAATCACAGAAAATAAATGATTTAACAAGCCTTCAGGTGTTTTCAGCTCTGAACCAAAGTCAGTCCAACCTATAAATGTGCCTTCGACTAGCCAATTTTTAGTTTGTTTACTACTATCATTGCCAGCAATTTTACCTTTTAAAGATTTACCTGTCGAAGCAATGTCGGCAAAGGTTTTTTGTTTTAGATTTGTAATATCAGTAAAGGTAAATTCATTTTCAGCAATAGAGTCATAGTCTGCGAATAAAGCATTTAAATGACTTTCAACTTGTTCAGCTGTTATATTATTATCATTAACATGTGCAACGGTTAAAGTACCAATATATTTCTTTACTTCATTTAATAAAGCATGGCGTGCTATTTGGCCTGAATAAGAAACAGCTGATTTATTTTCTTCGAATTTGCTATTGAAGCCATAATAGTTTTCAAGCTGACTCACAGTCAGTGTTACGGTTTCTTCAACAACTGCATTCACATTATCAGATACAGAAATGGTCACATCGACAGTTTCTGAATCAATTGAAGCACCTGACTTTAAGATTAAAGAACTACCAGAAATTTCAAAATTTTCATCTGTTGTTGTAAAAGTTAATGTATCTCCAGAGTCAGAATCAGTGGCAGATATAGTTCCAGCTGTCGTGCCAGCTACATTTCCTAAAAAAAGTGCTCCATCTGTTAAAGTAACTTTGATATCTTTAGGTGCCGTATTTACAGGCTCAGCGACAGGTGTTTCTTTTTTATCGCTTGAACCACCACAAGCTGTAAGACCAAAAGTTGCAGCGAGTATAGCTGTTGCTAAAATAGATTTGCGCATATTAAACATTGATATCCCTTGATTCTATTGATATAAACTTTTTTATGGCTGCATTATATAGCCATAACAATGATAATCAATATCATTTGTAATAAATTTAACATTTTTACTATAAATTTGATTAATATCAAATTTTATATCATTAAATATACGTTGTTTTTGTTACCCTAACAAAAACCATAATATTTTGGTTTAAATCAAGATTTGTTCAATAAAGACTTTTAATTAAGTTAACAACAGGCTATGTTTTATCAGACAATAATAAATACTTAAGGTGTAAGAAATATGCAATTTAATCAACATATGCGTGAAGAACTTGATCTTATCTTAAAATTTCCACTTGAGAGCATGATGCAAGGCCTTAAAGTTCATCAAGATGCAGACCCTGTTCTTGTCGCAGCAGCAAATCGTTTATTTGAAAAAGGAATTATAGATCAAAAGGATGGGGGATATTTAACTGATTTAGGACTAGACTTAGCAGAGCATGCACAAACATTACAATCTGCGTTAAGTGCTTAAGATATTTTTTAAATTATTAACTTAATTATATTGCACGAATAGATGCTCACTTATATTAAATATAAGTGAGCATCTATTCGTATGATAATTTTTTATTTTAGATTGTTATTTAGCATCAAATTGGTTTTGTGGCGCCGCATCAATAAATGCCTGTAATTCATTACATTTTTCATATACAGCTGCAATTTTTGG
The DNA here is from genome assembly GCF_900112265.1 of Pseudoalteromonas denitrificans DSM 6059. Lineage (GTDB taxonomy): Bacteria > Pseudomonadota > Gammaproteobacteria > Enterobacterales > Alteromonadaceae > Pseudoalteromonas > Pseudoalteromonas denitrificans. Next base: position 170,774 of record NZ_FOLO01000003.1, on the reverse strand, counting down.
ATAAGCAGACATATCTACTTTAAATCTTAATGCATTAAATACTTGCGGAACTAAATTTATATCTGCGAGCGTTGGTGTATCACCACAACAAAAATTGCCATTATATAACTCTGACATCTCCAGCATAGCTTCTATTTTTTCAAAACCGACTTCAACCCAATGTTTATACCAAGTTGTTTTAGCATCGTCTGATATTTTTAATTCATTAGATAAGTATTTTAAGATACGTAAATTATCAATAGGGTGTATATCACAGGCAACAGCATAACTTAAATTACGTATTTGTGCCTGATGCCAATGATCCCCTGGTAGTATTGATGTATCGGGAAATTCGGCTTCAAGCCATTCTAATATCGCAAGAGATTGGCCTATATTGCCTTTTTCAGTTGCAAGCGCAGGCAGTAAACCTTGCGGATTTACATCTAAATAATCTTTTGAATTTTGTGCTGATTCCAATAAATTTACTGGCACTAATTCATGCTTTAGTCCTTTTAGGTTCAAAGCAATGCGTACGCGATATGCAGCCGACGATCTAAAATAAGTATAAAGTTTCATTTTTATCCCTTACTATCATTTTTGTAGTATTTTTTAATTTCACGCCAGCAATCTTGATAATTTAACTGACGTTCTTTCCCTTGTAACGCATATTTTGTAGGCGAAATAATATATTTTGATTCAAACATAAATGCTAATGTATTTTCATATCTTTGTGGTTTGAGTTCTGCGTTAGATGCTTTTTCAAAAACCTCAGCTTCTGGGCCATGGGGTGACATGCAGTTATGTAAACTTGAGCCACCAGGTACAAAACCATGTTCTTTTGCATCATATATACCTTCTATCAAGCCCATAAATTCACTCATAATGTTTCTATGGTAATAAGGGGGTCTAAAGGTATTTTCAGCAACCATCCAACGGGGTGGAAATACTACAAAGTCGATGTTGGCCACACCCGGTGTACCAGATGGTGAAGTAAGCACAGTGAAGATCGAAGGATCTGGATGATCAAAGCTCACTGTATTCATTACATTAAATCGCGATAAGTCATATTTATAAGGTGCTGCATTACCAGTCCAGGCAACAACATCTAAAGGTGAATGTTTAATATCACAGCGGAACATATTGCCATTAAATTTAGTGATTAATTCGAAATCACCTTCTTTATCTTCAAATGCAGCAACTGGATATTGAAAATCACGGTCATTAGCATAACCGTTTGCACCAACAGGCCCACGCTCTGCTAATTCATAGGCATTGCCATAATTTTCACAAATATATCCTCGGGCAGTATCTGTAAGTAGCTCAACATTAAATTTAATGCCCCGAGGTATGACTGCTATTTCACCCGCTTTAATCGCCAATTTACCACACTCGGTATGTAATATAATTTCACCTTCTTGTGGTACAAATAATAATTCACCATCTGCATTGCAAAAGTAACGCCCATCCATAGAAGTATTAGCAACATATATATGAATGCCTATGCCTGTTTGTGCATTAACACTGCCATTTGCAGCCATAGTGACCAATCCATCAACAAAGTCTGTTTTTGTTGTTGGCATTTCAATCGGATCCCAACGTAGCATATCTGGCGGAGTCGGAATTTCTGTGATGGGTGCACTTCTGATCAGGGCATTATCAATGGGTTCGTAATTACCTTGTACAACAGAGGGGCGAATACGATAAAACCAATTTCTTAAATTATGAGATCTTGGTGCTGTAAATGCGGTGATATTAAATTGTTCAGCATATAAGTCATATTTTATTTTTTGCGGACTAAACTGACCAATAGGGAGTGCACCTTCTAATGCTTCAGTTTCAAATTCATTGCCAAAACCTGTCATATATTGCAAGTTTTGCGTATTTATTTTTGTTTGGTTCATGTTTTTAAGCTCGACGTATTTTATAAGCTATATAAAAATACTCTCATGTGAGAGTATTATCAAATATTCTTGTGAGATTTATTGATGACAACTAAAAAAACAATTAATTTAAGTGATTTTTTGCCATATCGTTTAGCCAACTTAGCCAATAATGTCAGTGAAGCTTTTTCTGAAGTTTATTGCGATGAATTTGATTTAAGTATTCCACAATGGCGAATTTTAGTGAATCTATTTGAACATGGTTTAGTGACAGCAAAAGACTTAGGCGACCTTGCTGCTATGGATAAATCAACCGTGTCTCGTGCAGTTAAAATAATGCTTGTCAGAGGAGATTTAATTAAAATTGTTAATGAAAAAGATAAACGGGCTTATTATTTACAGTTAACAGAGCAGGGGAAAGACTTATACTATGCAATAGCGCCAAAGGCACTTGATTGGGAGTCTGATTTATTATCTGTTTTAGATGTGAACGAACAAAAAAATCTCATGTTAATAATAGACAAATTAGATAAAAAAATAGCCTTCAAATGAAGGCTATTTTATTGAGTCTCTAGGGAAAGACTACTAAAACTTGTAGCTTACACCAATTTTAGCTTGCCATGCTGAAGCTGTAATTGTTGAGTAGTTACGTGTATCACGACCACCATATACCGCATCAATTTTATAACGACCTTGGTCATCTAAACCACCAAAGTCATATAGTTTTTGATTTGCATATCTAATCTTACGCTCTACACCCCAGTCACTATTTAACATGTTAGCAAAGTTCTCTACCATGAAATAAACTTCACCAGAATGACCCTCAGCGAAACCAGGTATTTCTTGTTTAATACTGATATCCATAGTTGTTACCCAAGGCTGTGTCGCTTCATTTCTATCTGAGATAGAGCCAGAAGGTGCAATACCCGCTTCGTCTAAAATACCTTTTAGTTGCTCCCAAGATAAACCTGAATCATCCCAGTTTACATTTGGATCATCAGCACCAGTTGGAATATACGGTAAGTAAGCCGCTTGAGAATAAAAATCTGACGTATCACCGAAGTCGCCATCTTTGTACATGCCCATTGTATAGCTAAATGGACGACCAGAACGACGCTCAAAGAACATGTTAAAGCGCGTTGCATAGCCTGCAAAAAACTCAGTGGTATAACCTAAGTTTAGCTTAAAGCTATGCTCAACTTCATAAAAACCACGTGTTGCCATGTCTTGGTTACGATTCTTTATGATATTGTGCTTATAGTTACCTTGACCTTGAGATGCAGAACCGACATGATTCTCTTCAATATCTTGATGAGCATAACTCATTGTCATTGTCACACCGCTATCCCAAGATTTTGCAAGTGAGGTTGAGAAAATGATTGAACGACCATCATCTGGTGCATTAGTCATTTCAATATCAAAGTTATCTTCATAGATACTTTCATTGATCACACGAACACCGTCGGCTGCTGTTTTGCCTGAGTCACGAATACCCGTATTTATCCAAGTCGCTTCGTTCTCTTTCTTTTGGTACATCAATTCTGATGACCATAAGAAACCTTCACCTAAATAAGGGATATCTAGAGTATAATCAAAACCAATTTGAGCGCGTAAACTCGTTGGTAGTTCAAAGTCAGGGTCAATATAATTTACACTACCAGCACCAGGCTTTAAGGAATCTTTTATCTCTTGTGGTACAGCTGTAATATCTACTTGATTATTTGCATAATAGTCATTGATAACATTGTTTGGTGCTGAAACTAAAGTAATACCATCCATAGTGAATGGATTGTTATACCAAACATTTGGAATACCACCTTGGAAACGGCCTATGCCACCACGAATGACTAAATCATCGGTTGCGTAATATTTAAAACCCACTCTAGGTAAGATAACATCTAAGCCATCTAAGTTTTCTTGGTTACTGATATTATGGGTTTGAAAGAAATTACCATTTAATTGCGGTGTATCATCTGATGCTAAACGCTCATATCTTATGCCCGCTGTGATTTCTAAATCATCAGTTAAGTAGAAAGTATCTTCTAAATAAAGCGCAAAAGTACTGCGGGTTACATCATATGCTGTATCATCTGCATTGTTAGTATAGGCATTACCATAATTGAAGTCATAACTGCCGATTTCTTTATTGGCAAACATTTCTAAGCTATCAAAGTTCCAAGAACCTAAAGAATCTTCGGCAAATAAGTTATATAAATTTAGATTTTCGTATTGTGCACCAAATTTAATTTCATGATCATCGGTTAAATAAGTGGCATCAAATGAAATAACTAAGTTTTTAGTTGAAGCGGCATTAGCATGACGTTTTGAGTCAGTACCAAAATTAAATGAAGGCCCATTACGTTCTTGAACAACTTTTATACTCCCTAAGTCTGAATTTGTTAAGCTTTTTGATGAAACATCTTTATAGCTCACACCAATTTCAGTCGAAAAGTCATCACTCCAATCTGAATAAATTTTAGTTGAGAAGTTATTAAACTTGGTCGCAAATGTATAACGACGAGATGCTAACTGTACACTAGTACCGCCTTGACCTTCACCACGTGCTTCTTGATCATCTTGCCATTGATAAGTGAAGTCTAAACGATGCGCATCGCTAATATTCCAGCTTAATTTTGCAAGTAAAGTTTCGTTAGTATCTTCGCTATCACCACCTAAAGAGTCTTCAATACCATAAGTATTATTTAAAATACCCATAAACTCATTAAATTGCGCTTCAGATATTTTATATTCATTTACAGCACCACTATCAGCAAAACCATATTCAAGATCTTCTGTACTTTTCCAATTATTGTAGTTAACAAAGTAGAAAAGCTTGTCTTGAATGAGTGGGCCGCCAACATTAAACCCCATACGTTTTACTGTTTTATTTGGTTTTACTTTCTTTTCTTCAAAAGTTTTATGGTCAGTGCCATCTAAGAATGATTGACCTGGATAATGTTTGTCACCATTTGCATCAACAACTGTTTCTGTATATAAAACTTCAGAATTTACCAACGAGTCACCTGCTAACTCCGGAGAAGACTGCTCATAAAAACCTGAAAATTTGAAATCGTTAGTACCCGATTTTGTTACTGCATTAACAGTACCGCCACCAAAGTTACCTTTTTTAGCTGAAAATGGTGATACATCTACAGAAATTTGTTCAATTGCATCAAGTGCTACTGGCGGTTGCTGAGTTGGGTAACCACCAAAATTTAAACCAAAATCATCATTTTGACCTATGCCATCAACACTTAAGCTGTTAGATCTTGGATTACCACCTGCAACCGTCATCTCACCACTACCATTAATGCTTACTAATGGGTTTAAACGGGCAACATCTTTTATGTCACGGTTAAAGCTTGGCATGTCTCTTATAGCAGCTTCACCAAAAACAGAGCTTGCACCACCAACATCTTGTAAAATACGCGTACCTGAAACTTCAATTGTTTCCATTTTTTTAGACTCTAACTGAGACTTTAAACGCTCAGTTTGACCTAAAGATAAATATATATTTTCAAACAAGTCATCATTGTATTTATCAGAATCAATCACAACACGATAAGGACCACCAACACGCAGACCTTTAGCAACAAATACACCATTTTCGTTTGTTATTAATTCTTTTGTAGTGCCTGTAGGTTGATGAACAACAGTAATTTTAACATTTGCAGCGGCATCACCTTGTGGAGTCAATACTTTACCGCGCATAGCTGAAGATGTTTCTGCAGCGAAAGCACTTGTCGATAAACCAAACGCAAAAATTAATGCGCCGGTGATCTTCGATAGTTGATGGTTTTTCATTTAGTCGTTTCCCGTATAACAATTATTTGAAAGTTAGTTTGCTTTTATAAAAATTATTTACTTCTTATTACCTAAGGCATTAACCAAAGGTTTTGCTGATTTATCGAATATGGTATTCAATAAACCTGCTAATCTGATCCCACCTTGCGTTAGTCTTGTTTTCATAACAGGTGTTTGTTCATAGACGTAGTTGTACTTATAATCCGCATTGCCCACGTCATATAATTTTTCAGCAATATAAAATGACTCTAATATCCAGTCTTTTGGTTGACTGTCTAAATAGTTTGCGAGAGTGGGCTTATTATTTGTATCTAAAAAATTCGTAAACTCTGTAAATGAAAGGTTTTGGTTTTTAACCAATAATTTATCCCAAAGTGTATGCAGGTTTGTTTCTTCGCCAAAAAATTTAACCTTGATGCGATTGCCGCCTCTATCTTCACTATGACCTACATGCATGGGCTGATGAATGTCACCAACTACATGAACTAAAAACTTTAAGTAAAAGCTTTTATCATCTAAAGATGTCGAAGGGCTTTTAAGAATGGCTGTCGCTTTAAGAATTAATGCGTAGGCATCTGTTATTTTACCGTCAGTGGCTGAGATATTATATGAGGCAGGTTTAAAGTCTGATGCTTTGCTTATGTTGACATAATGCCATTTGCTTGATTTTTTTTGCCAAAATTCAGAGGGGTTTGAGCGCATTTCATCTGGCCAGGTTGATACTTGTGCCAGCTTTTCACCTTTTAATAAAGGCGCAATTACATTTTTAGTAGTATCGGTTAAATGATTTTCAGCGATTTTAGCAACAATTCTATGGCCGTTTTGGCTCCATGCCGCAGCATAATTTGATAAACCAAGTGTTAATGTTGCGCAAATACCAATAATTACTTTATTTGTTAACCGTTTTTTCACTAATTCACCTAATTGCAAAAATTTACAAATTATTTGTTTCGATTACTTATTTTCACGTTTTTATTTTTAAATAGAAAGGACTTAACAGTATTCATCATTACTTATTAACAAATCTTTAAAATCAAAGGCTTATAATTCATAGGTAAAATTACCTATTGCAATAAGTAAAAAAACTTGTTCAAATACCAACTAGTAAAAGTTAGCTAAGTGAAACAGTGTGATAGCAAAACGTGTATTTTTTAAAAAAAGAACAATTGTTACATTTTTGTGTACCGCAATTCTAATTGTTTTTTATCTCGGATTAACAAGTTCAACTGTAAAAAATCATTCTATACCTGTTTTTTTTGATATTTCTGCACAATGTCAAACAAAGAGCACCACAAATGAAAATAATCTAGTGATATATGTGCCATCTGAGGTTGTAGCAAAACAAGTTTCGCTAAAGCTATGTAAAGATGATGTAGTTGCAAAGCAATATGGACAGGTAATGGTTCATTGGGGTTACAAGCTAGGTGACTCTGTAGAGTTTCTAGGTAAAGGCATTGCAGATCTGATACTTGCTAAGGAAAATATTATGCAAGCTTTTATGGCTGAATCTACTTACAACTATCAGGCTGTTCTTGGCTACTCAAGCTACACTGCATTTTTTATTTCTTTAAAGGAAAAACCTAAACTTAATAAACTCTATTTTTTAGATAAAAAAATTGGTTTACTTGACTACCCCACAAGTCGTTCAGGCCATATTTTACCAAAAGCCTTATTTAAGAATTTAGCAATTAATATCGCGCACTTAGATGTAACTTATGCAAGCTCTCATGAAGGACTGCGAGCGCTATTATCAAGCGGAAAGGTCGATTTAATTGCTTCGTACTGGAAAGCTGATGATGAAAAGAACTTTTCACTTAACTATATAACACCTATGAGCGATCAAATTAGTGGTAGTAAATGGTATTTAAAAATGGATTTAGAAAATACTGATTTATTATGTGCAGTTCAAAAAAACCTTTTAGAATTGGCTCAGGAGCAAAGTGCCTCATACTTCAATCAAGTAAAACTTTATAAATCATGTCCTTCAAATATAATATTAGGGGAGGGCTAATAATGGGACAAAACATTAAGCTTACGATCACATTCATCCTTTTTTGGCTCGTTTTTCAAATTACCTATGCCATAGGTATGTTTGTTAACCAAAACAGAAACATTAACACTTTTATTAACAGTATTGAGACCAGAATTGCGCTAGATTTACCTAGATTAAGTTTACCTGACCAAGTATTTAATAGTGTTGGCGACCAAAGTGCCGTACTTACTTATATTGCCCAATTTAATGCACAATTAGAAACACAAAACTCACCTGTGAAAGTGCTTGCAATCAAGGGCTTTAAGATTGGGAGTTTAAAACAAAACTTTACCAGAATTAATAAAGCATTATTAGCACCCGGACAAACAATTGAAATTGAACTTGCTGTTAACAACTTAGCTATTTTGCAATATTTACATATAGCGCCATTACTATTTGCCTTTGCATTTCTCTATTTATGTTTAAGTCATATCAATCATTGGCGAGATGATAATGCAGACTTATTATTTGATGAAGAACAAGATAAAACCCCCATATTAATAATAGACTTAAAGAGTAAAGTGATTATTAACAGTCAAACCCAAGTTAGTATACCTTTAGCAAATAAACCTTTGTGTTTTTTTATAGCGCTTACTGAGTTTTGTATTTTAGATAAGGAAACAGTGTTAAATCAAAATAAAGACTTACCCTTAGAACTCACAGACTTAGCAAATAAATATTTTTTACGTTTAATTGAGCTTGGTCATACAATCCGTAAACGACCCAACTTTACAAATAGTTTAGAAAAAACTTTGAGTGAAATTAGAGCGGCATTAGATGAAGTTTTTATTGATTATCCTGAAGTTAAAGCGATTTATTATCCGCCTAAGGCCTCAGGAGAAGGCTCTCGTTCTAAATTGCATCATTATGGTTTAGCAATGATCGAAAGCCAACATATTGAGCTTATAGGTAAGTAATTTCGTTTTGAGGTAAATAAGCAGCTGCATCAATAGGGCTGTGTTTCATTAAGTACTCTTTTAAAACTTCTGCATCAATATAGTTTGTTGCAACATAGCTTGGGTGTTGGTTAAGTTTAGGGTAACCATCACCACCTGCTGCATTATAGCTATTAATACTAAAACGATATATTTTATTGCGTATTAATGCTTTGTTTTTAATTTTAATGTTACTCGCTTTGCCATCTTTTAAAGTAAGCGATACTCCGTAAAATTGTGTATAAGCGCCAGCATCTGAAGGGAAGCTTGCAACAGTTGTTAAGAATGATTGAATTTCATCTCCTTTCATTTCAACATAAGTTAAACGGTTTTTAAAGGGGTGAACTGTCAATACATCTTTATAATTCACATCCCCACCTTGAATAGAGTTTCTGATCCCACCACCACTTATCACGCCAAAATCAGCATTTACTTTTTCCATTTGTGCGGCTGCAATTAAACGCCCTAAATTTGTTTGGTGAAACCTAACATGATTACGCTCACCATCTAAATCACCTTTTAACTTTGCTATGCTGGCACTGAGTTTAGCCTGACCTTTTTCTTGGTATTGTTTCAAAAAGGAATAAATAGCAGGGTCATTTTCAATTTTAGCTTGGGTTAATATTTTTGACTTTTTACCATCTAAAATGACAGTTTTTTTATAGTTCACAGGAATAAGTTTATAATCAGTTAATACCAAGTTACCTTCAGTATATTCAAACTCTGCTTTGCCAACGTATTTGCCCCATTCATGGGCTTGTACGATCCAAGTGCCATTTTGACGGTCGGGTGTACATTTATCGCCTGGTTTAAAATCAGATTTATAAATATTGTCACTTGCCATACAAGCGGGTTCCTGAGAGTGACCACCTATGATCATGTCAAGTGTGCCTGTATTTAAACTTCTAGCAAGGCTAACATCTCCGGGTGCATTGATACCGTGTTTGGCATTAGAGTAATGTCCCATATGTGTCACAGCAATGATAACATCAGGTCTTTCAGTGGCTTTTAACTTTTTAACAAGATTTTGCGTTACATTTTTAGGCTCTAAAAATTCAAGGTGGCTAATATATTCTGGATTGCCAATTTTTGCAGTATCTGTTGTTGTTAAACCTATGACTGCGATTTTAAGCCCATTTTTATTAAAGACTTTATAGCCTTGAAATGCTTGTTTGCCTGTGGTTTTATCAAATATGTTCGCCGATAAAAAAGGAAAGTTAGACCATTTCTGTTGTTTCTTCAATACTGATAAAGGATTATCAAATTCATGATTACCTATTGCCATGGCATCATAACCCAATAGTGACATGCCTTTAAAATCAGGCTCCGCATGTTGCATGTCAGATTCTGGTATACCTGTATTTATATCACCGCCCGATAATAATAAAACTTCACTGCCATTTAATTGTGCTTGAGCTCTTAGTTTATCTATTAATGTTTTTCTGGCAGCCATACCATATTCACCATCTTCATTTTGCCAAAACCGGCCATGGTTGTCGTTGGTATGTAATATGGTTATTTTTTTTGGTTCTGATGAGTTGGTAACGGAAAAAATAGTACAGGCAGACAATGTAATACAACCAATAATTACGACTGTTTTATGAATGAAGCTTAAAAGCATAAATAACCTTTTATATGTTAAATCACAGATATCTATCTAATTTTCATATTGAACTTTATGTTAAGTTTAAATTTTTTAGATAAATATCTGATACTCAGCCAAGCATAATAACTTTTTTTTAGTGAATTTAAAATTGTTTAAATGTCTTTATTCATTTTTTTGCAATAAATACTGATAAATGACTATGTAACCAAATGTTACTCTTTGTGCTTGAGTGTTATCAGGCATGTTATTAACTGGTTTTTTATATTTTTCCTGTTTATCCTAGGTGCATTAATAATAACTAAAAAAGATTTATAATGAAAAATAGAATAAGAAAAATCACCTTACCTCTTTTTGCCTTAAGCATTACGACATTTTCAAACAACACACTAGCGACCATAGTCGAATTTCAAACAAGTCAGGGAAACTTTCAAGTTAACTTATTTGATGAGACGACACCAAAAACGGTTGAAAATTTTTTACATTATGTAAAAAACGAAAAGTACTCGAATGTTTTGGTTCATCGTGTTGCAAGTGAAAATAGTGGTGGCACAATCGTTCAAGGTGGAGGGTATAAAAATTCAGGCTCATATCTAACAGCCACAACACCCCATATCGAAACAATTTCTTCGGTTACAAACGAGGCTGTATGGTCAAATGTAAAAGGCACTATTGCGATGGCTAAAGTGGGAGGTTTCCCGAATAGTGCAACGAGCGAATGGTTTGTAAATTTACATGATAATAGTAAAAACGGTTTCGGATTAGATACACAAAATGAAGGTTTTACAGTTTTTGGTCAAGTAATTTCGGGATTGGAAAATTTAGAAAAAATTGCTGAATTAAAACAATGTAGTTCAATGCCGATGCTTGAATGCACTGAAAGTGAAGAAAACTTTGTAACAATATTACAAACAAGTGTCATTGATGATGATCCGGCGTCAGCAAATACACTGTCACCTGTAAAAAACACCTTAATAAATCAAGTTACCACACCTGATACTAGCAGCAGTAGTGGTGGTTCATTAAATTGGTTGATGTTATTGGGGATCTCACTGATATCTTTACGCAAAAAATTAAACTAATCGTTAAAAATCAGTTTATCGTTTAAATAAGAGCAATTGACGTTTTAGCGTTTAATTGCTTTTAGAGGGAGCTGATAAAGCAGTGTATGCGGCCAAAAATAGTGGCCGACACTGCCATATTGATTATGAAAACCGACCAATAGCATCATGAGTTTATGCTAATCATCTAACTTTGTTATATTTTCTAAAGCGAGCATAAAATCTTTATTAATTTTAAGCCAAGTAATTTCTAACGCACCTACAAGTGCTTGATAACCATCTTTGGTTAAAGTTGTTTGCTCTGTAAAATACTCTTGCTGAATAATAGAAATATCACCATCGGTTTGATGTTTAAAAATTTGCCACATTCCTGCTATTTCTGCATTATTATTTAATCCGCCATTAAAGCGCGTTAATGTCCATTTAACTTCATAAAAGGCATGTTTTTTTGCAATTAAGGAGATATGAGGTGTACTTTTAGTCAGTACTAACCAATTTGTTTCTAAAGATGCCAAATTTCCCTGAGTAATTGAGAGTAACATTTCATCTGGTGCGCTATTCCATTGATGCCAATTCGCATTTTGAAATTGTTGTTTTGATATTCGCATCGCAATGCCGCGATTGTTTAAGCTGCTTGGTAATACAATATCCGAAATCACAAGAATTGCATTATCATCTTTTTTAGTAATGCTCAGTTTGTTATTTTGACCATAAAACTGATAATAATGTATATTATTAAATGCGGCTTTATGACTACAAGATGAAAGCATTATTATTATGATAAAAATGAATGAAAAGCGCATTACTTTAAGCTCCTAGGTTCAATGTCTTGAGTTTTATTTCTATCAAAAATAAACATATCTGGTTGTTCATTCAAATTACGTAAAAATGGTTGAAGCTCTTGAGTTAATTGTTTTAATTGGCTCATCGTTTTATGCATTTGTTGATAAACCTGAGAGCCTTTCTCATAATCACTCATTGTTTTTCTGAACTGCTTCATTGTTTTATCAAACTGAGCCATGCTTTTAGTAACCTGTTGCATGCTTTGATTAAAATTGTCTGGGATAGCTTGTGTTTTATTCGCTTTAATTAATATATTTAATTGTGTTGCCAAAGCCTGATATTCAACCATTGCATTTTCAAACTGTGTTAATGAACCTTCGATATTGAGTTTATTAAATTTTGTTAATACCTCAGAGACTTGATTAGTTAAAACACTAAAACCACTTGAGATACTTGGCAATACATTATGCCCTGCTATTTTCTCCATAACATATTTAGGCGCATCAGGGTAAATATCTAAATCAATATATAAAGCCCCGGTGAGTAAGTTCCCTGGCTTTAATGATGCGCGCATGCCTTTATTAAGCCAAGTTAAAAGGTTGTTTTGCCAAAACTCTTTTGAAATTTTTGCATTATGAAATATGCGTTTATATTCGACTTTTATTAATACGGGGACTCGTATATCTTCAGTGCCAAAATAAGCAGGCTTATCTCCAACCACCAGCATAGCCGGAGACTCTACAACTGTACCGATACGTATACCTCGATATTCTACAGGCGCTCCTGGATTTAAACCGCGTATTGATTGCTCAAATTGGATCACAAAGTAATCATATAAAAAATACCTTTGCTCTAACGCTTTTTTGTAATTTTTGCTTAAAGAAAATATATGCCCTGCAGAGACAATGTCGCCTGCTTTTTCTCTTTGTGGCACACTAAAAGAAATTCCTCCTTTCAATAGTTTACTTAAAGAACCTGTTTTTACATTTATGCCATCAGCAGACAAGTCAACTTCTATCCCTGAATTAACCCAGAAAACAGTATTAAAAGTGACTAAATTTTGAAAAGGTGCCTTTATGAATATTTGATAAGACATGGTTTGTTCTTGCCAGTCAAAGTGAGCCGCTTCTATTTGACCTACTTCATACCCTTTGTAATATAAACCTGTACCAACTTCTATTACTTGGGAATCACGACTTAATAAACTATAGCGCCCACCTTTGATATCATTTGCGATAAGAGGCGGTTCGGTTAAAAGAGTGAAATAGCTATTTGATTCTTTTGAATTACCAGGAGAAAACTCAAGGTAAACACCTGATAACAATGTATTTAAACCGGATACTCCAGCTTGATCAATGCGAGGTTTTACAACCCAAATTTTTGCATCATTAGTTAATAAGTGTTTATAACGCTTATTAATTTCAGCCCGAGCCATAACATATTTTTGGTTATCAGATAGCTTTACATCCGTAATAATACCCATATTAACACTGCGAACTTTTATTTGGGTTTTACCTGTAATAATGCCTTCTGCATGAGGCATTCGAATAAAAATCTCTTCGCCTTTATCGTTTTGATATTGAAATACCATCCAAATACCTACAAACAGTGCAATGAAGGGTAATATCCAAATTGGTGAGATTTTTGGCCCTTGTGTAATATTGGCTGTTTGTGTCATTTGTACTCCTGGTTTTTATTATGAAAGCGACTTTTTGCCTGTGTAGTATCGATTGAATCCCAAAGCAAACGCGAGTCAAATGCATGAGCGGCTAACATAGAAGTAAAAACCATGGCGGCAAAAAATATTGCACCAACGCCGGGTGTGATTGACATCAGGGCGCCTAATTGAACTAATGCCACTAGAACTGCAACAACAAAAACATCTAGCATTGACCATTTGCCTATAAATTCAGTTAATTGATACATTTTTGTATACTGATACTGGCTTGCATAATCTAAAGTATTTTTATAGGTCACAACATAACACAGTAAGGTTAAAACAAATATTTTTGCTAGTGGAATTATGATACTCGCGATAAATATTATAATAGCAATTGGATATGACCCCATTTGCCATAAGGTCACAATCCCCCCTAAAATTGTTGAGGGTTCGTCTTGATTTAATACCCAAGTATGCATAATAGGATAGTAATTAGCTGGGATATATAATATTAATGATGTCAATAAAAGTGCCATAACTTTTTGAATACTAAAAGGATAGCGACTATATGTTTTACTATGGCACCGATCACAAATATTTGAAGATATTAATTGTTGGCAATTATGACACGCCCTGTAATTGTGCTCAATTGCCCGAGCAGGAGTGCCTATCAAAGGTCTATTATCAACCATAGCAATATGTTGCCAAAGCTTATTTTTATCAATATGGGTCAAGCACATTAAATAAAAAAAGATAAAAGCTGAAAATGAAAAGAAACTGAGACCAAAACTGATATCCGCAATAGACATAATTTTGATCATGCTGATCAGGATACCAATTAAAAATATTTCAGACATCACCCAGGGAATAAGTATAAAAATCATTTTTAATAGTTTACTGGCATATGTTCTCGGCAAGATTTTTAATAAGCCAATGTGAATTAAAATAAAAAAAACAAGTAAAGTTAAAGGTAAAAAAATAATCGTAATATCTATCAATATACCTAAGAGAGGACTGTTAAACTCAAACAGTATTTTACCTGCATCCAGTAAAGTAATCGTTTGAGTAATGCCTTGTTCACTAAAAGAAATAAAGGGATAAAATAGGGAGCTGAGTAACATTGCAATAGCACAAATACTTAGTGCAACAACTTTTTGTTCACTGTTGTTTTTTCCTAAGGCTATTTTGCTTCGACAATTTGGACAATAAGCAACTTGTGTTTTTTGCAATGATGCAATATATACAAGTTGATCACAATGTCTGCATGCTAAATGTAATTGCATTATGATTTATAAAAACCATTTAAGGGCATAAAAAACCTAAATTTAAATTATGGAAATAATAATTATGACATAGATTATACATATGTATGAATATACTACCAAAAGTATGCCACTATGGCGGAAAATATTTATAACCGACTCTTTCAATCGCAAAATTTTTTACTGTGACATATCTCCTGTTTTTTACTTTCCCATTGACTTAAAATTGATTGTGATACAGCTTTGAGGATAGGGTGGTTAATTGCTAATTCTTCTGCAAACTACTCCTTAAATAATTTCTCTGTTTTGTGTAATACACAAGTGCTTTTGAAAATTAAGTTCTATTAAGCTTCATTTATAAACCATATATTTTATGTCATATCTATCAATTTTATTTGAAAACAACATAGCGAGGTTATTTTCTTGCGTCTACACTATTAGCATTGTTTAACGGATGATTAATTATTTAAAAATCTTGTTTTTAAAGGAAAAAGCATGAGAAATATGATGTTAATTTATTTTATATTGTGTACATCTTTACAGTAAACGCTACAACAATTGCACTGGGGGTTGTTAAAAAAATAGAAGTTATTACAACGCAAGTTGGTAAAGATGGACTGCCTTTATTAGGCACACGCTCAGCTAAAACAGCAAAAAAACAAATCGCAATGTAGCGGTGTAATGAAGGATAAAATGTCTACGTCGTCAATAACAACGAACTCGTTGTAAAATAAATTCGATCTATTTAACGTCACTTTAAAACGCTAAGCAATAAATGAGGCTCAATATGTTTTTGGATTACTTTGCACTATTTTTAGTTTTTTTTGTCTTTATCATTATCTTTTACGGCATTATTGTTATTCATGATATTCCCTATGAAATCGCAGTAAAACGCAACCATCCACATCAAGATGCAATACATGCCACAGGTTGGGTTAGCTTATTTACATTGCATGCGCTTTGGCCTTTTTTATGGATCTGGGCCACTCTATATCGAGAAGATAGAGGGTGGGGCTTTTCCAATTCAGAGAAAAACAGACACAGAGACGATTTATCATCACAATTACATGATTTGAACAAGACAGTCGCACAGCTTCAAAAACAATTAGCAGATAAGGAGCAGCCTTAATGGATATGCTAATCATTTTAACTTATACCGCAATGTGCATTCTCATTTTTAAAGCATTCAAAATACCTTTAAATAAGTGGACTGTACCCACAGCTGTTTTAGGGGGTGTATTTATATTATCTGCCATTATATTCACTATGAATTATAACCACCCATATGAAAAATATGCCAAAGAGGTATTTGTTTCTGTTCCTATTGTACCGCAAATTACAGGGACAGTGAGTTCAGTTAACGTTGTTCCTAATCAATTGGTTCATAGGGGAGATATTTTATTTACACTTGAAAATACTCAACAAAAAATTGCTTTAGCGAAGGCTGATGCGGCTTTAGCTGAGGCGAAAAGTGGTGCACTACAAAAAAATGAAAGCCTGTTAGCTGCGATCGCAAAGGTGGGAAAAGTACAAGCAAATTTGGAGCGAAGTGAAACAACTTACATTCGTTATAGAGATGGGCATATTAAAGGCGGTGTAAATTCGCCATTTTCAGAGCAACAAGTAAATAATAAAAAGAAACTTTTTGAAGCTGATCTTGCTGCATTTGATGGGGCTAAAGCAGATGAAAGGCGCATCAGGCTCATTACAGAGTCAACCATTTTAGGTGAAAATACTCAGGTTGCACAATTAAAGTCAGCCAAAGATAAAGCCAAGTTAGACTTAGAGCGAACATATGTTAAAGCACCATCAGATGGTTACCCAACACAAGTGACAATTCGTCCAGGTGTCAGAGCTTCAAGCTTACCGCTTCGACCTGTAATGACTTTTGTACCAAAAGAAAAGCGACGTATTGCAGGGTTATTTTGGCAAAACTCTTTACTTCGATTAGAGGTGGGAATAGATGCCGAAGTGATTTTAGATGCAGTTCCAGGGCATGTTTTTAGTGGTAAAGTCGTTGAAGTATTACCTGCGATGGCTGAAGGAGAAGTACAAGCAACAGGTACATTAATTTCTTCAAGTATAATAACAAAACATGGTTATGCGATTGCAATAATAGAGTTAGATGAAGATTTAAATAGCTATAACTTACCACTTGGCGTTCAAGGCCAAGCAGCGACCATCAACCATGAACACGATATTATGCATGTCTCTTTGGTAAGACGAATATTATTACGTATGCTTGGTTGGTTAAAATATATATATCCAGTGAAATAGTGATATATAAAATATATTTGGGGTGACCTTTTTTATACGCCCTCAGCTTTAAAACATAAGATTTTTAATTTAGGAACTTATATGAAACAGATCAAAATCATTTTATTGGCATCAATAATCATTTTGCTAACAGCTTGTGCAGCACCTGGGCCTAATGTTAATTTTGATAAAAATCCAAATATTAATATTAGCTCGGCAAAAACATTTGCCTGGTTAAAAGAGTCAAAAGCGCTTCATATAAGCGCAGGTTTCAATCCGATTGTTAAAGTTCGTATTGATAAAGCAATAGAACAAGCACTTGAAAATAAAGGTTATACATTCGTAACCGATACTTCAAAAGCTGATTTAGCAGTCTCATATACTGTGGGAAGTCGAGATAAAATACAAATAGATTCATACCCTGCAACATTTCAAGGTGGCTTTGGCTGGGGTCGTGGATATTATGGCCGTTATGGCAGAATAGGAATGAGTACAGAAACTCATGTGCGTAATTATACGCAAGGAGAACTTGCTATAGATATATATGATGTTAAAACCAAGCAACCTGCTTGGCATGGTTGGGCGACAAAAAAGTTGACTAAAGATGATAAAGAAAACATTGAAGGTTTAATTAAGCTGATTGTTTCTAGTACCTTAGCAAACTTTTAATATTTGCTATTTTTGTTTGATTTGAATGAAAATTCAAGTACAGCTTCTATACTTAACCTTAGTGCAGGCCTGTGAACTAAGGTTTATTTATGTTAAAAAAATTTTTATTACCTATATTTACTTTATTGATCATTATAGCCGTTTTAGTTGCTGTATTCTTTCCAAATATACAAGAACAGAATATGATCGAACTCAGTAAAAAAGATGCAATTAATACGGTTAATCAAATAAAAACATTGCGAGGTTATTACACTAAAAATGTAATAGTAAAAGCTAAAAAATTTGGTATGAAACCTGATTATGAACATAAAGATAACCCAAATAGTATTCCCTTACCTGCAACTTTGGTTCATGAACTCAGTGATATTTTTGCAAAAGATGGCACATCCTTTCAGCTATATAGTAAATACCCATTTCCAAACAGAGTCAGTAGAAAATTAGATGACTTCCAAAAAGAAGCATGGGCCATTTTATCAAAAAATCCTAAGAAAATAATTTCTGAAGAAACATTATTAGAAGGTGAGCCAGTTTTAAGAGTCGCATTAGCCGATACCATGCAAGCTCAAGGTTGTGTTGATTGTCATAATTCACACTCAAAATCGCCAAAAACAGATTGGAAATTGGGAGACGTGAGAGGTGTGCTCATTGTCAATAAACCTCTTAGTACCATATACGCAGAAGCAACACGTGTTAGGGTTCAGATCATTATCATTACAGGTCTGATTATGCTTTCTATCGCAGGTATTATGAGTTGGTCATTTAACAAAATAGTCTTATCACGTACAAACAAGTTAAACTCTTCTTTATCATTATTAGCACAAGGCAAAGGTGATTTAACAACTGAATTAGATGTAGGGGAGCATGATCAAATTGGTGATGTGGCCGAAAAATTCAATCAGTTTTTGACAACTTTTAGAGGTTTAGTTATTAGCATTATAGAAAATGCAGCTAAAGTAGAAGATGCAATTAATCAGGTTAAGATTGCGACAGGTGCCATTGCAAATAAATTAAATGAGCAAGGAAGCCAAACTAAAGAAATCACAGAGAATATTCATGATGTGACATCCAATATTCAAGATATCAGTCAAAATACTGAACTTGCATCTGAAAATACGAAAGAAACTGACTCCGAAATAAAAGAAAGTACGGCAAATATGAAAGTCAGCGTGCATGACATTCAAAAGTTATCAGGCAATATGAATGAAACGGCTAATGTTATATCAAAGCTAAGTAAACAAAGTGGTGAAATTGGCTCTGTACTTGATGTTATAAAAAATATTGCTGAACAAACTAATTTATTGGCCCTTAACGCAGCCATAGAAGCGGCAAGAGCTGGTGAGCAAGGCCGAGGTTTTGCTGTTGTTGCTGATGAAGTAAGAGCACTTGCAAAACGGACACAAGATTCTATATCGGCTATTGAAACTACAATCGCTTCACTGCAAACTTTAGGTAAGCAAGCGGTTGATAACGTAGCAAATAGCAATAAAACTACTGAACATGCACAAGAGTATATATATAAAGTAGCAAATAGGCTTGAGCATACTGAGGAGCTTGAAAGTACGGTTGCCAATTCGATAGAACAAATAGCAACGGCTATGGATATGCAATCTAAAATGTCAATGAGCATGGAAAAAAGCATTGATCATTTAAATGATTCATCAACGGAGTCTTTAACAGAGTTACAAAATATACTTGATAACTTAGATGCAGTGTCAAAACAAGCGCATGTTCTAACTGAAGAGCTTGCAAAATTTAAAGTGTAAATAGAATTAAAACTCTAATTCACTTTGAACTAATTCAAAAAAACGATAAGGTGATCTCATAATAATAAAAATGAGATCACCTTATGTGGCCAACAACAAAGCTTTTTTATCGCAGTTACCACTTTTCTTTAAAAATGTTCAGCTCTTTAATCCCTTTTCCACAGCCTGTTTTGTATCAAGGAAGCAGTGCGCTTACGCAATTAGTTAACGCTATAAGCAAAAAAAAACAAGATAAGTTATTACTTGTTACCGATGGTGTATTAAAACAATTAGGTTTGCTAGAGCCTTTGCTAGCCGTTTTAGAGAAAAATAATATTTCTGCAATTATTTTCAGTGATGTGCAACCTAACCCGACAATTGATAATGTAGAAAATGGATTGCAATTATTTTTAACTGAACGCTGTCAAGGGATCATAGCCTTAGGTGGCGGCTCTGTTATGGATTGTGCGAAATTAATTGGAGCTCGTGTTGTTAAGCCTAAAAAGTCAGTACCACAACTAAAGGGATTGTTTAAAGTTCTTAAAAAAACTCCTGATTTATATGCGATTCCAACAACCGCAGGTACAGGTTCAGAAACAACAATTGCAGCTGTTGTATCAGATCCAATTAATAAACAAAAATATGCAATTACTGATTTAGTACTTATGCCTAAAGTTGCAGTATTATCGCCTGAGTTAACTTTAGGGTTACCTGCACATATCACTGCGGCAACAGGCATGGACGCTTTAACACATGCAGTTGAAGCTTATATTGGGGTGAATGGCAATAAATTTACTAACAATAAATCATTGCAGGCCTGCAAATTGATTTTTGAAAATTTATTTTCCGTTTATCAAAATGGAGATAACGTGTCTCAAAGAAATGCCATGTTGTTAGCATCTTTTTATGCGGGAGAAGCATTTACACGCACATCAATAGGGTATGTACATGCAATTGCTCATAATTTAGGGGGCTTGTATGGCACACCTCATGGGTTAGCGAATGCGATTGTATTACCCTATATATTACATTGGTATGGTCGTTCCGCAGAACAGGCACTGGCTAAAATGGCAGAGTATTGTAATATCGCCAATGAAGCTACCAGTGATACTGATAAAGCGAAATCATTTATTAAGGCAATAGAAAAGTTAAATAAGGATATGGAAATTCCAACAGGATTAGCTCAATTAAAAGTATCAGATATTCCACTATTAGCTAAAAAAGCACTCTCGGAGGCGCATCCTGATTATCCGGTCCCAAAATTTATGTCACAAAATGAATGCGAGGAATTATTACATAAATTATTAATTTAAAGCTAAAATCAAAGCATTGAAATTTATTTTGTAAATAAAAGGTCTATTGGGATATCTTAATTTAAAAAATTAAAATATCCATTTTTAGGAGATAATTCATTTGTTGCAACATATCTTTATCAGTTTTTTTTTGGTGTACAGTTTAAGCACATCTGCTAATACAATTAAAATAAAAGTATTAGACTCAGATTTATCTAATATTGAAAATACTGTCGTTTCTTTAACACCTAAAAATTCAAACAGCATAAAACAAAAGATACTTTCTCCTTTAGTTGTTACACAAAAAAATAAACAATTTAATCCTTATATTGGTGTTATCCAAAAAGGTCAATCTGTTGTTTTTAAAAATAATGATGATATAACCCACCATGTCTATTCCGTATCAACAAATAATAGATTTGATTTTAAAATTAAATCTGAAACTCAAAATAGAAATATCCAGTTAAATTCGCTTGGTGAAGTTGCCATGGGCTGCAATATTCACGATTGGATGAGTGGTTTTGTATTAGTTGTAGACACTCCTTTTTATACGCAAACGAACAGTCAAAGTATTGCAACCTTCGAGAATATGTTATTAGGTGAATATCAGCTTGTAATTTGGCACCCTCAACTTGATACCCCGGATAATCAAATTGTTAAAACAATCAATATTACGGGAAACAAGCAATGGGATTTTACGTTACCTCGAAAACTATTACCGATACCTGAGCAAGCAAATCAAGAAGAGTTTGAATTTTTACAAGGATATTAAACTAGTGACATTATCGATTATGAAAAGTTTGCAAAGTAGAATTTTTATTTTATTTATATTTTTATTGCTTTGTGTCCAGCTAATGTCATTTTACTCAACCTACCAGGCAAACAATAAATCTGAAGTTGCGCAACTGAATAATAAATTATTAACAGCAAAACAGGTATTTGAAGCTCAATTTATAAGCAGAAGTTATTATTTATCTGCTTATGCTAAAACAGTGGCAAGAGATCATGCATTAAAATCATTAATTGAAGATGACGTTAAAAGTTTATTAAGTGCGCTAGATAATCACAGAAAGAGAATTGATGCAAATTTTGCAATTGCAATTAATACAAGTGGCAAAATTGTTGGAGAACTGGTCACTTTTAAAAACAATAATAATGAAAATAAGCCTAAAGTTGGTATAGAGCAAGGCAAACAATTTAAGCATTTAGACTGGTTAGAGACAGAAACATCAGAACAACTCTATCCTTTATCCAATAATTTATATCAATTAAGTTTAGCACCATTAAAAAGTGGTACTCGTATCATAGGGTGGATAGGTTTTGGTTATGTATTAAATGAAGACTTAGCAAATGAGTTAGCAAAAATAACAAATGTAAATGTAAGTTTTTTATTAAAAAATAAAATAAATCATAACCTATCTTTGCTTGCCAGTTCACAATCCATAGATGTATTTTCAAATACTTTGTTATCAGAAATACTTTCAAATAAAAATGAGAGTTATATCGCTTCCCAATTTTACCTTGGTACTGTTGACTCCGATGAATTAATCGCTTTAGTCTTTAAATCTAAGGTAGATATACTTAAAAGTGTGAAGGCAGACTGGGGGCAATTTGTATTGCTATTCTTATTAACGTTACTATTTTCATTGATCAGTGCTTATGTGATATCTGCAAGTATTACTCGACCAGTTAAATCTCTCATTACACAGGTTAAATCAATCGCCCAAGGTAACTATGATAAAACGGTTAGTATTGAAAATAGCCATGAATTAATGCAGTTAGCCAATGAATTTAATCATATGAAAACCTCAGTTGTTACCAGAGAAAAAATGATTAGTCATCGTGCATATCATGATCCTCTAACAGACTTGCCAAATCGGAACAGTCTAATTAAGACGTTAAAGTATAAACAAGAACGAGCGACCCCTTTTGTTGTTTTTCAAGTTAATATTAGAAGAATAAAAGAAGTGAACGATACGTTAGGACATAAGATCGGTGATAAAGTCATTATTGAAGTAGCAAATCGATTGAAGCTATCTCAATTGCAATGTGAGCTATTTCATTTAGGTGCAGATGAATTCATTTTATTATCAGAAGATTTATCAATTGAAAATTCTTTGTCCGTACTTTCACAAAATCTAGAACCTTTATTTGAGATTAATAATTTAAGCTTGCATCTACAATATGCAATCGGGACAGCCTTATTTCCTGATCACATTGATACAGATGCAACAGATTTATTGAAAAAATCTGACGTAGCAATGCAATATGCTAAGAAAAACAAGAAGTTGCACCAGCTATATGATAGACAGTTTGATTTTAATACTGTTGAACGCCTTCATTTAATAAATAGTTTAAAAACAGCCATTGAACAAGATCAACTGGTTTTATTTTACCAACCAAAAATGTCATTAAATACAATGAAAATAAGTCATGTGGAGGCGCTGGTAAGATGGAAACATCCTATCAATGGGTTAATTCCACCTGATGCATTTATTAGTATTGCAGAGCAAACGGGCCAAATGGACTCTTTAACACGCTGGGTAACAAAAGAAGCAATTACTCAATATCTTATATGGCAGAAAAAAAACATCAATATTAAGATTGCGATTAATATATCAGCTGAAAATCTAAAAGATAAATCATATAGTGATTTTGTTATCGCTTTAAAAAATGATAACAATATTGCAGATCATGAAATTACCTTGGAAGTTACAGAAGATGCCGTTTTATCAGATCCCGCACAAGCAACTGAAGTTTTAACGTATTTAAAGTCCCATGGTTTTAAGCTTTCAATTGATGATTATGGCACAGGTTATTCTTCCTTAGCACAGCTCAAGCAGTTACCCGTTCAGGAACTGAAAATTGATAAATCATTTGTTCAACAGCTAATGCAAAATAAAGATGATCAAATTATCGTCAGATCAACCATTGAGCTTGCCCACAATATGGGCTTAAGTGTTGTTGCTGAAGGCATTGAAGATGAAAGAACTTTACTTTGGCTAAAAGAGCATAACTGTGAGTTAGCACAAGGGTATTTTATAAGTAGACCGATAGAAGCGCATTTATTTGAAACTTGGTTAAAGGAATGCCCTTACGCTTTGGAAAAGGAAGGAAAATGGCTAAGTTTATAATTTTATTATTATTCAGCCCGGTTATATTAAGTGCTGAGCAGTCTTTGAATGGCATTATTGATTCACGCTTTGTTGCTGTATCAGATGATCAGGAAAGTTATTTAAATGGTGGTTATGGGAAATTTAGTTATGATTCAAATGCGCAACTCGCATTAGCACAATTGGGCTTGCAATATAGTGCGCAGTGGGAAAATAATATTTCTGTGCACGTGATAGGCAATGCATTTTCCGATGGGAGTTACAATGGTATTGGCTTAACCGAAGTATTTTTATCTTATAAAGGTTTACCAAGCGAAGGTGGCTGGCGTTTAAAATCTAAAGCGGGTGTTTTTTATCCTAAAATATCACTGGAAAATATAGCAACAGCTTGGTCTACACCTTATACACTAACAAGTTCAAGTTTGAATAATTGGATCGGAGAAGAATTAAGGCACACAGGATTTGAACTGTCGTTAAACAAACTTGGAAAGTTTTCTAATTCACAACATAATTTTAATCTGGACCTCGCTTTTTTCAAAAACAATGATACCGCAGGTGCACTTTTGTCTTGGCATGGCTGGACGATAGGCAGTCGACAAACTTTACTAAATGAAAAGCTTATTGTGCAACCTTTTGCAGCAAGAGAAACGGCTTTAAGTGCCCAAGCTGGAAAATCAGATCCATTTTTAGAGTTAGATAATCGGTGGGGAAGACATTTAGCAGGAAGTTGGCAATATCGTACTTTACAATTTTCAGTGGGTATTTATGATAATAATGCAGATCCAAGTATTGTAAAGGCAGGCCAATATACGTGGGATACCAATTTTTTGCATTTTGGTTTTAAATATAAATTGAACAAACAAACTCAACTCATTTCACAATATATGAATGGTAGCACGTTCATGCAATCACCTTATGGAAATAAAGTGGTAGATAATGATTTTAGTAATGGTTATATCATGTTAAGTCACTTCTGGAATGAGCACCAGATAGCCATGAGGGCTGAGGAATTTAATGTAACAGATTTAGATAGTACTTGGGGAGATAACAATCAAGAGTATGGCAAAGGACTCTCTTTAAGCTATAGATATAAATTAAATAAAAGAAGTTTTATTCAAACAGAGTTAAATTGGTTGCAATCAAAAAGGCCTTCACGCTGGTATTTGAAACAAGAAATAAATTTAACCGAACATCAATTTCAAGTGGCATTCAGGCATTATTTTAATTTATGAGAATTATTTACTTGTATGAGTAAAAACACCATCCCAATTAATATCTGGTGGGGACTTTTCAAATAATTCGCAGCGATTGATATAAACATCAATAAGAAGTTCAGGCGCTTCACTATACAGTGCTATAAAAATCATTTTTGCTTCACTGAAGCATTGTTGCCAATATAAAGTGAGTGCATCATGGTATATTTTTAATCGATTTATTTTTTGTGCGTCTATATTTAAAGGTTGATAAATAGTGATAGGTTCTTGTTTGCCTTTCACCCGAACTTTATCTAAAGTGCGATAATTAAATTTGGGTGCCAGCTTACTTGTTGCTTCACTGACAATAATATCTACACCATATATTTTTGTTAGTCCTTCTAATCTAGAGCCTAAGTTTACAATATCACCCATTACAGTGTAGGCGATACGGAATTCAGATCCCATATTACCAACATTCATATTTCCGCTACTCACACCTATACCAACTTTTATTTTAGGCCAACCTTTTTGTTTAAAAGCTGTGCTGATCCCCTGCATTTGTTCAATAATATCTAATGCTGTTTGTATTGCATCATGGGCATGATTAAGATTTTTTACCGGCGCTCCCCAAAATGCCATTACGGCATCCCCCATATATTTATCTATCGTCCCTTTTCTAGTATGAATTGCTTTTGTTATAGGTGTTAAAAACTCATTCATTAACTGTGTTAGCTCTGTCGCAGGCATATTTTCACTCATAGCAGTAAAATTGCGAACATCAGTAAATAATACCGACATTTCACGGCTCTCACCTGTAAGACTCATTTGTGCTTCATTAATATCAAAGTCTTTAACAAGCTCTTGTGGAATATAATGACTAAATACTTTTGATAAATGACGTTTATGCTTTTGTTCAATAAAAAAATTGTAATTAATATGCAAAAAAGCGCAACCAGCAAGCAGTAGAAGAGGCGTTGCTAATGGAATAACAAGTTGATGATTAGACCAGAAATATAAATTAAGACTAATATAAACAAAGCTTAATATTATAATTGTTATGACGCCCATTATGGGCTTTAAACGGGGGAAAATAAAAGTCATGATTAAGCTTAAAATAAATAACACACTTAATTCTATTCCAAGAATATAATCTGGTTGTTTTAAAAATCTTTGCTCTAATATTCCTGATATAATATTTGCATGTACTTCTACACCTATAAAGCTTTCTCCTACTGGTGTAGAACGTAAATCAAGTAAACCCGCCGCGCTTGTTCCTAATAGAACAATTTTATTTTTAAGTATGTTCTGAGCTACATTTAATGAAAGTACGTCGGTTGCTGAAATATACTTAAAACTTCCTAAATGACCACGATAAGGTACAAAAATAGAGCCTGTTTTATCTACAGGAATTAAAAAATCACCCAATTGAATAGACTCTATTACATCAGAGCTTTCACTTAAAACAAAGTTTACCTCAGGAAAGCCTAAACTAAGACGGGTTAGTTCTAAGGCAAGCGATGTGTAAATTTCGTCTTTATATTCTTGTATTAAAGGTACTTTTCTTAAAACATCTTGAGTAGATACATAATCAAAAAAACCACCAAATATAGCCGCATCTTGTAATATGGGAATGTTTGAAGTAAATCCAACGGGTTTAAATAGCATTTTTTTTGCCGAGTTGAGTAAACTACTTTTAGCCAGAGGAGGCGGCAATAAACCAGATGCAAGTAGGGTTTTTTGATTATGGCTTTGTTTAAACACATAACCTAATACAAGATTTCTTGCTATTAACGATTCAGAAAATTGTTGGTCTGTATCATATTTCTGATGCCATTTATTAAGCTCGGTTTGATCTATGAATGAATTGTTTTTTTGAAGCTGTTTTAGCAAGTTTAATGCAGAACTATCGTCAGGTTCAGCAAAAACGGCATCAAACCCTAAGCTATTTATTTCATAGTGATCAAATAAGGTATTAACTAATGATGCAAGTTTATCTCTTGTCCATGGCCATTGACCTTGTTCTAAAAGACTTTTTTCATCTATATCTAAAATGATAATTTTTTCATCAACCGTATCAGGCATAAAATAGAGTAGGCGCGCATCATAAAAAAAGTTTTCAACTTGATTAATGACTTTCCAACTTATATGCCCAGAGCTATGAAATACAATTGAAATAAAAACTATGCCAGTTAGAAAAACTCTGATCATCAATTTTTTAATATTCATATATGCTTTCCTGCATTAAGTAAAATAATGCTGGGATAGGGCCATTAAAACTAATTTATATTACCGGTATGGGTTGAGTTAAACCTAAACATCGGCCAAGGTGCAGTTGTTGATAGACCGCCATTATTATCAAATATTGCATATACTTTTCCATCAGCTGAACCTATAAAAACGGTACCATTTGGACTGATCACAGGAGAGGATGAAATTAAAGCCCCAGTTTGAAACTTCCATTTAAGTGTGCCATCTGGATTTAACGCATATACATTGCCATCTCCTGATCCAAAAATAATAGTGCCATCACTTGCAATCGCAGCAGATGATACTACTGAAGCTAAGGTTGGGAAACTCCAAACTGATGAGCCAGTTGTCATATCTATTGCATAAAAATTATTATCTTCAGAGCCAACATAAAGTACATTATTGGCGCCCAATGCAGGTGTGGCTTTTACTTTTGCTGATGTTGTAAAAACCCACCGTTGAATTAATGTATTTGTACCGTCAGAGTTTAATTCAAAAGCATATACTTTATTATCATCAGCCCCGATAAAAATAGCACCATCGGAACCTATTGCTGGTGCACCATGCACAGGAGTACCGATTTGAAATTCCCATTTAGGTGGATGAACAGCCGGTTGATCGAAGCCATATATAAAATTATCACCTGAACCTAAAAATAAAGTACCTGCTTTTGAAATGGCACCAGAACTGGTTTCTCCCGTTGGAATTGTAAACTGCCATGCTTCACTGCCTTGTGTTGTGACACTATGGATTATATTTACAGAGCTAATAAAGATATTGCCACTGGGTAATAACGTTGGAGATGAAATAATCGCATTTGCTGTTGGAAAATTCCAAATTAAATTTCCTGAACTATCAATCGCATAAAGTTTATTATCGCTAGAACCGACATAAATGTTACCCGTATTTGTATACATAGGTGATGATCTAACAAATCCTGTTGCTGTAAAGTTCCAGTTTTTGATTCCTGTAGGAGATATTGAATATAAATTTAAATCATCTGAACCAATAAGAATATTGCCACTGACATCGAGTGCTGGTGAAGATAAAACGGGACCAGATGTTTGAAAAGACCATAATAAAGTACCGCTTTGTAACGGTGTTACAGTTACATTTATCAAATCACTTGCTGTTGCATCTAAGTTATCAGTTACAGTTAAAGAAAATGTAAGTACTTCTGTCGTGCTTAATATTGGCGCCGTAAAAGTAGCACTTAGCGATGTTGCATTATTAAGTGAAACACTTGTACCAGCCGTTTGTTTCCATAAATGGCTAATTATCGAGCCATCAGAGTCTGATGCAGAGCCTGATAATGTAATATTTGAGTTTGATGTTACATTTTGATCTATACCTGCATTTACAGTTGGAGCTTGGTTAGCACTTTGTACTGTTATACTGATACTATCTATGCCTACCGCATCATTATTATCTGTCACCGTTAGACTAAATATAAGTATTTCTGTTGAAGTGACAGTAGGGGCTGTAAAGCTTGCATTTGCAGTATTTGCATTATTGAGTGAAACAGCTGTGCCGGAAGTTTGAGTCCACAGATAGCTAATAATAGTGCCATCTGTATCTGAACCTGTGCCAATTAAATCAACTGTAGCAGCAGAGTCTACCGTTTGATCTATACCTGCATTAGCTGTTGGGGCTTGGTTTATTGGGTTAATGGTAATGCTTACTGTATCAACTCCTGTTGCAGCAGAATTGTCAGTGACAGTGAGACTAAAAACTAAAATTTCAGTTGATGAAACATTGGGAGCAACAAAGTGGGCATTTGCTGTATTAGCATTTATTAAGGATACTGATGTACCTGAAGTTTGTAACCATAAGTAACTAATAATAGTCCCATCACTATCAGAACCTGAACCGGTTAAATTCACACTAGTGCCTGAGTCTACCGCTTGATCTATGCCAGCATTTGCTGTCGGTGCTAAGTTACCTTGAGGGTTAACGATAATATTAATACTATCTGAACTTGTAGCATTTTCATTATCTGTTGCCGATAAGCTAAAAGTAAATGTGGTCGCTTGGCTAACTGATGGTGCTGTAAAATTCATCGTTAAGGTATTTGCATTATTAATGACTACATTTGGACCAAAAGTTTGTGTCCAAATTAATGTTGTAATGCTGCCATCAGTATCTAGTGCGCTTCCTGTTATTGTGACTTGTGTATTTTCGCTAACAGATTGATCAGCCCCAGCATTTACATTTGGTGGTTGATTAACTGGAGATACAAATATTGATACTTGATCGCTTGCTTGGCCACCGCTATTGTCGGTAACAGTGAAATTAAATATTAATTCAGTAATTGATAATACATTTGGAGCAGTAAAACTGGCTGTTGCTTTATCATTATCTAAAATTGAAACATTAGGACCTGATGTTTGTTGCCAATTAAAACCAACTATCGTGCCATCTGAATCTGAAGCTTGACCAGATAGTGAAATTACTTGTGCTTCATTAACTTGTTGGTCTTGACCTGCATTGGCTGTTGGATTCTGATTAATTGCAACATCCTCAATGGTAATGTTAATTTGATCTTGATTTATTGCGCCTCTATTGTCAGTCACTGTTACTTGTAAAACTGCGCTTGTTGTTTGTGTCACTTCAGGTGCTGTCATTGAAAACTCGAGAGAGTCTGAAAGTATTAATTCGGGGCCAGATATTTGCTCCCATTGTATTAGTACAATACTGCCATCTGAATCGCTGGCAGTTGCCTTTATTTGTATTGCTTCACTTTCTTTTACTATGATATCTATGCCTGCATCAATGGATGGCATCTTATTGTCTGCATGATCTTGAGACAGTGTGTTTTCATCAATTTCGATCAAACTTGTTTGAGAAAAGCTTGTAAAGTTATTATTTTTAAACCGATTTATTTCGTCATTTAAATTAATGTTTGATGGAATATTCGTTGTTATATCATTTGAGTTTTGTTTTGAAATGAAATTATTATTCAATTTACCATCAAGCATGCCATCACTAAAATCAGTTATAATCGCATCTACAATATCAAAATTAGGTACTGAAAAACCCAGCTCTAGTCCTGATCTATTAACAATATTTGCAAAGCCACCTAATAACAGTGCGTATTGTTTTGCCTGTTCAGATGAAGCTTCATCAGGAGAAATCGTATCAGCAGGTTGCGTTGAAAAAATGTCAAAGCCAAATACTTGCTGTGCATTATCACGATTATTATTTAACGTAGCAAAAAATGCATTTCCATGAGTTTCATTTAAAGATTTCTGCAATAATGCTGATGTCAAAATGGTAACCGCCGCCGTGCTATCGCCTGGATTAATTACTGAACTGAGCCCTTGTTCTTGGGTAAAGTTAATCACTCTCTTTAAATTAATATCTGGCTCTTGATCAGATTCATCAATATATTTACCACCAGATGTTTTAATTAACAGAGGTTGTTCAAATGAATTCAGAGTAATTAAAAATTGACCAGATCCATTTGTTGTTGTTTGAAAAGTAGGCTCTGAATTTATAACCATACCAGTCTGATCCATTTCATACACATTTACACTTGCATTAATCAATGCGCCTTTTGCTGCTGTGCCATTAATCGTATATTGTGATGCCAACAATGCTGAGTTAGTTGCGCTTTCTTCACTATTACCACAAGATATTAAACAAAGACTTAATATAATTAATAAACATTTTTTAAAATATGTATCTAAAAATGGTAGCAATTTTGTATTCATTTCAACCACTCCTTAACGTGGTACTTGAAGAGCTTTACCAAAAATAAGACTTCCGGTAACTTGTTGCGTACCTGAATTGTTTTGCAAATAGTAAGTCATACCTGCTCCTTCTGGTATTTGTAAGTCATTGAACATATTGCTAAAAAAACCAGAAAATGAACCTGAACCATCTTCAGAGCCATCAATTAAAACCGAGTTATAATTACCATTAAACTGATTTAGCCCTAAAGCAATAGAGCCAGTACCATTTGCGTGCCATACCTGATTATTAATACCTAATAAGATTCGGCTTGAAACTGTTTGATTAGTGAAGTTAGCTGAAAAATCAGCAGTTCCTAAAATACCTGTATTTCCTAAGTTATTTGTTGGATCTGTATTACCTGTCAAAGCATATTGTGCCTGACCACTTTGTGGCAGGGCTATACTGCTATTAAAGCTATCATTATTTACCCAATGTAAACTTTGATCGGAAAGATCTATTGAGTCCCCAGAGACACTACTGGTAAATCCATTGCTCCATCGTCCCCACCTAAACCCGGTTACAGAGTCAAAACCCGTGTTTAAGTTTTGGGCAGTGCCAATATTTACAGCTTGCTGGTTTAATATGAAACCCGTTAGATTACTTTGATTATCAAAAGTGAGACTGTCGGGGTCATTAAAAATCAATTGCGTTGTATTTTGGCTAGCGAGAGAAATAGCTAAGGATTTGTTTTTTGTATCAATAATACCATTATCTATTATAATTTCATTGCCACTACTATCCGTAACAACTTGAGATATTATGACTTCCTCTTCAAAACCCTGCTCATTTTTTGCAATGGCAGTATTTGCTTTTGTTACCATAGGTTTTGGTGAAGAAACTTTAACTTCACTCAATAAAGTGACATTTTCTGGCTCTTCTTTTGTTTGAGACTCTTTGACAGGAACTGTCTGTCCAAATAGAGAACTTGGGGGACCTAATAATTTAATGGGTAAAGTATCTATTGAGGCAACATAGCCAGACTCTGAAACATTAAGTTGAAGTTCTCCTGCCTTATTAAGCAGGACAATCGCTCCTTGAGAAACACCGGCATATAATCCATTATCAATTTGGGTTTTGGTAGATGCTTCTAAGGGTTGGCAGTCACTTTGGCATAATAAAACGCTGTAATCAGTACCACGGATCCCAATAGTCGCAACAGCTGTTTTAACTTTATATCCAGACTTATTTTGTCCTGACGAAATAGCGCCTGTAATTGTTCTAAACCCACCTTTAAGTAGGTTTAAAGCACTAGTTGAGGCTGTTGCAGCGCCAGATGAACTTTTAGTAAATAAATAGTTTTCAATATTAAGTTTAGAATTAGGTCTGATAGATAAACGCGCACCATCTGACATTTTTAATTGCACACGTGATTTATCTCCTGTCACTATCGTGTCACCAACTAAAACAATGTCTCCTTTTTTTAAGACCGATACCAATGGTCTTTCAACAGATGTTTTTCCAATCGCAAATAAAACAGTACCTACATTAGCTCTGGCATTAAAACTCATTAAAATTGATATAATTAAAGAAATTATGAAAATAAAATAACGCATAATACACCCAGTTAGTTGAACGTTTTACGTAAATAAAGCGCAGTTTGCAATCTGTCATATTGATATAGACTTACATTTGAATCATGTTTGATCCAATCAATGCTTGTAGTGAGTTGCCAATTTGTTGCTGGAAAATCTAACCAAGCATAGCTTGCAGAAATAACATATTTATCATCTTCTCTCTCGGTCCCAAAAAAGAAGTATTGTTTATCGTATTCAATTTTTATTGCGGCAGCTTGTAATCGAATAAAGCTTTTTTGACCAACGAGATATCGAGAAAATATTTGTACACTTTTTTGCTGATTAGAGTAGGGGCTAGAAAAGTTTACCGCATCATCTTCGGCGTAACTTATATTCATACCTATTTGGTTATACCCTGAAAAATTACGGATCAATCCTAAAGATAGCATGTAAGAGTCTACATCTCTTATTTCTAAAATATCTGTAAAATCTTGTTCTGCATATAAAGTATTGAGATTTATTGTATAGTCATCGTTTACATTAATATTGAGTCCAAATTCTCCTTGAAGACGTTTATGATTAGAGTGATTATCAATTAACGTCTTTATTCCTTCTCCTTTAAAATATATATCTCCAAAATTAAACTTTCTTTGTATGCGTGCATCTATTTGGTATTTAGATAAATCTACAAAATGCGCATCAGTATTAACCCTGTGCGATAAATTAATACCTGAACTAACATTCCAGTGCGTATTAATTGGATAATTATAAAAGGCACCAGCTAAAATAGATGCAAATGCAGAGTCACTTTCAATATTAAGTTCATTTAGTTTAAAGCCAAGAAAAATATCATCGGCAGTTGCTGCATTGGCATTAGTATCATAACCAAAACTTGTTTCAATCCAACCAATTAAGTGAGGTGAGTACTGGTTTGAATTCCTTCGAATTGCAAGCAGGTATTCATCAATTACATTTGCAATATTTTCAGGAGGGGGCAGTGATTGCAGTACCTCAAAGTGATATTGAGCTCTTTCAAAGTCGCCTACATCAAAATAAGCACGCGCAAGCGCAAGCCTAGCTCCGGCATAATTAGGAGATACATCGATAGCTCTTTGTAAAACTTGGACTGCTAAACTTGCGTTTTTAGTATCCAACAAAGCAATACCTAATAAATAATCGTATTGTACATTACCAGCGAGATTAAGTTCATGAGGGGAAAGGTAATCAAGTAGTTGTTGCATTTGATTATCAGAAAGTAATTTATTAGCCTGTTTAAATAACAATACTTTATCAATAGAGGAGGATTCTTCTGCCCAGCAGAAGCTAGGAGTTGCAATTAATATCGTCATGCACATTAAAAAATTAATGTATTCATGTACTTTAAGAAAGTTGAGCTTAAAATTTGCCATATTTACAACCTTAAAGCTAAGTCGAAAATAACGAATATTTTCAATTTATCATTGGCTACAACAAATACATCAACCAAGTAAAATAATAGAATAATAATAGTACATAAAACGAACAATAATGAGGCTAAATTTAAATAATTGAGAATGTTGACGGCTATTTATTGGCATCCTTGCCTAAATATTTGTATTAGTGGTATTTAGTGATTTTTTATAATTTCCTAAAGATGAAATCGTTAATACTTTTTAAAAGCGCTAGCTAGGGTATGTTCGATTGTAACTTTGAATTTACCAGGATGGTTTTCACTATGATCAATCTCTTCAAGTATTAATACGTAATGTCCTTCCTCTGTAAAAGCTTGCTCAGTCATAGTAACTAAACTTCTTAGTTGACCATTATCATCAAAAACAACTTGTATTGTATAAATATCATTATCAATAGTTAAAGATTTTTGTTCATATTTATTGATATCTTTAGCATGATTTTTTGTATCTTCAATACTTTGTCCTGTTTTTGTAAAATAAACATCAACCTGGTTTAGAGAAATATCATCATAAGAATCTATTAAATTTATAATTTGAATATCATGAGAAATTGAGTTTGGAGTTAAGTTTTCAGTAATTGATTTCATGCTTGGATTAATCCGATTATCATCTTGATAAACAATTGCAGCTAGGCTTTCTTCATGATTGAGTGTTATTAGATAATTATCAATAATATTTTTACCCGTTAATTCATCTTTCATACTGATGCTGTAATCAGCCGGAGGAAGTTTGATGTAACTTGAAAAGGTATCGGCAATGATTGGTGCTGTACTGTTATTAAGATTAGTTGCAGTGAATGTCACATTGTCATATAGGTTAAGTGAATTATAAAAATGAATTTGCCCTTTGGCATCTGAATGTTTTAATGTCGTAGTATGGTTAGTATCAGAGACAATATCAATTATTATGCTGTTATCAGCAACACTCAAACCATCTCGTATAATTGCTAAATAGCTAGAACCCTCATAAAAACTTGTTTGCTCAGAACTAAATATAACTTCATTTTCACCACTTTTAGTCATATAAAATGTATAACTGTTAGGTGAGTAATTAATAAAATCACTTTCCATTAATGAAGTGGTTGTTGTTATTAATTTAGCTTCTGAAAAGCTGGTATTGTCAACAGCCATATAAACATCAAAATTTACATCCGAGCGTATAGTATTAATGAATGAAAGGTTAAAAATGTTTTTGTCATTCACATCTATGTTTTTAATTGTGACTTCTGTAAAATCTGGGTTTTTAAAATCTCCCGTCATTAGTAATAACTGTTTATACCCAGAATCTATTTTGATATCTTGTTGATAAATTGATTTCCAATCTCCATCATCTTTTTGATGCTCATAGCTTATTTCATAGGTATCCGCTTGATAGCCATGGCGAGTAGAAACTTCCCCAAAGTTAGCTCCTGTGCGAATAACATCTTCAATGACAAGAGTTGTATTGGGGCTATTATAAGAGCCATTGTAAAATTGAATATAGCCGTTTTCATGTGAGTCATTTGAGCTACCACCACAGCCAAAAAGTATTAGTGTGATTATTATATAACTCATATTTTTATATCTGGGATTTAACTTCATTTTTAGAACCTGTTTACTATCAATGAAGGCCAGTATGTCACATCAATATAAAAGAATAATTAAGCATTACTCACTATTACCAATAATTACATTGAGTTACAGCCTAAACTGCCTCTTGAATTTAGAGGGGCAAGAGAAAGTTTAGGTATAATATGACTAGAGTCCCAAAGATCTAAGATGATATTTAGACCTGTTTTATAAACTTTTTTTAGGTGGAAGAGCAACATTAGCGAAAATTAATCCAGCAATAAGTGACATGAAAATAATAAATGTTTGTTGTCCAATATGTTCAGTATGTAAAAATTCTTGCCCTGACATTAAAGCATTTAAACCGATATAAGTTTTGCTACCAGGTACCAGTACAATGAGTCCCTGCATAGAGACAATGCAAGCAGGTGCATTTTTTATGCGAGTAAAAAGATTGCTATATATTCCAACAGCAAAAGCCCCCACAAAAGCACCTAGCGTAAAATCTAAGTATATACCACCTAAATAACTCGACCCAAAAGCAATAAAACCAGATACTATTGACCAGGTCGCATGTTTGGCTTTTGTTTTAAAAATAACAATTAGACTTGAACATAAAACGGCAATTGCAATTAAAGATGTCCATTTTTCTAGTGGCTGGGGTGGAATAAACTCAGTTTGACCGAATAAGGCAAACCCAATAGCCATTCCTAAAAATGCACCAAAATAGAGTTTAAATAACAGCATTATGGCATCCATTACTCTCGCTGTTCCAGATACAAGATGCCGAGCAGAAAGCTCAGCTAAACCGAGCGTTAAAGCAAGCCCTGGAATAAAAACTATAATAGCAGATAGTATCACTAAGCGTATATTTATACTTGGATCGAGATATGTGCTGATGGCACAAGCAAGTAATGCAGCAACAACAGCGACAAGCGGTTCGAGCATATGAGCAACCCCTTTTGAGCGCTCAGACCATAATACAAAAATATACACAATTAGACTAAGACAAGCAGACCAAAATGCATCATTCCAGCTAGTGCCCATTAGCATCGCAAATGCACCACCTGACATTGAAAATGCAATTCCGGTAGCAATGCGATTATAAGGGTTAGGTAAGTCGTTGATATAATCTAAACGTTCATCCGCTTCGCTCAGAGTACGTGTGCCGTTCGATAATTCATCAACAAGTTCATCTGTACGAGATAAAGACCCTAAATCAAGCTCACCTGGCTCAACCCTAGCTGCATGTGTATATTCATTTTCATGACCCTCAGTCCAAATCACAAAAGTTAAGGCTGTTGGTGTAATAATAAATGAAGCGCGTAAACCAAAAGATTTTGCAACATTCAGTAAGTGAGCTTCTAACCGATAAGCTGGTGTGCCGTATTTGTGTAGCATCTTACCGAGCTTAACAATGAATTTTCTTTTTTGTGTAAAAGTAGCGTTGTTCAACAATATATTCCACAGATAAGTTTAAATAAACTATAGCCAAAATAAAGTGAGAGTAGCGATAGGTTTATCAAAAGTATAAATTAATTATTATAGATAAATAAAAATTGATACTCTTGATATTATTTAAAGTTTTAACTTTTCATTTGCACAAAGTCATCAATAGGATTGCGCAATATTTTTAGGTGAATTCTAAATTGAAAATTTAAACTGTCACGCTTTTTTTTATTTATTTTTTGCTTCTATCCATTGAGCCATATATTTTGTACTGGCCATAGTATGGTGTTTCAGCATACTCCCGGTAAAATTACCGAGCCTATGAACTTCTAACTCACTGATAGTTTCATTTATTTTAGAAATAAATGATTTTTCGAGTAAGGCTCTATCATACTTGTTTTTAAGTAAGGTATTTGCGGATGTTTTTGCATGGTGCCATTTATTTTCATCTTGATATAAGGTTACAGCTTGATGAACAAAATCATGAATGTTATCAGCAATAGCACCAGGCCAAACTTCATCGTCAAACATTCCTTCAGCACCTATTTGAGTTGTTATACTAGGCGTGCCAACTATCATAGCATCTAATAGTTTCCCTTTAATACCAGCACCAAATCGTAAGGGTGCTAAGCAAAGTTTTGCATTTTCCATTACTTCAAGAGCATTATCTGCCCAGCCTTTAATATGAAAACCTATTTTAGGGTTGTGTAAAGCCGTTGCTTTTGGCGGAGGGTAAGAGCCATAAATATTTAATTGCGCATTTGGTAGTTCTTTTCGGATCAGGGGCCAAATTTTTTGTAAATATAAAACAGCATCCCAATTAGGGGCGTGACGAAAGTTACCTATGGTCATAAAATCAATACGTTCTTCGTATGACTTTGTTTTACCCTGAACTTTTTTTAAATCAACCATGAAAGGTAAGTGGTGGAGGATTTTAGAGGAAATTTTAAATGTATCAGATAATAATTTCATTTCATAAGTAGAAATAATTAATGAAATATCACACCTCAAAATAGCTGCGATCTCTCTTTTTGCAATATCACTATGTAAGTCAACTAATTCCATATCTCTATTTTTTTTATGAGCTGAGTGCCTCGCATTTCTTAAACACTGTAAATCTTCTGTATCCAGAATTTTAAGTGCATTAGGACAATATTTATCAATACGCCAGCCAAATTGTTCCTCCATCATGAACCTATCAAACATCACAATATCAGGTTGAAAAATTTGAATGTAGTCGTCAAAACTTGTGCAGTTAAGAGCAATTATTTTACTTGTGATCCCTTCAAAATCTAAATCCGTCATATGTTCAGTTTTTTGAGCAGGTGTTGCAAATTCAACTAACCAATCTTGTTTTTTAAATGAACGGAGCAAGGAGAGCATATGAGTACCAGCTGCCGAAGAATTAGGCTCTGGCCATACGTAGCCGATAACGAGGATTTTTTTCATGATATTTTCTCTTACAAATCAGTCGTATTTAATTTGGATATAAATTTCAGAAAAATCTATAAAGCAAATAGATTGGAGGTTTTATAAGCCTGATTTAATATTTTTGAACAGTTACAATTAAACCATTATATCATTTATGGGGTAGGTAGATATAGGGTTCAGGATGTAACAAAGAGGTGTTATATCCTAATTTTGAAAAATGATTAATTAAGATTCTTATATAGTTCAGAATACTTAGAACGATGTAAATTAAACAGAAATTTACGCAGGCAATCTCTGCCATGGGCAACATCTTTAAACTTTGCAGCAAGCACATTGTTATCGGTTCTGACAGGCTCTAAAGCAAGTTTAACCTGGCTTTGGTTTGGTAAGTGTATTTCTAAATCTTTATTTTCAAATAATTTTTTAGCTTTGACAGGGCAGTTTACACGCATTTTTATGCCAGAGCTTGAAAGGGAAAGTATTTCAACCTGTTGTTTTGTCCCTTCATTATGCAAGGAGACATTTTTTGGTGACATAACGCGCCAACTTCGATCAATACCTTGGATATCAATAATTTCAGGCGTTCCTAACTTCGGAGAAAACTCTCCCTCTTCATCCATTGAAAGGGACAGTGGAAACCAAAGTTGGTAATGACTAATTTCTGCTAATAATGTTAATTTAGAACTGCCTAGAATATGGGCAATGCTTTTAGGTATGCTAGTTTGAACGGTTAAATCGTGTTTTTTAAGCTTGCAGCCAGTTTCAATCGCTCCAGGAGAGAAAACCTGCTGAAAAAAGTCGAGTTCTTCGTTAGTAAAATCCATATTAAATGACGGCTCAATTTATTTTTTTATTTTTAGACCCCGATTAAACCACTTTATGTTCATTTGTTCAATATACAGACAAAATATATACTTTTATTAATGTAATGATATTGTTACTTAAAATTTCACACATTAAAATCATTATTTAATCTGGAAGAAAATATGCGAGTTTTGAGTGATTCGATTGCCATTTGACTGATAACTAAATTGATAAAAATAAGAACAGATAAAGCTAACTGAATTGGCCCATGATTTATACCCTTTTCAAGATCATAAATTGTAAGCCCAAATAATAAAAATAAAACAACTAATACAACTTTAAGCAATTGATTTGTATAAAATGTAAGAACCTCTTCTTTTTTTACACTTTTTTTTATAAAAACAGAACAAAAATATGGAATGATCTTAACTTTAAAACCCGATTTTTTTTCAACAAAGTCTTCATTCATTAGTGTCAGCTGTTCTCGTAACTCATCTATCAAGTCAATATCCTTTCAGTTAGTTTTAAAAAGCGCAGTTTAATCAAACAAAACAGAAATTGCACTGAATAATTGAAGGATATTAAGTTTTAAAATATTACTTTATTATTTTTATCCATGAACCAGGTTCAGGTTCTCCACGGGGGTATAGTCCATTGATCAATCTAAGCTGTTCTTCTCCATATAAGCCTATTTTTAATTTCTTTGCTAATAAATAAAACTTTGTTTGCTCATTAGCTTTAACATAATGAATAACTTTAGATTTTTTAGATTTCCTTTGCGGCTGATGCGATTTAAAACTATGAATGCTTTTGAGAAATAAAGCATCATAATCTATGTTAGGTTCAGGTTTATAAACATTTGAAATTAATGTATACGCTCTGCTTCCTTGAAAAATAGTGGCAACACGTTGCTCATGTTTATCTGCTGTTTTAGGTATGATCCCAGTATGACCTATTAATCCATTTTTTTTAAAATCTTCAGAGCGCTTCAACATAGTCACTTTAGTTTGTTTTCTCAAATGCTCGCCTGGGGATACATTTTTGACACGTTTTGAAACTAACAGCTTTATTTGAGCTGACTTATTTTGTGGCTGGCTTAAAATTGATTTACGGGTATTATTGACAGTCCAATTTTCGGGAAATAACAATGAAAATCCCAATTTATCATGCACGTATCTGTTTTTCTCAACAGGCCTTTTTTTTAATTGGGCATTGTAATTAATACCATAAATCATGCCTTCTGTTTGTTCTCTATAATTTTGCTTATTATTATTTACAGTGGAATGAGCATTAAAAGTACCGGCCTTTGCAATAACTTCTTTTAATCTGACATCATTGCGTGGATGAGTAGAGAAAACACCATGGTAACTTTTAGCTTTTTTACCTTCTTCTTTCGCCCTATATCGCGCAAATTTTTCTTGGTCTTTCAATACACCAATTGTTTGAACCATGGCAAGGGGATCATATCCACTATTAAATAAATAATCAGCGCCTAATCCATCAGCCTCCAGTTCCATTTCTCTTCCATACCCTTTTACAGCAGCTGTGCCCCAAAGGTTCGTAACATCACCAATCGCAGTGCTACCCGTTGTAAATATAGATAATACAGACAAAATACTTGCACCTTTACTTGCAGAGTCTTGTCTCACTACATGCCTAGCCGTAATATGACCAACCTCATGCGCTAATACAGCTGCTAATTGTGCTTCAGAATCAAGGTAACTGAGTAGCCCTCGATTAATATATATATAGCCACCGGGAAGTGCAAATGCATTAATATCTGGAGCATCAATTATTGTAAACTGGTAATTTATATCTGGTCTATGGCTATTTTTAACAATTTTTTGTCCAATTTTATTTATATAGGCTGTTAGTTTTTCATCTTGATAAATAGGCATAGATTTCATTAATTTTTCATGCATCTCTTTACCCATTTTAATCTCTGAACTTTCAGACATTAAAACAATATCCGGAGTACCCGTTGCTGGATTGATTGAACAGGAAACTAAATGAAAACATAAAAAAATCAAAGTGAGTCTGAAAATTAAAGGTAAAGAATGAGTCATATTTTGTCCTGCTTTAATTTAGCCTTGTGAATTATTAAAAAAGTGTTTTAGTTGTACTGCCATCCCCTTACATGCATCAGCTTGTACTTGAGCAATTATAGGAATTGGGATCACAATTGCTGGCATATAAGATGTGCCGTCAGCTTCACTACTGACTTTTCCGATTAGTTTTTTATTTTTATAATCCCAAATAGAAGCTTCATATTCAGCTTTTTTATCCCACGTACCAAAACCAAAACAGCCAATACCACCAGTTCCTAAACTACATGTAATGCTGCCACTACTACGAGTTGTTTCAGTATTACCATCAATCCAAATAATGTAATGTACATTAAAGTCATCAAATTTTTGAGAGACAGCATCATATGCCAATAACCTTTGTAGATCGCGTACCCTTAAAGGTGCAGTTCTAGGTTCAAACCAAGGATATAAATTATCCATAAAAGTTTGCTCTGGAATGACATTAAGTTGATTATCTCCCTTTGATAATACCTTTCCAATACAGGAAATGAGTTCGGGCTCTGTT
This sequence comes from Pseudoalteromonas denitrificans DSM 6059, assembly GCF_900112265.1. GTDB lineage: Bacteria > Pseudomonadota > Gammaproteobacteria > Enterobacterales > Alteromonadaceae > Pseudoalteromonas > Pseudoalteromonas denitrificans. The sequence goes on along the minus strand of NZ_FOLO01000003.1, from coordinate 128,737 downwards.
TCATAATCATTACTGGTCCTTCGACCAATCACAACAACTGATTCGCCTTCGACCAATGTGGCTTCAGTATGTTGCACTTCTTCAATTGTTACGGTAGTGCAACCTGCAGATATTAGTAAATAAAAGGGTAGGAACTTTACTCTTATATAAGACATATTTATCATCATTATTACCTATTAATTGAGCAATATAGTGATTAGCGCATGTTTATATTATTATAATTTTTTGTTTACAAATTAAGCATAGTTCTAATGTATAAATTACTCCACTGGCGTTCATTTATTTTTAAGTAACCAGGTATTTATTTCTGGTATATGACTGAATTTTAAAGTTAAACCAGCTCCTGCATCCCTTAGCGCTATTACCATAGCCTCGTTTAACGCACTTTCCTGCGACTTCATAAAAGCTGTGGGGGTTTTTCCATAAGCGGTTAATATCCAATCGGCCAGTAGTTGTCCATTATTGTCATACACTTTCATGTTGTATTTGATCCACACTTCAAACATGTTAAGTTTAGTTTCTGCAGGTACATTATATTGAAGCTCATCAATACTGGGTTTAAAAAATATATCAATGCTGTTATTTTCTGTCGAATTAAAGTCTGATACATCTATTACATTTGAAAACATCGCAGGTAAAACAGTTTTAAACAACTGAAGTTGGGCATCTCCTACGGAAATTTCCCATTCTTCTCGTTTTTCATCAACTTCAGAGTATTGATAATCTTTAAACTTATTGTCATAAATTACTCCCAATGTGAATGGAAGTTTATTAACAACTGGTGTAGGAAAGTCTCCTTTAACAGTAAGTGTACTTTTACAACCTAAAACTAAAAATAATAAAGTGAGTATTGTTAGCTTAAAAATAAATATTTTCATTTATTAGTCCTTTGTAGTATTCAACAAAAACAAACCCGATAGTTTATTGAACTTTAAAGTCATTGAGTCCAACAAAAGTACCACCATTTCGATACGTTAATTCACGCATTAATGTTGCAAATCTAATTCCCGTTGTTTGTAAATGTTTTGGACGCATAAATTGAACAGGAAAACCAACAGCATGAATTCTGACTAAACGTTCATTGTTTTTACTTACTTTATTTATACGCTCAATGGTATTTAAAACATTTTCAATGGACCTTCCTGAAAACTCATCACCCATAACATACAAACTAATTTTTTTATCTTGACTAAAAAAAGTACTGATTGCTTTTTGAACCCCTTCAACGGGACTACTGTTACTAAATGGGTTCCAAGTTCTTAATCTTTTAATAATTGCCTCTCTACGACCGGGTGTATCTGGGATCCATTTACGGCGATAATTAGTAAACATATATTTCCCCATATCATTCATTATTTGAATTCCTTTTACTTTTGGGTAAATATCTAAAGTTGCAATGATTTCTTCAAGAAGTCTTTTCCAACCATAATTGTACATACTGCCTGAGGTATCTATGATAAAAACTAAGTATTCGCTATCTACAGGAATACCGCCAATTAAGTTATTTTTACTTTGATAATTTAAACCAAGTAAGCGTGTCATTTCATCTGATAAAGACTGTAACGCAATGGCCAATTTTCCTTTTTCTTTTAAGCTATAGGTAGCAGCTTTTGAAATTTGAGCATATTGCGCCTCAATAGTGGCTAATCGTGTTCTGAGGATAGCAAGGCGCTTTTTTTCTAAATCGATTTGCTCATGCTTTGCAGTGAGATCTCGATTGAATATGTTTGTTTCACCTCTAATGGCAAACAACGTTTTTTGTAAGTTTTCGACTTGCGCATCTAAATTAATGACTGATTCTTCTAATACAATAGGTTGCACCGTTTTTGTGATCATAAGAAGTAAAATGATTGCGCCAAAACCACAACAAATAACATCTAAAAATGCAATACTTGATTCTTGCTGTAAACGACGTTTATTTTTCATTAAACACGCTCCTATGGCCAATCTTTAGATGGGCTCATAAATGATCCTGATGTATATTGCGCTAATTGCCAAAATGCAGAAGCTGCCATGGGATCTCCTTCCATTGGCCATAATAAAACATTAACGGGGATCCCTTCAGGTAAAGTATTCACTGCTTTTTCAAATAATGCTTCTCGTTGAGGACCTGTGATCGTATTCGCTGTCGCTTTTACGCTTTTAGATGTATTACCTAAGGTCGGTAAACCATCAGTTAATAATAAAATATTGTCAGGCAAGGGATCTAAAAAACTCACAGAACGAAAGGCTTTCTCTAGATTTGTACCACCTTCTGGTATGATTTTTCTTAAATTTTTCACACTTGAATTTAAGCTTTCTTGATCTGATATAGCAAGCCACTGATGGGTTGTTTTCTTAATTGATGCTGATACTTCATTGTTAAAATGATAAATTTGATATTGACTTTGAACAGGAAACTTAGCGATTAACCATTCAACGGCTGAGACCGCTCGGATCCATTTACTTGATGATTTTTTAATATCATTAGGCATGTATTTTTTTCGAATAATATTAACAATCGTATTATCTAACATACTGGCCGATGTATCTAATAATACTAGGGTTCTTGCACCACCAAGTTGAAGACCTGTAAGGTATTGTCGGTTTCCTTGTCCTGAATATTCTCTTGCATCGTTACCTTTGGCTTGTTCATCTTCCAATTTTTCTTTTTCAAGCATTAATGTTTTAATTTTTTGTTTAAGCTGTAATATTTGTTGATCATCATCTGGGTCATCAAGTTTTGTTATTTTATTATCTACGGCATCAATTTCATCATTGATCCTACGCGCCAAACCATTGGTTTGTACAATATCTTGATCTAAAGCAGAGATAGTATTTTTTATTTTTACCAAGTGTTTTTCACCTTCAATTACCTCTTCTTCTAATAGATTGACTTCGGCTTGCAATGTAATATTTTGAGTTTCAATAATGGTATCAACATCATGTTTAATAATTAAAAAAACAAGGATCACAGCGCCAAATCCACAAGACATAATATCCAGAAATGATAAACTAAACGTTGTAAACTGACGTTTTTTATTCATTAAATTACAACTCCTTATTCACATTAATCAGTGAAAAAGCAGGCTCATTTAAAAAAGTAATTACATCACCAATATTCAAACTAGCGTGTCCACTCGTTGTTTTTTGATTTATTTTAACTTCTTTATTAAGTAAAACATCGAGCTCAATATTTTTATTGATAAAAGTGATCGAAGCAAAAGATTGATCATTGGAACTTCGCGTTAATGTCAAATGTTTCTGATTAAATTCGTTTGTTTGTTTGTTTAAGTATAAAGGGTTGTGGTTAATCAAAACGGCTTGATTTTGCGTGAGTATGTAGGGAGTTATAATCTTTAGGGCCACACTATTTGTATTCGGTTTTTTAAATCTAGTTAATTCAGTAATTAAAGAAATACCATTTTGTTGGTTAATGCTTTTTATATGTTCAGATACAATTGTATATAAAGGTATTTTAGGTGTTTTTTTGCAAAGAGAGCTGAACTGCGTATTAGAAATAAGATTGAAAAAATGATTTTTTAGATAAATTAAAGAGTCATTTTTTACATAATTAAAGGCCGGAGCAAAAAACACTGTCATTTGATTATTTAAATCTTTTTGAGAAATCTTGATACTTTTCTCATTTATTGAAATTAAATCTGTTGTTAACTGACCAGCAACAGCAAGGTTATTCAAAATAGTTTCAACTTGTACAAATAATAACTGTTCTGAATGAGCGCTATACATCGCATCAAAACGATATTGTTTTATGAGTATTTCGTTACACCAGTTACAAATAAAGTTAATTAATTCAATCATGCCAAGCTCGGGATGATTTGTATAATTTCTAAGTTTTACATTTTCATTAAATGAGAGCTGAGAAAAGTTAATATGATGAAGACCGAGATCTGCAACAGTTTGAGTACTCTTCAAATCATCATTAAAATATACAACCTCACTACTGAGTAAAGCCACAGTCTTTAGTTCACAACTATCAGCAAGCCCCAAAAGTAAAGCGAGTTGTTCATTCGTATAATACGAAGGAACGAGAAAAACGACTTCAATACCTTTGGAGTACTTTTTTGTTATTTCTTTTAATTGTAAATATGCTAAATCTGCAAAATGTTTTACTTGCTTATTTTTTGTATTTAATTTTTCATATCCTAAATGTTGCCAATAATGAGAATGAAAATCTGTAGGGGATGTTTTAATTTTGTCTAAAGCATGTTGTCCAAAAACAACTTTATTTTCATCTATATATGCACAGCCGCTATAGACACTTGAATTACTCTTTTCATATATATAAAGCTGATAATCATTAATATTAATTATAATGAGATCCATTTAATTGTCCTCACTTGCAGGGTTTTTTAAATGATTTAATAAGTTCTCATCACAATAATCTTGCGTATTTTGTACATGTCGCTCTTGCAATAATTGTAATTGATGGGTAAAAAACATAATGAAAATACTGATAACTAATGCTATGAAAGTTGAGTTAAATGCAACACCTAGGCTGTTAGTCACACCAATTATATCGCCTTCAACGGCTTTGTGTGCCTGACCTAGTGCTTCACCAATCCCTCGAACTGTGCCTATAAAACCAATTGAGGGTATTGCCCAAGAAATATATCGGATCATTGCTAATTCACTATCTAATCTATCAGCTTCAGATTCACAAGTATCTTTAATTGCAGTTGCTACTGCTGCAATATTTTCTGTTGCAATAAAACGTTTGAGCGCAACTAATAAGGTTCTGGGGATCAGTAAAATTTGTTTTTCTGAGGACATATTTTGAATTGGCCTACATAAATTATTCGCATCTTGGGGTAATATACGGATCCCTTGCTGAATATTTAAAATAGATGTTTTTAGCATCGTTGTTTCACGCAAGGCTAGTTTTGCTTTATACGCCATGATCATCAATACCCATAACATTAATATAAAACATGTTTCCTGCTCATAATCTTTCAGTACAATATAAATTGATCTTTGGCTATTGACTTCACTTCCTGCTAATTGCTGAGCATGCTGCTGTTGTTGAATGGCCTCAGCATTGGGTCTTATCACAGTGACATAAATAGCATGAACTAAAATAACTGATATTAATAATGAAAATAATTGGTAAATAAATTCGGAACCTGAAGATCTCTTCATTTTAATTAATCCTTTTATATTTTAAATATCAACGGGGAAGGAGACTGATAAATCTTCTGATATTGATTCAGTCGGAATGAATTTTCTATTTGAGTTAGGCTCTTTAGGTTTTGCTTCTTTTTTATCAGTATTCTTAGCGGTTAAACTAAAGGTTCTAGCCGGTTTTTTTATAACACTTTTAATTTTTGATGCTTGTGGTTTTAATTCATCTTCTTGTATTTTAGTTTCAGCGTAACTTATTGTTGATATGACAAATAAAATTATCGTTATAATCTTTAAATTCATAAAAGAACTCCAAATGTGAAATTAATTTGCGTATTTAGCAATCCTAAAGCCTAAGTCTTGCCTTTTTTCATTGCCATAATCTCTAAATGAAAGCCTTAACTCTGTTCTTGTTCCATGCGCCCAACTGGAACCTCTTATCACATGGTAATCACCAGATAATGGTCCCATAGGATCAAATTCGGTTTTCGTGGACAAACCTGTTTGGATTTCATATAAATCATGACTCCATTCGGCGACATTACCAGATAAATCAAAAATGCCTTTCTCATTTTTAGTAAATGATGCAACTGGAGCTGAAACTGGAAATTTATCATTATATTTAGGTTGAACATTACCTAAAATTACAGCGCCAGACACATCCGCAAAATTGCCAGAGCCTTTTATTGGTGGAAGCGCATCACCCCATGAATATTTTAACATTTGATCATCAATAAAACGGGTTGCCCAAATCCACTCGGCTTCAGTAGGCAGTCTATAACCATTAGCTTGGGAGTCGAATGAAACGAGTATACTATTTTCAATTTTGTAAACAGTTTTAAGATTTTCTTTATTTGATAACCAATTACAAAACTGTGCAGCTTGGATCCAAGGAATATTCACAACAGGTTGGTAATTGCCATTAAGGCTTTTACCTTTTACATGGCCTGAAGAATGTTCAGCTTTAAACTTTTTGAATTGCTTATTGGTTACTTCTGTAAAACCTAAATAAAATGGACGTGATAAATTTAATGTTCTTTTGACTTCATTTGATCTGCGCCCTTGCTCTCTTCTAGAAGCGCCCGCATAAAATGTCTTTTTAGGTTTAAATAACTTTAATTTACCACCTGAAGGGTCTGATATTACGGGGCTAATATTATCCCATTTTGCTTGCTCAACCGTTCTTAAATTAATTTTAAACGTTTGCGCTAGTGTAGGGTGAGGTAAGATACTATTTTGATAGCTAACATACCCTTCTTTTTTGATTGTAATTTTTTGTTGTTTAACTCCAAGGGTAATGGTTTGATTTGCTCTGCCCATAAGTCTGTCATCAATATATATAAGTGCATCTGATGGAGATACTTTAAAATTAACTTTGCCAAGTATCGGAGCAAGCGTTATTTTTTTTGTAAATGTATTATTTGACTTTATTAATAATATTTGTATAAATTGGGAATAACCATCTTTAAAAACTAATAATGATTGTTTTTTATCTGGAATAACATTTACTTTTAATGGTGTTTTACCTAAATAATTATCACCATATGTCACACTAGCCCCTGTAGGATGTGATGTTAAATGTATTTTTCCTGCAAGCTTAGTCAGACTAATTAATGGAATACTTTTATCTTTTTGAGCTCTTACATTAATTTCTTTACTACTATCTTTATAACCTATTTTCTTTAACGTTAATTGATGTGTACCTTCAAGTAGATCAACTGATAAAGGGGTGACTCCTATTAATTTTTCTCCTTCATATACACTGACTTGTGAAGGTATCGTATTTAATGCGATTTTTGCCCACGCTGGAGATAAGTTAATCGCTAATTCTTGTGTTGTTTCCATGCCTTTTATATTGACTTTTTCTTCATAATCAAAATATTTATCTGCAGAAATAATAATCGTATGGTTACCTGCTTCGATATTAGAAATAAGTCCTTTTTTTATCAAAACTTGAGAGTTATCAATGCTAGCAGTTACTTTTATTTTAGGATTTATGCTAAGTTGCAGTTTTCCAGGTAATTTCTTAAATGAGTAACTAAATGTTTGATTTTGGTTTTCTTTAACAGTGAAGTTTTGCTTTAAAGGGTAGTGCCCAGGGAATGTGCTGTTAAGCTCATAGTCACCAGGGATCATTAGATAATGATCTGATAATTTCAGATGAAGACCCCCAGATACTTCTAAGTTTTTTGTTTCTGGAATTGTTTCAAATACAACTGATTTTGCAATAAATAGATAAGTTAATGCTATCAAACTTATCATGAGAAAAAGTAAGGATGCAAAATATTTGCGTTTAAAACGATATTTCGTGCTATCAACCGTTTCACTTGAAGGTGTAAAGGTAGCTGGTTGAATAACACTTTTTTTAGTTAAGGTATGAGCTTGCTTATCGTTATTCACATTATCACCCATTGGTTATTTTTTCATTACATTTGAGCGAAATTACATTATTTTGACTACCAGGTTTTATCGTTAAAATTTTTCTTACATCTCTATAACCATTTCTTGAACCTATTATTGTATATTCACCAGGTTTTAATGTGAGCTGCTTATTTGTAAAGTGACCAATATTACCAATTTGATAAATGGTAATTGTTGTTAAATCATCTGACATAATTTGTATTTTAATGTCTGAAGTACTTTGTTTTAAAGCTAATTTAACTAATGAAATTTGCTTTTTTAGGTGGGAACCAGGGCTTTTTATTTTAGTTGCTTTTATATAAGTTGATTTTGCTTCAAGGTAAACATTATTGTTTGATAACCGCATTGGGTTTTCGATGATTGCTTGCATTTCTAATTTTAGTTTGTTTTTTGCTGCTGTGCGCATTTTCCCAATACGTGCATCAATAAGTGAAGGGTCAAGTGATAATGCATTTTGATATTTTTGATTAGCTGTGTGCCATGCTTGCTGAAGCTCTAAGTTTTTTGCTTGACTTAAATAAACTAATATTTTGGATTGCGTTTTTTCATTTTTTGCCTGATTTATTGCGTTTTGAGGATCACCTGATTCAGAATTTATTTTTTTTGCTGAGGTAAAGTACTTTACAGCAAGGTCATACTTTTTGTTATTTAAATTAATGTACCCCTGAGACATCGCTTTAGAGTAGTTTCTATTTTTTATCTTTGTATTAACTTCTGATAACAATTCCTTATTAATGGGTGACTGTTTATCAAGCGATAATGCTTGCGTAAACATATCTTTAGCCGCTTCGAACTTTTGGTCATGCATTAATGCCTTACCATTTTTAGCAAAAGAGAGAACTTTATCTAGTACAAGTGCCCGGTCATATTGTTCTTGAGCTTCAATTTTATCTGGTAATATATACATAGCGATTTTTAAATTGTCTATCGCAATACTTGAATTACTGTTATCAAGTGCATTGTTTCCAATCGCTAGATATTTTTTATACATTTCAGGGATTTTGTTTTCTATCGTTATGAGTGCTTGAAGAGTCTCAGTATATAGAGAAATTGCAGTATCAAACTCTTGGCTTCTGTATGACAAATCACCTTTTTGGGCAATTTCCAATGCAGATTTAAACTCATTTTTTGCCCATAACTCAATATGTAAATTTTCAAGGTGACTTTGCTTTTCTAGTACATTAGCTAGAATTTGTTGAGACGTTTTTCTATGTTTTGCTAATTGAGCTTGATGCCATGGAGATTCATCTATGGGTTTGCGCATTTCTTTAGCCATAAAGACTTTACTGTCAGACTCTAATTTAGGTTGTACTACTGATTGTGGTAAATAAAAAATGACAAAAAATAAAATAAAACCTAAAACAATAAAAGAAACAATATAAAATTTATTAATTGTAAAATGATGATTAGAAGAAGAGGCTATTTGAGTATTTTTTGTAACAACATCTGAATTTAAAACATTAGACTTCGAAGGAGCATTGTCTTTATTTTGAATTTCATTATGAGCCATCAAACCCCCTTATCGATTTATATTTAAATATTTTTCCTTATGTATATTTAATTTATAGTTGATAAATTAAGCTCTTGCATTATTTTTATCTGGGTAATCAAAAATAGATCTAATTATTTGATCACCAAGATATTGTAAAAATAAAATCTTCTATTTTGTAAATATCAGGCCAGAGTGTTTTATTCAGCTACATTTATTTTATATATGCCTTTAAGAATTTCTCTCCACTGTTGATACTGATTATCAACAGTGCCCGTTAAAGTAACAGTTCGATCTTCTAACTCTATCACATGTGTTTCTAAATTAGCTTCTAATGAGTCGCCTAGCTCTTGCAATGCTTCAATATGAATTTGTGACTCGGCATCTCGATCAAAACCATCTTTAATTATATAACTTCCGCCTGCAACGGCGATAGCACCAGCTGCGCGAGTTGCACCGCTGGAATTACCTGCAGCAAAAATGCCTGCGATAATTGATGCTGCACCAATTAACTTTTGATTTGTCGCTTTTCTTTGCATTGTTCTCATCGCTATCACTTCTTGATAGCTTTCACTACGCCAAGTTTGATAGGGCGCTTTCATTCCCTTTACATAATGTCCATAATATTCCTGTAATGTATCAACAAACAAATAATCTCTTTCTCTAATTTGTTTGATCCTATCCATCATAGGGTCACCTTCAGCAGGTAAGCGATTAACCGTTATAATTCCTGATTTATCTTGTTTTAAGTGTTCTGAAAACATATTAGGAGAAAATGATTGTGCAAATTTCAATTCAGATATTTGTCTTATTTTAACTGATTTTTCTTTTGATAATTTTTTTTGATAAAAATAGAGATCATTGGTTATTTGATTATAAATATTTTGAAACGGTTCCTTTAGTAATTGCATTTTAGAATCATATGAATAACGACTGGCTTTTTGTGTGTAATCTTTAGTAAACCAATGTTGTCCTGTTGCATCACTTGCTGTGACTTTTAAAGTAAGTAACTCGCCATCTGATTGGATTATTTCCCCTTTAACTAATACATCTACCGAATCATGTTGTTGCGGTATAACCCTTACAGCTCCCCAAGCAGAGCTAGTTTGTAATGTTTCCATAAGTAAATATGGGAAATAGCTTGCTTCAGCAATTCTAATTTCTGGAAAATATATTGCGTCATCATCAAGTTGTTCGAGTTTATCCAAACCTGGGTCAAATACTTGAATGCCTATATCTAATAAACTAGATTCAGGTATTTCAGCTGTTTCTAGAATCACGGGGGTGACTTTTGTTGTTTTAACTTCTGTTGTTGCACAACCAATTAAAAATATCATTAATATTAAGGATGTAATTAAATTCAGTTTAACCTTAAGAGCAAGCATTATGTTATTCATTTTTTACTCCTTAATTTGATTTTTATATTTACGGTATTCTTGCCAGAGCTTTTCTCTAATATTAGGGTCAGCTTCTTTTAATGCTGCTTCCCTGATTTGACGTGCAACTACATCATCATCTTGGCCACTGGGTATATCTGCTGGAGGTGTATAAATTTGTTGTTCCGTATGTTTAAAATCGCCACCTTTTTGAGTATTAGGTATGGGCATATTCCCTTGACCAGATGATGAGGGCATACTTGCTATTGTGGCTTTATCACTTTGTACTTCACCATTGAGTACATCATCGTAAAGGGAGCCATTATTTGCATCTTCCACGGCTTCTTCACTTCCTTCTTCGTTGCCTTTATTTTGAATATATGCTCTTTCACTTAATATCATGCCATCATATTCACTCATAGAATCATTAAGCTTTTCATCTAGTTTTGCAATGTTTTCTCCTCTGGTTAATGCGCCAGAATTTGGGCTTGATTCTAACTCTGACTCTGAGCTCGAACTTGATTCTGAGCTTGAACTTGATTCTGAGCTCGAACTTGACTCTGAGCTCGAAGTTGATTCTGAGCCCGAACTTGATTCTGAGCTTGAAGTTGATTCTGAGCTTGAAGTTGATTCTGATCTTGAAGTTGATTCTGAGCTTGAAGTTGTTTCTTCTTGTGAGAAGTCAATTTCTTTTTGAGATACTTGACTTGACTCATCACCAAAGTCACTTTCTGATTGTTGCGCTGATTGTTGCGCTGATTGTTGTGCTGATTGTTGTGATGATTGTTGAGCTGATTGTTGCGCTGATTGTTGCGCTGATTGTTGAGCTGATTGTTGAGCTGATTGTTGAGCTGATTGTTGAGCTGATTGTTGAGCTGATTGTTGAGCTGATTGTTGCGCTGATTGTTGCGCTGATTGTTGTGATGATGGCTCAGTTTTATTTTTAGGTTGAGACTGACTACTTGAAGCTGATGGATTACTCGGTTTTGATGGCATGCTTGGTTTTGATGGCATGCTTGGTTTTGATGGGGTACTTGGAGAAGATTTTTGTTCTGTTGACTTACAACCAGTAAAGATCATTAATACAAAAATCATCATTATGTACTTGGACATTAAAGTCATTTTATTGCTCCGGTTGTTTCATGTATACGACAGTTTAATCGTTATAATTATTCTGGAAAAATATGTAGATTCATTTTTTCAGTTTTGATTGGTAAACCGCCTACTAGCTTAGGTCTGAATTTTGTGAATCTCAATGATCTTAAGGCTAAAGATCTCAATCTTGTACTTTCTTTCATATTAGAATTTATTACTTGTATGTTTTTAGCGCGTCCATATCTCGTGACATCAAAAGATGCATGAATAAACTTAGTATTAGACGCTAGGGCTTCATGTGTTATGCCTTCTCGAGTATTAGTTTTTAAATTAGGTAAGTTAGGAAGGGCGATTGGTTTATTAAATAAATCGTTAATATTTTGGCTATCATTTATTGATGCATACAGGTAGGCATCATTATATAAACGCATTGCTGTTTGACGCTTCTCAAATAATAAATGCCAGTCTGCAAGTTTTAATCTGACATTTGAGATCTGAAAATGATTTATTTCATCCTGATTTTCGAGTATTTGTATTTCATTTTGAATATTTTCTTTGCCTGAAGAGAAGCTTTTGCGTTTGAGGGTCGCCACTAAGTTTTGAAAATTAGTTGTTGCCGCATATTCATTTGGTTCTATTAAGTCAGATGTCATAATATCTGCAGTTGCAAAAAAATAGTTGGCTATCATTATATTATTTAATATAGGTATATTACGTTCATTAAACTGGCCATATTGTTCTTCACTTATCTTTAAAGCCTTAGTGTATAAAATATGTGAGTTATATAAGTTTTCAATAGGTTTTTTTGAATATCGTCTTGCATAAGAAGTCAGGTTCCAGCCTGCAATTTCAAGTAGTACTTCAACCATGGTTTCATCATTTTCAGAAAAATTACGATTATGTAGCCAGTATAAATAATTATACCTTTGATCGATTATTTTCCATTTTTTCTGTATTTTTAAACTCGCTATTATTTTTTTTAGTAGGGGTATTTGTGCTTTAGAATATAAGCCATCATTAATTCTATTGAGGTGAAGTGAACGATTGAAAGTATCTATTGCTAAGTCATGTTTGTTTTGACGTTGATAAATATCAGCCAAATTTGCAAGTTGCTGTGCTAATTTATCGCTATAAACACCATCTTGTGACTCTATCGTTTCAATTGCATTTTCATATGCTTTAATTTGTTGTTTTAATGTTTGAGTTTGTTCTATATTTTCAGAAGATTTAAAGGGGTTTTTTGTGGCCTGTACTTTATATGAAATAGTGCAAAATAAAGTTATCACTAAAAATAACAAAAAAGTATGCATTTGCTCAGGTTTTGTCATAACTAATCTCCAGAATCACACCAATGACGGACGAAATCTATTTGAGTAAGTTCCCTGACAGAGTATTTCTATTTGCTAGCGATTATATGTACGCTTTATCTTTTTTATTTCAGTACTTTGATTTATTAATTATTTCAAAGTCTAATTATTTACGTTAAGTATAGACGATAAAAATTATATGTTTAAAATTTAATTAAGATTCTATTTATAAAGAAAAAGCACTATAAATAATAGTGCTTTTAAAGTATCTATTAAGCCTCTAATCCAAAAGGATCATCTAGAGAGTGCGAAGGTCGCGTAAACCAAACTGGGCCTTTAGAGTCCATGTAAAAATGATCTTCTAAGCGAACTCCAAACTCATTAGGAAGCACCAACATAGGTTCATTGCTAAATACCATTCCTGTTGCAAGTTTAGTGTGTGTTCCTTTTACTAAGTATGGCCATTCATGAATATCTAATCCACAACCATGTCCTGTTCTATGAGGCAAACCAGGAAGTTCATAGTCAGGGCCATAATCATTTGCTTCTATGATTTTTCGCGCTGCACTATCTACCTCTCCACATGTAGCACCCAATTTGGCAGCCTCAAAAGCATTCAATTGCGCATCTTTCTCTACTTGCCAGGCAGCTCTTTGTTTATCTGTTGCTTCTCCATATGCATAAGTTCGTGTTATATCAGAATTATATCCGTGTAATAAACAACCTGTATCTATGAGTACCCAATCATTTTCTTTTAATACTTGTGGGTCTTTAACACCATGAGGAAATGAAGTTGCTAAACCAAACAGTACGATACAAAACGATGAACCAGAAGTGGCGCCTACGCTTTTATGCGCTTCATTGATAAAATCTGTAACTTCAGTTGTGCTGATCCCTGGGTATAGAATGCGAGCCGCAGATTTATGCACTTCAAGCGTCATATCTTTTGCCTGTTGCAATAAGGCAATTTCAGCCTTAGATTTTATTTGACGGCATTGCGCTGTTACAGTTGACGCATTGATATATTTAAATTCAGGTGCCGCTTTTCTAAAACCATCAAAAATGAAAAATGCAGCTGATTCATCAATTCCAACTTGACCAGAAGTTAAGCCCATTTTATTTAATATTTTAGAAAATAACTTATATGGGCACTCATGTTCATGCCAACCATTTATATGACCTTGGATCACCATATGATCTTTTAATGACCCTTTTTCGAAGTGAGGCGCTATAAATTCAATCTCCCCTTGCGCAGGTAAAATAGCGCCAACTAAACGTTCACTTTTATACCATTTTAAGCCAGTGAAATAGTATAAATTAGTTCCAGAGTCTAAATATATAGCACTCATATTTTGTTCCAACATGAGTTTTTGTGCTTGCTTTATGCGAGAGTGAAACTCATTTTTATTAATACCAATTACATTTTTGGTCATATCTTTTAATTTTTTTAACTCAACTTCACAGGAAGATCCACCTACACCTATAGTCATTTTTAAACTCTTTTTGTATACAATATGTAAAACATATCATGCCAACTAAATAAAAAGAAGTTTTGGAAAGCTTTATCTCGAATATTTAAAAATTAAAGTGCTTTTAACTGCTTGCAAGGATACAATTGAGACTATATAACATAATAAAATTATTTAATGACAGATATCACAACCCATAAGTCTTCACAAAGACGTTTATTAATTGCTTTGAGCATTACATGCAGTTTTATGGTAATTCAAATTATAGGTGCTTCATATGCAAACTCTTTAGCTGTATATGCTGATGCTGGGCATCTGTTTGTTCATAATAGTTCTTTATTTATCGCACTCATAGCATCTGCTATTGCCATTAAAGTTGCCAAGACTTTTAGTGATGGCTATCGTAAAACTGAATTAACGGGTGGTTTAATTAATGGTATTTTATATTTAGTGATTAGCTGCTGGATTTTATATCAAGGAAGTGAGCGTTTATTAGCACATGAACATAGTAATGAGTTAGAAATAAATACCTTTTTGATGACGTCAATTGCTGCAATTGGTTTTTTATTTCATACTGCATCAGCATTTGTTTTATATAAAGGGCGCAAAGATAGTGTAAACGTATATGCTGTTTTTCTACATACTTTTTTTGATTTGCTTTCAACTGTTATTACTTTTTTTACAAGTATTATAATTCATTATACAGGGTGGATTGTAGTTGATTCTTTATCAAGTATGCTAATTTCAATTTTTGTTTTATTTACAGGTTTGAAGCTAGTTCACAAATGTATCTACGGGTTATTTATAAATGGAACAGGTTTACCCTCTGTTAGAAAAATTGAAAAATCAATATTAACAATTGAGCATATAAATAATTTGCATAATTTAACGGTTAAACATGAAAATGGACAAATCGTGATCGGTGTACACATAGTGTTAAAACATAGCTGTACATTAGAAAAACATGATGAAATTTGCCGATATCAGGTTGAAAAACTGTTAGAAGAAAAATTTAAAGTAACACAATCTGTATTACAAATAGAATCGGGTAATTGCAACTGAATTTATACTTAAATTTCCTAAAAATGATATGAGGTCTGGATATAAACTAGTCAAGAACAATTATCACGCCCGTATTTTTTAATGTATTATTTTGCGATAAATATAAAAGTTTTTTTGCATCTTTTTCATTTATCGTAATTTCAGTATTATTATTTTTCCATGTTTTGTTTGCTTTAATTAATAATGGAGTATCTCCAACAATTGGGTGTTCCATTGCAAATAAAACATCTGTTGCAAACAAAGACACAAGTTGACCGCTATCAATAATTTCCATTGTACTCTTTTCATCGGGGTATAAAATATCCCCCGTGTTTTTTCTAATTTTAGGGTCTAATGATGGTATAAACTGGCTTCCTCGAACATCAATGACAATGCCCGTTATGGCATTATCAGTGCTTATGACTTCTTTTGCTAGTTTCATATCAAGTATAGTTTCTATCTCTGAAACACGCTTTGTTAAAATGGTTAACTTATCTTCAAGACTAGATGCTGCAATATCGGACGCATATGCAGTGCCAATAATATGTGAAAAAATACTTTTAAAGTTGAAAGTTGATAAATTTTTTTGATTTAAATTTTTATAAATTGATTTTGATACTTTTCCTTTCAGTGGCGCTTGTAAAACTACCTTACAAGAACCATCGGCTCTATTGATTCTAGATTTTATAATTGCACCTTGAACCGTTCCCTCAACGCTTGATTTTACTATATCACTTGTTAAAGCATAATTACTGACCAAAGTTGTTGAAGTCACCCTGACGCCTTGAAATGATTCAAGTAAATTTCTTTGGGCATCAACAATTGCTGCTCTACATGCAAGCAGTGGCATGACCTTAGGATTTTTACCTGCAGGTGAGATACCATAACCTATGGCTTCAACGCTTGCTTTTGTCCAATCGATCGTACCACTGGCACCAACATATTCTCTGAAGTGACTCTCTTGAGCAAATAAGTTATGTGTAACAAAAAGCAATAGAGTAACTAATAGTGTTTTTTTCATTTGTTCACCTCTATTTTTCCAAGAACATCTCTTGATGCTGATTTATCGAAAATGACATCTTTTGCTATTACAGGGTAATTTGATGAATTTTGAATATGGAAAGGTTTATTTTTAGATAGTTCACAGTTTGAAATTTGTAAACGAGACCTGCCAGATAAAACAATTGCGCTAGTAGAACTTCCTATAAGCTCACAATTTTTAATTACAACATTCGCATTTCCTGTAATATTAAGTGCGGAATACTTAGCATTATTAGAAAGAACATTATCTAGCTGTGGAGTACCCGTTTTAATGTCAATTCCAATACCCGGATTAAAAAGTGTGAGCCCTGAAATTTCAACTGTACCTTTACTATTTAAAACAA
Organism: Pseudoalteromonas denitrificans DSM 6059; assembly: GCF_900112265.1. Taxonomy (GTDB): domain Bacteria; phylum Pseudomonadota; class Gammaproteobacteria; order Enterobacterales; family Alteromonadaceae; genus Pseudoalteromonas; species Pseudoalteromonas denitrificans. Next base: position 112,033 of record NZ_FOLO01000003.1, on the reverse strand, counting down.
GATAATTTTTTGCAGGGGATTTATCTGATTCATTTGAAAATTCAATTGTATAAGTTTTGTTTTTTGAACTGTTCCCCCAAAAATATGCATTACCATTAATCTCTAACTTACCTGTTTTTTTAAATTTAACTTTAACACCTGGCTCTATAAGTAAAGTTGATGAAGCTAAGAAGCGGGTATGTTCACTAATAATATAAGGACTGTTATTTTTTGTTAAAGCAGATATATCTGCGTAGCTCCCTGTTAAATGGCTATCTAACTCGATAACTTTTCGAAACTTTAAAGGGTATACATTGGTTTGAATTTGACTTTGAAAACTTTTATTTTTAGCCATGTCTACAGCCTGAATAGACAAATTTAGCTGTTCAAACTCTTTAAATGGACCTTTTAGTATTACCTCAGTTGCATTATTTATCAGGGTTGTTTTATTTTCACCGGTATCTGTTTTGTAATTAAGTTCATAGTTCATAAAATTTTCGTTACTTTTAAGCCAAGACAGTTTAATTGCATTTGTAGTTGCAAATTCAACTGTGAAGTTGGCAACATTACTAGGTTTTTCATTATCAAACTTAAGTAAACCTAAAGGACTAATTTTATGTGCTATTTGTCCTTTTGAATCAACTAACTTTCCTGTAACAACTTGATCTATACCTTGCCACCTTTTATCGACATTAATTTTTGATGTATAAATACCTGGTTCTATTTCTACTAAATCAAAACTGCCTAAATTCTCAATTTCTACAATTGCTCTTAGTCCGGGATCTCCTTTTATCCCTAATGTAATAGCATCACCATATTTAAACCAAGTATTTGCACCATCGTGTAATACCATATCTATTTTTGGAAGTTGCGCACCGTTATAGCCTTGGGGCTCGGGAATTGACTTGGATATTTCTCTTCCAAGTTCATCAGCAGCAGCAAATAAGTTTTTATCTTCTAAATGTAATGCAGCTAATGCGGCATTGAGTAACAATCCCCACGGACTTGTTGATACCCCTCCTGCGCGAGATGTAATGGTTTTATCTATATGCCATAAACGGTCGCCATCTTTTGAGATAAGCTCTAAACTTACGCCTAATTTTATATGGGCATAAATACCTGCATAAAAACTTTCATAGTCAGTGACTTTTCCTGATAAAACAGCGTCAGCCCCTAAAGCTTGTGCTAATTGCATTGGCGTTAGCGTATTATCCAGGTTTTTTAAATCGACTTCTTTAGAATGGATCAATTGAAAATTTTTATTAGATAAGTGGCTTTGCAATATTGCGCGTAAAACCTTAGGTGCATCTTTTTCAGATGTATTATTTCCTAACTGTGAAATCGCAATAACCTTTGGTATTTCTTCGATATTGAGGGAGTCATCCTTACCCGACGTGATATCTTCAATTGTGCGTATAGGCTTTGTTATCGCAATAGTGCCTTTTCTACTGACAGAGCAACCAGAGATCATCAAAAATATAATGAACGATAATAAAATATTAATTTTTAATTTGTTCACCAACGTCTCCTTTTATGGGTTTGTTTAATAAGTCTTTTAAGGACTCTTTATTGTTATAGTATGGAATTGCTATTTCGTCTGTATTTTTAGTTTGAGTTACTGGATTTGCACCCAAAATCCACAAACCACGTAATTGTTTGGTTAAAAGCTCTACTTCAAGTAGTGCATTGTTGAGTTGCTCTAGCGTTTTTGGTACTTTATTTATACTCGGTTTAGTTTGTTTTGATAATAAAGTAAGTTCATTAAGTAAATTTGTACTGGCGTTAATTGTTTGCTCTGAATCTATAAGTCTGTTTTCCACTAAAGTTAATATAGGGTTTAATTTATTATCAAACGAACTAAGACTTGAATTTAAATTATGAATACTTGATGAAATTTGATTATTGGTATTGATAAGTGAACTTGTAAGCGTCATTAAATTGTCAAATATAGCGTCAATATCTTTATCTTTTGAAGCAACATATGTGGTGAGCTTGTCTAAACTTTCTATAATGTGAGTAATTTTTTTTGACGATTCAATGATGTTGAAGCCTTTTGTTAAGTCGGCTAAAGATTGTGGTTCATGCGTTTTTAAAAAATCCCCATTTTTTAATAAACTCTCCCCTGTACCAGGAGAGAAAATCATCCCTTGGCCAATAAGCATAGTATCAAAACCCAGTTGGGAGTCTATTTTTAAGGAACTATCAGTCTTATAAAGTGACTGATATTTTGTAGGTAAATTGATTGATATTGTGACTCTCCCAGATGTAAGTAATTCAATTTTTGATACTTTACCAATATTCACACCTGCAAGTTTTACTGGCGCCCCCAAAGTGATCCCAAAGCTTTGGCTAACATTTGTTATAAATTCAATATTTGAAGTTTTGTTAGAGAGTCCACCTTTAAGTGTGCCCAAATAAATAAATGCTGATAATGCAAAGATAATAAAAAGCCCAACTAACTTTTCTTGGGGACTACTTTTAAAAGATTGCGGTAAAGAAAAGCTCACTATTTATGCCTGTTTAACTGTAAATTGTTGATTTCAAGTTTTTGATCTGCAAAATAATCCATATCTCCAGCAGTAATTGTCATAATTAAACTTATTTCTTGTTCCTTTAAATGTTTTATAAGCTTATCTAATAATCCAGCCCTTAACTTATCTGACATTCCCGATTGAATTTCATCCAAAAGAAAAATTTTTGGGTTTGATGATAACAATCTCAACAGGTTTGCAAGCCTTAGCTGTACATCATTTAACTGATAAGGATATTTATTTAAAAGATAATCAAACTCAAATTTAGCAGAGATATAAAAAATATTTTTTTCAATTTCCGTATTATTAAGTTTAGAGTGAAAACTAATAGGCAACTTACAATTTTCAAGTACTGTATACATAGATAATAGTCCTTCACTTTCAAGTTGCATCCCAACCGTTTTAAAAAGTTGCGAGTCAGATAGTTTTTTTGTGTTTACTCCTTTATAAAATATATTTCCTGATTGGACATTTAAACTACTATTACAAATTTGTAATAAACTAGAACCACCATCCAATACTCCCGTTTTAATTGTTATAATTTCATTTTCATTTAATGTTAAATCAAGGTTTTTAAAAATGAAATTATCATCATAAGCTAAACTGACTTCCTTAAGTTCAAGTAAATAACTCATCTATATGCAATCACAGATAATAAAATATTAATCAGAAATAAAAGTATTAATTGGCTGGTTGTTGAGCTTGAAATTGACTTTGAAATACTTGCAAATTTAGGTTCAACAGAAGCGCCATAATAAATACAGGTTAAACCAATGAAAAGCCCGCCAATTAATGCTTTTGATGCACTGATAATGACTTCATTAAGAGAGATTTGCTGCATGATAATACTTAAAAAGTTATTTAATGAAATAATTTCTGTATGTAATAACGACATCAAGACCCAAGAGGAGAAAATACAAACGAGATCAAAATAAAAAAACATAAGTAATAAAGATAAAGGAAAAGCATAAAAAACGGGTAGTAACAAAAGGTATACAGGTGAAATTCTAAGCGCTTTTAATACTTGTAATTGTTCATGTTGCTTCAAATATCCCATTTCTGCTGTGACAGCATTAGCAGAGCGTGCAATAAGAATTACACCAGATATCAAAGGCCCAATTTCTCGAATAATGACAAGCACAAATAATTTGGCATAATAATCAATAAAACGTATGTTTTCTCCTAAAATTGAAAAAGTTAAAGACATCATTAAAATACCAATAAGCACTGCAATAATCGTATTTATATAAGTTGCTTTTAATCCTGTATTATATAACTGGCGAATAAACAACTGCCAAAAAATAATAAATTTATTTATTGAAAATAAAGATATAGACGTAATAATGGATTTAGAAAGCAGACCAAATAAATCTAACAACATATACACATGTGATAGAAATATATGTCCAATTTTACCGAGTAAGCCCATTTTTGACTCCCCAGTTAATCATGACATTGAGTTTATTTTTATGTGCTAACAAGTCGTAATAGATGAGGGCGTCTGAATAATATTGTTCTGCCAGTAATCGTTTTTGATAATGCAATGCAACTTTACTCGCTAATGCAAATGAGTCACCGACAGACTCCCATTTTTTTAATGTGATAAACTCTGAACCTGCATTATTCAATGCACCTATATCTGAATTGAATTTGCCTTTTAGATATAAAGCTTGTGCATGATGTACTTTTGAAAAAGTCAACTGATCAATTTCAATATCGCTCAACAATTCACTTTTTAATACTTTAATAATCAAAATCTGTGTATCTGTTGAAGCATAAAATTCTAGTTTATTTAACCAATAGGGCGTTTGTTTTATATTGAAGTGAGTCGCGGCAGCATTAAATAAAATGGAATTATTGTGTGTTTTAGTTGCTGTTGCCCACATTAAATCGCAATTTTGAGGTAAATCTGAATATACACATAAATATTGGTATGCCCTAAAAGACTGTTGCCAATTTTTATTTACAATAAAAATCCTATTTAATTTTTTTATCATTACTGCATTGTGATGCAGTAATGCATCATTAAGAAGACTTTGCTGGTCAGACTCAATGTCTTTATCTGAATGCGTAGTGCATGCAATGCATATAAATATTATGCTAAGACAAATTACTTTTTTTAACATCTTGTTTTATCATCCGTTTTAAAACTTGAAAGTTTTCATCTGTATTAACATATAACTCAAGAATATTGAGCGCTTCTTCAGAAGATTTGTGCAGTAACATAAAACTTAAACTATGGCGTAGAGGTTTTAGAGAGTTACTGCCAATTTGCAGTTCCAATAAATCGGCAAAATCATCATAATCGCCTTTCAAAAATAATGATTTTGATTTTTTTTCGAAGCGCCATTCACTAAAACGTATTAGGTAAGTATTCATGATAGAAGCCAGTAAAAAAGCAAATGCCATGGCGATTAAATCACCAATTTTATCAAAAGAAATATCTTCAAACTGTTTCGCTTTTTCACTAATCGTCGCTGTATTTGTCTCCCGTATAACTTCAATATAACTTTTAGCAACACTATTTAGGGGGTTTATCTGAAGTGCATATCTAAATTTTAATTCGGCTTCTTTAAATTGTTTACTTTCGTATAATGCTTGGCCATATAAAGCAAATAAAACATCATTATTTGGATATTCTAGAGTCGCTTTTGCTAAGTAATCCTTTGCTTTGTCAAATTCACCAGCCTCAACATTAATTTGAGCTTTAACGATGGCTACTTTTACAGAATCAAAACATTGTGCATTGAAACTAATCGCTAAAAAAATAAATCCGAGTAATTTTTTCATTGAGCAACAACTATCATTACACTTGCTTTATCTAAGGTTTTAGATATATAAGCATTTGATTTAATAAATAAAGCAACATCATCAGATACCACAAGATCTGAGTTTCGAGATTTATATGTTCCAATTGCTTTTACTATATAAGGGGAGTAGGCAACGCGTTTGTTTTCAACTGCATTAGTAACATTAAAATCATATGATACGGGGCGTTTTTTAAATGCTTCGCTATTTAGCATCTCAGTGGTTGGGTAGATAACTTTGCCATCTTTTGTTCTTAACTTAGGGATAGTGGCCAGTTCAAATTCTGAAATATTTTTAGCATCGACTAATAACCCAGAATACGATTGTTTACTTTCAAAAGAGTCGAGTTTAGTTTTTATATATTCGATGGCACTTTCTTTAGGTTCATTTTTAATTTTTTCTTGTAATTTTCTTAAAAAAGTGGATATATCAAGACTATTATCACTATTAGGCAAATCACTCGCATAAGCTTTGTTTAAAGTATGCCAATTTGAAGGACTCAATAAATGAGATATAAAAAAAGAAATATTATTTATATAAGATGTTTTTCCAGGTTGATTTTTCTTATTTGAAATTGTTTCGATTAAAGTCCCATCCATTTTTACTTCAATGACAATTTGTGCAACTTCGTTCTGATAAATGTCTTTTGTGATCAAAGCACCTTTAATCACAGCATTTAATTTAGTTTTAATAATGTCAGAATGAGCTTCTAAATCTTTAATTGTTGTTTCGGAGCTTACCCGAACACCCGATAATATTTCAGCTAAGTTACGATAAGCATCAACTTGTGCAGCTCTGCGGGCAAGTAGTCTTTTTTTTCTACTTGGCACTTTATCTCCAGCAACACCATAACCGCTGGCGAATACCGTTCCTTTGGTCCAATTTATACCGCCAGTATCACTTCCCTGAATAACATCTTCTGCATACACTTTAAAACTTAAACAAAGAATAAAAATCATAATGAAAATTGAAAATTTCATGTCTCACTCCGTATCGGATTAACTATCAAAATGCTCATATTTTGCTTTTCTTGAAACTATTTTTTTTAAATAGTTTTTTGTTTCTTGTGCAGGTAAATTAACAATAAGATACTGATATACTTGTTCCGGTGTCATATTATTTATTTTAAGTGCAGCCTTTGACAGGTTTTTATCTTTAATAAAGGTTTTTGCAAGGTTTCCTATTCCTGTGTTGTAACTTGCGACAGCACAATAAAATCGAGACTGTGGGTCTTTAATTTTTCTTAAATAGCGACTTTGTAATAACTTAAAATAAGCCGTACCAAGCTGTAGATTATTTGTTTCATCAAACAAAAAATCTGGAGAAACAATTCTTTTTTCACCATGAACGTAATTGTGTGCATCAACACCTGCGGTTTTAGGTACTAATTGCATAAGACCAAATGCTGGTACCGCTGAGACCGCTCTAGGATTAAAGCTAGATTCGGTTTCAATTATTGCCAATATAATTGATACAGGGACATTGTATTTTGTTGAAAAACGTTTGACGTCATCAAAATTTTCTTCCATCAGTATTTTTTGATAGTTATTAACAAATTTTATAGACATCCTTAAAATGGCGTCTTGTCCTTTTTTTATTAATTCTAGTTTTACGCCACTTTTAATATTTTGTGTTGTATTAAGCACGGTCTCTTGGGTTATGGCATTTTTCGTCTGCTTTTTTGGAAGATTGTCTCTTTTTTTTTGCGCTGTTTTTGTATCAGTTTTGCCTATTTCAGGCGTCTTAGTCACCTTTTGCATTACTTTGGTAAAACTTGCGATCTTACTGTCTTTAATTTTTGTATTTTCAGGTATAAGAAGTTTTAAAGTATTATATTTGTCTGGTTTTGGCTCTTTCAAATTAATATCTGTTTTTGCTAAATTATTTTTTAGTTCTTTTGAAAATACATCTAATTTAACAATATCTGAATTATTATTTGAGCTTAAAGAGCGGGCCATTTGATGAATGTTTTTATTTGCATTTTTAATATTATTATCTTTAATTTTTGTTTCTATAATAACTTCACCTTTTTTATAATTAACAAAGGATCGCGTTTTTAAATCTTGTGCATATCCAACCCAAATACTTTTACTTGGCAAACGAATATCTTTGGGCCAATGAACGGATATTTTTTTACTTGCACCTTTAAATGCATCATCAATTGCTTTTGAGTATGCTTCATATATAGCATCAATTTGATTATTTTTTTCTTCAAACTGATTATCAAGCAGTTGATCTATTTCATCAAAATTTAAATCTGGCGGATCGCTAGCATAAGTAAAGCCTCTCATAAAAAACAGTGATAGTAGGATGAAAGTGATTTTATTGATCATTTAAACTGTCGCTTAATAATTTTATAGAATCACGAGATTTACAAATTTCAGATTCATTTGTTAAACATAGACCTAATGTGACTTCCGCTACAAAACTTCCATCTTCAGGTTTAACATTTTGGTCAATAATAAAAGCCCCTCGAATTAAACTTTTAACTCTCGTTGCAATCACATCACTGGTAACTTCATAATCTTCAACGCTTGTGCCTGCACTGAGTTGTAAGCCTTTTGTTGTTTCTGCAAGCTGCCTTTGAGCATCTAATTGAGCAGCTCTTTTTGCCATCATTTTAGCCTGAAAGTCACTAGACGTTTTTGCAGGGTCAACAGTACCAAACCCTTTTACTTTTAGAACACCTTTTGGCACAGATGCCAAAACTCCAAAACAAATAAAACTTAAAATTATAAATAAAAACAATTTGCTAAAAATATACTTATTCATACTTAAAACCTTCTGCCAATTATGGAGTAGAGCAATAAAACAAAATACTCTAATTGCTAGGTAAGTTATTTAAACTAAGTAAATACATTAGTCTATAATTGAAAATATAGTAAAAAACACAGAATTATGTAGTTAAATTCATATGGTTTTATCAATAATTATTGCTAAAGAGATATTATGATTTATTACCAAACACACTATATAAAGTTGGTCGCCTATCTTGTTTTAATTTTTTTTATAACGTCAATAAATATAGAAGCCAAAGTTGTTACAGCAAAAGGGATCAGTGATGTCGTTAAAGGAGAAAAAGCAAAAACGCGAAATATAGCACTTACCAATGCTAAAAGGGCTGCTGTAGAGCAAGTAGCAGGTGCCTTTGTTCAATCTCGTACATCTGTGAATGATTTTGTGTTTGCGCAAGACAAAATCTACAGTTCATCTTCAGGCAATATTTCTTCATATATCATTTTATCTGAAGGCATAAATGACTTTAATGCTTATGAAGTAGAAATTGAGGCCAATGTAGATGTGCAAGAGTTACTATCTGATATTAAAAAAATTCTAAAAGTAAATGGCTGGAGTAGAAAACCAAGAGTTGCCATAAAAGTGAATACTAATAATCAATTTGCTGGATCAAGCTTAAAATCAATTATGACATCAAAACTAAACAAGAACGGTTTTGAGGTGTTTGATGAAACGCAAAGAGTACAAGCTGGATTTATTTTACAAATGGATGTTAATTTTCATACTACACAAAGTGAATATCAAGGAATTAAGCTTTCATCTAACAATTTATCAGTTGTTACAAATGTGAAAAGAAAGGGTGATGGTCAAATCATTGCAAGCGCTAATGTTGAAACATCAAAGGCGGGAAGTAATCAATCGAAACTAATTAAATTATTATCTAAACAGCTAATTAGCCGAACTTGGTCTACATTAAAAAAAGAAATTATTCAATTTTGGCAAGAAGAGCAATATTTAGCGCGATCAATTTATTTAGACCTTGAAAATGTGAGTTCATATAAACAAGCACAATCATTCTCAAGATCTTTAAAGCAAAGCGTATCTGGTATGTTAGATATTGAAATTGTGAAATATGAAAAAGAAGTCGGGATTTATCTACTGAAGTATAAAGGTTGGCCTGAACAGCTACATGCTGAAATTTTGGCTGGTCCTTTAAAAACAGATTATCAATTAAAACTAATAAGTGTTGATTCAAATAACGTTACTTTCAGAATAAATTAGGGATTTGTATGTTAAATAAAAAATGGGTATTTTTAGTATTTATCATTATCACATTAGTTGGTTGTCAAAGTACCTCTAATAAAGGAAAAAAAGAGTTTGATATTTCTCAGCAGCTAATGTCATCAAATAAATATGCCGAAGCTGTTTCTTATTTAGAATTAGCAATACAAAAGGAACCCAAAAACCCGCAATATAAAGCGATATTAGCACAGGCGCGTAGTAAAGCAGTGACCCAGTTAACGAATGAAATAAAAAACGTATTTTCATCGGGAGATTTAAATAAAACAAGCATAGAGACAGCTAAAAATCTGTTTAATAAAGCAAAAAAAATACAATCACAACATGAATCTTATCAAACAACACAATCAAACATATCAAATAATGAAGCGATATTACTTAATAAGGTCAAGCAGTTACATTCAAACGTAAAATCTCATATAACAAATAATAAATGGGTTAATGCTAATTTTTCGATGAAAAAACTGGCTAAATTATATGCGAATTATGAAGACTCTAGCTTATTAACTCAAAAAATTAAAATTCAAGGTGGGAGATACTACTTCAACTTGGCAAGGGATGCGTTTAACCAGGATAATTTCACGGCAACTTTAGAAAATGCTCGTAAAGCAATCACGATTAACCCTAATAATAAAAATGCAAAACAATTAATTGAAAATACAAATAAAAAAAATAACAAAGAGTATTTTATTCAAGTTGCAGAAAAAGCCAAAGCTCAGTTAAATTGGGAAGGTGCTTTTGAGGCTTGTGAAAAGGTAATTAGTTACGATCGAATAAACCCATATTGTGTTGAGTTAATGCAAATATCTAAAACACAATGGACAGAGTCTTTAGTATCACAATCTCGTCAGCTAATGACTCAAGGTTACCTTGCTAAAAGTGCAGACAAAATTATACAAGGTCAAAAAATTAATAATGGCTATGAAAATGCTCAGTTAACAGCATTAAAAAACTCATTATCAGAACAAATTGATAATACAGCCTCAGAATTAATGGACCAAAGGAAATATGGCTCAGCGTGGTATTTAATGCGATTGATTTCTGATTTTAATCCAGATTTTGTTGATTTATTCAAGAAAACGAAACATATAGAAGATGCAATAGTAGAACGTGTAAAAAAATCTATCGCTGTTTTTGACTTTAAAAGCCCATCTTACAGTACTGACTCGGGTGTTTTAGTGGCCAATAATTTGATTTCAAATCTGTTTAATAGTGCCAGTAAAGACATTAACATACTAGAACGCGAAAATTTAAAATCAATTCTAGAAGAAATGAAGCTAGGTCAAATAGGCGTAGTTTCAGAGTCAACGGCTCAAGAAATGGGAAGAATTTACGGGATTGATATTGCAATTATGGGCAGTGTTTTACTTTATAAAGTTGACGCTACGGATTCAAAGAGCTCTAAAACAGTAAGGTATAAAGTAGGAGAAGAAATATCGGATAATATTGATTACTTAAATTGGAAAGCAATGAATCCAAATCCCAAAAAAGAAGACTTAAGAAGTGCGCCAAAAGCAAAAATAATGACGCCTAAATTTGAAGAAAAAGAATATGATGTTCAACATATGAAAAAAGTGGGCTTTATACAATTGTCTTTTAGAATTGTAGATGTTGCAACAGGTGCAAATACTCGAGTTGAAACAATAGAGCGAAAAAAAATTGTTGAAGACACCTCTAATGAAGGGATTAAAGATGCAAATGTAGATTTTGACCCTCTTGAAATACCGACTGATACTGAATTATTACAAACAATGGCAACTGAAGTTGTAGAGGAGCTCTCTAGAGAAGTCCTTAAACCTTTAAGAAACTTAGAAAAAACCTATTTTGAAAATGGGGAAGAATTCTTACTCAGACGTAAGGAAAATATTAATGCAATTGAGCAATTTGTTGATGCTATATTCGATGAAAAATTAAAAGCTGTTGTTGGATCTCCAATAACAACGCAATCAAATAAGTATTTACAATCTATCATTGAAAATCACCGCTTTTAAATTTTTAAGGTCAACAGATGAAACACTTTTTGGCTTTATTTATTTATATTTCGGTAGCAATATTTCACACCAATACGCAAGCCAATAGTCAAAGTTCACTGGCCTTATTTAATTTAACCCCAGTCAGTATGGATGCGATAGGCGCTGATGCGGATCTATTATTTTCTCTAGAAACTGAGCTTGATAAATCCTCTCAAATTTCAGTTATGTCCAGAAGAGATATGGAAGCAATTTTGTATCGTATTGGTGGTGCACAAGTCTCTGATACTAAGTTAGTTGTTTCTTATGGGCTTGAACTTGGAGTTAACTTTATTCTTGCTGGTGAAATAGACAAAATTGGTAGCTCAGTTAAAGTTACTGTTAACTTAATTGATATTTCAAATAGCAGAATTAGTCAATCTTGGACCGAGTCTTATATAGGAAGAGGGGATATTTTACAAAAATCAAAGCTACTGGCGAGAAAAGTTGAAACCAGTATTATTAATGCTGTAACCCAAGGCTTTTCATCTCCTATTTCAAATTCTAGTAGTGATTACTTTTTGGATATTACCGCAAAATCAATTGGTTCTGCCATTAAACTTGATTGGAAGTTGAGTCCTGATATTTCAGTATTATATGCAAATGTATACCGTGGTCATTCTAAAGAAGGTCCATATGAGTTTGTTGCCAGTGTAGAAGAAACTCAGTTTGAGGATGAAGTAAGCGGTTCATATTATTATCGTTTAGATCTTGTTTTGGAAGACGGCAGAGAGGTCACTGGGAATAGAATTGTCAATGCAACATCCATGAGTAATAAAATAAAACATGATATTAACCTTTTACCTCCCACTATCATGGAGTTTTCATCGCTGGTCAATGGTATAAAAATTGACTTTATACCCCAATTAAATAATCAAGGTGTTGTTGGTTATAATTTTTATCAAAAAATGAAAGATAACTCATGGTCAAAAGTTCATACTATCTATAAAGATAAGACATTAAATTATTCTGTAATATTAGATAAAAATTTTGAACCTGATAGCCAGTACCAAATTACTATTTCTGCATATCATTCTAATGGCGAAAGTCAAAAGTCTGAATTGCTAACTTTTAAAACAATTGCATTATCAGAGTTGCAGTCTAATGATACTGCTTTATTGAGGCGTGCAGAACTATCTTGGACAAAGGTTAACTCAGGCAGCGGGTATAAAATTTATAGAAAAAGTAACTCTGAAGACAATTGGCAATTTATAAAAAACATATCAGATATAACTAATACAAAATTTACAGATACTGAGTCACTTGAAGATGGTAAAAGTTATATATATTCTATTTCAGTAGTAGATAAATATACTGAAACCCTAAAATCAAAAGAAGTGAGAGTTGTAACAAAACCAACAGCCGATGCCGTAAAATCATTTTTAGTAGAATCTAACTTAGTGAAAAAAGTTAAACTTACTTGGGAGATCATAAATGATACTGACATTTCAGGCTATGCAATTTATCGGCATATTGGTGATATTACAAACGAAACAAATTTAACTCAAATCGCTTTTATTAAAGGTTATGAAACAAACCACTTCATAGATGGCACTGAAAAACCATTAGAAGATGGACAACAATATCATTATGCAATTGCTGGAAGAAACTTATTTGAAGCCGATGGTAAGCTCACTTTAACCCAGTCAGCTAATACTAAACCTTTACCGACTCCACCTTCAGATTTAAACCTATCTATAGAAGAAGGTATCATATCGGTTAATTGGCGCAAAAGCCCTGAGACAGATATTAAGCATTATTCTCTTTTTCGAAAATGGAATGATGAAGCTTGGCTTAAAGTTGCAAATATAGAAGGGACGACTTACTCAGACTCAGACTTAAAAGTGTATGCAAATACGTTTTATAAAATAAATGCGATAGATAATGATGATTTAACAAGCTTGAGCTCAAACATTAAAGAAATTCTCAGCCCTTTAACTCTGAAATTAGCAGTGAAACAGGATGATTTACTTAGAACAATCATTTTATCTTGGCAACCAGCTAAACATATAACCGGTTATAAATTATACCAAAAACATGAAACACACACTAATTGGAAGTTGATAAAAACAATCAAATCTAATAAAACCATTCAATTTAAAGATTTTGATAAAAAAAGACTCAAAGATGGTCAAAAATATGAATATAAGATTTCAGCTTTTGATGAAAAAATAGAAACTCAAGCTTCAAATATTGTCATAGGTAAAACAAAAAACCTTCCTTCTCCACCAGATAATTTTGAAGGCACTAGTGGTAAAGTGAAAAAGGTAAAACTATCTTGGAAAGCATCTCATGATAGAGATAACAAAGGGTATTTAATTTACCGTAAAAATAACAAAGGTAATTTTGAAGAAATTGAAGATATTTCTAATATCAATAACAATCATTTTATAGATGATGGGGAAGCATTTACCGATTTAAAAGATGGCACTGTGTATGAGTATCAAATAGCCACATATAACAAATATTCGGCTAAAGGCCCAATGTCAGGAACTATATCAGCCACAACAAAACACATCCCTAAAACTGTTTCAGAACTGAGCATAGAAAAAGATAACTCAGGTTTTTTAATTTTTTGGAAGCTACCTTCAAATACAGATATTAATCAATATCATGTTTATAGAGGTAAAAATAAGTCATGCTCAAGTATGCGAAAAGTGGGGCAAGTTGATTCAAACTCAGATGTGTACAATTACACCGATGTACAAGCTGGTACAACATATTGTTTTAAGGTACAGGCAATTGATAATGATAAATTGCAAAGTCAATTATCAGCCCCTGTTTTTTATACTACAGAGCCTGAAAAAGAAGGAAATTAAATGAGATTATTCTTAATATTTATTGTTATTTTTTCAAACTGTGCTTTTGCTAATGAGTTATCACAGGCACATAAGGTGACCAAAACACCTGAGTATATAAAAATGAAAAAGCAATATGAAAAATGTGTTCTTAGAAAAGGAATTGAATTTGTAAAAGTAAGCTCACCAAGTGAAGCAATTCAATATGCTCCTATAGCCTGCAAAAGAGAGCTATTAACCATCAAACAATTTTTCTTAGGAAGTGCATTTAAAACAGAAGTTATAAATGCATTGGTACAGTCAGTAAAAGAAGGTGTTGAGATAGACCTAGTTAACTCTGTTTATAAAGAAAGACTTAAATATTTTTAACTCAAATTTATGAAGGAGTAATATGTGAATCAATTACAATCTTTATTAAGTGAATATTTTCATCAAACTAATGATAATAAAAAATCAGAAATAGAAGAGGTGATCTGGTCAAAATATGGTGTACGCGGACACATTTTAATAATGGATATGTCAGGCTTCTCACTTGTAACGCAAAGGTATGGCATTGTATATTATCTCGCTATGATAGAAAAAATGAGAGTGACTGTTGCGCCTATCATCACATCAAACTCTGGTGTATTAATAAAATTTGTTGCTGATAATGTATTTGCCTCATTTGACTGTGCAGAAGATGCGATTAATACTGCCGTTGAAATTAACTTAGCTTTAGCCGAAATAAATAAAAAGTCATCTAAACAATGGGATATTTGTGTTTCGACAGGTATTGATTTTGGTCGATATTTACGCACTGATGAAGGGGATGTTTTTGGAGATGCAGTCAATTGTGCCAGTAAGCTAGGTGAGGATATTGCGCATAAAAATGAAATTTTAGTCTCTGAAAAAGCATTTATGACAATAGATAAACAAGACTTATTTATTGCAGAGCATGTCAAATTTAAGATTTCAGGGATCTCTTTAGAAGCCTATTCAATAGCAACAAAGTCGTGATTTAATATTAGCTTGATTTAAGGTTTTTATTGAAATAATAAGCTAGAATAAAAAATTACATTTAGCTGATCAAAGATGATTATGAAAAAAGAAATAAATAACTTATTGGATAAACATAAGAATCTAATACACTCTGAAAATCAAAAAGTATTATCCCATGTACAAAGAGAATCTGAGGAATGGGTACTTAATACAGTAATGATTGAAGGCTGTGATATTCCTTTTAAATACAATAGAAAGAAGCGCTATAAAAATTTAAAAGGTGCGCGTGTAAATATTACTTATTACCCTTCAACACAGGTTATAGCAGGTCTTGATATGGAAATAATGAAAGCAACTCGAATCAAAATCTCATAATAAACAGAGATATTTTACAAGCAATGCGATTTTATTTTGAAAAAATTTTAAATAAACGATATTGTTTTAATTGCATTATTCATTACCTATATTAGCCATTATTTATTATGTTACTTTCTATTTTTGATATTGTTTCTTTATTATGTTTTATCGCCTGTTGGTCTGGATACACTTGGTTTGCCCGAAAGAAGGCTAAAACAACTGACTGTATTGCCCGAAGCTTACATCAGCATCGTATCCACTGGATGACTGAACTTATGCAAAGAGATATTCGCGTCGGTGATGCTGCATTACTTGCTAACCTTGAACGTAATATCGCTTTTTTTGCGTCTACAACATTAATTATATTAGCAGGGGTATTAACACTTTTTGCGCAAGTTGAACAACTGGAGAATATAATATTATCTCTACCTTTTGCTTTAAATGCGAACCATTTTACGATTCAAATAAAATTGAGTTTATTAGCTTTTATATTTGTTTTAGCATTTTTTCAATTTACCTGGTCAATGCGCCAATATGGTTTCGTAAATGTCATGGTGGGTGCCGCACCTTTAGATTTAAGCGGGGATAAAGCACATTTACAGAGTTATGCTGTTGAAATGGCGGTAGTACAAGATCAAGCTGCACACTCCTATAACTATGGTTTACGCTCTTATTATTTTTCTTTGGCTGCTATATGTTGGTTTTTTCATCCATTGTTATTTATCACAACAAGCATGTTTGTTGCTTATACTCTATATCGGCGTGAATTTAAGTCTAAAGCTGTACGCGCTATCACAAGAGGTAATGCATATTTAAAGCAAGAACAAAATATGAAATAAATGTTTTGTTATATAGTTTCAATAAGATGGAGGGTAATTCTAATACAAATACATTGAATAAAATAAGTTCTGATGCTAATATCACACCGATTTTATCAAATTAGGTATTTGTTTTTTAGATGTTGAAGACAAGATTATTATTTTTATTAGTTACACTATTAATGTGTCAGCCGGTGCTGGATATCATTGATGTGCAACATCATAATGAAAAATTAAATCAAACGTCTCAGCTTTTATCGCAACAATCTGAACTTGATTCTCATTGCGAAGAAAATAAAGATCACCAGCTTCATGACTTTGAGCATAAAACCATATCTCAAGAACTCGATAATCAAAATGACTGTTCTCACTGCTATAGCTGCCATGTAGGTATTTATTTACCTCAAGTTGTTAGTAATACAAATATTCTATTTAATAAAGACTCAGCTCAAACTTTAAGAGCGACATTTAACTCTCAATATATAGATCCAGAACAACGCCCTCCAATATCTTAATCATTTTTTAGTCTAAACACATAATTAAAAGATTTATATTTATAACCCTTTATGGACTTTAATGCTATCGCTATGATTCGATAGTTTTAATATTCATTTTGGTAATGATTAAGAGAGATAAAATGAATTTAAAGAGTTCAATAACGTGTCTTCTGGGCGTGTTATTACCTGCATTTATTGTAATAAAAAGTGCATCTGCAGATGAAAATAAAACAATCTCGCAGCAAATTTGGTTTGAAAACCAAGTAATGCTGCATCCAATAATGATTTCAGCCAAAGAACGGTTAAATATGCAATTATATTTAGCCAATTCAACGACACAAGCATTATACAATCCCGAATTAACAAGCAGTTATGAACGTGAAGGTAAGGAAAATAATTATAGTGCCGGGTTAAATCAAACGTTTGACATTTGGGATAAAAGGGCTGTATTAACGGATCAGGCAAAGTTTAAACGTATATTTGCTGAGCAAGAATACGCGCAGAAATATCAAGAAACCCTAGCAGATGCTTTTGTTGCTTTAATTGAATATCAAAGTGCTTCACAAACTTTAGTGTTAATTCACGAGCAAGAAAAACAAATGTTTGATTTAATAAATGAAGTCAAAAAACGACAAAAAGTAAACGAATTGAGTGAGCTAGATTTACAGGTATCACTCAGTTCAATTTCTATAAAACTCAAAGAAACTGCTTTAGCATCCGTTCAACTTTTTAATGCAAAAGCAAATATCATGGCTATGTTACCCAGCTGGAATGAAACCATTAACATTAATGTGGAAGTACTTTTAAATAACAAAGATTTAAATGTGAATATGCCAAACGAGCAAGCAATTTTAACCTTGCCAAACGTAAAAAAAGCGTATGTAAAAACTAAGATTGATAAATATCAAACTCAGTTAACTAAATTGTTATCAAAGGCTGATCCAACAGTTGGTTTTACAACTGGGAAAACAGCCAATGAAAATAAATTTGGTGTCAATTTCACGCTCCCTTTGAATATTAGAAATAACTACAGCGACGAAGTGAAAGCAAGCTCTAATGCGTTGTTAGTATCAAATGCAAATTATGCAGCCATTATTCTTAAAACAACAAGTCAAATTAAAGCAGCTAAATCTATCATGCAACAGTACATCACTCAGGTAAAACTCTGGGAAGGGTTAGCTGGTGATTCTGTTCAACGAAGCCTTGATTTAATTCAAAATAAATGGAATGCCGGAGATATGAGTACAACAGAATATCTCTTGATTTTACAGCAAAGAATTGAAGGTCTCACTGCTGCTATTTCACTTAAAAAGCAGGCTAAATTAGCAACAATTGAATATTTAAAACTTACGGCACAATTAGGTTAAGTAAGTACTCAAGTTCACTAAAACAAATTTTGGAAATACCAATGAAACAAAAAATATTATCAATCTTAATCACCAGCATATTTAGTTTTACTACAATGAATTCTTTTGCATCTTCAGGAGAGGATCACAAAGAAGAAGCGTCTGGCACTCGCTTTTCTAGTGAGCAAATGCAAATCAGTAATATTGAAGTCACAGCTATTTCACCAACAAAAGTAAATTTTACGCTATATGCCCCAGGTGAATTAAAAGCAAATGGATATACAAGCTACTCTGTATCACCCAGAGTTGACTCTATTGTTGTAAAGCGCCATGCAATTTTAGGCCAGCATATTCAAAAGGGCTCACCGCTAGTGACATTATTTAGTGTTGACGTAGCTAATGCACAAGCGCAATACCGACTTAGCTTAGCTGAATGGAGTCGCGTTAAAAAACTTGGTAAAGCGACAGTCACAGAAAAGCGGTTTCTAGAAGCAAAAGCTGAACACGAGGTCGCATACAGCACATTAAAAGCATATGGTCTGTCAGAAGATGCAATTAAAAAATCTGCAGAATCAAAAACAGAAAATTTAGGTCAATACACTTTATTTGCGCAAACAAAAGGTGCTGTTTTAGCTGATGCTTTTTTACAAGGTAAAAGGGTGATAGCTGGAGATGAAATTATGCTTTTAGCTGATGAACATCAACTTTGGGTTGAAGCCCAACTACCACCAAATAGTTTAATAAATATCCCTGAAGGGACAAAAGCGAATATCTTGATTGATAATAATGAATTTAATGCAACTGTGATCCAAGAAGGGCATACCATAGATCAGCAATCACGAACACGTACGATACGTTTGGCTGTTGATAATGAGCAGCATCAATTACATCCAGGCATGTTTACAGACGTCAACTTTTTATTTAATGAAAAACAACCCGTTATGACAGTACCGGAAACTGCTTTGATGCGTGGTTCAGATGGTGATTGGATGGTATATGTTGAAGATCATCCGGGAGAATTTGAACCTGTCGAGGTTGAACTTGGCCGAACATTTGTACAAGGAAGGGAAATAAGCGGCATAAAACCTGGTACTAGAGTTGTTATTAAAGGTGCTTTTTTTGTTGCATCACAAATTGCTAAAGGTGGGTTCGACCCACACAACCATTAAAAATGTATGTTTGTAAGTGGTGAATTAGCAAAAGTGGGTGTTTAACCCATAGCATTAAAAATTTAAGGCAAATTATGTTAAATAAAATAATAGATTCAGCCATCAATAATCGATTAATTATATTATTGGGGCTTATTGCATTACTAGTATCATCAATATTTGTGATCCCAAAATTGAATTTGGATGCATTTCCTGATGTTACCAATGTACAAGTTTCAGTCAATACTGAAGCACCCGGGTTAGCAGCTGAAGAGGTAGAACAGTTAATAACTTACCCTATAGAAGCAGTCATGTATGCACTGCCAGATGTAGAGCAAGTTCGTTCTATTTCAAAAACAGGCCTTTCAGGCGTCACGGTAGTATTTAAAGAGGGTACTGACATATATTTTGCGCGTCAGTTAGTTTTTGAAAGACTTCAATCAGCAAAAGAATTAATCCCTCAGGGAGTTGGAATGCCTGAAATCGGCCCTAATACATCTGGACTTGGGCAAATATTCCAATATTTATTAGTGGCAGATGAATCATCAGGGTTAGATGCTATGGCATTACGTAGTTTAAATGACTGGGTTGTCAAATTACTTATCTTACCCGTGGATGGTGTAACAGATGTTTTATCTTATGGTGGTGATGTTAAACAATACCAAGTAAATGTTAATCCAAATAAACTATTAGCCTATAACTTAACACAAGAGGATGTTGTAAGTGCCCTAGAAAATAATAATGAAAATGTTGGTGGTTGGTACATGAATCGCGGGCAAGAACAACTTGTTATTCGGGGGATGGGTTGGTTCAATAGTGGTCAAAAAGGAATATCTGAAATAAGTCAAACTCCTGTGAAAACCATTAAGGGTAAAGTTGTCACTGTTTCAGATATCGCCAAAATTGAACTTGGGAGTGAAATAAGGCAAGGCGCAGTTACAATGACGCGCAGAAGTGAAAATAATACGATTGAAACCTTAGGTGAAGTCGTTTCAGGTGTCGTTTTAAAACGAATGGGAGCCAATACAAAAGCGACAATTGATGGTATAAACCAAAGGATGGAGTTGATACAGCAAACATTACCAGAGGGTGTGACTTTTGAAGTTTTCTATGATCAAGCTGATTTAATTACAAAAGCCGTACGAACTGTTGTTGATGCATTATTATTAGCATTTATCTTTATTGTTATTATTTTAGCGCTATTTTTAATGGACCTAAGAGCTACAACTCTTGTCTTGATATCAATTCCAATCGCGATTGCAATTGCTCTTATGATAATGTCTTGGGCTCGTTTATCTGCAAATTTAATGTCTCTAGGGGGAATAGCTGTTGCAATAGGCATGTTAGTAGACGGCTCTGTTGTTATGGTTGAAAATATCTATAAACACCTAAGTGTTCAAGATAAATTACAATCAACTTCAGATAAAATTTTTATTGCTGCTAAAGAAGTTGCAAGGCCAGTCTTTTTTGCGGCATTAATTATTTTAGTTGTATTCCTTCCTTTATTTAGCTTTGAAGGGGTAGAGGCAAAGCTATTTCAGCCTATGGCTATTAGCATAATGTTAGCGATTGTTTCCGCTGTATTTGTCGCTTTAATTTGTGTGCCTGCATTAGCTGTATTTATGTTTAAAAATGGTATTAAACCTAAAGAAAGCTTTTTATTAAAGCCCATTGAAGCAATCTATAAACGCGGACTTGGTTTTGCAATGAAAAACGTAAAATCGGTTATTACCTCTGCTGTGGTTTTAGTTCTGATTGCAATTGCATTGCTACCTCAACTTGGCACCGAATTTGTCCCTGAACTTGAAGAAGGCACAATAAACTTGAGGGTAACATTAGCACCCTCTTCAAGTTTAGAAACAACTTTAACAGTTGCACCTAAAATTGAAGCCTTGCTACTAGATTTCCCTGAGGTAAATTATGCACTTAGTAGAATAGGGCGTCCTGAATTAGGGGGTGATCCTGAACCCGTTAATAATATAGAAATATACATAGGTTTAAAGCCCGTATCTCAGTGGGAGAATGCAAAAAATCGCTTTGAACTACAAAACTTGATGGAAGAAAAGTTAGAAGTATTCCCAGGATTGCTCTATAACTTTTCACAACCAATTGCCAGTCGTGTTGATGAACTATTATCAGGTGTAAAAGCACAACTAGCAATTAAGTTATTTGGTCCGAACTTAGATGTTTTAGTCGCAAAAGGTCAAGAGATAGAAGCCACTGTTAAAATGGTGAAAGGCGCTAAAGATGTTGCTATGGAGCAAATTGCCGGAGAATCACAGTTGGTAATTACCCCAAATCGTCGTCAACTATCAAGATATGGATTATCTGTTGGGGATGTTATGGAAGTCGTTAGCGATGGTCTTGGCGGTACTGATGCAGGACAAGTGATAAATGGTAATGAAAGATACGATATATATGTACGATTAGAGAATAAATTTAGGAATAACCCACAGGTGATTTCTGAATTAAGAATAAAATCTCCAAACGGTGCCATTGTACGTTTAGGGGACGTCGCCACTGTAACAATCGCATCAGGACCACCACAAGTGAGACGAGATGATGTACAACGTCGTGTAGTGATACAAGCAAATGTCCAAGGCAGAGACATGGGGAGTGTCGTAGCCGAAATTCAGTTGGCAATAGCACAAAATATCGCGCTACCAACAGGTTATTCAACTTCAATAGGTGGTCAATTTGAAAACCAGCAAAGAGCGCAACAAAGGTTATCAATCGTAGTGCCAATATCACTACTTATGATTGCATTGTTACTATATTTTGCATTTGGGACTTTTGGCCAAGCAATGCTTATTTTAGTTAATGTACCATTAGCTATCATTGGTGGAGTGGTATCTTTATATCTTTCGGGACAATATTTATCAGTGCCAAGCTCAGTAGGTTTTATAACTTTATTTGGCGTGGCAGTATTAAATGGTGTTGTTATGGTTGAAAGTATCAATCAAAGAATCGCATCTGGTGAAAATGCATCTATAGCGGCATATAATGGTGCAATCTCTAGGTTAAGGCCTGTATTGATGACGGCACTCACATCTGCTTTAGGTTTGATCCCCATGTTAATGTCTAATGGTATTGGAGCGGAAATACAGAAACCTTTAGCAACCGTTATAGTAGGCGGGTTAGTCACAGCAACTTTACTTACTTTATTTGTTTTACCCGTACTCTTTTCAATCTTTTCTAAAGAGAAAATTTCACAGTTAAAGTAGAATTAATTCCTATAATTTAATTTTAAAATCTAAAGTGTTAGCTGAATTGTAATGATAGGCTACACTTTAGTTTTAATACATATGTTTATAGGCCCAATTAAGTGAAAGTTGTATTAATTTTTTTATCTTTATTGCTTACTTTCACTCCTAAAGTTGCTGTTGCTAGTAACCCTCTAAAGTTATTGTTTTGTTACGAAGATAAAGCTTTACCGCCTTATTTTTTAGGGGCTGGCTCAGTTGTACCAAATGAAAAACCAGGAGCAAGTATTGAAATAATACGCCACATTGATTCATCAATTAATGCCGTCAAAATTAATTATATACGAAAACCTTGGAAGCGTTGCTTAGATGATCTAGCAAGTAACAAAGTTGATGCAATTATTGGAAGTTATAGTGAAGAGCGTGCTTTATTTGCAAAATATCCAATGATTAACAATAAAATCGATCAATCTAAAGCGATGAGTAACCATGCAACTTGTTTTATAAAGCATAAAGTAAGTAATTTTTCTTGGGATGGTACATATATAAAAAGTACGGAAAAACCTGTAATTGCAGTGCCTGCAGGTTATTCAATTATTAATACTATCAATAAATTACCTGTCATTATTCATGAAGCGCTCTCTGCTGAACAAGCAATTTATTTATTAGAAAAAAAGCGCGTAGATGCAGCTGTTTCGCTATGTCGATTAGATAATCGAAAACAAATAAATTTAGCGACATTAAATCTAGAGTTAGAAATTATGTTTCCCCCCATTAATGTAAAGCGGGGCTACTTAATTTTTTCTATTAATTATTATCAACAAAATACTAGTTTGGTTGAGAAAATCTGGCAGTTTTTAACAACATTTGATAGTGACAAGATTTATCAAGAATATGTTGAGAGTTAATGCACAAAACATATCTTCGATGCTTTTTTAGTAATAATGATATAAAGTAGCCCGATGCGTTAAATTAAACTATTTGAGACATTAATGGCACAACTTTACTTTTATTACTCTGCAATGAATGCAGGAAAATCAACAACTATGTTGCAGTCTGCTTTTAATTATAAAGAACGTGGAATGAACCCTGTTATTTTTACAGCTAAAATCGATAATAGATTTGGTGAAGGCAAAGTGAGTTCTCGCATAGGTTTAGAAGCGCAAGCAGAGTTATTTATGGCAGATACAAACTTATATGCCTATATAGCAGATTTGCATAGTAATCAAAAAGTGCATTGTGTTTTAATTGATGAAAGCCAGTTTTTAACAAAAACACAAGTTCAACAAATATCAGATGTTGTAGACCAATTGAATATCCCTGTTTTATGTTATGGACTGAGAACCGACTTTAGAGGTGAGCTATTTATTGGTGCGCAATACTTGCTTGCTTGGGCGGATAAATTAATTGAACTAAAAACAGTATGTCATTGTGGGCGAAAAGCTAATATGGTACTTCGTACTGATGAAAGTGGCAATGCGATTGCCGATGGCGCACAGGTTGAAATTGGGGGTAATGATCGCTATGTTTCAGTGTGTCGTAAACATTACAAACAAGCCCTCAGTTAAAAAGTTAAAGCTGGTTTAATTACCAGCTTTCTTTTGCCCAAACTTGTCTTTCATTTTTGTCTAAAAAGCTCCATGCTATAAATCGACTCATTTTTTGACCTTGTGCCATATCAACAGTTTTAAATTGTGCAACATTTGCTTGTTTTAATATTTTATAAAGCGGCATTAGGTTTTCTTTTTTTGAGACTAAACAAGTAAACCATAAGCATTGATTTTTATACTCAGCACTTTCTGCGATCATCGTTTTTATAAATTCTAACTCCCCTCCTAGGCACCACAACTCTGCATTTTGACCGCCAAAATTAAGTTTAGTATCAGGAGCATTTTGCTTTCTACCCTTATTTAAATTTTGCCATTTTCGCTTTGAACCCTTTGTTGCCTCATCAAGAGAGGCGTGAAACGGAGGATTACATAAGGTGACATCAAAGCTATCTTTTGTTGTGAGCAAATGGGTGAATATATTACTTTTATTTTTCTGATGCCTGATGTCTATTTTTAAATTATTAAATTGAACAAGTTGCTTTGCAATTTTGACTGAAATAGGGTCTATATCAGATGCAGAAAAATGCCACTGATATTCTTTTTGTCCTAATATCGGATATATCAGATTAGCGCCTGTTCCTATGTCTAATGCGCGTACTTTCTTCCCTGTAGGTATGGTATTTTGATTATCATGTGACAATAAATCAGCTAAATAGTGAATATAATCTGCTCTTCCAGGGATAGCAGGGCAAAGATAAGTGTCGGGTATATCCCAAAAATCTATTTTATAACATGCTTTTAAAAGTGCTTTATTTAACAACTTTACAGAGAGACTATTACTGAAATCAATGCTTTGCTGAGACCTTGGTGTAATAGTTAAGCATGACTTTAACTCGGGAAGAACATGAGTCAATAATTTAAAATCATACCCATTTATATGCTTATTCCTAGGGTGTAATTTAGGCTTTATTGTTGAATGGGTCATATATCAATCTAAAATATAAATAAGGATGTCATTATAAACTGAATCATTTTATGGTTCTAGTTTATGCCTTTTAGTTTTTATTTTATACTGGTACGATGTCTTTAATTTGGTAAATAATGATTTAGATATGAATTACGTTAAACAAACCTCAATTTTAATTCCTCTTTGCAGTAAACAAACTTTACATTTAAGGCATATTTTCCATGAACAAAAACCAGGCCCCGCAATATTTTTTTTACATGGCGCCATAGAAAATGGAAAGATATTCTATAGCAATAAAAACAGAGGGCTTGCTCCTTTTTTGGCAAACCAGGGATTTAATTGTTTTGTTGCTGATTTAAGAGGACGAGGGGAGAGTAAACCTAATATTAATGCTGATTCAGATTATGGTCAAAATGAGGCAATAATTGAGGATATCCCTATATTTTTAAATAAAATAAAAGAGTTTACAGGAGAAGCACCTCAGTATTGGATTGCACATTCATGGGGAGGGGTCTTGATGAACAGTTATTTAGCACGTTACCCTGAAGCTATTTCCTCTATTAAGGCATGTGTTTATTTCGGATCTAAACGTTCTTTATATAATAAACATCCAGAAAAGTTATTTAAAGCAAATTTACTTTGGTACTTTCTTGCTCCTAAAATAGTAAAAAAGAAAGGATTTTTGCCTGCTAAAAAATTAGGCTGGGGTTCTGATGATGAAACAGCAAAATCACTTCAGCACAGTGTTGCCTGGGCAAAAATAGCTCCCTGGATTGACCCACTTGATAAATTTGATTATGGGGATGCAATTTCAAACTTATCTTTGCCGCCTATTCTGCATATTGCTGCAGTTAAAGATAAAGCCCTTGCTCAAACAATCGATATACAAAAATTTATAGACGAATCAGGTAAAGGCGAGCAAAAGATGAACCTTTATGGCAAAAAATATGGTCATGGGCACAATTACGATCATATAAATATGCTTACTCATCCCAAAGCCCACGATGATCAATTTTTAGATGTCATGGCCTGGTTTAAGAAATATAGTTAAACATATATAAATACAAAATATTTAACGCTATAAAAAAATAATTCGAATATTTCGGAATCGTAGAGACTAAAAAGGGGGTTACCAGCGTTTTACCTCCGAACAAAATTTAGACATAAAAAAACACCGACTTATTTACAATGTTTTGTATATAAGTCAGTGTGATAGGGAGTTTTTTAGAAGTTGTAAGTTGCTCTTAAGTAATAAGAGCCACCATTAAAACCAAATGGTGAAGTTTCATAGTATTTAGCACCTAATAAGTCACCCGGTAATATCTCGCCGCCATCAACAAAATCAGCAACTTCATTTGGGTATTTATCAAATAAGTTTTGTGCACCAACACTTACAGATAAATCTTCTGTTAAATAATAAGTCACATCTAGGTCTACAGTTACAGCAGCATCAACATCATTGGCTGTTGAATCCCAATCAGCATGCACACCTTGGAACTCACCAAAGTAATTAGCGCGAGCAAGCATAGAGAAGCTATCCCACGATTGAGTCCAGGCTAATGTGCCTTTATGTTTTGGTATATCATTTTCAATACGTGAAACTTTAAAGTCCGTTGTAACCTTACCTTGATTGGTTACTTCAGTTTTGTTGTAGTTATAAGCCAAATTAAAGCTTGCATCCCCCCCAAATAAAGCCATACGATAACCAGCTACAAAATCAAGACCTGATGTTTTAGTATCAAAATCATTAGTAAAGAAACTTACTTTACCTTTACTTGGATCATTAGAATCTACTGGAAATTTATCTGATTGCGAAATGCGATCTGTTACATCAATTTGGTATAAATCTAATGTTAAATGAATGTCAGAAACATTCCACACAGCACCAATTGCAAAACTTTCAGACTCTTCAGGTGTTAGTTCTGTTGCACCTAATGCAACAGCAATAGGATCATTTGAAGGAATTAATGCTGAATCTATCAATACACCACCATCAAGTGCAGTTTGAACATTACGATAGTTTTCTTGACCAACCGTTGGCGCTCTAAAACCTGTGCTCAGTGAACTTCTTAAAGAGAAATCATCAGTGACACTATATTGCGCTGCAACTTTATAGTTAGTATCAGAACCAAAACTATCATAATTTTCATATCGAACAGCATAGGTCATTAAAAAGTCTGCTGTATACTGTGCTTCTACATCCACATAAACAGCACTGTTTGAACGTGAAGACTTTCCAGCGGCTTCGGGTTTGAAACCAGGGAAACCATTTGAACCATCACTAAAACCTTGTTCAAACAAGTTACCTTTCGCGTAAGATTCAGGTTGTCCGGCAATAACTTCAAAACTTTCGTCTCTATACTCAAAGCCACCAGCAATAACTAAAAATTCGATTGAAGTTACATCAATATCTTTAACAAGATCTATATTTAAAGCTGTTTCTTTTTGAATATGAGAGCCAGTGTAAAAATCAGTTGGTGACGCAGGACCTAATGAAGCATTCACTGTATCTCTTAGCCAGTAACCTGACTCATTTTGACCTGTTGATAAACTCACATCATAATCAATCCCTGAAAACTCACCTTTAATGCCAGCTACAAATGAGCTATCTTCGATTTTACCGGTGAATTGTGGTGTGAAACCACCAGGAAACATTGAGTTAAAGCTAAAACAATTTGGATTTGCAGCCATAGCTAAATATGCAGGATCGTTGAGTACATTGTTATCTGTCACAGGCACTACAGGACAATTACCTGAACCATCGGCAGTTAAATCACCGACTAATAAATTTCCATTACCATCTCCAAACACACCGCCTCGGTTAAGTGGATTACGGAAGTAATAACCACCCGTTACTTCTCTATCTGAATAGTTACCAAAAGCATATACTTGGGTTTCATCATTAATTTGAATACCTGAATTTATGAAAAGAGTTAAATCATCTTTTATTTCTGGAGAACCCCAAACTTGTGCTGGATTTTTAACTGCAGTATTACCTTCAGCAATCATCGCAGCTGCATCAGGGCGTTGTACGCTGCGATCTGTTGCATCGGCATTTTTATATTGGAAGCTTAAATTAGCAAAGCCATCATCAGTTAATGGTAAACCAATATTTCCTGAAACTTCAAAACTTCTGCCATCCCCTTCATAATACTCACTTGTGCGAGCAGAAATAGAACCACCTTCGTCGCTGTCGTTTAATACAAAATTAATAACACCTGCAATTGCATCTGAACCATATTGTGCCGCTGCACCATCACGTAAAATTTCGACTTGCTTTAAAGCAGCACTTGGAATAACTGAAATATCAGCACCATGTGCACCATCATTAATACCTGCTCCTTGTAAAGCAATTACAGAGGAGCGGTGACGACGTTTACCATTTACCAAAATTAATGTGCTATCGGCAGGTAAACCACGTAAATTTGCTGGACGAATAAATGAAGCAGCATCACTTATTGGATTTGTTTGTACTGAAAATGCTGGCACTGTACTTTTTAATACTTCAAGCATGTCTGTATTACCAGACTTACTTAATTCATCACCGCCAATTACATCAACCGGTACAGGTGAGTCATCAATAGACCTAGGTGCACCACGTGTACCAACTACGGCAATTTTCTCTATATTTTCTTCTGCTTTATTATCTTGTGATTCATCAGCAGCATAAACAGATTGAGACAATAATAGACCCGCTGTAGCTGTACTGGTTAACGCTATTTTAACGGCTGTATGCAGCACGTTGAATTTGTTTTTCATTGTATATCCCCAGATATCATTTTATTTTTATTCATTTATAGGGATGTTTACCCCTAAAATGTTTGTGAGCGTTTATATCTCTTTATTATCTATACAATTTATTTACATAACTATCAATCGTTTATTTTATGTATACAAGATGTAACTAAACCTCATTTAAATAGACAGATATAAAGTGATAATCCTCCATATAAAAAATAATTTTTAACTAAATGTATCTTTAAATAGAAGTTACAACTTATTACAATGAACTTAAGAGGCTGTTTTAATTGAGTTATATTGAAAATAGAGAAAGCTGGGTTTTTATAATAATAACTTTGTTAATTTTTATAAATTGATATCCTTGCTATATCAAGTATTCATAATATTAACAAATATTGGATATATTCGTTTATTGTAAGATTATATTATTAAGAGATGTAAAAGGGTTGAGGCTTTAACCCTTTTTATGTAGAAATAAAAAGGGCTTATCACTGATAAGCCCTTTAGTATGCTGTTCTTTAATTAAAAATTATAAGTTGCTTTTACATAGTAAAAGCCTCCATTAAAACCAAAAGGAGAAGTTTCGTAATATTTGCCACCCCAAGAATTATTTGAAATACCAAATTCTTGTTTATTTGCTTCAGGAATATTTATTTTCTCAGCTTCTTGATCAAATACATTTTGTGCACCAAGAGATAAAGTAATAGAGTCAGTTACAAAATAGCTTATTTCGGCATCAACAGTAACGGCAGCATCCGCATTATTTGCCGTTGCATCCCAATCCACATGTACGCCTTGATATTTGCCATAGTAATTAGCGCGGGTAAACATGGCGACAGACTCCCATTCCTGTGCCCATGTTAAGGTTCCTCTATGATTTGGTAAATCATTTTCTAAACGGCTTACTTTAAAATCACCTGTTATTGCTGAGAATTGAGTGACATCAGTTTCATTCCAGTTATAAGCTAAGCTAAATGTAGAATCTCCAGAAAATAACTCTGCGGTATAATTAACAACTAAATCGACACCTTCTGTTGTAGTATCGAAGTCATTTGTAAAAAAGCTCACTTGTTGCAAGCTATCTACATTAGGAACACCTGCTGCTTTAAGTGATGCTTTGTCAGCATCAGATAATGTCTTTTTCTCTGACTGGCTGATACGGTCTTCAACCTCTATATTGTAATAATCCACCGTTAAGAAAAAATCGCCACTTTCATAAACTGCGCCTAAGGTATAACTTTCAGATTCTTCAGGTTGTAATTCAGAACCCCCTAGTTGTAATGAAATAGGGTTTGTTGGCGGTAATAATGCTGAGTCTACCAATACACCGCCAGATAAGTTAGTCTGAACGTTACTCACATTTGCTTGACCAACTGTCGGTGCCCTGAACCCCGTACTAAAAGAACCTCTAAATGATAAATCATCAGTTACATTCAGCTGTGCTAAAAGTTTATAATTAGTGGTAGAGCCAAAACTATCATAATCTTCAAACCTTACTGCACCACCTAGTAAAAAGGTTTCAGATACTGGTGCTTCAACATCTATATATACAGCATAGTTACGACGTGAGCTGACACCTGCTGCTGCAGGTTGAAATCCTGGAAAGCCATTCGACCCGATACCAAAGCCTTGTGAGGTTAAAGGCCCAGGGGTAAATGAAGCAACATCACCCGCTACTACCTCAAATGTTTCTTCATGCCACTCAAGACCGCCTGCAAGATTTATATCATCATAAAGATTCATATCTAATGATCTCACTAAATCTAAGTTAAATGTTTTTTCTAACTGAATATATTTACCAGGGTTAAAATCACGTGGCGTATCAGGGCCTAATGATGCATTTATCGTATCAAAAATAAAATATTGAGACTCATTTCGACCAACAATACCACTCAAGTCAAAATAAACCCCTTCTAAAAAACCATCTGTAATCTCACCTTTAACACCAATAGCTAAAGAAGTATCGGTTATATTTCCGCCAAAGTTAGGTGTAAACCCAGCCGGAAGCATTTCATTAAATGCAAAACAGTTTGGGTTATTTGCGATCCCATCTATATAATTTTGTTGGCTAGTAACATCACCTGTCGTTATTGGGATGATAGGACAATCTATGCCATCACCCATACCTAATCCATCATTTATTTGCCCTACAGGGCCTGGAGTTAGGTCACCAACTAATAAAGTTGCACCATCATCATTTGAAAAAACAGTTCCACGTGTATGGGGATTACGATAGTAAAAACCACCTCGAACATCACGTTCAGAGTAATTGCCAAACATATAAAATTCTTTATCATTACCTAAATCTAGACCAACATTACCAAATAAAGTGATATCATCTTCGATTTCTGGAGACCCCCAAACCTGAGCTGGATCTGCAACGCCTGGAACACCCGCGCTAATAAAAGCAGCGGCATCTGGACGTTGAACACTGCGACTAGTAGCATCTGCATTTTTATATTGAAAGCTTAAATTAACAAACCCATCTCTGGTAAGTGGCATACCCACATTGCCTGAGACCTCAGTGGCTGTACCATCACCATCAAAATATTCGCCGTGACGTACAACCAAAGAACCACCATCTGCCGAGTCATCAAGCACAAAATTCATTACGCCAGCAATGGCATCTGAACCATATTGCGCTGCTGCACCATCACGCAGCACTTCTACTTGTTTTAATGCAATACTAGGGATCACTGAAATATCAGAACCCTGTGCGCCATCATTTATACCACCCCCTAAAAAGGCAATAACAGATGCTTTATGACGTCTCTTACCATTAACTAAAATGAGTGTACTATCGGCAGGTAAACCCCTAAGGTTTGCTGGGCGAACAAGAGATGCCGCATCACTAATTGGGTTTTGATGTACATTTAAAGAGGGAACACTGCCTTTTAAAATTTCTAACATGTCAGTATTACCTGTTTTTCCCATTTCATCACCCCCTATGATATCTATGGGTACAGGTGATTCGCCTATTGAACGCGGTGCGGCTCTTGAACCTATAACTGCAATTTTTTCGATATTTTTATCAGCTGTTTCTGTTTCTTCAACAGCAACAGCAAGCCCTGAAAATAATAAACCAGCAGAGAGTGTGAGACCCAATTTGATTGCTATATGAAGTGAGTTGTATTGCATTTTCATTGTATATCCCCAAGATATAATGACATTTTTATTAAAATGTTAGCTTTATACAAAATATTTGGAGCATATAGATTTTAACTTCAATTAAAGCTCAAATATTTTAGATAATTAATATTAGGAAGGAATTTGTGATTTTGCCTCTATTTATGGTTAATTATTTAAAAAATATAAACAAACTAGAAATATTTGGGGTATTTCAGATGAAATATGAAGTGATAAAAAGGCCAGTTAATAATTTTACTTTAGATTTTCTTGTTCTTTTATTGCTGAGCGCCACAGGGCGAGTTCAGTATGATAAGTATCCCAAACACAAGGGCAGCAACTTCCACCACCACAACAATCATCATCGGCTGGTTTTTGGGGTTTATTTACGGCTTCGTTTTGCATAATATTTAATTTTCTGCTTGAAATTTTATAAATATTATCATATCCATTTTTTTCTTTCGATATTTTACACTTAAATTTGGCACTTAATGCCAGAGTATGTGACAATTATAATATGCAATTATTTTTCTTTATTCATAAAGCACCTATTAGAGTCATAAAAATTAGTCACAAACGAAATCGTTTAAGATTGCGTCGTACCATGTTGCAATTAAAAGTTGCTTTAGCGCAAGAAACGCTCGAAACCAAAGAAATGCTGGTTATTTATAAGCGATATACCCAAAAACAAGCCAGTTCAGAAGAACTTAAAGTTGCAAACCAACAGTTTTTAGATGTGCTTAAAGGGTTAGGGCTAGGCGTATTTGCCGTTTTACCTTTTGCACCAATTACTATTCCAGTTATTGTAAAGTTAGGTAAAGTTGTAGGGGTTGAGGTACTGCCAAGCTCTTTTAATTCTTTAAATGAAAATAAGATCAAACCTAAAGGTTAAAGCAATACCTTTCAATGAATTAAATTGGTATGCTTAGGCTTATTTAATCAGTATTTCGAGCTTGATATGACACATCTTTTTGTTTTTGGTAATACAGGAACGCCCTTAGTTATTCTTCCAACTTCTGAATTTGATACTTGGAAAACAAAACAAACTCCCTTTATTCAATCTTGGTTAAACTCTACTTCATTTAATGGTAAAGGTTTAACGCTTTTACCTGATAATACAACTGGTGAAGTCGCACAAGCCATATTTTTCACTGAAGATGTTAACGGCTATTGGCAATGTGGTGATTTAGTATCTTTATTACCCAAAGGAAATTATGTCTTTCAGGGAAGTGAAGATCATAGAAGGCTAGTTGCTTTTGGCTGGGCGTTAGGCGCTTATCAATTTGACTCTTATAAAACACATTCAAAAGATGTTGCAAAGTTAGTGATCCCTTCAGAACAAGAATTACAAGAACACATCAACTTAATTCAAGGTGTTGTGTATGTAAGGGATTTAGTTAATACACCGGCATGTGACATGATGCCGCAGCATTTAGCTGAGATAATGCAAGACTTGGCACATAATTTTAGTGGCAGCTTTAGTCAATGGATTGGTGATGAATTATTAGAGCAAAACTATCCTACAATTCATATGGTTGGCCGCGCAAGTGAACATAAACCTAGGCTTATTGAACTAAATTGGGGAAATGAGAACGCACCTAAAGTAACACTCGTTGGTAAAGGCGTTTGTTTTGACTCTGGTGGTCTAGATTTAAAACCTGGTGCCGGCATGAGATTAATGAAAAAAGACATGGGTGGCGCTGCGCATGTTATTGGATTAGCACATTTAATAATGGCGTTTAAGTTGCCTGTCCGTTTACGTGTACTTATTCCTGCGGTAGAAAATGCGGTTTCAAATAATGCATTTAGACCTGGTGATGTAATAAAAACTCGGAAAGGTTTAACGGTTGAAATAGACAATACAGATGCTGAAGGGCGGCTTGTTTTATGTGATGCGTTAACTGAGGCCCAGAATGACTCTCCTGATTTATTAGTCGATTTTGCGACTTTAACAGGTGCATGTAGAGTGGCATTAGGTACCGAACTTCCTGGTTTTTTCACAAATAATGATGCAGTTGCAGCAGGACTAATTCAAGCAGGAAAAAATGTAGAAGATAATGTTTGGCAATTGCCTTTGTATTCACCTTATAAAGATATGCTCAAAAGTGATATTGCCGATTTATCTAATTGTGCACAATCAGGTTTTGGTGGTGCAATCACAGCAGCTTTATATTTACAGGAATTTGTAGAACCAACAACTCCTTGGGTTCATTTTGATGTTATGGCATGGAATAACCGTAAGTTACCTGGACGTCCGCTAGGTGGTGAAGCATTTGGGATACGTGCAATGTTTGATTATATTCGAACACGTTATACTTCAGACGTATAACGTGAGACATAAGCCTTAATATTTTATTAAGGCTTATTTTTTTTCTCTAGACTTTCCAATAATGCATTTATTTCAATGTCACTTCCATCCGCTAACTTTTCAATTAATAACCTTAATATACGCGACTTCGCAAAACCAGTATGCTCAGCTAATTCATTAAGTTGTTCAATATTTGAAGGGGAGAGGGTAAAAGTCGCATTTTTATAGTTACGATGGCGTGGCTTTTTAATATCACTGCCAGTAATTTTATTTTGAGATATGACAGACTGGCCCTTTGCATAAGCAGCGGCATCCTCTATAAAATCATCTACATCAAGTTTTTTATGTTTTTTGGCCGCAGCTTTCCTTTTTAAGTCAGCTAAACTCATGCGAGTCTCCGGGTTTTATAGCCAACATTTCTTCTGCAATTGCAATAATTTCTGTTGCGGCTTTACTATCAGGATCAATTTCAACTACAGACTCCCCATTTTCTTCACTATCATCATAAATATTACGACTATAAGTAATAGAGTTCAGAACATTAATCCCATATGTTTCACACACTTCTTTAGCCTCGATTATGCGTGAAGCTTGATTAGGCAATGAAGGGCATTGGGTCATAACAAATGAAGCATTCATTTTAGGGTTCACCATTTTACAGGTAGATAAAATATCTTCCATATGGGGGACTGTTTTTAAATCTCGGCGTTTAGGTCTCAGTGGGATCAATACATGATCAGCCACAGACATAGCAGCACGTAAAGCAAGATTATCCTGGCCGCCACAATCGACTAGTAAAAAATCATAATTATTTTCAAGACTCATTAAGTCATTTCTAATTTTTCCATAAAGCTGAACACAATTTATGAGTGGTAAATCTGGATTGTTATTTCTTGCTTGGATCCAATCTGATGTTGTTCTTTGAGGATCACAATCAATCATTAAAACAGATGCTTCTTTGAACTTGGCCAAATATACACCTAAGTTTTGTGCTAAACAGCTTTTACCACTGCCTCCTTTTTCACCACCAATGAGAATGATCATAAATATTAACTCCAATTCCTTAATTACAAAAAGTACATACACCCACTCATTTAATAAACTCTAATCCAATATCATACCAACCATGATCTTGTTTAATTGCCCTTAAAACCTTTGCTACATATATTTTGCTTTGCTTTAAATGAGATTTAAACTGTACCTTTACTTCAGTATTGACTGCTATTTCTCGTTCTATACTTATCTTGAACCCACCTTTAGATACATCGATGCACATAACATCTCTTATAAATTGACGTTCATTCGTATCAAACCAACTAACAGTTATTAGCTCTTTTTCCATATCAAGACGTAAAAAAGCACGCCTATCCTCAATATTTGCCATTAACAACTCCACTAAAATGCGACAATATAATTTTCACGAACTGATTTAAGTGTAGTTTAAAATATCTGTATTGAAATAAAGATTATAAAAGGGAGAAATGAAAAGAAGGTAAAAACAAAAATTGATTTTTGTTTTTACCATTTGAATAGAAGTTATAAATTGTTACACGCTTTAACAGCTGGTGCTATTAGTTCAAGCCCTGTTTTTTCACATTCAGACAACTGAACTGAACTTTTGTTAATAGGGGTAATACGATCTCCCCACTGTATATAGCTTGCCGCCCAAGTTAACCCAGCTCCAAAAGCAGCTGACATAATTTTTGAATTTGGCTTGATCATACCTTGCTCTACAGCTTCACATAATGCAATTGGGATAGTTGCAGCAGAAGTATTTCCATAGTTTTGTATATTAACCATGACTTTTTCATCGCTCACAGATAAACGTTGTTGTATTGCTTGTATAATTCTTAAATTAGCTTGATGTGGTATTAAAACATCAATTTCATCTAAATTTAAATTCGCCTGATTGAGCACATCGTCACACGCTTCACTCATGCCTTTAACTGCGCGTTTAAAGACTTCACGGCCTTCAAATAACAAGTTAGATGGCCCAAGAGGTGCCTCGTATTTATCGATCTCGGTACCAAAATTAGTAATATGCAGAATATCTCTATTACTGGTATCACAGCCTGTTTTACTGGCGAGTAATCCTGATTTTTCTTCGCTCGCTTCAAGTACGACAGCACCTGCACCATCGCCAAATAAAACAGCACTATCGCGTTTAGCCCAGTTTACGTGCCAAGTCATACGCTCAGCACCTACAATAACTGCTTTTTTTATCATGCCTGATTTTATTTGTGCTGTTGCAGCTTGTAATGCATATAAAAAACCAGAACATGCTGCATTCATATCACATGCTGCTGCGCCTGTTGCACCTATATTTTTTTGTACCAAAGAAGCTGTATTGGCAACCAAAGTTGTAGGAGTACATGTTGCCAACATAACTAAATCAATATCGTCGCCTTTTAATCCGGCGCAGTCAATTGCTTGTTGTGCGGCTATCGTAGCAAGTTCTGCAGTAGAAACATGACTTACTCTTCGTTCAGAAATACCTGTTCTTGTTTTTATCCATTCATCATTGGTATCAACAACAGTGCTTAAATCATCATTTGTAAGTTTTGCTGGTGGTATACATTTACCCCAACCGGTAATATTTGCATAAATCATAATGTGTTCCGAATTCAGTTCATCATATTGCAGATAATTAAATTGCTAATGGTCTGATGAGTTATAGCAAAATTACTAGTATAAAACTACTAATGACGATTAAAGCTTAACTATTTGTTACTTTAGGCTATATTTTGTTCTTTTTGGGCTTCACTCACTGGACTGTTTATATTTTCGCCTAAATAACTTGCTAACATTTCCATAATGAGTTTTGGGTTATCACCACGGGAAATATGCAAAATACCGTCTCTCACAAGCATCATGTGCTGTTTTATTTCATCGGCACGTTCACCTAATTTATTTGCAAATGGTCCTGTAAAACCATTAGCAAGTAAAGCACCATATAAAGTGGTAAGTAAAGCAACCGACATTGAAGGTCCAATGCTTTTTGGGTCATCCATAGAAACAAGCATAGCAACCAGACCTATCAGAGTGCCTATCATGCCCATGGCTGGTGCTAATTCTGTAAAAGAATTAAGCACTTTTATTGACTGATTATTTTTTTGGCGAGCTTGTAAAATTTCACGGTTAAATGCAAATTCTATTGTGTCGGTATCATGCCCATCTAGTAATAAATTTACGCCTTTTTGAAGCATTTCATCTTCTAAAGCAACATCTTCTAATGCCAAAACACCTTTTTTTCGAGCTGTTTCACTTAGCTCAATTAAAATATCCAAAGTTTCAAATAAATTAGGTTGTTTACTACTAAATGCCAATTTTATATTTGATAATGCCTTAAAAAAATGACTGATCCGATAGCTGAGCATCACGGCACCAAATGTACCACCAACGACAATAAATATTGAAGGTATATTAATAAAAATTCCAGGCTCAGCGCCACTCATATTGATTGCAAATATAATTGCTAGAATGATAACACTAATGCCTAAACCACTCGCTTTGTCCACTATGAAGCCCTTTAATTAATTGATATTGGAGCCATTTCAGTTGGCTTTCCTTGATTGATTGCAATTTCTACACGTCGATTTTTACTGCGATTTATAGCGCTATTATTTTTAAACAATGGTTTATTATCAGCAAATGCCTGCATTTTAATTCTTGATGAATCAAAATGAATATTTTTAAGCAACTCGTTTAATATAGCCGCAGCTCGTTTTGCCGACAAATCCCAATTATTGTTATGTAGTTCATTTGACACAGGAAGGTTGTCTGTATGTCCTGACACGGTTATTTCACCGGGGATAGCATTTAATTCTCGGGATATTTTTACAAGTAAAGGTTTAAAACTAGGTTGTAAAAAACTTGAGCCGGATGGGAATGATCCTTGCTCTTTTAATCTGATAATAAGTTGTTGACCAAGTAGTTCAAATTCAATCAAACCCTCTTCAATTTCTTGTTCAAATATTTGCTCTAACTTTATTTTATATTGATCATTATCTTTTATAGTTTGTTTATTTCCAGTTTTTATTTCTAGGTTTTCTTGAGTTAGATCACTGGTACTTTGTTGCACAGCTTCAATAGGAGTTGGCTCTGGAATGCTAGGGGAGAAGCTATCAGCAACAACAGATACACCTTTTGGAATATCTTCAACTTGAATTTGATTTTGCACACCAAAAGCCATTTTCATTGAGCCTGCAATTTGTTTGAACTTTAAAACATCCATTTCTGAATAGGATAAAAGCAATACAAAAAAGCACATGAGTAAAGACATTAGATCTGCAAAAGTTGTCATCCAACTAGGGCTTCCTTTGGCTTTTTCGTCTTCAAAATCTTCAGTGGTATGTGACATCAGGTATATTTTTAATTCTCTGTAGTAGTAAAATAGTAATTGAGTATTTAAAAGGTTGCAATAACTGCTTTTAAATTGAGAATTATCAAAGAATTGAAATTATTATTTTGTTATATTATTTATCATAACTGAAATGAATATAATATTGATAAAACGCATGTATTTTTTTGATTTTAAAGCAACAACAGCAATTCAAAGACTATTTTTATTACGAACTATCGCAATTATTATTCAATTTACCACAGTACTTGCTGTTTATTTTATTATGTCGTTAAAAATTGCTTTACAGCCATTATTGATTGTAATAGGCGTTGAAACTTTATTTCATTTATTAAGCATTTTATATTTTAAAAAACGGATATCAACGCATATAGGGATTTTAATGCAGATATTAGCTGATGTGATGTTTTTAACCGTTTTAATGTCATATAGCGGTGGTGCGACAAATGCTTTTGTCTCATTGTTATTAATGCCTATCGTCATTGCTGCAGTGAGTTTACCAGCGAGATTATTATCTATTATTTCTGTTAGTGCGATTTTGGCCTATAGTGGTTTATTAATTAAAATGCCTGTACATAGCATGCATCAGATGGATATGAGCAATCATTTCATAGGCATGTGGGCAAATTTTTTATTATCAGTTATTGTTGTCACATTTGTTGTAGGTGCGATGGCAAAAGTGATAACAAGTAGAGAACGAGCCCTAGCTAAGCAAAGGGAAGAGCAATTAAGAAGTGAACAATTGCTTGCTTTAGGTGTTGCATCAGCACAAGTTACCCATCAATTAGCAACGCCATTGAGTAATTTACAATTACTATTTGATGAACTTATTGAAAATTATCCAAATGATCCTGCTGTAACCGCTATGAATTTTCCATTAAAGCAATGCTCCGAACAACTCGGCTATTTTCGCTCGTTAGCAACTTCAATACGTGAAAATAAAAAAGAGCTTTTATACATTGAAGAAATGTTATCTGGGCTCATCGATAGTACAAAATTAAACTTCCCACTGCTTGAACTTGATATTGTTAAAGATGGTAACTGTGAAATTGAGACGATTCAGATAGAGACAGATGCAATGTTTCTGCCCGCTTTATTAAACTTGATCCAAAACGGTGTTAAAGCAAATGAAAAAAACAATCAAAATAAATTGATCTTAAAGCTTTATTTAAATGATAATTCATTACATTTAGAATTGAGAGACTTTGGGCCTGGCCTTAAAACACAATCAGGTCTTTTAGGTGAGAAATTAGTAAAAAGTGACTCAGGTTTGGGCATGGCAATCTTGCTTTCAAATTCAACCTTTGAAAGGCTAGGCGGGGATTTAAAATTGTACAACCACCCAGAACAAGGCGCAATTGCACATGTCACTATATCTGTAAGAAAAACCTAGATATGGACGCTTTAAAATGAAGTTATTAATAATTGAAGACGATAAATCGCTGGCAGCAACCCTTAATCGAAGGTTTACAAAACACGGATTTAATTGTTTTGAAACGCATCAAGCAGATGAGGTTTTACATTCATGCTTACAGCTTAAACCAACGCACATACTACTAGATATGAAACTTATTGATGAAAGTAGCTTAAATTTAATTAAACCCATTAGAGCTGCTCTGCCAAAAGTGCGATTAGTCTTATTAACGGGTTTTGCAAGTATCACTACAGCGGTTGAAGCAATGCGTTTAGGTGCTGATGACTATTTAGCAAAGCCTGCAGATACTAAAATGATTCTAAAATCACTCACAGGAATAAATTCTAATAATGAAGCACATGAAATAGAAACGGATACTATGTCAACGGAACGTCTTGAGTGGGAACATATACAGCAAGTGCTTAATTGTAACGAGGGAAATGTTTCAGCTACAGCACGACAATTAGGCATGCATAGACGTACTTTACAACGTAAATTGCAAAAAAAACCTGTTTCAAAATAAAACAGGTTTTGTTGATGATAATTCGGTTTGATACATTAGTCTCGATTAAAATTGGTAATCCATTGCTAAATATACATTTCTACCCATAGCTGGAATACGCTGACCTTTCTCAATTTCACTGCCATTTGCTCGATTAATACCCGCTAAATGGTCACTGTATTCTTTATTTAATAAATTATTAACCCCGCCTCTGACAACAAGACCTGTTGTTAAAAAATAATCCAGCTGCCAATCAATCACAGCATAACCAGCACTTGTTTTTTCATTATTCAGTTCTGAGGTATGTGTTTGTTTATTATATGCATGCAATGCTAAGTTTGTTTGCCAGTTTGCGTGATGATAATTTATATTAATACGCGTATTTAAAGGCATTATACGATAAAGATCATCATTAATATCATCACGCTTTCCTCGTACATAACTGGCAATACCGGATAGTTTCATTTTATCGTTAATTTTATAATGCCAATTTAAATCTGCACCAAATAATTTTGCATTTATATTTGTAAATTCAAGTGGCATTTCATCACCCATCATCATATTTGCAACCATTTTTACGTGCATGCTTTTAGAAGGTGTGCCTTGAATATAATCATTCACTTTTTGGTAAAACAAGTGAGGCGCAATTGCAAAATGGTGTGCTTCATAATTATAACCTACATCTAATTGGTAAGCTGTTTCTGGCTCCAAGTTAATATTGCCAACATAGGTTTTACCATCAGCTAAACCTCCTGTCGCCTGCATAGGTAACCACAGATAGCGTTCTTGGTAGCTCGCAGCTCTTTGCTTAATTGCTATTGCATAATTCAATGAGGTATTGTCAGATAATACTTTCTGGCTATTTAAAGCAATATCATATGTGGTATCAGATACACTTTTATCAGATGAGTTGAATGCATCCTGTAGGGCCTTAACATGCATGCTCATCATTGCCATCGATGTTGCAACATTTTTGGCATCTGCTTTATTATTTTTGAGTCGGACCCCAAATGTATATGATGTTTCACCAATGCTCGGTTGCCATTGAGCATAAATGCTATTACGTTCATCTATTACCTTGTTGAAATTTAAAACATTAAACATCATATTATCAGGGTTTGTTATGTTTGAATTATGTTCAGAGTCGAATCCTTCAAACCCCAGAGTTAATTCATCTTGGATGTATTCAATTTTATAATCTAAGGTTTTTGCATCCGCGGTATTATATCTATGCTTTGCAAGTATGTTATTTTCCCGTTGACTAAAATTATCCATACCGTGAGTCGCATCTTGGTAACCAAACTGCCAGTTTAATTGCCAGTTTTCACTGTCATATTCACCATCATGGTTATATCTATCAGATTTAATATAATCTATATCCATCGGTAAGGCAGGAGTTCCTGAGTTTTTAGTTTCTGAATGATGCCAAGTTACACCTAAAGTGAAGCGGTTTATTGCATATCTTAAATCTGTGCCATGCTGTTTTTTATCATATTGAGTCGACTTTACTTCCGCTTCATTCGCACTTTCGTAATCATCACCTTTTTGATTACTTACATATGCTAATAGTGCTAAATTATTACCACTAAAATTTATATCTCCCGCTAAATTTGATGCATTATTGATATCATTATAACTTGTCGCAAGATCCCCTGTTATTTCAAATTCTTTATTTGGCAATGCACGTTTTAAGTTAACTTCAACTGAACCACCTAAAGTATCAATACCACTACTTATAGGTGCGATCCCTCGATATACAGCAACTGAATCAACCATTATTGGGTTAATATAAGTAAGTGGGGCATCCATAGCATTAGGACCAGCACTAATAATTTGATGACCACTGATACTTTTAGCGATACGATCACCATACATACCGCGATATTGTGCTATACCTGTAATTGGACCATTTTTATTTATATCAGCACCAGGTACCGTTTTTAGCCAATCAGCCACATCAGGCATGACTAAATTGCCTTCAGCTAAAGCTGTTTCTGAATGAGTCAATTTAGGTGCTTTTATTGTTATAACTTCTATAGCACTTAATTGTTGTTCATTAGCAAAAGCCATTTCACTGGTAATAGACAAAGCAAGAGAGATTGCAATAGAGAGAGTTTTAAATTTCATATAATAAACACCTTATAAATTTCATCTCTATATTTTCTAGGTAATTAATGTTTAGAACAAAGGGAGAATGCTAAAGTGCGGCATTATGTCGCACCTAATTTAATTTGTTGTTTTTAAATCATATTTTGCGTTTTTTTAGATTGATCTATATCATTAAACGCAATGAATGATTTGGATGAATTTTATGATATTTATAATGAACAGACTCATTATCAGTCTGATTTTAACGATGAGTTTTTCAGTATTAGCAATAGACTTAAAAGTTGGAGACTTAGCTCCTAACTTTAGATTACAGGCAACGACAGGTAAGTTTTATGAATTATCTGATTTTAAAAATAAAAAAACGATTGTTTTAGCTTGGTATCCAATGGCAAATACAAGAGGTTGTACCCTAGAATGTCTTTCCTTAGTCAAGCAAGGTCATTTGATCAGACAATACAAAGCCGCTTATTTTATGGCATCCGTTGATCCACTTGACGATAACCGTGACTTTGCTAAAAAAACAAAAGCTGATTTTCCTATGTTAAGTGATCCTACAAAAGAAATAGCAAAAGCATATGATGTACTTAACTTATTTCGTGTAGCCAGTAGAGTCACATTTTATATTGGAGAAAACGGAAAGATTTTAAAGATTGATGAAGATATAAACCCTAAAACCGCTGCAAAGGATATAGCTGACAATTTAAAAATTTTAAATATTGCTAAGAGTAAAACGAAGAAAAATGGCTAAACCCAATAAAAAAGGTCCAACTAAAACAGTAGATATTTTTTGCACTAAATGCAAGACACAATTATTTAAATACAGAAAAGGAGGCAAGGGCGCCTTAGTAAAGTGTTTTAAAGAAAGGATCAGTCAAGACTTCACTATAAAACGGTGTTTGTGCCCTAATTGTGGGCAGTCGTTTGCCAGAGAAACTTTGATCAAAGGTACACCCGCTTATAAAATAATTGGTGGAAAAGTATGGTTCAAATAAATAACAAAATGACTAAATTTATTAAAGCCGTAAATTTTATTGAGAAATTAGAAAAAGACAATCTTAACCTTACTTTTGATGAGTTACTTAATGTAAATATAGATTTAGCCACTAAAACTTAAGAAACGCTCAAATCAGTACCTTCTTCGATCACTTTATTTTCTAAACAAAAAATTCAATCTTTAGGTATTCACAATGCATATGACATCATCAATTTTGTATCTGTTTCCAGGTTGCGCGAGGTGATTGGGTAGGAGCCGTACCAAAAGAACATGCTAGAGGCGTATTTTTAGATAATGGATATATATTAATCATGATCAATGGAGAGAGGTTAAATGAAATATCATTTGGCAAAGCTTTAGTTTACACGCCATTTATACCCGCATCGATTGTTCAAAGAATTGAATTTATAAGAGGTCCTGGCTCTGCATTATATGGAAGTAATGCATTTTTAGGGGTAATGAATATACTTACCGAAGAAGAACAAAAAAATATAAAAGTCACAATCGGGAATAATAACCTATATCAATTGGCTTCGTCTTGGTATAAATCGTTAAGTGATACATTAAAAGTAAATATCAATTTAGCGCTTGATAGAGATAATGGCCAAGTATATTACGTTTCTTCTGATCAAATAGCGAAAGATCCTTTAAAATCAATTTTCTTTGAGTTCAAACTCAATTATAAAAACCTTAAACTCAGCACTCGATACAATAAAGTTAACTTAGATGAGTTTATTAATTTAAGTGGTTTTTCATCTAACAATCAACATGAAAGTCAAAATGCTTACCTGAGTGCACATTATCGCTGGTGGCAGGATAAAAGAAGCACTTTAAGTACAAAACTGTTATACGGTGAACATCAAATTTCATCTTCTGGTATGGTGATCCCTGATAATTTAGGGATAGTTGAGAATGAATTTTTAGTTGGTCCATTTTGGAAAACAAAAGAAATTAATCTTGATCATCAAATTAAACTGAATAAAACGTATACA
The DNA here is from genome assembly GCF_900112265.1 of Pseudoalteromonas denitrificans DSM 6059. Lineage (GTDB taxonomy): Bacteria > Pseudomonadota > Gammaproteobacteria > Enterobacterales > Alteromonadaceae > Pseudoalteromonas > Pseudoalteromonas denitrificans. Next base: position 67,463 of record NZ_FOLO01000003.1, on the reverse strand, counting down.
TTATCCAGCGACTTTGAATTAAGAAGAGCAAAACAATCTCAAGCAGGCATAAATACAAGCCATTTTGATTGGGGACTAACCTCTACTTTTTTATTTAATTCTTCCATAAATGAAAGTTATCAATATTTTTACACTAGCTACTTAAATTACAAGATGCATTATTATCAGCGTCGATTATTTGGAAAATTCAAAACAATTCAAGACTCAGTTTACATATTAATAATATTCCAGATAAAAATTACACAACTTTTGACTCAAGAGTACCTGATGGCAAAGTACCAGGAGCAGGCAAAAAAATAAGATTATCATGGTACTTTCAATTTGATTGATACAAGAGTAGCAACTAAATTGACTTAGATCACAAGCCTTGATAGTTTAAATCAAACTAGTCCGTCCAGTTTTGTTTAATAAAAAATAAAAAGTAAACTGTGATAGCAATTTTTAAGGTTTTGAATAATTTTAGTATCACCTTTTAAATTGGTATTTATTTGATTTAAACCGGGGAAAATATGCGTTTACATAATCCACATCAGCCAATTATTGAAGATATACAGCCCATGGCTCATCAAGTTATACTAAATAACAAATTCTCTGAATTGAAAAAAAGGTTTTTGAACGAACCTTATCCAGAAATTAACTGCAGAATTGATAGACTGAACTCACTTAAAAAAAGTTTATTGCGTTTTCAACCGGAGTTGGTCTCAGCCTTAAATCAAGACTATGGTTACAGAAGTGAATTTGATTCAGTTTTAGCCGATATTTTACCCACAATACAACACATTAAATATACGATTAAAAAATTACCTCATTGGGCTAAAAATGAACGTCGAAGTAGTGGTTTATTACTCGCCCCCTCAACAATAAAAGTACAATATCAACCGTTAGGACTTGTGGGCATTATTGTTCCGTGGAACTTTCCTATATTTTTAAGTTTAGGCCCGATAGCAACTGCAATTGCTGCAGGTAATAAAATCATGCTTAAATTAAGTGAATTCACACCTGAAACAAATAAAGTGATTATTGAAATACTCAAACCTTTAAGTGCAGATATTACTGTAATAGAAGGTGAAACTGATATTGCGCAGGCCTTTAGCAGCTTGCCTTTTGATCACCTTTTATTTACAGGTTCAACAGCTGTTGGAAAACATGTTATGCGTGCAGCTGCAGCGAATTTAACACCTGTGACTCTTGAATTAGGTGGGAAGTCACCAACGATTATTGCGCCAGACATGGACATTAAAACCGCAGTTTCACGTTTGATGATAGGTAAATGTCTCAATGCAGGGCAAATATGTGTCGCTCCAGATTATGTATTATTGCCCCAAGATAAAATTGATGATTTCATTAAGTGCTTCATATCAGAGTTTAATAAAATGTATCCTGAAGGGCTCGAAGACAAAAATTTCAGTTCAATCATTAATCAGGCTCAATTTTCTAGATTAAAACAATATCTTGAAGAGGCTCAGCTAAAAGGTGCAACAATATCTTCTGTAACACAAAATGCAATTAATGAAGATAAGCATAAAATGCTGATCCATTTGGTAACAGATGTCACTGATGATATGTTAATAATGAAAAATGAAATATTTGGGCCGTTGTTACCTATAATAGGGTATGACACTTTAAATGATGCCATTGCATATATAAATGATAGGGACCGTCCTTTAGCCCTATATTTAATGAGTTTTAACCAAAAAATTCAAAAAGAGATTTTAAAAAATACGCATAGTGGTGGAGTATGTATTAATGATACTTTAATGCATGTATCCGCAGATGATGCGCCTTTTGGAGGCATTGGCGCATCGGGTATGGGGCAATATCATGGTAAAGAGGGGTTTATTACTTTTTCAAAAGCTAAAACTGTGCTGACCAGCTATCGTTTTAGCCCAAGAAGTCGTTTGTTAAATTACAATAAAAAATTTATGAAAAGAGTCCTTTCTAAGTTATTCATTCGTTAAATACGTCTGTTACCTATGAATTTACCTTCTTGGATCTTGTAATACATCTCATCAGCTTTTTCCTTAGACAATTCAATTTGACTAGGAGAAAGTTTTTTTTCATCTAATTTTCGACTGTGACTTGCCTGTTTATTACCATTATATTCTGCAATTGTATTCCAGATATAAGACATTTCAATGCTTTTATCAACACCTAGACCTTCAAAATACATGAGTGCCAAGTTAAATTGAGCTAATGTATAATTTTGAGACGCTGCTTTTGTGTACCATTTCACAGCTGCGTGATAATTCCTTCTTGTTCCTTCACCGTTCGTATACATAACACCTAAATTATACTGTGCGGCAGCCATACCTTTATCTGCTGCAAGTGTAAATAAATCCAATGATTTAGGTAGATTTACTTTTACACCTTCACCTTCTTTATAAATAACGGCTAATGAAAAAATAGCATCAGGAAAGTCTTGGGCTGCGGCTTTTTGGTATAGTTCAATGGCTTTTTGCTGGTTTTTGGCAATACCTAAACCTCGAGAGTAAAGCTCGGCCAAATGATACATACCAGGAGCATAATCATGATCAACTAAATATTGAAATTCGCTTATTGCGGTTTGAAAATCGCCATTATTTGCAGCATTAATTCCTTTTTGTAAATCGGCAAATACAGATGTGCTGATAAGGCTTGTTGCAAAAATAGCATATTTCAATTGTTTAAATATCATATTGTTAGCCACTGTAATTTTAAAAGTTAAATTAATTCTAGCTTGCAAAGATCAGCAGATCCAGTTTTAATTGTTTCTAAGTATATTTTATAAACATAATATCAAAGCATTACTAAACTTTAAGACTGATTAACTAAACCATTATATTAAAATGCAGAATATTTTTGTGAGTCTTGACTGTGTGGTAACCAAATATTAGTGCCTGTTAAAGCAATATGATTTAAGTTTTGTTTTAGTACTTTGCTACCAACATTACGAGATGTTTCAGGCCGGCTGACTAAATAACCTTGCACACATTGGATATTTAGTTTTCTGACAAGTTCAAATTGTTCCGCACTTTCAACTCCTTCAGCGACTAGTTTTAAAGAGAGTTTATTACCTAACTCACTAATAGATTCTAATATTTTATTATATTTTGATTTTTCATTTGCCTGCTCTATAAATAGTCGATCAATTTTAATTACATCTATCGGTAGATCTGCTAATGTGCTTAATGAGCTAAAACCAGTACCAAAGTCATCAATAGCAATTTGTATACCTTCTTCTCTAAGTAATTCTAGCTGAGTTATTGTTTCTTTAGTTGCTTCAATAAAGCAAGACTCTGTTATTTCTAATAATAAAGATTTTGGTGGTAAACCTGTTTTATTTAATATATCCATTATCCAAGGATGTAATATTCTATGTTTTAGTTGAACACCTGAAACATTAATCGATATTCTTACTTTTTTCATACCAGCGTTATACCAAGCAGCCATTTGACGACAGGCTTCATGAATGATCCAATCGCCTAAAGGTAAAATTAAATTGGAATCTTCAGCAATAGGAATGAATTCAGACGGTGTAATTTCTCCTTCAACAGGATGATTCCAACGTACTAATGACTCAAAGTAATCTATGCTGCAATCTTCAACATGCACGATAGGTTGAAAGGAGAGTGTGAATGATTGATTTACTAACGCTAACCTCATTTCTTCAAGTAAATAATGGTGTCTGCGCATTTTATTGCCCATTTCTGGTGAGTAAATTCTGAAAATTCCTCTTCCATCAGTCTTAGCGCGATACATAGCAACATCTGCCATTTGTAGTAGCGCATAGGCATTAGCTGCGCTGTCGGGATAAATAGCGATACCAATGCTTGCTCCAATTTTGATTGTTTTATTTCCTAAAACAAAATCACGTTCAATTTCTTGAATAACTTGCTGTGCTACATTTATAGCGATTGCAGGATCCTGTGCATTTTCAATAAAAACTGAGAATTCGTCACCTCCTAATCGAGCCAAATTATGTTCAAGCAAAGTGGTAGGATCTTGACTGCTAAGTGATTGGCTCCTTACCGTTGTTCTGAGCCTTTCAGCGACCTGAATTAATATTTCATCACCAAAACTGTGACCAAAAGAGTCATTAACTTGCTTAAACCCATCTAAATCAATGAATAAAAGGCATTTTTTTGTATTGTTTTTCTCAGCGATTTTCAACTGTTCGCCTAAATGTTTTAAGTAAGCATGCCTATCGCACAAACCAGTGAGCTTATCTTGAAAAATACTAATGGAAGCACTCGCTGATATTGAGATATTTTCTCAATAATAAGACTAAGAGAAGTCTCTAACGATTCAACACAGTGTTGTTTCGTTTTATCAGGTTTTGATAGTTCAAATATATTTGATAATTGGTTAACTTGCAGATTAATATGATTTAAAGCTTTATTGTGCTGTTTTTTTTTTTGAAATTAAAATAAATCGGTAATAAAAAGAGGCTTGAAATTAATAATAAAAGTGGCAAGTTAATTAACAATATAATTTTACTCAAAATGTTTTTTATAGACATGACAAAATAACGACTATTTTCCACTTTAATTACAAAATAAGTATTATCATTTTTGTCTAATACAAGATTATTCAAAAACAAAACAGATAATAATGTGTTATTTGTTTCCTTTGCATCTTCAATTTTTATTTGTTCAAGTGACGAAGAGAAAAGATCTTGATGTAGGACTGAAATCGCCTGAGAAAAAGAAAGAATAAAAACAATATAGATTAATAACATACTGAAAAAAATAATAAAACTTAGTTTAAAAAATAAATTTTTTTTATCTTTCACTTTCACTCCTTTATCACTTTAAACAAGTATATTTGTTATTAAGCGTCAATGTTTTACTATGACAAAACATCACAAAACATCATCCAAGTATAGATGAAGCAAAGAAGGAAACAATTTAAATTCTATTACTTAAAATAAAAAATGGCATTGATCTTCAAGATAAGTATCCAGAGTCAGTGGTAATAATATTTTACTGTTCTATCTTTATCCTAAGTATTATAAATAAATGAAATGTATGGAAACTGGACCAGATGAGTTAGAAACAAAAGCGTATCTCGCACGACATCCTATTTTAACACAAGATTATCACTGTATCGGTTATGAGTTACTGTATCGCAACTCAAATAAAAACTCTTATCCGTTAAAAGTTACTGATGAACAGGCTTCCTTAGATTTATTTTTAGATAATTTGTCTCTTTATGGATTATCTCCATATGTTGGAGAGGCAATGGCATTTGTTAATTACTCAACTGCAGCACTTATGGCTGAGCTACCTGGATATTTAAGTGCAAAACAAACAATTATTGAAATAGTTGAACGTACGACTCCTTCAAAATCATTAGTTGAGCACGTTAAAATATTAAAACAAAAAGGTTTCAGGTTTGCATTAAGTGATTTTGATGGCAAAGAAAAGTGGTTACCTTTATTACCTGAACTTGATTTTATTAAGTTCAGCGCTACCTCGGGTGTAGATGAAACAATAGAACGATTTCATATGCTTAAATCATGTATTAATGCCAATACAAAAATTATTGTTGAAAAAGTAGAAGATTATAATACTTATAAGCAGCTCAAGCTTTCAGGTGTTGAGTATTTTCAAGGATATTTTTTTTCAAAACCTATGATGGTTTCTCATCAAACTTTAAGCCCTTCAAAACAAGTTTTAATTCAATTACTGGCTTTGTGTGCGAAACCTGATTTAGATTTTATTACAGCCAGTAAAATTGTAGGGCAAGATGTCGCTTTAACAACACGTTTATTACGCATGGTTAATAATGTCAGTCCTAATGTTAATACCCCAATCAATAGCTTACGACAGGCTTTAGTCTATTTGGGCGAATTACCCTTTAAAAAGTTAATTAGTATGTTTGTTTTATCCGAATTGACGGTGGATAAACCAAGTATATTATGTTGCCAAGGATTGCTCAGAGCAAAGCTCTGTGAATGTATCATGAAAAATTATGATACGAATAAAATTTTTCAAGCTTATTTAATTGGCTTACTTTCAATTTTGGATGCCGCCCTTGATACTGATTTTGAAAACCTTATATTAGAACTTAACCTAGATGAATCTTTTTCAGAAGCCTTATTATCAAAAACAGGTATATTAGGTGTAATATTAGATCTTGTTTTAGCCAATGAAAGAATGGACTTTTCACAAGTATCAATTGATTTTGAAGTGCTTGGACTTAGCGCCAAAACTTTTTTAATATGTTGCGAGGAAGCCATCCGTTTTGTTGAACAAATAAATAATTAAATTCATAATTATCATATATTAACGTTTATCCGTTCTATGTAAATAGACTTAATTTAAAAAGATGACAATTGAATTTTATCAGCTGATATTTAACGATAGAATAATATATTAAAATAAGTGATTTTGCATTCCAGTTAAGCTTTTATTAAAATATTCAACCATCAAAAGAATGCACGCTTGTATCTCTACAACTCCCTCCAAAACTTATATAGCAAAGGGTGAATACGATTTAAACCATAGCAATTTATTAGGACCATCAAATGAAAATTGAAGTATTAGAAGAACCAAAGATTGAGTTAATAACTTTTTTAGATGAAAAAATTGCAGAGTTTAATTGGCAAAACTGGGAAGTGAATGAAAGAAAACCCATTGCAGTACAAATAACCGACGAACACAATAAGGTTATTGCGGGGGCTGCAGGGCGTACATTTGGTCATTGGTTACAGCTAAGTACGCTTTGGGTTTCTGAATCGTTAAGAGGACTGGATTTGGGGAGTCAATTATTAACTAAGATAGAAGAAGCGGCTAAGAAAAGGGGATGTAATCGCTGTGTGCTTGATACATTGAATTTTCAAGCCATGCCTTTTTATAAGAAACACGGTTATGAAATCCAATGGACACAGGATGAATACCCTAAAACAGGATGTAAATATTACATGGTTAAATTATTTAAGTAACACAATGGATATCCAAGTGACATTTATGCACTTCAAACAATACTCTGACTTTCTATATTTAGAATGAAATAGTTTCATTATAAAATTTACAATAATAAAAATAATTTAACCCTTTTTTTTATTGCTAACGTTTATATCTATATCACCTTAAAGGATATAGTTATGAAAACACATTTTTCTAAATCAATTATAATTTCTTCGCTTGCTTTTACAGTGTTAGCGGGGTGTAGCCCACAAACAAAACAGCAAGATAAAAGTCATGATATAACTTTGAAATCGAAAAAAGAAGTATCACAAAAGCGCACAGTGAATGAAAAAGTGAATGATAGTTCACAACTGCAATCTAACGTTAAAACTGAAACGAAAATGATGGCTGGTCCAAAATCTAAGCTAATGAGAACAGTCGCTCCCACAGCTTTTAATTCATATATGCTAAAACCACCTCAATTTATACATCCTCAATCGCCTGTTGCATCTAATACCGAGAAATATTTAGATACACCAGAAAATGCTTTGAAATTTACAAATATCGAGCCTGTTTCAACTTTTTCAATTGATGTTGATACAGGCAGTTATTCAAATACGCGGCGCATGATTAACATGGGTAAATTACCGCCCTCAAATGCGGTTAGAGCAGAAGAATTTATTAATTACTTTGACTATAAATATCAAGCTCCCATTAGAATAGAAACTCCATTTAATATTTATACAGAACTTGCTCCTGCGCCTTGGGATGATAATAGACAGTTACTAAAAATAGGTCTTAAAGGCTTTGAAATTGAAAAATCAGCGCTTAAAGCCGCAAACTTAGTATTTTTATTAGATGTATCAGGTTCAATGAATTCTGAAAACAAATTACCATTATTAAAACGTAGTTTACTCATGCTAACAAAACAATTAGATGAAAATGATACTGTGTCTATTGTCGTTTATGCGGGAGCTGCTGGTGTGGTATTAAAACCAACAAAAGGGAATGATCACCATAGTATTTCACATGCCTTAAATCAGCTTCAGGCGGGAGGTGCAACAAATGGACAAAGTGGCATTGAACTCGCTTATTCGTTGGCAGAACAGAACTTTAAAAAGGAGGGCGTTAATAGGGTGGTTTTAGCGACTGATGGCGACTTTAATGTCGGACTTAACTCTATCAATGCACTAAAAGATCTTATAAAAAACAAAAGAAAATCAGGTATTGCCTTAACAACATTAGGTTTTGGTCGAGGCAACTATAACGATGCTTTAATGGAACAATTAGCAGATATTGGCAATGGTCATCATGCCTATATTGATAATATCAATGAAGCAAGAAAAGTATTAGTTGATGAAATTGCCTCAACAATGCAAATAATTGCTAAAGATGTAAAAATTCAGGTAGAGTTTAACCCAGACCAAGTTGCAGAATATAGACTCATTGGTTATCAAAACCGGCTTTTAAAACAAGAAGACTTTAATAATGATAAGGTTGATGCTGCAGAAATGGGGGCAGGTCACACAGTGACCGCTTTATATGAAATTACATTAACAGACTCTAAAAATAAACGAGTAGATGATTTACGATACCAAGACCAAAAGTTAAAAAAAGCTAAACTTAAAAGTAATGAATTGGCATTCATTAAATTAAGGTTTAAAAAACCAAATAGTGATACAAGTCAGTTACTCACTCATATCGTTAATCGCACTGATTTATTTCTTAATATCAAAGAGGCGAGCCTTAGTTTTGGTTTTTCAGCTGCCGTTGCAGGTTTCGCCCAATTATTAAAAGATGGAAAATACACAGCGAAGTTTACATATCAAGATGTGATAGAGCTTGCTAAGCTAAATAAAGGACAGGATGATTTTGGCTATCGTGCTGAATTTATTCAATTAGTGAGAACAGCCCAAGCGTTATAAATTGATAAGGATAATATGGCAAGCGATGAATTGTTAATGCTTGATTATAGTAAAGGCGATTTAAAGGCTTTTGAAGTGCTGTATACCAAGCACAAAGGGCCTTTATATCGTTACTTTATGCGTCAATGCACGGATAAAAGTAAAGTGGATGAATTATTTCAAGAAGTGTGGCATAAATTAATCAAGGCGAAAGAAAATTATCAACCACAAGCAAAATTTACAACTTGGCTTTACCATATTGCACATAATGTATTAATTGATGAGTATCGTAAGTTCAAAATTGTTGGAAGTGATAATAATGAAATTAATGAAATGCCAGCAGCGATTAATTTAGAATCTGACTTGGAAAATACTAAGTTAGCACAACAACTTAAACTATGTATAAAAAGTTTGCCCTCAGCTCAATTAGAGGCCTTTGTATTAAAGCAAGAAGCAGGGTTTGATTTACAGCAAATATCGCACATTGTAAATTGCGATAAAGAATCAACAAAAAGTCGCATAAGGTATGCTTATTCAAAATTGAAAATATGCCTTAATCGCTTTATAGGAGGGTATGATGAGTAAAATTACAAAACAACAGATAGATACCCTTTATAAAAACACTTCGAAAGAAATACCCAGCGAAAAAATTAATTCTGACATTTTGAATTTTGCAAAAAACGACTCTAAAACGAATAAATTTAAAAAGTATCAGTCTTGGTATATCCCTATATCAACAGCTGCATCGATTGTATTAGTTTCTTTATTATATATAAACGACAAAAACCCATATTTAGAGCATTCAACAGAATTTAACGAAAAAGATTTTAATAAAAAAAAGAAACATGTAGAACAAGAATTGATATTAGATTCTAGTGAACAAATTCAAACGTCAGATCAAAAACCTAAACTTCGAAAAAATAGTGCTGCACCAAGTGTTTATAAACTAGAAAATTCAGGACCAACCGCGCTTGGAACACAACAATTAAATAAAATTGATAAACTTATAAAACAAGGGAAACTGGAACAGGCAAAAATACAAATAAAGCGATTGATTTCTCAATACCCACAATCAAAACATACATTAGAAGATAAATATGCAGATTTATTAAAGAGTACTGATTAGGGCACCAATAAACGCTTTAGCTCTATATGTTCTTGAACCTTGAAGTCAGGTTAAGATGTATGTAGAATCCCGCCTGAGATAAAGGCAAGGTATTTGAAAAAATACTCACGCAAAGCTTCAGGTCTAACAATTTAATTAAATTTATGATGGCTGAGTTTCCTAGATATTAAACATAACTATTCGGTTTATGTTTCTCTGTGCCTTTTATATTTTAACTTCTAATATATATTTTTTGATGTGTTTAAGGTGTTTTATGTCAGGTTTGATCACAAGTCTAAGTTATGATGAAACAGAAAATTTAGTAATGGTAAACCTTTTTGGTAAGGCTAGTGTTACTGATATCATTGATACTTACAAAAAAATCACCTGTTTTGCAAAAGTTAATTCAAGCAATAAATTACTTGTTGATGTCAGTGAGCTTAAACGTTATTACCCTAGGGTTGAAGTTATAAATTTATTTATTCAAATAAAGGCACTTTTAGTAGGATTTAAAATGGCAAGAATAACGGGTATTGAAAGTTATCGTTATGACATTGTTTTACAAAAAGCAAAACGCTTTAATCTAGATGTTGAAAATTTTGATTGTACTAAAAAAGCAAAACACTGGTTGAATACTTTGACTTAAATTCATAAAATGGTGAGCCATAAAAAATAATAATGATAATATGATTTTAAGTTCAAAAAAACTGAAATGTGATTTCTCACCACTTCAAATTGATACAATAAAAGCTCAGCTAAAAACTAACTCAGGTATGTTACCTGAAAAGACTGTAGCGACTTTATTAGAACAACACCAAGTTACAATCGACATTCTACTAACCTGCTTGTTACCTTTAGCTGCTGATTTTGCGGTTGCGCCTATTTCGGAATTTAAGGTCGGGGCTATTGCACTTGGCGGTTCAGGTAATTTATATTTTGGTGCAAATTTAGAATTTGAAAATCAAGCATTGTCACTTGTTTTACATGGCGAGCAATCAGCTGTGAGTAATGCCTGGTTACAAGGCGAAGATAAGATCAAAAAAATAGCAATAAATGCAGCTCCTTGTGGATACTGTCGCCAGTTTATGAATGAATTAGCCTGTGTGAATGACTTAGAAATATTGTTGGACAACACACTATTTAACTTTAAAGCGTTTTTGCCTATGTCGTTTGGTCCTGAAGATTTAGGTAATAACTTAGGTTTGCTATCAAAACATAGTCATGGCATATCCATGAATGATTCACAAACGGTATCAGCTGAACTGCTTCTGCATTTAAATGCGTCTTATGTACCATATAGCCATAATTTTTCAGCGTGTGAAATAAAAACGAACGATGGCCAAGTATTTTATGGCCGCTATGCTGAAAATGCAGCATATAGTCCAAGCTTATCACCTTTACAGGCTGCTATTAGCCAATTGATTTTGTCTGGAAGAGAATTTAATTTTGAAACAATTAAATTAGTAACCTTAGTTGAAACAGCTAAAATACAAAATCAAATAAGTGTTACAACAGCGGTACTTCAAAGTTATGACTTTCAAGTACCGTTCAATCATATTTTAATTGACCAGTAAGTTACTCAGCTAAAGTTTTAGCTGCTGCAAGTACAACGGCAACACTTTTTGCTTCGATTTCCCCATGATCTACATTGGGGATTTCCTGGCGTGTACGGTTAACTAATACACCAGCAACACAAGCTGCTTTTAATCCCAGAGCTGCACACATAGTAAATAAAGTAGCAGACTCCATTTCATAATTCATAACACCCAATTTTTGCCATTCAACAAAACTGCCTTGAAATGAATTTGTAACATAGCCCGAATAAGTATCATAACGTTCTTGTCCAGGATAAAAAGTATCCGATGAAGCTGTGATCCCTAAATGATAAGGCATTTCTAGTGATTCACATGCATCTACCATAGCCTTAGTTGCAAAAAAATCGGCTACAGCAGGGTATGTTATCGGTGCAAAATGCTGACTTGCACCATCTAATCTGACCGATGCATGCGTGATCAGTACATCACCTTCATTGATATTTGGCTGTATTGCACCTGTTGTTCCAATACGTAAAAAAGTACGTATACCTAATTGTGCTAATTCTTCAACAGCGATAGAGGTAGAAGGCCCGCCTATACCTGTTGAACATACAACAACAGGTTTTTCGTTTAAAAAACCTAAATAGACATGATATTCACGGGTTTGAGCTAAGCAAGTTACTTGCGTCATATGTGAAGCTATACGCTCGGCTCTTGCTGGATCACCTGGTACAATGGCCAGTTTTGCACCTTTAAGATCATCAACATTTAAACCTAAATGAAATACGGTTTTCATTTTATATCCTTAACAATTAAGAACTGCTTTTAAATAACTATATAGCAGATTATTATTTTATATATAATAGTAGGATAATTGGATTAAATTTTTATGGGGAGGACTTGTGTCCTGTTAGTGAAGGAATTAACTTTAATTGATGTTAAGCAACGATTGGTTCTAAATTTGAAATTTGAATAAGTTTATTATTTAATATTTTTTTTGTGCATTGGCAACATTTTCCACATTGATTACCCACATTTAATTCTGTTGATAGTTGTTTCATTGTATGAGCACCATTATCAATCGCATTTTCAATTTTTTTTGTGGTCACACCGTGACAAATACAAACATACATAGTTAAACTAACTCATTATCATTTAGACGTGCTAATTTTAATCTAAATGATAATGATTATCAAATTTTATTTTTATATTTTTGGATGAAAATAAAACAACGTTTTTTTGAATCTAAGTTCAAGTTTATTTATATTATAAATAATAATAAAGTTAAAAGCTTATATGACTTATCTGTTTTACGACTCCTGTATTTTCAAAAATTGCCAGCGATTATTTATGATAACAAAAAGCAACTTCTTTGAATGAGTATTAAACGCCATGGAAAATCTATTACTAACAATTATTCTGCTGTAAAACCCTTTATAATTATGTTTATCCATTCTCAATTGTTAGTTTAAACATTTCTCTTTGGCGTTTTGTTTTTAATTAATGATAAACATAAATTTGCCTGTTGAACAAACAATGTAAATGCCATGAAATCATCTTCAAGTAAGATATTATTGTCTTCTTTATTTTTTTTATCTGAATAAAAAAGACCTATGCATTGTTGATCCCATAAAAGCGGTGCAATAAAAAAACCTGACTTTGAAACGATACTTTTAATATTAGCGTTAAGGTAATCGGCATATTTTTCATCGTTATGTCCTGATACCCAAATTGGTTCCTGATATTTTAATACATGGCTAAAAATATTATCCAAACCTGTTAGTGTTAAAGTAAAATCACTTTTTGCTTGGGCTGCATTTTTTGATGAAATAAATCTTGGTTCAATTTTTTTACAGTTTTTAAGGCGTAACAACACCATAGCACGATTCATTTTTATACCTCGGTATATTCCTTCTAAAGTGGTTTGGATCACCATATTAAAATCTGCGTTATCATTAGGTAAAAAAGCAAGCTCTCGTAATATTTTTAATTGCAATGCTTCTGTGGAAACCTCTTTTTCAGTATCATATTTGAAATCATATTCATTATTGGATGCATGGTGTATAAATTTAGTTAAAATACTTGCGCCGTATGAGTGAAGAAGTGTGATGGTATTTTCAGAACATGCTTGAATTTTATTTTCAGCAATAATTGTTGGTATTCCCATTGTATTTGCAATCTTAGATTTAAGTTTATTAAGTGCTACGCTTGAGTGTTTTGGATCTGCAAGTAAAGCGCTCAATTGAACAGCAAAATTAATTGATTGTATTTCAGGAGTTCTAAGTTGTGGCTCAACTAATGAATTTATTAAAATATCGCCTAAATTCCAATTTCGCGCTAAACCTAAACTCATATCTTCAAATGAAATCCCCAGTTCACTTGAAACTATTAGGTCAATTTGCTTTTTATCGTCAATATTTTGTAAAACTTCATCTAATTTCTCAGTAATTTCACCGCCTATGCTCCAAAAAGCACTTTCACCTAACCGATTTAAGAGTGCTGCAATAAATGTTTGTTCTTGTATCTCTTTATCATATTTCGATACCATCATTTTTGCCAACATGCCCGCATGAAATGACTGCGCCATAAGTTTAACTAACCGAGTATAGACCTGTGTGGTCAAATTTTTATTTTTAAGCAGACTGCTTAATAACTTTGATGTAATGCAAATATTTTTCATCGTAGATAAGCCTAATACAACAGCGGCTCTACTCACGGTAGTAACCGGATTTCGGCTCATATGTACACTGCTGTTTGCAACTTTAAGGACCGAGGAAGTTAATGCGTGATCATGCAATACAGCTTGACCTAATTTAGCCAAAGAAGCCGTATCGTCTTTAGCTAAGTTTTCAAGCTCCCTTACTGTTGAAGCTAATGCAGGCATTTCTTGTTGTGTTATTTTTTCTACCCAAAAGATACTTTTGTTGGTTGATTTTTTATCCAAGCTTAATATCTCCTATGGCGATAAGTCTTCATAAAATATAGCAAAAAAAAACACTATGTCTGCATTATAAAATACGCTTTATTCATTTTTGGTTTAACAATTTTAAAATAATTATATTTTTTAAGTTTCTCTTAAGTTTCAGAGCATAAATTTAAGTTAAGCAACAAACGAGGTACTTAAAAATGAATCAAATGAACATATCAAATATGCAAAATAGAAATAAAGTGCATATGAGTGCAAAACAAAGAAGAGTCAATTTAAATATGTGCTTTGATGATAACAGTGAATTAAGAGCACAATTACAATCTTTTATCACGGAAGGCTTTGAAAAAGCATTTGATGCCCATGTATCTAGTTTCTTGCCTTTATTAATTCAACTTGGAGACTCTAAACCTCGTGCTACTTTGGGTCTTCGCAGCGCACGTAGTGCTTTATTTATTGAGCAATATTTAAATGCACCTATTGAAAAATTAATTTTAAGCTCTAAGCCTGTTTTAAGAAACGAAATTGCAGAATTAGGTAACTTATATTCAAGTAATCGACGATTTACTGTTCCATTATTTATGACTATGGCTGTTTCATTATTTTTAGCCGATTTTAAATATCTCACTTTTAGCGGAACAGACCAAGTTCGAACATTATTAACAAAATTAGATGTGTCATTTGTTGAATTAAAAGACGCCAAGCAAGATGCCTTAAAAGAGGGCATGAATGATTGGGGGGATTATTACCTTCACGCACCTAAAATTTGTGTCTTAAAACTATCTAATATCATGGCATTAATAAACTCAAAACCTGAACACCAAAAACAAATGGCTGAGCTTGCTTTTGAGATCAGTGCATTAACTAAGGAGTTAAAAAAATTATGAGTTTATTAAACAAAATTAAAGGGGCAAAAAAAACAACGGCCTTAAGTAATGGACAAATAAATGTTTCATACGAAGAATTAATACGACAAGTTTCTAAACGAACGGCATTTTTAAGTAGCCTGAATGTTAAAGTGATTGCAATATCTTTAGATAACTCTATTGATTGGATATTATTCGATTTAGCAGCGCAAGAATTAAATTTAAAATGCATTCCTTTGCCTGTATTTTTTACTTCGACTCAGCTTGGACATGTTGTTAATTCTGCGGATGTCGAGTTAATTATTAGTTTAAATAAAGAACTTGCCTTAAACGCAGATACAGGCAATGTTGATTTTATTTCTGATTTTGAAACAACACCTTTATTTGCCCATATGTTAAGTACATCAGGTAATGCACAATATCCACAAAAAACACAAAAGGTCACTTTTACATCGGGGTCAACTGGAGCGCCAAAAGGTGTGTGTTTAAGTACAGAAAATCAAGTTTTAGTTGCTAACTCTTTAAAACAAAGCATAGGTTTAGAAGCACCAAAACATTTATGTTTACTGCCTCTGCCTGTATTACTTGAGAATATAGCCGGAGTATATGCTCCTTTATTAGCATCTGGTGAAGTCGTCGTACTGACTCAAGACAAACTAGGCTTTAGTGGCAGTCAGTTAGTTGACCCAAATACATTTTTATCAGCCATAACACAACACCAGCCAAACAGCTTAATTTGCGTTCCAGAATTACTCATTTTATTAGTTCAAGCAGCAAGTTCAGGATGGGAAATTCCCAAATCGCTTAAATTTATTGCTGTGGGTGGTGCACATGTTGCGCCTGAATTACTAAAGCAAGCTCAATATTTAGGACTGCCAGTATATCAAGGTTATGGCTTATCCGAATGTGCTTCAGTTGTGTGCCTAAATACACCTAGTAAGCATGATATTGAAACTGCGGGAACCATACTAAATCACCTGAATTGTGAATTAGAAAATGGTGAACTCGTGATAAAAGGAAATTGTCACTTAGGTTATTTAAATCAAAAAGATACTTGGTATGCCAAATCTATCAAAACAGGTGATATTGCCAGCATTGTTAACAATAAACTTGTCATTAAAGGCAGAAAGAAGAATGTATTAATCTCAAGTTTTGGTCGAAATATCAACCCTGAATGGCCGGAGGCTTTACTATTATCCTCGGGATTATTAGAGCAATGTGTTGTTTTTGGTGACAACAAACCTTTTTGCTGTGCGCTAATTGTTGTAAATAAAAATGTTAGTAAAGGTAAAGTGAGTTCATTATTTAACAGAGTCAACTTTCAACTTCCTGATTACGCAAAAATAAAGCAATGGCATATTTTAGATGAAACAATGTCACCAAAAGATGGACTCTTTACTCAAAATAACAGACCAAAACGAATGACTATTTATTCACGCTTTGAACGCGAAATAAATGCATTATATACCTCACAGAAGGATGTAACACTTTACGCAAACTTAATGGCTTAGAGCTCATTATTTTGACTTCAAATCAATTGTTAAAACAAAGAAGACAGGAATTATTATTATGAAACTTTCAACATACGCACTCTTAGTAACCGCTGGACTAGGTTTTACATTGCCCACTTCTGTAAAAGCAAATATGGAAGATGATTTACTAAAAATCCAAAAACGTTGGGCCATAGTGAATTATGAACTTAAAGACGATGAACAAGAAAAAGCGTTTGATGATTTAATCAAACAAGCTGATTCATTTAAAACTCAATATACCCACAGTGCAGAAGGGTATATTTGGAACGGTATCATTAAATCTAGTTATGCTGGCGCAAAAGGTGGCTTAGGCGCATTATCTTTAGTTAAAGACTCTAAGAAATCTCTTGAGAAGGCGCTTGAAATCAATGATAAGGCACTTGCGGGCTCTGCCTATACAAGTTTAGCAACACTCTATAGCCAAGTGCCTGGTTGGCCAATTGGTTTTGGCAGTGATAAAAAAGCAGAAGAAAACTTTAAAAGAGCATTAGAAATAAACCCTAACGGCATAGATCCTAATTACTTTTATGCACAATACCTCTATGATGATAGAAAGTATAAAATAGCAAAAAAACATTTAGTCATTGCACAACATGCTAAATCTCGTAAAACACGCCCTTTAGCTGATAAATCAAGACAACAAGAAATAACAGAATTACTGACTAAAGTAGATAAAAAATTAAGGAAAAAATGAGAATATTATTAGTTGAAGATGATACTTTATTTGCTCAGGGGCTTATTCAGTCCCTGAGAAATGAAGGTTATAGCGCAGATCACTGCGCTAATGGTAAATCAGCTTTGTTAGCAATAGATATGAAAGAAGCTGATTTAATCATATTAGATTTAGGTTTACCCGATATGGATGGCATTGATATTTTAAAACATCAACGCAGAACACAACCATTAACTCCTGTACTTATTTTAACAGCACGAGACAGCACAGATGATAAAATAAGAGGATTAGACTTAGGAGCTGATGACTATTTAGTCAAACCTGTAGACCCTAAAGAGCTGTTAGCAAGACTCAGAGTTATGGCAAGAAGACTCGGGCAATTTGGCAGCTCGACTTTAGAAGTTGAGGGGATTGCACTTAATTTAGCGAATAATACTGTTGAGTTTGATGGAAAGGTTTTAGATTTACCCAAAAAAGAGTATATGGTTCTAAAAGCATTAATGGAAAATACAGGGCGTATTCAGTCAAGAGAGCAATTAGAAATAAAATTATATCAATGGGGTGAGGAAGTAAGCAGCAATGCTGTTGAGGTACATATTCACCATTTACGTAAGAAGTTACCCACTAAGTTTATAAAAACAGTACGTGGGATTGGTTATATTGTAGGTAAAAACTAAATGAATGATACCTTATTTAAATTATGTTTTTACTGAGTTTATAATGTCAATTCGTAATTATTTAGTCTTGATTTTATTGTCATCAATTATCTTAGTTTGTTTTAGTGCTGCGATATCTGGCTATAAAGCGAGTATGTCTCAAGCAGATCAAATGTTTGATGAACAATTAAAATCAATTTCGCGCGCTATGATTTCTGTTGAGGGAAAACTTAAAACACACACTAAAAGCGAAGCGTCAAACTTTGCAGTTCAGTTATGGACCAATAAAGAATTAACTTTAAACTTAATCCCAAATCCAAACTTAAAAAGTGCTCTGGGAAAATTTGTTGAGGGTTTTTCATATGTTAACTTTGCAAATCAAAGATGGCGTTTATATGCAAATAATGACGCTGATCTGGAACGTTGGATATTTGTTGCACAACCCGTAAAATATCGTTTTCAGTTAGCTGAAAACATGACTCTAGCAGCTGTTACGCCTCTTATATTAAGCATGCCATTTTTAGCCTTGCTCATTAGTTTTACGATTAAAAGAAGCTTAAAACCACTTGTATCTCTTTCTCGACAATTGCAAAAAAAACAAGCCGATGATTTTTCACCTTTAATCATCGAGCATAATAGTAATGAACTCAGTCCAGTTATTGAAAAGTTAAACAAGCTGTTTAACCGGGTTGAAAATGCATTTTTACGTGAAAAACATTTTGCATCCGATGCAGCACACGAACTAAGAACTCCTTTAAGCGGTTTAAATATTGCGATTCACAATTTAACCGTAAATTTAGGTCAAACCAAAGAATTAAATGCAATTCAAAAAGGCATTGAACGTATGTCACATGTGGTTGAACAAATATTAATGCTCAATAGAACACACCCAGATCATATTGTTCAAACGTTCGAAGTAATTAATCTACAAAAAGCGGTGCAATCAGTTGTAATGGATCTCTATCCCCAAGTTGAACTCAGGGAGCAAGATATTAGCCTTGAAGGCTCTGAGGCGCCAATACTAGGAGAGCATTTCACACTAAAAACATTATTACAAAACTTAATTGGTAACGCGATAAAATATACTCCCAAAAAAGGTCAAGTCAAAATAAAAATAAATCAAAAAGCGGATAAAATTAATTTATTAATTGAAGATTCTGGGCCTGGAATTTGTGAAGCGGATTATGAGAGGGTTTTTGACCGATTTTATCGAAGTGGTGGTGACCAACATAAATCAAGTGTAATCGGCTGTGGCTTAGGTCTTGCGATAGTCAAACATATTATTGATATTTATCAAGGAGAAATTCTATTAGGATCTTCGCCTTTAGGTGGTTTATCAGTTAAAATTACTTTTACCGCATATGATAATAACTTAGGAAAATAAGATTGAAGCTAAAGCTGATATTGTCACGTATATTTGCATGTTTTATAGTGTTCCTTCCACTACATGCCTATTGTGATATTAGTGAAATTCATTTAACGATTAAAGATCACTTATTTTTTCCCGAAACTTTAATTGTTCCTGCTAATAAAAAAATTAAGTTAGTGATTGATAATCAAGACGCTACACCAGAGGAATTTGATAGCTTTGACTTGAATAGAGAAAAAGTGATATTTGGCTTTAATAAGGCTGTTATATATATAGGCCCTTTATCAGAAGGAACATATTCTTTTTTTGGTGAGTACTCACCTCAAACAGCCCAAGGCACTATTATAGCAAGTATGAAAGAGGCTAAAGATGCTCCTTAATACTGTGGTGATCAGTCTGTCAAATATACTTCCTTTGTGTATCTTTTTAGTTTTAATTATTTTATTAAGTAAAACTGCAAAATCGAATTTCAATTGGCTGATATTGAGTTGTATTATTGGCATTTTTTTAAGTTTAGCTTTTGTAAATACAGCCAGTTTTTTAAGTGCTTTATTTGAATATCGTGGTATTGAGATTATTACAATTACACTGCATTGCTTATTGTATTTATGCATAGTGTATTTGATTTTATCCAGTCATTCCCAAAACAAGGTTTGGCAGATAATATTGTTTGTATCAAGTTCACTTGCTGTTGTGATCAATGGCCATAATTATCTTGTATATATGTTGGGTTACTGGTCTCAAACACAAGCCATTAATGCTTTATTAATAGGTAGTATATTAGGAACTGGAGTTTGCATCAGCTTTAGTATTTTATTTTATTTTGCAGTAAAGTCATTAAGCCGTAAATATGGCCCATTAGTTCTATTTAGCTTCTTATTAATGCACACCAGCGGTCAAATGCTACCGGCTCTGCATTTAGGTATTCAAATAGATTTAATATCGCAACAAGCCGTATTTTGGGATACCAGCATGTTTGTAAGTGAAGACTCTGAGTTGGGTCGGTTATTCAAAGCTTTATTTGGTTATGAAGCAAAACCATCATTAAGGGATATTACGATATTTATGACATGTTCGATTCTTCCCCTTTTATTTTTATACTCTAATCATAAAAATTTATTTAGAAAAACAAAAAAATTAGTAGAGGATAGCATATGAAATACCTGATTATTGTTAGCTTTGGGGTTTTATTGCTTATTTCCAAAAATATAAAAGCAGATGGCATGGTCGTTGATAAAGTTTATCATCCTTATGTCCTACCAAATGAAACTGAATTTGAGTGGCGCGTTTTATCAAGACAAAATGAAGGTGAAAATATTTTGTCCCAACGCATTGGTTACGGTCATGCTATATCTGAAACCGTTACTATTGAGGGTTATTTAATTGGAGAACGTGATGGCGATGGAGATTTTGGCCTTCAGGCTTATGAAGTAGAAACACGTATTCAACTAGTTGAACAAGGACGTTATTGGGCCGACTGGGGGGTATTAATAGAAGTTGAAAAAGAACATCAAAAAGAAAACTATGAATTTACTTCAGGCATACTATTTGAAAAAGAAATCAATAAAACCAGCTTGGCCTTAAATGCCTTTTTAGTATATGAGTGGGGCAGTGATATTAAAGATGAAATAGAAGTCGAGTTTAGAGCACAATATAGATATCGTTGGAAACCGCAATTTCAGCCTTCAATAGAGCTTTATACTGGCGAAGATTTTGTAGGCATAGGGCCTGGTTTTATGGGCTTGCAAAGATTCATTGGCCAAAAACAATTAAAGTGGGAAGCTGGTTTTATAACAGAAGTCGGCGGTGGTGGAAAAGATCATAGTTTTCACTTTGCGTTAGAATATGAATTTTAGTATGAAAAGAGCTGAAATCAGCTCTTTACAAAATAAATGCATAACTATTTTATTGCCTCTCGGGATAAAATCTTATTTTCAAAAACAATTGAATTGTAGATTTGATTTGGTACTTTAATAGCTAAACCATTATCTATACTTTTACTTGTATTTTGGGTTTTGTTTAAACCTTTATCTATGGTTGAGCGAGAAAGTGCAATAACAGGGCAAGACTCAGATTTCATATACTCAAGCGCCGCACTCAATAAACCTTCAGTAGGGTCGCCAAGTGCTTTAGTGAAATCATCGGCAACATCACAACCTTTTACTTCTGATTGAAATTGAGGAGACTCTTTTGGTACAAAACCATCTGAATAGTCGCCAAAACCTTTAGCATTAATACCTTTAAATTGAATAGTAAAATAAGTGGAACCACAGTTATCTTGCGGATAGAAGCCATAAGGTTTGCCACAAGTTGTATTACCTATCTGAATTACGTCAATATCGATGCCGCGTAAACCATTCATAAAAGCTTCACTAGCAGAGCAGGTTGAACCCGTTGTCAAAACAAACACTCTTTGCATATTTAAACTTGGTAAATTAGTTGAGGTTAAAACATTATTTACATAGTCAATTTTTTTATCATAAAAAGGGGTTGGTCGTAAAGTATTGCCCGTTATAGGATCATTTGTTGTATGTTTATTATTAAATACAGTTGTTTCAAATGTTCTATTATTCGTCGCATTATCACCTGATATCATATAGGCAAACTGTGATGCCAGAGCAAGGGCACCTCCACCATTATATCTTAAATCAATTACTACTTCGGCGACATTTTGAGCTGAAAATTGATTTATAGCAGAAATTAACCCTTCTTGCGCCAGCGGAATATGAGAATTAAATTGCACATATCCTACATTGCCAACATTAGTTGCTATTACCTTAGTATTTTGCACTGGTGAAGTATTTATATCTGCTGACTCAATATTATAACTAATAATACTGCCATCAATGTTTTTCAACTTAAAAGCATGAATTTGACCATTTTGAGTAGGAGATAACCCTGCATTTATGGTATCAACATCATTTGAATTAATAAAATCAACACCGTCAATTTCTAAAACTTGTGCGCCCCTTTGGATCCCTCTTAAAGCGGCTGGAGAGTTTGGTTCTGTATATGCTACAGTTAATTTTCTTGGGGGTTTTACGGTACCAAATTGCCAACGAATACCATACCCAGAAGTAATACCTGATTGTGTTTGTTTATTATAATCAGCCGTATTTTCTAGAAAATGAAAATTGTCTTTTTTTGCACCCGAGTCTGTGTTTTCTTGTGTTTTTAGCTGGTTAAAATAATCAGAAATACTGAAATTATTAGGGTCATTATCTTCAATTTCACTGTACCACAAATAAGAATTATCACTATAAGAGCGTAACCACATTTTTTCGTGTAAATCAGTTCCTTGTTTATCTGGGTAGGCTTGATTCTGATTAAAAGGATCTGATCCTGTTCGTGGATTTGAACAAAAATCTTTGAATGTATTTTCAGGTGCAAAAGTGCCTGCCACCCAAGTTACATTTGTTGGGGTTGTTGGTGAAATAAGCCCTGAATCACTGCTTGTTCCTCCACCACAGGCCGATAATAAAGAAAGCGTAAATACAGATAAGAGGTAAATCCTTGCTGATTTATGAATTAACATAAAAATCCTTAGTAAAATTGTCGAAAAAACAGCAATTAACGAGATGTTATTTGCGTTGACAATTTATCAAAATCCAAGTGCTTATTCAAAGCAATTTTAACTATGTGACTTTTACTTTCTCAGGGTTACCGTAAGTTTTATGCAACTAAATTGCATAGACAGCCAACCAGTTTATGCAAGCTGCTATGCATCCAGTTGACACAGCTTTCGTTTAAATATATTAGTTTAGTTAGAAGATAATATTACTTTTATTGTTACTTCTTAATTTGAGATTTTAGTTAATATTCTTAACGAATATTTCATTCTATCGTACTGAAATTAAGGTCTGTTTTATAATAAAACATAAAAGTGCCAATAAAGTAGATATTAAAAATTCAATTAAAGTTAATCAAAAAATTGCATGCAATGTTTATTTTTCGCTATTTAATATAAAGATGCTTTTTTGAATAACTAATCGATTTTTTAAAGTAAGGGGTTTAAATGAGCAACAACTGGAATGAGTTTCAAACAAAATTAGAAAACTGTCTATGCCCACCAGGTAATGGCGTATTTACGGTTAATACAGCAAAAGAAAGAAAAGAAGCCTTACATCAAAAACTTTATAATGAAACTGCACAAGATAAGGTAAATGCTTTGTGGCAAACATCCTTAAATGCATTACCAGCATCAAAGCATAAGGCTGTTATTTTAGGAATTAGCTCAGATTGCGGCGGCGGTATTTTACGTGGCGCTAACTGGGGGCCACTATTACTACGTACTACTTTGGTTGAACAGCAAGCGCAAACAAAAGCTTTTGATATGGGCGATATCCGCATCATTCCACATTTATTACATGATAAGTATTTAAATGAAGGCACAATTGAAAATTGTCAAAAAGCACTATATCAAAAAGAAGATAAAAATAATCAGTCAGATTACCCGGTAAGCCCACTCTCAATCACAGAAGATATATGTGATGGCTTTTATGCAAATTTGCCTGACAAAGGCATATTTGGTATTGGTGGCGATCACTCTATAAGTTACCCGTTAACAAAATCATATTTAAAATCAAAACGTGATAGAGGAGTACGCACTGCAATTATTCATTTTGATGCGCATACCGATTTGTTAGTAGAACGTTTAGGCATAGATTTATGTTTTGGTTCTTGGTGCACACATATTCTTGAGTATTTACCTCAACCAAGCCATTTAATTCAAATTGGCATACGCTCAAGTGGTAAACCTAAATCACATTGGGAAAATACATTTGGTATAAAACAACATTGGGCCCATGAAATTCAAGAGCAGGGGGCACAAAAAATAGTTGATGGCATCATTGCGCAGTTAAAACGAGATGAAGTAGACGAACTGTATGTTAGTTTTGATATTGACGCTCTTGATGATAAATACGCTTCAGCAACGGGCACACCCGAACCAGACGGTATGACGCCTGATGAATCATTATTAATTTTAAAAGCGCTTAGTGAACAATTTCCAATAACTGGTGCTGATATGATGGAGATTGCCCCATTTACAGACAGCTCTTTAAAAGGACAATCAAGTTCTGAAGTAACACTTAAAGAAGGTGCAAAAATATCAGCCTTTTTAATTAATGCAATGAACAAATAATAAAGAGAACTTACACGTGAAACAAAGCCCGCTTATTCAAAATATTAAAGAGCTGCTCGATGAGCAGCAAATTCGAAGTCATTATGAACTGGCTTATTATTTGAGTGAGCGCGGTTTTGAAAATATCAGTCAACCTCAAATCTCACGTATATTAAAGCAGATTGGTGCAATTAATATAAAAAATAGCAA
Organism: Pseudoalteromonas denitrificans DSM 6059; assembly: GCF_900112265.1. Classification (GTDB taxonomy): domain Bacteria; phylum Pseudomonadota; class Gammaproteobacteria; order Enterobacterales; family Alteromonadaceae; genus Pseudoalteromonas; species Pseudoalteromonas denitrificans. Next base: position 42,675 of record NZ_FOLO01000003.1, on the reverse strand, counting down.
AGGTGAGTCTGTTTATTCAATTAAACATGAACTTATGATGCCGACGCTTGAAACAAAAGTACATGAATTAGTGATAGATGTTCATACAAATGAGTTCTTAATTATGGTTGCAACTATCCCTGGTTCTGCTGATATTGTAGCCCGTGTTATTGAATTTAATTGTGCTAAAAATTTAATCCTTGCTGTGATTGCTGGTGATGATAGTGTTATGGTGATGCCTAAAAGGATTGAACAATGCGGTCTAATTAAACACAAAATAGATATTTTTTTTGGTACAAAAAAACAGTTAATTTAACCTTAATTAAGCGAAATTTTAAGCTAGATCAATGCAACTAATGAAAAAGCATTGCACACTCCATTTGTTCAAAACCAATCAATAGGTTCGAAATGGAAAACTTAACCCTAACAAAAGAAATTACTTATCATGATAATGAAATCTTATTATCAACAACCGACTTAAATAGTAATATCACATACGCTAACGCAATATTTTGCAAAGTGGCAGGTTACACTTTAGAAGAAATGCAAAATAAACCTCATAACTTAGTACGCCATACAGATATGCCCAAACTTGCTTTTAAAGATTTATGGCAAAACCTTAAGGCAGGAAAGTCTTGGATGGGCCCTGTTAAAAACAAAACCAAACAAGGAGATTATTACTGGGTAAATGCATTTGTGACACCTATCACAGACGATAAAGGTGCAATATTTGAATATCAATCTGTGCGAACAAAACCAAATCAAAAAGTAATTAAGCGCGCAGCTAAACATTATAAAAAAATAAACAATAATGAAAAATCAAAAGCATTAAATTCACCAATAGATCACACCCTATATCTGCAAGTTGCCCTAGTTATTTCATTTATAATGAGTAGTGTTTCAGTTTATTTATCTCATTTTCATCCTATAAACTTAGCTATGATGATATTAATGCTGTGTGTTTGTATCTTATTTTCAATATGGCGCAATCGTTATTTGTTGATTGTAAAAAAAGCCAACAATATTTATAGCAACAACTTAATGTCTTTTTTGTATTCTGGCACTAACGACTTATTAGGGCAGATCAATTTGGCTCTTGAAATGAAAAAAGCGAAATTAAGGGCGGTAGTTGGGCGAGTCTCCGATGTATCAAATAAAGTGAGTATCAATGCGCAGAGTTCATCTGATAGCGGGTTACAAGTTGCTAACTTATTAAATAAACAAAGTGATGAAGTTAGCGATATTGCAACTGCGATACATCAATTTACAGCAACAATTCAAGAATTAGCATCTTCGGTGGCACAAGCTGCTGAAGTTGCAACTGGCTGTAAAAAAAATACGAAGAATGGGAAAGTATCAGTTAATAAAACAATTCATTTTATAGACCGGCTTTCAACACAACTCACCCACATTGACTCTGTCATACAAAGACTCGTAAAGGGAAGTCGCTCAATAGAAACAATATTAAATGAAATAAGTGCCATTGCTGACCAAACAAATTTACTCGCTTTAAATGCAGCCATTGAAGCTGCAAGAGCAGGTGAACAAGGTCGTGGATTTGCAGTTGTTGCAGAAGAAGTCAGAGCACTTGCAATGAGAACACAACAATCTACAGAAGAGATAAGTAGTTTATTAAATGAATTACAAAATGAGTCTCAAAATGCACAAATCGCGATGAAAAAGGGGATTGAAATGACTACTAACGGTGTACTTTTAACACAAGAAAATAACACTGTACTAGATAATATTGATAATTCGGTTTCTCAACTAGCAGATCTTAATCATACAATCGCATCAGCTATAGAAGAACAATCTGTTGTCGCTGAACAAGTAAAAGGGAATATTGATAGTATCAGTGAACTTGCAAAAGAAAGCCAAAATCACGGGTTTGAATCTCAAAAGTTGAGTGAAGCTTTGCAAGAGCAATTATACGATCAACATAATTTAGTTAAGCAGTTTACATAAAATATTTTTTTGAAGCTAAACTGATAAAGATAGTTTAGCTTGTTCAAATATACTCGACATAACAAAATAATAGGAGAGTAAATTCAATAAAACCTATGTATGCTTGAACACTCAACTCCAATATAAAAAATAAATGAATTATAAAAGATAGATATCATGGCTATAAACCCAACCAATGACTGAATTTCGACCCTATTTTCAGACTTAAAAATCAATTTTCCAAAAAAAATTCAAAAAGTTTAAAAAAAATTTAAGTTTGCTGTTGAATTTACATTAACCCACCCTTATTAACTATTCATCGAGCAAGTATTTACAAAATATTACAGAATTTTAGAAGTTGGAGAAAAGTTTCATGGGTAAGATTATCGGAATCGATTTAGGTACTACAAACTCTTGTGTTGCAGTACTGGACGGCGGTGTACCACGCGTTATTGAAAATGCTGAAGGCGATCGTACAACACCATCAATCATTGCATACGCTGATGAAGGTGAGATTCTAGTAGGTCAACCTGCTAAGCGCCAAGCTGTTACAAACCCTACAAATACATTATTTGCAATCAAGCGTCTTATTGGTCGTCGTTTTAAAGATAAAGAAGTACAACGCGATATCGACATCATGCCTTTTAAAATTGTTGAAGCAGATAACGGTGATGCATGGGTACAAGCAAAAGATGAGAAATTAGCTGCACCACAAATTTCTGCTGAAATTTTGAAAAAAATGAAGAAAACAGCTGAAGATTACCTAGGTGAAGAAGTAACTGGTGCAGTAATCACAGTACCTGCTTATTTTAACGATTCACAGCGTCAAGCAACTAAAGATGCGGGTCGTATTGCGGGTCTTGAAGTAAAACGTATCATCAATGAGCCAACTGCTGCTGCACTCGCTTACGGTATGGACAAGAAAAAAGGCGACCACGTTGTTGCTGTATACGACTTAGGTGGTGGTACATTTGATATTTCAATCATCGAAATCGATGAAGTTGAAGGCGAACATACTTTTGAAGTACTTGCGACTAATGGTGATACACATTTAGGTGGTGAAGATTTTGATAACCGCGTAATCAATTACTTAGTAGAAGAGTTCAAAAAAGAACAAGGTATAGACCTTAAGACTGATCCGCTTGCTATGCAACGTGTAAAAGAAGCTGCTGAAAAAGCCAAGATTGAATTATCATCTGCACAACAAACAGACGTTAACTTACCTTACGTAACGGCTGATGCGACTGGTCCTAAACATATGAATGTTAAGATCACTCGTGCTAAATTAGAGTCTCTTGTTGAAGATTTAGTAGCGCAATCTTTAGCGCCACTTAAGCAAGCACTTTCTGATGCTGACTTATCTGTAAGTGACATTCATGATGTTATCTTAGTAGGTGGTCAAACACGTATGCCTATGGTTCAAAAAGAAGTTGCAGACTTCTTTGGTCAAGAATCACGTAAAGATGTGAACCCTGATGAAGCCGTAGCTATGGGTGCAGCAATACAGGCTGGTGTTTTAGCTGGTGATGTTAAAGACGTATTATTACTAGATGTTAGCCCGCTTTCTCTAGGTATCGAAACTATGGGTCAGATGATGACTACATTAATCGAGAAAAATACAACTATCCCTACGAAAAAGTCACAAACTTTCTCAACGGCAGAAGATAACCAATCAGCAGTAACAATTCACGTACTACAAGGTGAGCGTAAACGTTCTTCTGATAATAAATCTTTAGGTCAGTTTAACCTTGAAGGTATTCGTGCAGCACAACGTGGTACACCACAAATCGAAGTAACATTTGATGTTGATGCTGATGGTATCCTACATGTATCTGCAAAAGATAAAGATACTGGTACTGAACAAAAAATCACTATCCAAGCATCTTCTGGTCTTTCAGATGAAGAAGTTGAAGCTATGGTACGTGATGCAGAAGCAAATGCTGAAGCTGATAAAGCTTTTGAAGAATTAGCGGCTGCACGTAACCAGGCAGATGCGATGGTTCACGGTACTAAGAAACAAATCGAAGAAGCAGGCGAAGCATTACCAAGCGAAGACAAAGAAGCGATTGAAGCTGCACTAGCTGAACTAGAAACAGCAAGCAAAGGTGAAGATAAAGCTGAAATTGATGCAAAAACACAAGCATTAATGGAAAAATCTCAAAAACTAATGGAAATTGCTCAAGCGAAACAACAAGCAGAGCAACAGCCAGGTGCTGAACAAGCTGAACCTGAAGCGAAGCAAGACGAAGATGTTGTTGATGCTGAGTTTGAAGAAGTAAAAGAAGATAATAAATAACTTTTAAAGTGTAATTATATTAAAGAGTTATTTAGGGCGCACAAGTAGAAAAACTTGATGCGCCCTTTGTATTAATTCGCAATTATTATTTTAAAAATGAAATTAATTGCCAATTAATTCGAGTTAAATTGATACAGAGAAAATTATGTCTAAACGCGATTGTTACGAAGTCCTGGGTATTGCCAAAGATGCCAGTGAAAGAGACATCAAAAAAGCATACAAAAAGCTAGCAATGAAATACCACCCAGACCGTACTGCGGGTGATAAAGCGCTAGAAGCAAAATTTAAAGAAGTTAAGGATGCCTACGAAATCCTTAACGACAGTCAAAAACGCCAGACTTATGACCAATACGGACATGCAGCCTTTGAACAGGGTGGTGGCGGTCATGGTGGCGGTCAGGGTGACTTCGGTGACATTTTTGGTGATGTATTTGGTGATATATTTGGCGGAGGTGGCGGTCGACGTCAATCACGCCAACAGCGTGGTGCCGATTTACGTTACAACATGGAATTAAGCTTAGAAGAAGCTGTTCGTGGTAAAGAAGTTGAAATAAAAGTACCCACTTGGGTGGGTTGTGATCCATGTGATGGCAGCGGTGCAAAAAAAGGTTCAAAACCTAAAACGTGTACGACGTGTCATGGTGCAGGCCAAGTGCAAATGCGTCAGGGCTTTTTTGCTGTACAACAAACTTGTCCAACTTGTAGTGGTCAAGGTAAGATCATTTCAGATCCATGTAATAAATGTCATGGACAAGGTCGTGTTGAAAAGAATAAAACTTTATCAGTTAAAATTCCGGCTGGTGTTGATACAGGCGATCGTATTAGGTTATCAGGTGAAGGTGAAGCAGGCGTTCATGGTGCACCAGCAGGTGATTTATATGTTCAAGTAGCTGTACGCGACCATGCTATATTTACACGTGATGGCAATAATTTATATTGTGAAGTACCAATTGGTTTTACTACGGCTGCATTAGGTGGTGGTATTGAAGTGCCTACACTAGATGGTCGCGCTAAATTAAAAATTCCAGCAGAGTGCCAAACTGACAAAATGTTCAGAATGCGTGGTAAAGGTGTTAAATCTGTACGCAGTGGCTCAATTGGTGATTTAATTTGTAAAGTTGTTATTGAAACGCCAGTTAAATTAAATGAACGTCAAAAAGAATTACTTCAAGAGTTTGAAACGAGTATGAGTGACAATAATTCGAAAAACCGCCCTAAAGAACAAGGTTTCTTTGATGGTGTTAAAAAGTTTTTTGATGACTTAACTAAATAGACTTCTCAATACAATAATACAGTCAGTTTAATTTATAAACTGGCTGTATTCTCTTCTTTATAAAAAACATCTCACATCCTTTTATATTCAAATATTAGTATTTTATAAACTTAATTATTAGTATGCATTTATTTGTACCTGTTTTTAACAAAAAAGCATTAAATATGCTTTTAAACTGAACTAAATTAATGAATAATTGGTATAAGTAAATAAAGGAGGTACACTTGCCTGAGAAAATAAAAGATCATATAAGAAAAAGAACGGTAAAAGATTTATATTTCATCTCTATCATAGTGATAGTTAGTTTTATCTTTTTTAGTTTCATTGACTTGTTTGAATGGTTATATCAAACATCAAGAAGCATCGAAATGTTAGAAATTGATGAGATTATTCCTACTTTTATCGTACTATCGATTTGCTCGATTATTTTTTCTTTACGCAGGTGGAAAGAAAGCATCTATCTTTCACTTTATTGTGAAGAGTTATCTTTAACTGATCCATTAACTAACCTGCCTAATAGACGTGTTATTGAAAAGTTATTAGCCGACTTACCTAATTCATCTGAATACCCTGTTTCTCTAATACTCGTTGATATACAAGGCTTACAATATATAAAAGAGCAATTAGGCTTGTCGCTTGCTGAACATTCTTTGATCCAATATCTAAATTTAATTACCCAAAACCTGAATGAGAACCAGCTCATTGCACAATGGCATTCAGAACAGTTTATTATTTATTGCCCTCATTATAATCACGAAAAAACAAACCATTTAATTGAGCGATTAAACCAAGTTCACCAAAATATTGAAAATACAATTTTAGCATCCATAAATGTAACTTATACTTTTGAAAATGTATTTTCTGATAAACAAGTTGCAGATGTTTTATCTCAGTTAGAAGACAACTTACATAAATCGCATAGTGAAAAAAACAAATAATTCTTAATTAGTTACATTTAAAATATTTTATTTAGTCGCTTTATTTACTATCTTATTATCTAATCACATGATTATAGATAGAATAATAATAAATGAGTAATCGGTTAGCACCTTTATTAAATACTTGGTTTGAGCAAAAAGATGATTGTCATTGGGTCTTAGCAACAATCGTTGAAACAAAAGGCTCCGCTTATAGAAAAGCAGGTGCCATGATGCTTTTTAATAGCATAGGAAAAAGCTTTGGCTTATTAAGTGGTGGATGCCTAGAGTCTGATTTAATGCGCCAAGCTCAAAGGTGCATAAATACGAACCGCAATATCTCGGTGTGTTATGACATGCAAGATGATGCAGATATAGCATGGCAGCTGGGTATTGGCTGTGGTGGTTTAGTCAAAGTGCTATTACAGCCCATTAATCAAAACAATAATTATTTAGCACTTCATGAACTTAAACATTTACTAGATAAACGAATACCTTCAACATATGTCATTAATTTAGAAGATCCAAAAAATGATGTTTTAAAATTAATATCAAAAAAAACTGAACAAAAACAAAATATTTTAAACCTTCCTATATCACCAGCGCCTGCATTAGTGGTCTTTGGTTGCGGAGTAGACGCACAGCCATTAGTTAAAATCGCAGCAACTTTAGGCTGGCATATTTCAATAATTGACTGCAGAGCAGGTTATGCAAGAGCCGCATATTTTAAAAAAGCACATCAAATTATCTATGATAATTACGAAAAACTAGATTCACATCACGCTATCCTCCATGCGGATGCCATCGTAATAATGCATCACAATATTGAATTTGACGCTAAAGCTTTAATATTGGCTAGCAACTCAGGTGCAAAATACGTCGGTTTGTTAGGTCCAAAACATAGAACTGAAAAAGTATTTAAACAAGCAAATATCACTTCAAATGTATTCAAAAATCAATTAGCTAACCCTATTGGTTTAGATTTAGGTGGTGAACTTCCAGAATCTATTGCTTTATCTATTTTGTCTCAAATTCATGCAAAATTAGAAAATAAAAAGGCACAAGATTTAGGCTTTTTTAACTCTCTGAGTGTTCAGGAGTTAAGCAGTGTCATTTGATGTTGTCATTTTAGCGGCAGGGAAAAGCACGCGATTTAATGGTATAAAACAACTAGCTGAAATCGAAGATACAAACATGATCAATTTTTGTATTAATAAATTTAGTCAAATTGATATAGATGATATTTATGTCGCTTTAGGAGCGAATAGCGAAAAAATACTCCCCAGTTTGTCACTCAATTGCACACCAATTATGAGTGAAAATTGGCACTTAGGTTTAGGGCATACCATATCAGATATAATAAAAAAATTATCAATAAAAAGTAACCATTTACTCTTGTGTTTAGGTGATCAAGTTCTCATTCCCCAAGCGCATTACCAAAAACTAATTAATGAAAGTCATACAAATAGACAGAAAATCATTGCAACCCTGAGCCAAAATAAAATGATGGCACCTGCTATTTTTCCTAAAAGCTATTTTAGGGAATTAGAAAAACTATTTGGGGATAAAGGCGCTGGATGTTTGATGAGAGAAAATGCGCATAACGTAATTTGCATTGAATGTAACCATGCTAAATTAGATATTGATACCCAAGAAGAATATTTTATTTTAAAACAAAAATTAAAAAATAATCAAATGGAGCAAGTATGATCAGTTTAACCGTCAATAATAAAATTATTAAACTTGATATAGAGCCACAAATGCCATTGCTTTACGCATTAAGAGACGAGCTTAAATTAACAGGGACTAAATTTGGGTGTGGTGCTGGTTTATGTGGCGCCTGTACCGTTCATTTAGATGGGCAAGCAATACGTTCATGTGTTACTCCTGTATCTGCCGTTGATGGTAAAAAAATTACGACAATAGAAGGATTAAGTAACAATAGTGAACATCATATTCAAATTGCATGGAAAGAATTTAAAGTGCCGCAATGTGGTTATTGTCAAAGTGGGCAAATGATGAGTGCATCAGCACTGCTGTCACAAAATAACAATCCAACGGAGCAAGATATAGAAACGTTTATGCAAGGCAATATTTGTCGCTGTGGTACATATAAAAGAATAAAAAAAGCAATCCAATCAGCAGCCCAAAATATGGGAGATAAAAGCGAATGAAAAACATTCAAAATGTCAGCCGAAGACAATTCTTAAAGTTATCAGGAATAACTGCAAGCTCTTTTGTATTAGGTATTAGTTTACCGTTATCCAAAGCGGTAGCAAATGAGAAAAGTACTGACTTTCATGAACTTAATTTTTTCGTTAGTATCAAAGAAAATGGCGATATTTCACTCATTTGTCATCGTTCAGAAATGGGTCAGGGGATCAGAACCAGTGTGCCACAAATTATTGCCGACGAGTTAGAAGCTAATTGGAGTAAAGTTTCCGTAGTGCAAGCAAAAGCCGATAAAAAATATGGCTCTCAGGGAACCGCAGGTTCTGCATCAATCAGAAATCACTTCACAACAATCCGTAAAATGGGTGCGATTGCCAGAGATATGTTAGAACAAGCCGCAGCTAATATTTGGCAAGTAGATAAGTCACAAGTGTCAGCTAAAAATCACTATGTACATCATAATGCCACAGGACAAAAAATATCATTTGGGGAGTTGGCAAAAGTAGCAGCTAAGTTACCACTGCCCGATATTAAAACAATAAAGCTTAAATCTAATAATGACTTTTCCTTAATAGGTAAAGACGTAAAGCTGGTTGACTTAGATAATATCGTAGCCGGAAAAGCACAGTTTGCACAAGATATTCAATTACCTGATATGTTAATTGCAACGATTCAACGCCCTCCAGTTGTGGGTGGCAAAGTAAAATCATTTGATGCGACAGCCGCTAAAAAAGTAAAAGGTGTCGTTGATGTCATTCAACTAAAAGACCGAAATATACCAGTAGATGTATTACCACTATCAGGAATTGCTGTTCTGGCTACCAATACTTGGGCTGCAATAGAAGGTAGAAAAAAGCTGAGCATAAAATGGGAGCATGGCGATAAGAAATCACATAATAGTGAAGAATATAAACAAGCGTTAATTAAAAAAGTGAATACGCCTGGTGAGAAGGTACGTGCTATAGGTGATGTGTATTCTCATAAATTCGATTCAGACAATACAGTAGAGGCAACTTACACTGTTCCTTATTTACATCATGCCCCTATGGAAACCCCCGCTTCAACAGCAATGTTTAAGGAAGATAAATGTATTATTTGGGCCGGTACACAAAACCCACAATGGGCGCAGGGCATGGTTGCCAGAGATCTTGGTTTAGCTAAAGATGAAATGGATAAGGTTGAGCTTAACGTTACTTTAATGGGGGGGGCTTTTGGTCGAAAATCAAAAGGAGACTTTATCGTTGAGTCTGTAGAGCTTGCAAAAGCAACAGGGCGCCCAGTAAAAGTAATTTGGTCTCGAGAAGATGATGTAAAACATGGGTTTTATCATTCTAGTTCTGCTAACTATTTCAAAGCACAGTTAGATGATAATGGAAAAGTTGACAATTTAATAACCCGTAATGCCTATCCTCCTATTGGTTGGTTATGGGATCAAAATGTGAAAACGCCGAGTGATAGTCAATTATCTTTAGGTTTTGCAGACATTCCATTTGAACTTAATAATTTAAGCTGTGAAAAACATTCGGTGGAGTCATATGTACGACCGGGTTGGGTACGTTCAGTTGCTTGTATTAATAACGGATTTGCTCTTGGCTCATTTGTAGATGAACTTGCTGTAAAAGCAAAGAAAACCCCTCGTCAAATGTGGCTAAATTTAATTGGCAACGACCGACAGATAGACCCTACCAAAGAAGGATTTAAATATTCAAATTATAATTTAGACCCAAAAGAACACCCTTTAGATACGAAACGCATTAAACACCTAATAAACTTGATCAGTGATAAGGCTAATGTTGAGGAAGAGTTGCCGAACAATCAGGGATGGGGTATTAGTTTTTTACGTAGTTTTGGTACTTTTGTAGCAGCAGCATCTAAAGTTGAAGTAAAAAATAATAAAGTCAAAGTATTAGAAATGCATACTGCGGTAGATTGCGGCATAGTGGTAACACCAGATCGTGTTAAGGCACAAATGGAAGGCGCTATGATTTTTGGCTTATCAATTGCCTTAATGGGCGAAATATCAGTTAAAGAAGGGCAAGTGGAACAAGGAAATTTTCATGATTACCCGGTGGCAAGAATGAATCAAATACCTAAGTTATTTGTACACCTAGTAAAATCGGATGCCCCTCCAGGGGGGATAGGTGAGCCGGGTGTTCCTCCTGTGGCACCGAGTATTACAAATGCAATATATCATGCAAGTAAAATACGAATTAGAGATTTGCCTGTTAATAAAGTGCTTCAAGTTTAACTGTTAGTTTAAAACTAAATATTGGTCTTTTTGAGCGCCACATACACAGCGCTCAGATTGTCCAATATTTATATTTTCAGGAGTATAAGTACAGTTTTTGAATCCCAGAGTAAGACACCTATCTTGACATGTTAGCTTTTGACGCCAGTGTGTATATTCTGCCGACATCAGATTAAATATCAAAACAATACTTATAATAGAAATGATTAATTTTGTTGCTTGAAATTTATCAGCACGACTCATCTATCCCTCCGAGAATGCACCACAATATTTCATAAACCACTCTCTAGACTTTAGTCCAATCGTTAAAAAATATAAATTACAAACTCAGGTGTGAAATAATAAATTCTGTCTATACTCAATATCAATTGTAAAATTTTAAGTTAAATCTATCTATTACAGTTATTTATAAAGATATAAATCAAGGAGCAAAGTATGAGCAATTCGTTATTTGATAGTATAGGTGGTAAGGATGCGGTAAATGCCGCGGTAGATTTGTTTTATAGAAAAGTACTTATGGACGAGAGTATAAGTCACTATTTTGAAAGTGTAGATATGGAAGCACAAAGAGATAAGCAGAAAAGCTTTTTAACTTTTGCTTTTGGTGGGCCAAATAACTATACAGGACAATCTCTCAGAGAAGCCCACGCACCTTTAGTCAGTAAAGGATTAAACGAAAACCACTTCACAGCTGTAGCGGGTCATTTGCAGTCTACATTAGATGAGTTAGGTGTGCCTGAAGATTTAAGTTCACAAGTCATGGGAATAGCAGCTGGCACAATTAATGATGTTTTAAATCGTTAATGCCAAATATCTACTTTAACTCACAAAAAATACCATTCAAAGTCGGTCAATCTATTTTAGATGCTCTGATCGAATTTGACTTCAAGCCAGTATATTCCTGTAAAAAAGGCGTTTGTCAAACTTGTATGCTAAAGAGTGACAGTTCACAAATCACTCAATCACAAATGGAAGTAAAAGATACTTTAAAAGTACAAGGGTATTTTTTGCCTTGTCAATGTTATCCAGATTCTGACATAAGCGTTATTTCTCCTTGCTCAGAAGATATTACATATGACATGCAAGTAAGTGATAAAAAATTATTAACTCAAGATATTGTACAATTAAAACTAGTATTTACATCAGATAATCGTGTTTTCATTAGAGCAGGCCAATTTATAAATCTTAAAGTACAAAATGATATTCTACGTAGTTATTCTGTCGCAAATACCCCTGAAAAAGATGGGTATATCGAGTTGCATATTCAAAAAGTACCCGATGGAAAAATGAGTGCTTGGTGCTTTGAGCATGCCAACATTGGGAGTGCTTTATCTATGATAGGACCTTTTGGCAAATGCATCTATTTAAGTGATTTTAAAAATGACGATTTGGTTCTAATTGGTACGGGTACAGGTCTTGCCCCCTTAATAGGCATTATAAATCAAGCCTTATCAAATAAACATAAAGGTAAAATAACTTTATTCCATGGTAGTCGGCACTTTAACGGGCTTTATTTACATCAAACGCTTAAAAAATTAGCTGATACTCATGAAAATTTTTACTATAAACCTTGTTTGTCTGGGGAAATCCCACAGACATTAGCAGATGAAAACATCAATAATGGACGCGTTAATAAAGTCGCAATGATGCAATTGAATAAACAAAAAGGTGATTATAAAAATATACGGTTTTATTTATGTGGTCATCCTGAAATGGTTAAAAACATGCAAAAAATGGCATATTTATCAGGGGCAATTTTAAGTAAAATTAATGCGGACCCTTTTGAATATACAGCCTACTAATACATCTAAACTTCTACATTAAAAAATACAGGGGTCATTCATTAACTGTATTCCTATTTACACGTATGTAAATAATATAAAACAAGCGGTTAATTTTACCTACTTCAGGTCAACTGTAAATATGATCTTGATCAGTCCTGAGTAAAAAAATATCTATATTGTGGCTTTACTATAACTCCTAAATTGATATAAGAAGGGCACTTTTATGACTGATTCATTTGATACTAATTTTGGCCAAGCGTATAACGAAAGTTTGCCAACACTTGGCAAAGTCATGGGTGACGTAATACAATTTTTTGGACATCAAAAAATGTATGGTGTTGGCGGAGATTTTGCCGCAAATTTAATCACAGCATTAGAAGATCACATTCAGATATTCCCATCAAGTAATGAAATGCATGCTGGGTTTTCGGCATGTGCTCAAGCTGAAGTGGATGGCATGGGTTTTTGTTTAACAACTTATATGGTTGGCAGTTTGCCTTGTACATCAGCTGCTGCACTTGCAGTAACAGAAGGCCTACCTGTTGTATTTATTTCTGGTGCGCCTGCGGAGTCTGAAATAAATGATGTCGCAATACATCATACGATTCACCCAAATTCGTCCTGGAAAGCACAATATGATAATGCATTAGAATCATTTGCAGCTTTAGGAATGAAAGTGACAAGATTACAAGGCCAAAGGTCTCAAGGTCAGCCTAATACCGCAGGCGAAAATTTTTATCAAATTGTGGCTCATGCATATCAAACAAAACAACCTGTGTTTATTGAGGTACCACGCGATCAGGTTTTTGCTAAAACACAACCTTTAAAATTCCCACCTTCACCAGATGCTATCTGCTGTGGCAGTAATGTTTTAGGCGGCAGTAACCTAATAGCTAACAAAATCATTACCGAACTTAATCAATCACAATATCCTTTGTTATATGTAGGAGATAGATTAAAGCATAATAATAAACTTAAAAATTTGGTGATTGAGTTTTCAAAAAAATATAATATTCCGTTTGCCACAAGCTGGTTTGCAAAAGGACTATTTGATGAGTTTTCACCTCTTTGCTTAGGCGCTTATAACGGAGTATTTACACAAACATCAGGTAAAAGTTATATTGAACAAAATACAGATTATGTATTAGAAGTTGCCACCAGTATTTTAGCACAAGACTCAAATACAGCCTTTGGTACAGGTACACATGCATTAGAAAATTTCAAAAATAAAACAACACTGAAAGGGGGCTCATTATTAGAAAAAGATTTAATTGAAGTATTTGAATTGTTACTTACAAGTGATATCCCTACTTTTGATTATATTATACCTAATGAACAGCATGATTTAATTGATCAAAATGAAGATATTGATTTTAATAATCTTGCAAAAGCACTGAATGAAATACAAGCAATAGATAAAACCCCTTATGTCTATTTACCAGAGGTGGGGAATTCGTATTTTTCTAGTTATGGTCTAAAAGTAAGAGGTTCAAATATAGGGCGAGGCTGGTTAACAAATCCTTGGTATGGTGCAATGGGCACAGCACTGCCTTACGCTCGAGTTATAGCACAAAAAATACAAGACACAGGCAATAAAGACAGAGCCGTAGTCATAATAGGCGATGGTGGTTTCCATTTCCAACTTAATGAATTAATACACTTTTTAAAAGACAATACGCAAGTAACCATAATTTATATGCGCAATAATATTTATCATTTAGGAAAAAGCAGTGATGCTAATATTTATTCTTGTAATGATAATAATTTTGATGTGCACAGCATTATTAAAGGATACGCAGGGCAATCTTCCACTTGCAAAACAGTCGCTGAATTTAAAACAAGCTTTAATGAATGCACTCATAATAAAGGAGTTAACCTTATTGAAGTCTTAGCAAAACCCATAGAACAAAGGCAATGTAACGAACTTAGATTACTCAATATGTACATTAAATCCAAAAATGGTAATAAAGAAGCGATAGAGCAATGGCAGGAAATTACACAATAATTTGCTAGTCAAAAAGGCCGCAAATATTGCGGCCTTGATTGGGGAAGTTGTGATACACATTAATTAAAATGAAATAGAAATATCACCATAAAAAAAGCGACCTCTAAATGAATATAAATTATCATCGGTACCCGTAACACCATTGCTTAAATAAGGGGGGGGGTTTATCAAATAAATTTTGAATGCCAAATTTAACATCCATTTTATACTCTTCTATAAAGTAGCCAACTTGAACGTTATGAAATACTGTAGATGCCATTACGTTATTACCTTCAATCTCTGAATTATAAGAGGCATCGTAAGTTGCTCTTATGCTATCCATATTCCAGTCAACTTGTAACGATGCTTTAGTCTCAGGAATACTACCAAACGCACTATCATAATCACCCACTATATCTCTAAATGCTGAATCACTGGTATCTTGTACTTCAAATGCTGTCATTCGCGATACATCCAGATTAAACCTAAATTCACCTACTGAAGTTTCTATTAAATAATTAGCATTTAAATCAATACCTGAAATATTACGTGATGCAATATTATTGGCAGGTGCATATGTAGATGAAATATACCCAGTACCATTGTTAGAACGCTCAACATCATTTACGTAATCAGGATTACCTGAAACATATTGATCAATCACATAATTAGTACTGGCGAATACAACATTAGTTTGTTCAATTTCAAAATAATCTAATGTAAAAGCTAAGTTGTCTGATGCTTCAAATACAACACCTAAAGTCATGTTGTCTGCTTCTTCCGGCTTAAGATCTGGATTGCCACCGCCAATAACATTTGAGCTTAAAACACTGTTTTTACTAAATGCTGGATTTAATCCCTGGCAACCAGAAATACTCGTATTAAAATAATTGGCTTCGTTTTTAGGGTTACACGGATCGTGTAAATCCTCCGTTAAACTCACAGTCTGGCCTTGATACATTTGTGCCATGGTTGGTGCTCTAAAGCCAGTACTGAAACTACCACGTAACGTTAATGCATCCATAGGTTTATATAAAATACCAAACTTTGGATTAGTCGTATTTTCATCAATATCACTATATTCACTATAACGTACAGCTGCTTCTAGTTCTAAGTTATCAAGCAAAGGAATTTTTGTTTCAATGTAAAATTCTTTTATTTCGCGAACAGGGGATATCACTGGTGTACTGGCTTCAGCCCAGGAAACATCAAAACTTTCTGTTCTTTGGCTAATATCAACCTCTTGTGTTAATTGATCTTCACGGTATTCAGTTCCCATAGCAAACATTAAATCACCTGCGGGTAATTCTAATAGTGGGCCAGCAATACTTGCTTGAATAAACATTAAATCATTTTTATTTGTTTGTACTGGTGCAGTAATGTTAATGTAATCAAGCATATCTGGTGTAATAGACCCTTCGGGTCCAAATACATTGAGTGCCACACATGTTGGATCTGCTTGTGTTTCACACTCATCAGATAAGGCACGTTCAATTCGATTGATTGAAGGTTGTGAGCCACCTGAAGTTACAAGCTCTGCTGATTGTTGTGAAAATACCACTTCCCAGTCAAACTCCTGTGCAACTTCTCCTTGAAAGCCAAATGTATAGCGGTTAATTTTATTATTCGTTTTATATATGCGTGGACCATATTCACTGAAACGGCGCGATACATTACCTGCAATACCAAATGGGTTATATTTTTGGTTAGGTCCTACACCAAAATGGTTACCACCCGCATCATCGTAACGTAAAAATGCATTGGGTGTTTCGACACTACCTGCATACCAACCTGTATCAGTTCCTGGTGGTGCTTGGTTACCTTGTACAAAACCATCATGAAATGACAACTCGGTGAAAAAACGCGTTTCATCATTTAATTGATAATCAGCAGTTAAAAAAATAGAATTTGTTTTGCTATCATTAGCGCCTGATTGTACATCTCGATAGTTATACCCCATAGTATCGTAATCAAACAAGCTCACATTTGATGGGTTATTTGCGTCAAGTACGGTCCAAGTAACAGGGACTTTATTACCATCGGCATCTAACGCATCAGCATATTCAGGTAAACCAAAACCAGTTAATCGTGCATTAGGCGCTGTTCCTGAACGTTTGTTATCACCACCTAAAAAGCCAAAATCGGCATCATGTGTCATATGGCGATCTCTTTCTTTCCAACCTGATATATTTGTTGTTGATGCAGCAAGCATAAAGCTGGCTTTATCTGTACTACCACCCGTGACTAAACCAATTTTACGTTCCTGAGCATCTCCTTCTGAAGAAACACCGTAATGCGTATTAACATCAAAACCGTCAAATCTTTTTTTAGTAATAATGTTTATTACACCTGCTATTGCATCAGAACCATAAATGGCTGAGGCACCATCTTTTAATACCTGCATTTCTTGCACGGCTTCAAATGGGATACTAGATAAATCAACTAAACCATCTGCGTCTGAGCCCACGACACGTCGGCCGTTTACAAGTACCAAAGTATTTGTCGCTTCAATGCCACGTAATGTGGCCGTTTGAATTGAATTGGCGCCTGAACTACTTTGATTATTCGTAGTATTTCCAGTTAGAGCAGGTAAGCGGCGTAATGCCGAACTAATATCTGTAATACCCATGTTGATCATAGCTTGTTTATTTACAACCGTAATGGGTGATGTAGAGGCAAGTTCAGTTCTGGCAATTCTAGAACCAGTTACCATAATACGTTCTACATTTTTAATTTCCTCAGTTGCTTGTATTTGAGGGGTTGTTATTACTGCTGACATAACGAGTGTCAATGGTGCTATTTTGAATCTTCTCATCTTAATCCCGTTTAATGTATCCGTTTAATATTATAATTATTAGTTTTTTATGTATGAACAATATACAATTTGAAACCGTCCCTAGATTAGATCGAATAACTTATATTGTATGCAATTTATTTTGGGCCGGTATTAAAAATAATTATCTGCTACAGCTTTGTGATGAAAAGGAGATGATGCAAATTTGCATTTAGTTATTGAACTGTTTTTAGAATTGATGGGTTAGCAAATTTTAAACTTTTAGCATATTACATACTGTGTAATAAGTTTCAAAATATATAATAAAAATAGAGAAACAGGTGTTTCTCTATTTAAATATACTAATTATGCTATTTGATTAAAAAGTTCAATTATGACTTTTTCGTCTGCTAGTACGCCAGTTGATGCTTGAGGTAAAATAACATAACAGTTTGCGCGGCTAAGTGATGATAGAATACCCGAACCTTGTTTACCCGTTGAATTTACTTGCCATTCACCTTTATTATTTTGGCTGGCAATGCCCCGTTGAAATTCTAATCTGCCTGGTCGCTTTTTAAAATCGTCAAGTGCGACTGCATTAAGTTGGATCCGAGGTGTAATTTGCTCACCAGACAAAGTTTTAATAAATGGAATAGCGAGTTGATCAAATGTCACGGTTGCTGAAACTGGGTTACCAGGTAAACCAATAAAATAGCTATTTGGTAATTTACCACAGGCAAAAGGCTTACCTGGTTTAATGGCGATTTTCCAAAAGTTAATTTCGCCCATCTGCGTTAAAATTTCTTTTACATAATCGGCCTCACCAACTGACACGCCGCCAGATGATACAACTACGTCCGCTATTTCATTCGCATGCTTGAATGTATCTTTTAGAATTTGTAGGTCATCACTAACGATGCCTAAATCGATAATATCTACAGGTAATTGTCGTAACATGGCAGTTACAGTGTGACGATTAGACTCAAATATCTGTCCAGGTTTTAAGCTACCACCAGGCTCTACTAATTCATCTCCAGTTGATAGCACAGCGACTTTCACTTTTTTATAAACTGAAATTTTATCTATACCCAGAGAAGCTAATAAACCAATATCAGCAGCAACAAGTTTATGGCCAGTTTGCAATACCAAAGCATCACATTTTATATCTTCACCAATATTTCTAATATTAGCACCACTGGCCGCAGGCTTAATAAAAGTAATTTGTTTTTCGGTTGCTTGTGTATTTTCTTGCATAATCACACAATTTGCACCTTTTGGGATCACAGCTCCTGTCATGATGCGGATACATTGGCCTGAACTTAATTCGCCATTAAAAGGTTGGCCCGCAAAAGAATAACCAACTTGCTCTAACGTATCACTATTTGTAAGATCTTCACTTTTAAGGGCATAACCATCCATCGCAGAGTTATTATGGGGAGGTACATTAACTGGAGATGTAATATCTTGCGCTAAAACTCGACCAAAAGCTTGGTTAATTAAAATTGTTTCGTGACTTACTTTTTTTGCACTACATAATAAACGTTTTAATGCGTCATCAAAGGGTAGCATGTAGCCTTGTTGGCTATCACAATCACACGACATGTTTTAGACCTTCTGGGGTATTAAGTTAATGAAATTTTATCGCTAAAAATAAAAGTAGAATATGATTTTAATCAAGCGCTATTAATTCAAACGTTATTTTTTCCAAAATAATTCGAATAAAGCAGGATATTTTTCTTTTAACATTTTAGCCTTGTTCTTAAAACGTTTACCTGAAGGTTCATCGATACCAGATGGTATAAATGGTAGCTCTTCCTCGGTTCTATCTTCATAAATTTGGCCAGCTAACAAATCATATTCATCTAAAAAGGGGTAGGGTTGTTCATCCTTAAAAGGTATTACGTCGTATCCTGCTAGGTTATCAGGGTTCTCTATTGTTTTATTGAAAATGGCCTTACCCCGAGAGATCAACCAAGAACGAAATTCTGAAAAAGCATATTCGGAGTTACAACCACTAATAATAAAAGCTGCAGCCCATAGATCCCAAGTATAGGTTTCACGCATTTTCAGATTGAAATATTTGTCAAAGCAGGCAAGTTCGTCATCGTTCAAATCGTTTAGCTTTAATTTCAAATGTTCAGATATTTCATCAGAACTTTCGTGAAAGTTGGGTGCTTGTACTAAGGTCCAAAATTGATCTTCGGTCATATTAAATTCTGTTGGATTACACTGATATCAATATTATATCCCATAACTCAAAATAAAAAGCCCTCTAATCTAGATAAATTAGAGGGCTTAGAAATATTTTAAATATAGCTATTTATTTAATAAACCACGGCGCTTAAGAAGCGGTTCAATTTTAGGGTCTTGTCCTCTAAAACGTTTATACATGAGAGCAGGGTCTTCTGTACCACCTGGTTCTAATACATGTTTACGATAGCCTTGTGCAGTTGCTTGATCAAATATGCCTTTTTCTTTAAATACTTCCCAAGTATCTGCATCATAAATATTTGACCAGATGTAGCCATAATAACCTGATGAGTAACCGCCTGAGAATATATGCGAGAAGTAAGTAGAACGATATCTAGGGGCAATTTCTTTGATCAAACCAATTTTATCAAGGTATGACTTTTCAAATTTATCAGCATCTTGAAGTTTATCTGTTTCAAGAGAATGCCAGTTCATATCTAGTAGTGCAGCAGCTAAGTACTCAGTTGTAGCAAAACCTTGGTTAAATTGACCTGCGGCCTGAATTTTATTGATCAGAGACATAGGGATCACTTCACCTGTTTTATAGTGTTTAGCGAATTTAGCTAACACTTCAGGTTCCATCATCCAATTTTCCATAACTTGAGATGGATACTCTACGTAATCACGCGGTAATGCAGTACCAGTTTGTGAACGGTAGTAACCATCCGATAATAACCCCTGAATAGCATGTCCAAACTCATGGAATAAAGTAGATGCCTGATCAAAAGTCAATAAAGTAGGTGTATCTCCCACTGGGCGAGGATAATTTAATACGTTATAAATAATAGGTTGAACATCTTCACCAAACATACGATATTGCTTGCGGAAAGAACTCATCCAGGCACCACCACGTTTACTTTCACGCACGTAGTGATCTGTTAAATATAAGCCTACTGAAGAGCCATCTTTATCAAATACTTCAAAAGTACGTACATCTTCATGATATTTAGGAATATCGAAACGTTCAACAAAGGTTACGCCCCAAAGTTTTTCAGCAGTATAAAAAATACCTTGTAATGTACCTTCTAATGAAAAATAAGGTTTAGCTTCAGCAGCATCTAAGTCATAACGATCTTTTCTGATTTTTTCAGCGTAATACCACCAATCCCAAGCCGCTAATTTAAAATTACCACCTTCAGCATCAATCATTTTTTGCATATCAGCAGCTTCAACTTTTGCTTTTGCAAGTGCAGCAGGCCAAACTTGATCTAATAGTTTAAATACATTTTGTGGTGTTTTTGCTGTAGCGTTTTCTAATACATAATCAGCATGGGTTTTGTAGCCTAAAACTTGTGCACGTTGAAAACGTAAAGAGGCGATTTCTGAGGCGAATTTCTTATTATCAAATTCATTATTATTATCACCTCTATGTGTATAACCATTATAAACGGCTTTACGTAAATCACGGTTTTTAGCATACGTTAAAAATGGGTTTTTACTTGGGCGGTGTGTAGTGAATACCCATTTCCCATCATGGCCTCGCTCTTTAGCTGTTTGTGCTGCGGCTGCAATAATATCATCAGGTAAACCCGCTAAGTCAGATTTTTTATCTATCACTAGTTCAAAGTTATTTGTTTCAGCTAATAAGTTTTCACCAAATTTAAGTGACAGTTTGCTAATTTTTTGGTTTAGTTCTCTTAACTCATTTTTACTTTTTTCAGTTAAATTAGCACCACCACGTACAAAGTTTTTATAGGTAATTTCTAATAATGTTTTTTGATCAACTCTTAAAGTGAGAGCCTCTTTATGATCGTAAACCGCTTTTACACGTTTAAATAATTTCTCATTTAAAAGAATATCATCCGTTAACGCTGATAGTTTAGGTGAAAGTATTTTGGAAATTTCACGAATTTCATCACTCGACATTGAGCCTGTTAAGCCATAAAAAACATTGCTTACTTTATTTAATAAAACACCGCTTTTTTCCATCGCTTCTATGGTATTTTCAAAAGTCGGTTTAATCGGTGAATTGGCAATTGCTAATATTTCGGCTTTATTTTCTTTAATGCCTTTGTCAAAAGCAGGAAGATAATGCGCATTTTTTATTTTTTCAAATGGAGCAATGCCAAATGGCGTATCGTATTCGTGAAAAAAAGGGTTGTTTTGCATAGCTTTTTCAGCAGCTACACTTATATCTGTATTATTATTTTCTGTTGTTGTTTGGCATCCGGCCAGGGCAATCGCAAATGCGATTGGTGTTAGCATTTTTTTCATTTGTGTATTCCAATTATTTAATCACAGATATAAAACATGAAAATGTTTAGAAGTGCAAAAAAAAGAGATGAAATTATGCATCTTATTTGTTTCTAAAAGTAACAAAAAACAAAGGCATGATTTAGCGCATAGTTTATTTAATAATTTAAGTATCAGACTCTAATATATTTTTTAATTTTTGGTGAAAATGCTTAGGCAACCAGCGTATCAATAATTGGTAATAATTATTTTGTTTATGGATTTTTTGTAATGCCAACTCTAGCAAATTAATATTTAATTGCCCTTGTTGATTTAAGCTGCATCCAATGTAGCCCTCACTATAGCTAGGAGACTCTTCAAGCTGTAGTGAAATTACTTTTCCCTTTATTCCTAATTTATTCGCAATATATTCATGTTCATCAGGATAGCCTAAAACAATATCAATTCTATTTCGTACTAACATGTGTGTTAATCCCGCTAATACATTCATACCAGGCCTATATATAACTTGTTGAGGATCCGTTTTTTTAATGATGCTATCAATTTTATTGCCGTAAGAACGATTAGGAGCCAATCCGATTATCAATTTATATTTATTTAATAATTTAGAAAAAGAAACTGGTTTATCTATTTTGATATTGAGTGTTTTAATATCAGTTAATCGCATAGCAATAGATAAAGGTAAACCTATGGTTGATGAAGTTGTCGTAAATAACATATTTTTACTTCGTTGTGGTGTTTTATAAAGTGACAAGGTGCAGTAGTTTTGCTTTGGATCTGATAATTCATGAATAACACGACTTCCGGGAAAGTTTATGTAATTAAACTTATGATGTGGTAACTTTTTTTGCAATAAATGTATGATCCCCTCATCTCGCCCTAAACCTTCACCATATTCATTTATGATGTAATAAGGAGGAAAGTCATAAACAATCCAATTGATTTCATTTGCAGCTGCAAAAGTTGAATGTAATAAAAAGCCGTAAAAAAAAATCTTTCTAATCAAAATTTGACTCAAAAAATAAAGGGCTATTTAAATATAGTTTGTAGCATAAGTTTTAACCGAGAAAGACAGAATAATTTATTTAAATAATTATTCTCAGTTAAATCGACTCCCACAAATTAAATATAATGAGTGCTGTAGGAGTCACCATAGCTGATACGTTCTCTAAGATTTCTCTCGTGGTAATTTGGCACTTATAAAGACAAAACATAAGATGACGATAAAAGTAAAACTATTTGCCCCAGCCTGTAGAGAATAATCAACTGTTGAATGTAATAACATATGTAAAATAGCAACCGCAGCACCAAAAGAGACCCCTTGGTAAAGTGGTGTTTTACGTTTTACCATAGTTCTTAATGATGTAAGCAATGCTCCTAACACTAGAGCCCCTAATAACAATGTAGTGGGAACACCAAACTCTACAGCAAACTGTATATAATCGTTATGAGCATTATCATAGTAACCGGAATAAGGTTCTGGTTGATATTGAGGAAACGCAGAATAAAAAGTGCCTCCTCCTGTGCCAAGCAATAAATGCGCTTTAATAATAGGAACGGAATCTCGAACAACTTCATCACGAGTCTCTGATTTTAAGCTTGTTTCAACGAGTCTATCTCTTACTTTATCAACACCAAATAAAGCACCTACAATTATTAAATCCATAATAAAAAAGCTGATTATTAATAATCGTAAATTTTTAGGTTTACGATTATAAAAAAAGAACGCAAAAATACTTACAGCAGCAAAAGACATAAAAAAAGCTGAATTCCCCATACGTGAACGTGTCAGTATAAGCGCAATTATCATGAGAATTAGTGAGGCTCGTAATAACATTTTAGAACTTAAAATAACGGTCAATAACCCTTTTGTTTTCTCTCTTATATTTTTACCTGAACCTGTTAACGAGAGTTGACTGATTAAAACCCCAATACCAATAGATAAACACATTGCTAAATAATTTGCTAAAAAGTTTGAATAAGTAAAAGAGCCTATAGCACGTTGTGTAAAGCGGTAGTTAAAAATAGGGCTTATGGTGTCTGGATTCAAGTTTAAATAGGTTGCATAAATTGCTTGAAATAATCCTCCTGCTACGATTGCATAACACATTATTTTTAAATTTTTTGAATTATTGCAGTAACTAAAAATAAGCCAGCTTAATAAAAACATCGTAATTGTTTTCATTAAAGTTATTTTCGTTTGCATAGGATCGATAGAAATACTTGAGATCAAACCAAAAGCGTTTAACTTTCCTATACTTGGTATCAATTGAACGATTAATATTGAAATTACAGCTATTAATGGCACTAACAGCCAAGTGCTATAGCTCGGGGGAAATAAAGGTTTCTTATTTTTAAATACTAAAAATAAGTGAAATAAAAAGAGAGTACTAATGGCAAAACTAAATAAAAATATTGCCCAAGGTCTATAGCTACCCAAAGGAATAGGTAACCAAAATAATAAAAAACACAAGGCAGCAAAAATAAATGCTTTCAAATTTTATTCCATTTACAAAAAATTAAGATATAAAAAAACCCCATGTAGGGGTTTTTATTTTAAAGTAATACTTTTAAATATTACTTTAGTATTTAAATAATATTAAGGCGTAACTTCAGAAATACCAGTACCTCCGCCTCCGCCGCCAGAACCGCTGCTATTGCCACCAGAATTGTTATTTCCTGCTCCAGCATTATTATTGGCATTATTGTTATTGGCTTGTTGGCCATTATCGTTTGCGTTGTTATTTGCATTATTGTTATTTGCATTGTTGCTATTATTGCCAGCTGCAGTTGGCTGTGAAGCAATAACAGGGTCAACATTGCTTGCAACTGCAACAGCCGTTACCGTGTCTGCAGCAATACCTGCATTAGCAGCAGCGTTCAATACGCCTTGCACCGCATCTGAGGCTGGTCCAACAGCAGAAATTGCAGTTGCAAGTACACTTTCAGCTGCTGCTGAACCTGCACCTGCAATTGAAATAGCTGCAGCAACAATGCCTTGTGCTAATTCAGGGTTATCTTGAATTGCTTTTTCAACAGCTTGTTCAAGCGTAAGTCCTTGTGCTAGAGCATTATCTACAGCAGTTTGAGCTGGTGTTGTATCAGCAGCAAAAGCAGGAGTTGCAATAACAGTTGCGCCAACAGATGCAAGTAGCATGCTAGCTATCGTAAGTTT
Organism: Pseudoalteromonas denitrificans DSM 6059; assembly: GCF_900112265.1. Lineage (GTDB taxonomy): Bacteria > Pseudomonadota > Gammaproteobacteria > Enterobacterales > Alteromonadaceae > Pseudoalteromonas > Pseudoalteromonas denitrificans. The sequence goes on along the minus strand of NZ_FOLO01000003.1, from coordinate 17,687 downwards.
TTTCATGGGTTTTCCTTGTTAACCATGTTTAAGTTAGATCATAAGCCAATTCTAAATTAAAAGTATGAGATTGGCTATTGTTTTTTTTGTGGTTTATCGTAATTTTATGCGGAGATTGCAAGTACTTACCTTGATAAGCACCAATTGATAAATCTAATATTTTTTCGAACGTTTCTTCATTTTCGATATGACACGCAATAACAGTAATGCCTAACCCTTGGCATATTTGATTTACGGCATGAATAAAATAATTGTTATCTGGGTTACTAATTAAATCTCGGGTATAACTGCCATCCAATTTGACATAATCAACATTTAAACCTCTTAGATATTTAAATGAAGATAAGTTGGATCCAAAGCGTTCAATACACACCTTAATATCATGCTGTTTTAATAGTGCTATCACTTCTTTTGCAGAATCAATGTCATTGAGTAAACTTGACTCATTAATTTCAAACACGATATTCTCAAATGTTTCTTTATTAAGAGGAATGTAATTTTCCAACCAGCTTAAAAACTCCTCATCATGAAGAGATTGATCACTTAAATTAATGGCAAACCTTTGGTCTTGATAATGTTTTTTAAGATTAGTGAAAGCCATTATTAATTTTTTATCAAGCGCCGAGGTTAAATCTAAGCGTTCTGCCATAGCAAAAAATTGGCCATTATTAATGCTTTCATTATTATGGGTAAAATGGGTAAATAATTCGGAATATAATGGTAAAGGTTTATCTTTTAATACTACAGGTTGAAATGAAAAAGCAATATCACCGCTGCTTATAATATCATTAATTAACATTTTCCATTCTTGTAAACCCAAAGCCGGTGCTTTGTATTCATTAAAAGCATCCGCAGAAGAGACAAGCGCCTTGTGTTGTGTTGACAAGGTATCTAAGCGAGATAATAAATCGCCTGTATTATCTTTTTTATTATAGGAACACATAACAAGTTTAGCAAAACCATTACTATATCTATTTGAATTAAATGCATTTAATTTCTTTTGTGCGTTTTCAATGTTTTTAATACATAAATCAAGAGATACTGGGAAAGTAACAATAAAACAACCGCCGGCAATTCGGTAAAATTGTGTACCTTGGATATTACTTAACCATAATTTTATTATTTTCACTGCTTTTAAAATATATTCGTCACCATCTTTATACCCTAATTCTAAATTGATATTTTGCAGTGAAGGTAAAGTAATTAAAACTATGCTTGCTTGCGTTATTCTTCTTTCGTCAAAATGGCTGTGTAATTGGTTTTCAAAAGCCCTACGGTTGCCCATTTGACTTAAATTATCTTTATAGGCTTCTTTAGTTAAAATTTCGGTATGATCTGTCATAGATATAAATGTTTTTTGAACATTTTTAACCATGCTATTAATAGCAGAAGTGACAAGTCTTAACTCTTTTGTAATAGGCGTGCGTTTATTATAAATAAACTGTTTTTTTGTTATTGCATTTGCTTGCTCTGTCACTATGTAGAGGGGCCTAAGCACTGCTTTTATAATGATATACGCAACTAATAAGCTCGCAACTAATGTAAACAATAAGCCAGAAAGGGCATTTAAACTATAATTCCAAAGCTGTAAGTAGCTCACTCCTGGGTGGCTTGTAACATGAAGCGTACCAGCGATTGTCCAGCCGCTACTCACTTCAGAATTTCTAGTAGGAGGAGAAAGCGGAAATAAATCAATAAACCACTGAGGTACACCTTCTATTGTTGAAGGATGGTTCATACTCAATAAGTTTTTATTTTCAGGCGATACTAATACCATAGACGCATAATAACCTGAGTCAAAAATGGCCGCCATCATGGTTTCGGCTATAACGATATTTTCTTCACCTAAATAAGGAGATATAGATAAACCTAAACTGGTTGCCGCATCTTGCGCGTGAATACCCATTTGTTCATTTAAATAATTACGAGTATGGTCAACACTCATAATTAAACTGCTAAAAAATGACATTAATGCTAAAAAAAAGACTAATCCGTAAAGTTGTGTTTTTAAGCTAATACCTGAGGAGTGTGTTGAACTAGTTTCGTACATATGAATCCTGTTTATTTTCTAATCCATGAAAATTATTAAGCTCGCCTTCCTCTATGCGTTGTACTAAGCTTGTCCAAGCCGATATACCACGAGAATTCTTAACTTTTTTACCCATGCCTTTTGCTTTTGCCATCCATAAACCATTACCATTAAAACTATAAATGGGCCGTAAATCTCGGCGGGCACTTGCAACTTGTATTTTACGGTCATAATTATCTAATACAAGCGGAATTTTACCAGGCGCTTCAAAATAAATTAAAACCATGTGAGGTTCATTAACAGTTAATTGCCTCACATACATAAGCCTAAGCTTGTTTTCGGGGACTCCTAAAGCGACTAAAGAAAAAAACTTCGCAATTGCAAAGTCTTCACAGTCACCTTTACCTCGGCCTAAAGTTTCAACAGGGCTTGCCCAATAATCTTTTTTACCCCAAAGCGATAAATCATTTAAATATGAGACTTGATTATTAATAAAGGTATTTACTTTATTTAATTGATTCCATTGTGAGTCATTTTTACTCGACTCTAATAACTTTAGCCACTTTTCAGTTCTGGCAAACCCAGTATCACCGTAAACCGTTTTTACACGTTTAAGTAATTTAGGTTCATCAAACGAATCAAATAATTTTGTTGCTATAACAAAAAATGAACACAATAAGCACATCAATATATAAAATTTTTGCAATGTAATACCTAGTAGATTCATATAGTAGGAACAAATAAAAGCATACAAGAGTAAGCATAAGATGTTTGATACGTTTTATCTATATTTTGTAACCTTTTAGCTATATAAATTATTAAACTGGTACAAAACAAACTATTTATTAATCAAGTTGTATTTCTAATAAGGAATAAAACTCAGAAATGCTTAATTTTATATCTAAAATAGCTTTGGTCATGTAAAAAATATTTGTAGGTGAGACTTCAGTCTTACTTTTATATTTTAAAAATGCGCAGCCCATTTACTCATAAAGGAAATTAACCTTCAAAAATTGATAACTTGTAAACAGAAATATAGACCCTTATCTGTAGGTGAGACTTCAGTCTTACATTTATATTTTAAAAACGCGCAGCTTATTTACTCATAAAAGAAATTAACCTTCAAAAATTGATAACTTGTAAACAGAAATATAGACCCTTACCTGTAGGTGAGACTTCAGTCTTACTTTTATATTTTAAAAATGTGCAGCCCATTTACTCATAAAGGAAATTAACCTTCAAAAATTGATAACTTGTAAACAGAAATATAGACCCTTATCTGTAGGTGAGACTTCAGTCTTACATTTATATTTTAAAAACGCGCAGCTTATTTACTCATAAAAGGAAGTTACCCCTCAAAAAATGATAACTTGTAAAACAAAAATATAAATCCTTATTTGTAGGTGAGACTTCAGTCTTACTATTTCTCTAAAATAATAATTGTCTTTAAAGGGCATTCAACACACCAAAACCCCCATAACAAAACAAAAAACATCCTCATAAAAAATGACTATACATTTTAGTTGCCATATATATCAAGTCTCTATATAATCCGCCGCGCATTGATGCAAATCTCGAATTATGAATAAGGAAGTTACTACACTAGTGTTTTCTTGTTGTGCTATTGTAGAAATTAGGAAGATAAAATGAAGATTAAAAAAGCTGTAATTCCTGTCGCAGGTTTAGGCACTCGCATGCTACCCGCAACAAAAGCCATTCCAAAAGAAATGTTACCCATTGTTGATAAACCTATGATCCAATATGTGGTCAACGAAGCAATATCAGCAGGCATAAAAGAAATTGTGTTAGTAACACATGCATCAAAAAACTCGATTGAAAATCACTTTGATACTAGTTTTGAGCTTGAAGCGACATTAGAAGCCCGTGTTAAACGTAGCCTACTTGATGAAATACGTGCGATAGTACCTAAAGACGTGACTGTTATCTCTGTTCGTCAATCAGCGCCTTTAGGGTTAGGGCATGCGGTATTAGCTGCAAGGCCAATTGTAGGCGATAATGCATTTGCAATTTTATTACCTGATGTAATCGTGGATCAGTACCACTCTAACCTAAAAACTGACAACCTTGCACAAATGATCACCCGCTTTGAAGAAACAAGTTTTAACCAAATTATGGTAGAACCTGTACCACACGAGAAAGTAGATCAATATGGTGTAGTAGATTTAAATAATCAAACAACGCAACCCGGTGACAGCTTAGTTGTAAAAGATATGGTTGAAAAGCCTGCTGTAGATGAGGCGCCCAGTAATTTAGCAATTACTGGGCGTTACGTATTATCTGAAAACATTTGGGATTTATTAGAATTTACACCCCCAGGAGCTGGCGGCGAAATTCAACTTACCGACACACTACATCAATTACGATTACTTGAAACAATAGAAGCTTACCATATAAAAGGTAAGTCACACGATTGTGGATCAAAATTGGGCTATATGATGGCAAACGTAGAATACGGTATGCAATGTGGCCGCCTTGGTGAAGAGTTTAAAGCAAACCTACTAAGCTTTTTAGCGATTGAAAACGCCAAGGAAGCATCAAAAAGCAAACTACCTGTAGAAAGTTAAAAAGGATATAAATCGCTATAGTTCAAATAACTAGGTGATAACATAGTTAGAAGTTTATCTCCTAATAACTAGCACAGAAAAGCATTGTCATTTATTTTTATCAAAATCATGTTTCTCTATGTAGAATAAAACGTCTCGGCGTTCTCGGTGGTTCATTAATTTTAAATCACCATAAATATTAATTAATAAAGGTTTACAAAATGAAAGTTACAATCGCAGGAACAGGCTACGTAGGCCTATCAAATGCAGTATTGCTTGCGCAACATAATGAAGTTGTAGCTTTTGATATAATGCAAGACAAAGTAAACCTTATTAACGATAAAATATCACCAATTTCAGATGTTGAAATAGAAGATTATTTACAAACTAAACAATTAAACTTAACAGCTACTACAGATAAACAACAAGCATTTAAAAATGCTGATTATGTGATCATAGCAACACCAACGGATTACGATGAGATAAACAATAAATTTAATACTTCATCTGTTGAAGCTGTAATAAAAGACGTAAATGAAATAAACCCAACAGCGGTAATGATAATAAAATCAACAGTACCAGTTGGCTTTACAAAAAAAATAAAACAAAAATTATGCTGTAGTAATATTATATTTTCACCAGAATTTTTACGTGAAGGCAAAGCGCTTTACGATAACCTTCACCCATCACGCATCATAGTGGGTGAAAAATCAGAGCGCGCACAACAATTTGCTAATTTATTAGCACAAGGTGCTATCAAAAAAGACATAGAAATATTACTAACAGATTCAACAGAAGCAGAGGCGGTTAAATTATTTTCAAATACATATTTGGCAATGCGTGTTTCATATTTTAATGAGTTAGATACATACGCTGAATCACATGGTTTAGATACAAAGCAGATCATCGAAGGTGTAGGACTAGACCCGCGTATAGGTAATCATTACAACAACCCATCATTTGGCTATGGTGGTTACTGTTTACCAAAAGATACAAAACAATTGCGTGCAAACTTTGAAGATGTACCAAATACATTAGTTAATTCAATTGTTGAATCAAACACTGTTCGTAAAGACCATATCGCATTTTCAATTATTAACAAACAACCTAAAGTGGTTGGTATATACCGTTTAATAATGAAAACAGGATCAGACAATTTTAGAGCGTCATCAATTCAAGGCATTATGAAGCGCATAAAAGCCAAAGGCATTGAAGTTGTAATATATGAACCAGTATTAAAAGAAGAAAGTTTCTTTAATTCTAAAGTAATCACAGATTTTGAAGAATTTAAACAAATGTCTGATGTGATCGTATCAAACCGAATGGAAGAAGCTTTAGAAGATGTGCTTGATAAAGTTTATACACGTGACTTGTTTGGTAGTGACTAATGACCTCTGAACTGTTGCGATTTAAGAATACTGGTACAAATTTAATAACTGACCATAAAGAAACGAAAACTTCGTTTTTGAAAGTCTTTTTTATGTGTTTGGTTATTTTTGAAAGTGACGGTTTAATTACCAAGTTAGTAGGGTTTGATACAGTTATTGGGGCTTGGTTATTTGCATTCTCAATGATTTGTTTTTTATTTTTATCATTACTAAGATTAGCTAAAGATAAAAATTTTTGTGAAATCAAAAGTTTTTATTATCCTTTAGTTGCATTTACCGTTTTTTTTATTGTTTCTTTTATATCGGGAAATTTTATATTTGTTAAGCCAATGAAAGATTGGCTACCCTCTCTTTATGTTTTTGCCCCTATCTTCGTTTTTTATTTTTTATATTTTTTTAAATATACAAGTAAAGAAGTTATTTGGTCATTTATTTGGGTTGCAATATTAATATCACTGCTACTAATAACGGATCGCATTAGTAATTTATCATTTCTAGATGAATATCAGAGACGCTCTGCTTTTTTTGCATTAGACGTTAGGAGAATTGTACTTCTTAAAAATGAAGTTATTTTTGGTTTTGTAGCTGTTATGAGTCTTTTAATTATCGGAAATCGTAGTAAAAAAGAAAACCAAGCTTTATTACTTATTGCTGGCTTATTATTTTTAGTGCAAGCATTTGTAATGGAAAGCCGCATGGGGTTCCTTGCAATGGGTGTAGCGACTATTACCTTAATGTGTATAAAAGGCTTAACAAAAAAAGTTTTTAGGTTATATGTTGTAGGTCTTATAGCTGTTGTATTTGTTTTTCCGATTGTATTTGCAAAGCAGATAGAAAGTTTAGGTAATATGTCAATGCATGATTCGGAAAGTAATATTTCCATACGTTTTGAAACTGTTGAGCATTTTTACCACACATATATAGAAAGTGAAGGGTTTGGTATTGGATCTATGTCTTCAAATGGTCAAATAAATAACATTTTAAATTCAGAAGAACATAATAATATTGTTGATGCAGGTGCTTATTCTTCTTTATTTCAGTTTGGACCTTTAGGTTTATTAATCTGGATATTGTTTACATATCAATGCTTGAAAACGTATTTGATGTACTTTAAAAAAAATGAAAAGACAGATCCTCACTCTGCTTCAGTATTTGCTTTTTTGATGTCTTTTACACTATCACTATTACCTATTAGTTTTTTTACAGCTTCTTGGTGTATCGCAATTGGTGGTGTATTGTTATATTTTATGTGGTTATTTCGAACTGAAATGATGAATAGCTAAATGTTTATTGTTAGATCCGGAATAAAATAGATGTCTACAAGTTTCATTAAAAATACAAGTAAATTACTTGCAGGTAATGCTATAGGTCAATTAATAGGTATTATAGCAATACCTATTATTACTCGACTTTATAGTGTTGAAGTTTACGGTGAGTTTTCATCTTTACTTGCGATAAGCCTTATTCTGGCAACGCTCTCTACGCTAAGTCTGCACTTAGCCATTTTAATTCCAAAAAGTGAAGCAGAAGCCTCTAAAATATTTAAACTTTCCTTATCGCTTACTTATATTTTTTGTTTGTTTATTAGTATTGTCCTTTACTTTTTTAATGAACAGGTTGTCTCTTTGTTAAACATTAAATCTAACTCACTCATTGTCTATTCAATCCCTGTGTTAGTTTTATTACAAAGTCTTTATGTCACCATTACTTACTTAGGTGTTCGCGTTAAGGTTTTTGGTCAAGTTAGTACATCAAAAGTAATAGAAGGAATATCTGATCGAGGTATTGCAATATTAAGTGGTTTTAGTGGTTTCGTTTTTGTTGGTAATTTAATTTTAGCGAGAGTAGCTTCAAGTGTGCTCGCTATCATGTATTTACTACCAACACTAAAACGCTTCCAAGGCTATAAAAAAACAGCCATATCTAATGGCTTTATTGTTACTAAATATAAACGTTACCTGCAATACAATACCCCCTCAATGCTGTTAATTAATAGCATGTTGCAGTTACCCGTTATCATTATTGCCGCTTATTTTTCGTCAGTTGCAGCGGGGTTGTTTGCCATAGCTAATCGATTAGTGAATATACCGGTTACAGCGCTTGGTAGTGCAATATCTAAAACCTTTATGCAAAAAATAGCTGAAGATAAAGCGAATGATGATATGGGCAAAATAAAGAAGAACACCGATGTTTTTTTTACCATATTAGTTGCTTTTTTATTAATCCCTTTTTCGGTTTTAGCAGTAATAGGTGACTCTTTCTTTGTTATTGCATTGGGTGAAAAGTGGGCCGACGCAGGTGTTTTAGCCAGTTTTTTATCATATTTTGCTATGACCACATTGCTGGTACAAGCGTTTGGTGGTTTATTTGACGTGATGAATAAACAATATATTCGCTTAATTTTTCATGTTGTTAATTTTATCGTTCGCATTGGCACGTTACTGCTTTGTATCTACTTAGATTACGAGTTAGCTAAAACAGTGCTTATATATGCCATTGCTGCCACATTGATGAATGTTGTTGCTATGGGGCTATTATTAAGGTGTGTACAGCAATTGCAATCGCTTATCTTTTCACTTTTTAGCAATATAATACCATTTATTTTGTTCCACGGTTTAGCTGCAATTGTTATGTGTTATCTTGAGAGTATTCTTGTGACTTACTCTTTAATTACCGTACTTGCAATTTTATGGTTCTTTATGATTGGTGGTATGAGAAAACTTAAACAGTTCAGGAAATAATTGCTGAACATGCGTTTAATTATAAATTTATGGGTGTTAAATTTTGTCATTAAAAAGTAATTTAAAGCTGGCTTTACAGAAATCTCCTTTGATATGGGGCGTATATTACCGTACTAAGACTGAAATATTACGAGTCGTTAAGCTTCGTTACTATTTGTACGATATATCACAAAACTATAAAGCTATGCATTGGAGTGTAGCCAAAACAAAAAGATCAATTATTAGTGCTGAGCTGCTATTTCAATATCATAAATTAGAGAAAGGATTAGTGATGCCTGGTCCTAAGAGGCTTTTTGGCTTAGCACCTGCTCGAGCAACAATGGCACTGATTAGTAAGTGGCAACGTACCGAAATTGTTGATGAAAAAGACGCTATTTATCGCGGTGCAGTTGGAACATTGCAAAGTTATTACGATCGAATTGTTGATTTTAAGCTAGATGAAAACAACGTTATAACTGATGAATTAAGTGACTTTTTAGCAACACATAGCTGTGAAAGAACAGCATACAACACGCCTTGTCAAATAATGCAGCTTGATGCTACAGAAGCGAATTATAGTGAGCAGTTTTCATTATTAATGAATGCACGGCGCAGTGTGAGAACTTTTTCAGATGAGCCAGTTGCTAGTGACGTAATTAAGAATGTTGTGCGTATCAGCCAATTATCACCATCAGCATGTAATAGACAACCAGTTAAAGTAACGATAGTAAACGATCCTGAAATGAAGAAAAAATTACTTTCTCATCAAAATGGAAATACGGGCTTTGGACATTTGGCACCACACATTGCAGTTATAACTACTGATGCAAGTTGTTTTTTTGGCGTAACCGAACGGCATGAACCTTATGTTGATGGTGGCTTATTTTCAATGAGTTTTATTTTAGCCTTAAAATCACACAACATAAGCTCTTGTTGCTTGAATTGGTGTGTAAAACCTAAAACCGATAAAGCCGCTCATAAGTTGTTGGGGCTAGATCCATCGTTACGCATTATTATGTTAATTGCTATAGGTTATGCACCAGAAAAAACGCCAGTACCTAGATCACCGCGCCGTGATTTAGACGATGTTTTAAATATTATATAACTAAAACATCAAGTGGTTATTTATAAAGGAATTATTTTAGAGGTTACTATGAAAAATATTGGCATTGTTAATTACCATTACTCAAATCACAACTATGGCGCTGTATTACAAGCGGCAGCTCTACATTGTTATGTGAATAAAGAACTAGGTTATCAATCAGAGCACATTAACTTTATGCCTAAAGGCGTTAAAGTAAAGTGGCAAGCAAAATTAAAAAGCCAAGTTAAAGCTACCTTGATGGACTTAGGCTTAAAAGAAAAAAAAATAACCCATAACTCTTTTGTTAACCCAGAAATATTTCAAGAATTTAGAGATCAGTGGCTGCCTACAAGTGCTAAAACGTTCCATACTTTTGATGAACTTAGCCAAGCTGATTTACCTTATAGCCATGCCATTGTTGGAAGTGATCAAGTATGGCGTCCGTCATATACCGGTAATTCTTCTTTAGTTTACTTTTTAGCCTTTTTAAATGCAGGTGTTAAAAAGATCTCTTATGCGGCCAGTTTTGGTAATGACTACTGGGAACTCGGTGCAGAAGATACCGCTAAAATAGCCTCCGAAATTAAATCTTTTGATGCTATTTCAGTGCGTGAAAGCTCAGGTGTTGATATTTGTAACAATACCTTTGCAGTAAATGCCGAGCATGTATTAGACCCAACCTTATTAGTGGGTCGTGGTTTATTTGATGACATCATTGGTGATAAACCTTCAGATGATGCTGCCGATATTGTTTACTACAAATTAGATATTAATAGTGATTTTGAATCCTTTATTAACAATGCTTCGGCAAGCTTAAACTTTACTGAGAAGAATATATATTACTATTCAAAGGGCCGATCTAATTACTACAGATCAGTTGATAGTTGGTTACGCAACATCAGAGAAAGTAAACTAGTGATCACAGATTCATTTCACTGTGTTTGTTTTGCTATTTTATTTGAAGTGCCATTTGTATATTACCCTAACGACAACAGAGGCCTAACTCGACTAGAAAGCTTACTTTCGTTACTAGACCTAACACACCATATTTATCGTGGTGATGTTAACCCTGTGGAGTTAACTAAAGAGCTAATGAAAATAGATTATGTACAGGTAAATAAAAAACTGGTTGAACTTAGAAGCTCGTCAGTTAAATTTTTGGCTGACGCATTAGCGTAATTTACGACTTTTCTAAGGGCCACCTACACCAATGAACGATATACAAATAACTTTTATTATTAAAGCATTAAACGAAGAAAACAATATTGCTGCCTGTATTGAGTCGTGCATACGAGAAGCTCAACCCTATCTTAGTGAAATCATTTTAGTTGATGCATTATCAACAGATAATACTATTAGAATTGCAAAGCAATACCCTATCCGTATAGTACAGTTTTTGGATGCAAATGATATTGGGTGCGGAGCAACTGCTCAACTTGGATATCAACACGCGACAGGTAAATATATTTTTTTAATTGATGGAGATATGGAGGTTTGTGACGGTTTTTTAGATCATGCGCTAAAATTTTTAGATGAAAACCTAGAAATTGCAGGCGTTGGTGGCAAGCTATTAGATACTCAGATTTTTAGTGCAGAAGATCAAAGAAGAGCAGATTCATATCAAAAGTTACAAGAGTTGGAGTTTGTTTCTCACCTAGGTGGTGGAGGTGTGTATCGTAAGTCATCCATTGAAAGTGTAAGATATTTTTCCCACAGAGGTTTAAAAGCATTTGAAGAGGCTGAGTTGGGTTTAAGGCTTAGTTGTAAAGGCTTGAAATTAGCCCGTATTAGTAAAGATGCTGTTTTGCATACAGGGCATTCAGAAACTGGTCTACAACGATTAAAACGGCAATGGAGAAACGGTAGATTAGCTGCACATGGTACATTTATAAGAGGAGCTTTAAGGAAAAAATGGTGGCTTCAATGCTTTAAACAAATGTGGTTTGTTTTTGCACCACTATTTATTAACTTATTAATAATCTCATTCTTAGTTATTTCGTCTGTTTTTGTTGATTTTACGGTTCTCCATTCAATTGTGTTTTTTATAACTTCTTGGTTAGGAGTTCTTTTTTTACTAACTATAAAGAGGGGGAATCTCAATGTGGCAGCTTTTTCGATTATTACATGGCATGCAGCTCTTGTTGCAGCCATTTTCTCTTTCAGAAAAAAAGTAAAAAGTCCTTATTCAAAAATTGAAAGTTGTGAACTTTTTTCACCAACTGATTTTAATAATATTTCATAAATTATCGTTTTTATAAATTTAACCTAAGGGGTTGATATGATGCTTAAAGATTTGGGGTGGTTTATCCTAAAAGATAACCCCATTATAAATTTATGGGTTAAATACTTCGTAAGTTTTGATAAGCTTGAGACAAAAAAGCTTGACTCTTTTATGAGGTTTTCCTCAAAAAATAAATTTTATGCTAATCATAAAACAGAGTTTATTGGTAAAGAAGATATAAGAGCTGGGTTTGATGATTTGACAGGAAGCTATAAATACCCTTGCACAACCGGTTTTACGAGCGGAACAACTAATACGCCGTTAAAATTAAAACGTAGTCTAAAGTCAATAATCTATGATGAAGCTTGTTTAAAAAAACATTGGTATGAGCAAGGGGCACCTTTAATGCCTAGGATTGCAATACTCCGTGGAGATGTCATTGAACAAAAAGACATAGAGAATTCGATTTACTGGAAAGAGACCAAATTGACCAGAAGATTAAGTATGTCTTCTTTTCATTTATCTGCTAATACTATCCAGTGTTATTTGGAAAAATTAGAAAATTTCAAACCTGATATTATTTTAGCTTACCCAAGTTCCATTGCTGCATTTTCAAAGTTAGTAGCCCAACTCAATTGGAAACCGAATTGGCATATGACCGGTGTATTTACTAGTGGTGAACATGCCAACTCTGCAGATAGAGCAATTACTGAAAGAGTTTTCTCTAATGTTTTCGACCATTATGGTGCAGCAGAAAGGGTTGCTCGTTTACAACAGTGTAAATATGGAAATTATCATATTAAGAATGGTTATTCCAAAGTAGAATTCTTAGAAGTAGATGGGAAGTTCGAAATTATCGGTACTGCTTATCATAACAGAGCGATGCCATTAGTGAATTATAGGACAGGTGATTATATCAACGAATTGCCATGTGATGAACAATGCCAATGCGGATTAAACTCCTCTTATGTGAAAGCAATTGAAGGTAGAGAGACAGGGGTTATTGTGTCTCCATCAGGCAGGACTTTTCCTTTTGCCGGGTTGTGTCAAATTGTTTGGCAAGTTATTGGTTTATCAGAAGCACAGTATGTACAAAGGTCTGCAGATGAAATCTTGATAAGATATAGTACACTCGATGGCTGCGCATCAAGTGAATTAGAAGAAAAATTCCATCTGTCTGTAATCCATAACTTAGGTAATGAGTTTAAGATAAGTTTTGAGTATATGAGCAAAATTCCTAGAAATAAATCAGGGAAATTAAGTCCTGTGGTAGTTGAATATGTATGAGGTTATTGTGTACGGACCTGATATAAAAGGACGTGGTGGTATAGCGACGGTAATTCAAACCTATATTAGCTCTGCTGATGCCGAATTTAATTTTAACACCATTAATAGCTATACCACAGGGCAGGGCAAAAAGAATTTAATCATTTTTTTTATATCATTATTCATGCTCGTAGGAATGTTAATCTTTAGAAGGCCACAATTGGTTTATATACATACAGCCTCAAGAGGAAGTTTTTTTAGAAAGTCATTAGTTGTTTTATGTTGCCGAATTTTTCGTTTACCTGTGATATTACATCTCCATGGTGGAGGTTTTAAAGAGTTTTATCATGGGTTCTCTTCATTCACTCAACGCTATATTAGATTCATCATTCGAACGTCATCTTCTTTTGTTGTCCTTTCTGCAGGCTGGAAAGATTGGTTTTTGAACGAAGTTGACAATTTTACCAATATTAGGGTGATCAACAATGGGGTTAAAGAGTCACAAGAGTTATCAATATCTAAAGATGATAAGAAAATTATATTTGCAGGGAGACTCGTTAGAGGGAAGGGTCTGGAAGACTTATTTCAAGCGCTGTTAAAATTAAAAACTGGTGGTTTCGATTTGCACCTTGTGGTTGCAGGTGATGGTAATGTCTCAGAATACCAACATTTAGCTGTGAAATTGGGAATTGAAGCGAATGTAACATTTTCTGGATGGGTTAACCGGAAAGAATTAGACATACTGATGGGCAGTGCAAGGTGTTTAGTGCTACCAAGTTATGCTGAAGGTATGCCAATGTGCATCTTGGAAGCTTTTGCAAATAAAATACCCGTTGTCGCAACAACGGTTGGTGCGATACCAGAAATGCTTAAGCATGGGGTTGATGGATATTTATATTCCCCCGGTGATATTGAACAACTTAGTCACTTCCTTAAAATATATGCTGAAGATAAAGAGTCTGCGATAAAAGACGGCCTTTCAGGTTTCAAAAAATACTCAGAACAATATTCTGAGACGGTTTTTATTAATGAGACCAATCAAGCAATATACGATGCTTTAAATAACAATTAATTAGTTTGTTAAACGACTTTTGCTAGTACCAAAAGTTACGGAGTCTGTATGAAAAGAAGTAAAGTGTTAGCGTTATCTTCTCCCGGTGGTCATTGGGTGCAGTTGTGTCGGTTAATTCCCGCTTTTAAAGCAAATGATGTTGTTTATGCCTGTACTTATAATAAAGCGTCAGAATTATCTGAAGATGATAATTACTATGTTATTGGTGATATCAGTAGAGATTCAATACAACGAATTTTTTCGGTTATTTCAGGAATAGTTAAAATTTTAAAGAAAGAAAAACCAACGGTTATTATTACCACGGGTGCACTGCCTGGTTTAATTACAATTTTGTTAGGTAGACTGTTCGGTATTAAAACCATTTGGTTAGACAGTATTGCTAATTCCGAAAAAATATCTATGTCGGGAAAGATTGCTTCCTATCTAGCACATAATTGTTTTACTCAGTGGGAAAATTTAGCGGGTGAACGTATCAAGTATGTAGGACGAGTAATATGATTTTAGTGACAGTAGGTACACAAATTCCTTTTGACCGACTTATTACTTTAGTTGATGAATGGGTAAGTGAGTCGGGTACTAAACAAGAAGTGATCGCTCAAGTTGGCAGTTCAGTTTATAGTTCTAAAAACATAACTATTTTTCAATCAGTAGAGCCAGAGCAATTTGAAACCTATATAAATGATTGTGACTTTATCATTTCACATGCTGGTATGGGCTCTATTTTAACTGCGTTACGAGTGAAAAAACCGATTGTTATTTTTCCTCGTAAGGCCGCATTGGGCGAGCATAGAAATGATCATCAGTTAGCAACAGCACGCTCTTTTGCAAACGTTGATGGTGTTTATGCGGTTCATGATAAAGAAGAGTTGTTTGCCTTACTTTCTAAAAGTTCAACGTTAGGTGGTGGTGTTTTAAAAGACTCTGATGATTATAAAATGCTACTTTCCAATGTGAAAAATATACTAGTAAGCTAATAATCAACCAGTTTTTTGGGTTTTTATGACTTGAATTATCTTCTTTAGTGATAGTTATATCGTCAAAGCATACCACTCGTTGGCTGACCTTTGATGCTTTAGAGTGTTTTCCGCTTTATACCGCCCAATTTGAAAGCAAGACTGGATTAAGTAAAGCCTTATTTGTAACAAATTAAATTAACGACACTCGAATATTGTAAAGTAGGTAAGAATTAATGTTAACAGTTGATAAAAAAATGAAGCCATCGCGTCTGGTGACGTTAGAAATAGGTAGGGGAGTTGCTGCGTTACTGGTCTGCATGTTTCATTTTGGTTCAGGGTATGGAGATAAATACTTTGAAGCATCATGGTCTGGGAACGTATTTAGTGGCGGAAGGGCCGGAGTACAATACTTTTTTGTATTAAGTGGCTTCATCATATACTGGATACATAACTCAGATTTCGGTCGTGTTGGTAGTTTAAAGGTTTTTTTACGAAAAAGGTTTGAGCGATTATACCCTATTTATTGGTTTATCCTTATACCAATCTTAGTAATGATGTTTCTTGTACCTAGCTTAGGGGCCGATAAAAATTTAACTTTGTTGAAAGTCATCTGTGATTTTTTATTACTGCCCAGTGAAGGAACGTCTGTCATTCCTCCAACATGGACTCTACATCGTGAAATATTATTTTACGGTCTTTTTGCCTTTACTATCTTTAAGCCCAAAGTTGGATGGCCGCTTATTTTTGTATGGCAACTATTATGTTTAACTAATGGTCTTTTCAACTTTACTGTAAGTGATTATAGAAACTGGCAAAATGTTATATTTGGCGATCAAAATATTGGGTTCGGCCTTGGAATGATTGCAGCTTTCATACTTTTAAACTACCCAATTAAAAAGTTGAATTCGCTATTTATTTCAGCCTTGGGGTTTACCGGTTTTTTTGTTTTAATTGCAAGTGACGGTTATCTTTCTATTATGAATATTAATGAATACGAAATGGGAATATCATCTATCTATACAGTTGGTTATTTACTCACTCCATTTCTTCTTATTCTGGGGTTAGTTAATTTGGAACAGCACGTACGTATAAAAATTCCTACTATTTTAACCACCTTTGGTGGCGCATCTTATGTGATGTATCTAATGCACCTATCTATTGGCTCTGTTGTGTACAAAGTATTATCAACATCATATTTAAAACCATACTTCGGGATCACTTCTGCTTTCGTTGTGGCTACGATTGTGGTTGTTGTAATATCAATGATTATTCATGTGGTTATAGAAAAAAGATTACTAGTACTAATACGAAGTATTAAATACAAATCACCATCTAAAAGTGTATTAGAGTAAGCACACAATCGAATCTATGCCGCTAATATTGATTATGTAAAAACTAACGTTATTTAGTGATAGTTATATCGTCAAAGTATAATGTTCTTTGGCTGACTTTTGATTGATTTGAATTGTTTTTCCAACCTTTATATAAGCCTATCTTAAAGTAAGGGCCTAGATTGTCATTAAAGCAGTTAGGCCCTTGATGTGAAATCACTTGCTTGTTATCTTTCCATACTTCGATGAGGCCATTATTAAGGTGTGACCAAATGATGTGAAATTTCCATGTGGACCACTGGGCTACTTTATAAGCACCTAGTGCTAACTCTCGAGGTAAGCGACTGGGGAAATGCAACTAGCCTAGTTTAATATTCCAAGGTAACAGGTGCTCAACATTGTTAGGGTTTTTAGCTAGTTCATCTAAACAAGTATTCAAATAACTATCAACTAACAAGTTATTGGCTTCGGTGTTAAGCGCGATAATAGTTTATTAAAGCATGTTGATGTAGCTAAAGCATCATTAGTAAATGCACTTGATATTTCAATGGAAAAAATACAGAAGCGCTCACTGATATTCTTAGTAATAATATCCCTGTATTTTACTGCGATCATCATAGAACGGGTGCTATTCCTGAATCAGATAAGCTAACTATTTTAGTCGATACATCTCCTGAGGTGTGTACTAGTTTATTGATAAATAACAAGCTAAATAATAAATTTATACATTGGGCTATTGCAGCCACGGCTAGCGCATTTTAATCCCAGATTCTAGCAGGGTTGAGCGATAATCATCGTCTAGCCCTGCCATTTTCTTTTTCCTCGCCATACTAGCTGACTTGGTTGTATCTTGTTTGAATAGTGCCATAGCTATCTTTCGCATTACATTAAATACAAGCGGACCTTGCTTTTTACGTATTCTCGATTCATCTTCTCTAAAGGTCATATCTAGCATCCAATGCATACTTTCAACTTGCCAGTGGCTACGTACCGCATTGAGTGCTTGCTCTGCATTTTGGTCTAATGAACTAATATACCAGCGTGTTTCTGTCGTAT
>NZ_FOLO01000011.1:86264-122062 GCF_900112265.1 Pseudoalteromonas denitrificans DSM 6059 | reverse complement strand
AAGTAGAAGATTTTTACGAAATCTGTATCAGCAGACCGAATTATTAAAGACAAAAACAAGAACAAAGCAAGATGAAAAGAATTTGCTTGGTGACAATAGCGTTTTGGACCCACCTGACTCCATGCCGAACTCAGTAGTGAAACGAAACAGCGCCGATGATAGTGTGGGGTTTCCCATGTGAAAGTAGGACATCGCCAGGCTCCTAATAAGAGAAACCCGATACAGCAATGTGTCGGGTTTTTTCGTTTTTGTGTTTTAGAAATAATGTACTATTTATTATTTAAAGATGAATGCATCACCAGAATTAAAATTGTCACTTCAAATTACTAATACTCTGTAATTGTTTAAAGTCAGTTAGACCGGATAAAACTTTTAAAATGCCATCTTGTGTTAAGGTTCTCATACCAGCTCTTATGGCTTCTAATTTTATTTCTCCAACAGGTGCATTTCTATAAATAAGATTTTTAATTTCTGTATTTACAGGTAGTAATTCGTGAACACCTACTCGTCCTTTATACCCTGTTTGATCGCATTTTTCACATCCTGTTGCTTTATATAGCTTACAGGCGTCATTTATGTTTAATTCTTTGAGAGCATCTTCTTTTGATAAATTCTGGCTGTAGTGTCTAATAATAAACTCTTTTTCTTCATTTTTGGCGTTATAAGGGGTTTTACAATCGGGACAGAGTGTTCTCATTAATCGTTGTGCTAATATACCTATACATGCATCAGCAAAATTTATAGGATCTAATCCTATGTCAATTAAACGCGTTATTGTTTCTGGGGCTGAGTTGGTATGTAATGTTGATAGGACTAAATGTCCTGTTAATGAAGCTTCTATACCTGCAGCTGCTGTTTCTAAATCCCTCATTTCACCTATTAAAATTATATCGGGATCTGCTCTTAAAAATGCTCTCAATGCTGTTTCGAATTTAAATCCAAGTTTATTGTTCATTTGTACTTGATTAAGTCCTGCTTGTGTAATTTCTACAGGATCTTCAGCTGTCCAAATTTTTTTATCTGGTGTATTAAGTAAACCTAGTACAGCATGTAAAGTGGTGGTTTTTCCTGATCCCGTTGGGCCAACGACTAAGAGCAAACCATGTGGGGTGTTTGACATAAACTTAAGCATGTCACTATTTCTTGGAGAAAGTCTCAACTTATCAAAGGGAAGTGCAGCGCCACTGGCTAGTATTCTCATGACGACAGACTCACCATTTACGGTAGGAATAGTCGCTACACGAATTTCTGTTCCAACATTATTTAGTTTAACAGTGAACTTTCCATCTTGGGGCAAGCGTTTTTCTGCAATATCTAACCTAGAAATTATTTTAATTCTAGCGACCATAGCCTGAAGGTGGTTTGCAGGAATTTCAATGAGATCTCGACATATACCATCTACTCGAATACGTACTTTGGTTGGTATTTTTCCTTTGTTAGGATCTATGTGAATATCAGATGCACCATGGTTTTTAGCGTCTTGTAGAATTCGGTTAACAAGTTTAACAACTGCGGGAGCATCTTCGGATACTGAATCTTCAGTGGTTATATCATCTTCATTACCTTGCTCACCAAACTCATCTAATATATCGTTAATTTCATCTAAACCAGAAGAGGAAGTCGAGTTATCACCTAAGTACTGTAAAATAATATCAGGCAGGCAAACTTGAACTTTATATTCTTCTAAGCCAGTAGCACTTTCAATTTCCATAATTAAATCTGCATTATTAGGCTTTGTCATAAGTAAAGTTGAAAGCTCATTTGCATCAGCTATGATCACTACCATATTTTTTTTCAAGTATTCGAGGTTTAGTTTGTTGTTTAATGTATGAAGGTGAAATCTTTCATCATATTGTGCCATTAACGGAACTTGATAATATGCTTCTAAACTTAATCCAATTTCTTTATCGCTTATACTGAAGCTTTCTTGTAACATTTTTATTTGAAGTGAATACTGACTCTCTTTATTTAAAGTTTGCAACTGTTGCTCTGTTATCAAGTTTTTCAGCAAAAGTAAGTCAAATGGTGCTTTGCTGCCGCCTAATTCGTACCTAAACTTCTGTCCTATGATATTTGCAAATTCAATTGCTTTTATCGCATCTTCTTTATCGAATTCGCTTAAATCTATTTTGTTAATCAGCTGCATTATACCTAGTAATACATTATCGGCGATGATAGGGATTGTTAATACACTTTTTGTTCTAAAATTTGATGTTTGATCGAATTGTTTAGCAAATTTTAATTTTGGATGTATCGCAAGCAGTTCTTCATCGCTATATGCGTCTCTTATAAGGAGAGGTTTTTTACTCATTGCCACATAACCCGCTAGTGAGTGCGGTGTAATATTTACCTTAATTTCAGTAAGCTCCGTTCCACTCTTAAAGCGGGAAACAATTTCCTGGTTAAACTTGTTTCGTTGATAAATGGTTAATCTTTGAGCCTTAAATAAACTTAAGATCTTACTTTCTATCAAGGGCAAGGCATCTGAAAAATGATGGCTTGCATGTATTTGTGTGAATATAGCGGTTAGTTCTTGATAAAAAAATGCCATAACCAACTCTGTATTAAATTCTTTATCTAACTATAGTCAAAGCATTACAAGTTTTTTGAGTTATGTGAATTAATTCAATATTTCACAGAATTTTATATCATTAAGGTGCCGTATTTAGCTAAAGACAATCTTTTTCCATATTGTTATTTATTTGTAATACTTATGCATTAATACTCAAATCAGTCCTGCTATCACATGAAGAGTGCATTTAGTCACAGACTTATTGTTTTATTGAGGTTTTCCTATTATTTTTATTTTGAATCGCATCGCGATTTTTCTTTGGACCAAAGTGGGGGCTTTATCCACCCCCATTTTTATTTGCTCGTATTATTTAAAGTTCAGCATTAAAAACTGATACTTATTATCGAGAGTTATTAATAGATCTGAATTAATGTAGAAAAAACATGCATTCTCTTATTCACGCTGCTATACTCCCGCCTCCACCACTTTCCGTTCTTATATTATCATGGGTGCTTGCACACATTTTAGTTAGGATATTAAGCCTGAAAAGGTTTAAGTGTATGAACGGCAGTAATTTTATTTTTTACTTAAAGTAATAACTGCCTGTGGTTTTAATAACACAATGGATTTTAAAAAATGAAAACTTTTGTAGCTAAGCCAGAGTCGGTAAAACGCGACTGGTATGTAGTAGACGCAGAGAATAAAACTCTAGGTCGAATTTGTACGGAAATTGCGCTGCGTTTACGTGGTAAGCATAAGCCAGAATATACTCCTCATGTAGATACTGGTGATTACATCATCGTTATCAATGCAGAGAAAGTAACTGTAACTGGTAATAAATTTAAAGATAAAGTTTACTATGCCCACAGTGGTTTCCCTGGTGGCCTTAAGTCTATGACTTTTGATAAACTTCAAGCTAAAAAGCCTGAAATGATCATCGAAAAAGCTGTTAAGGGTATGTTGCCAAAAGGACCTTTAGGTCGCGCAATGTACCGTAAACTTAAAGTTTACGCTGGTACTGAGCATAATCATGCTGCACAACAGCCTAAAGTACTAGACATTTAAGGAATACTATCATGGCAAATCAATATTACGGTACAGGTCGTCGTAAAAGTTCAGCAGCTCGCGTATTTTTACGTCCAGGTACTGGTAACATAGTAATCAACAAGCGTTCAATCGAAGAATATTTTCCTCGTGAAACTGCTCGTATGGTTGTTCGTCAACCATTAGAGCTTGTTGAAATGGCTGAAAAATTTGACTTACTTATCACTGTTTCTGGTGGTGGTATTTCAGGTCAGTCTGGCGCTATTCGTCACGGTATTACTCGTGCACTTATGCAATTTGACGAGTCACTTCGTTCTTCTCTACGTAAAGCTGGTTTTGTTACCCGTGATGCACGTAAAGTTGAGCGTAAGAAAGTGGGTCTTCATAAAGCACGTAAGCGTCCACAGTTCTCAAAACGTTAATATTTATTACGTTCGAAAGAATTTCAAAAACCCAGCTTTTGCTGGGTTTTTTGTTTTTAAAGCAGAAAAATTTATTTTTTGCTGCATTTTTATAAAATTTATATAAATCAGTCAGTCAAGAAGCAATATATTTGCTACAATTGCAGCACAATTATGATCTAAAATTTTAGCCGTGCTTAATTTGAGTCGTCGACTCTAGATATCCTTATAATAAATAAGGATTTTATTTAAGATTGTGACTGTTTGTAAGTAATTTTTGTAATTTAACCTGCTGTAACTGAATTCTCAATGTGGCAAGTATTGAGAAACATCGTGGAGATGAGTGGATGAGCAATGCGCCAGTAGACAATAGCCGACGTCGCTTTTTAACCATAGCTACCTCTGTCGTAGGTGGTGTGGGAGCGGTTGGAGCTGCTGTCCCTTTTATCGCGTCTTGGAACCCAAGTGAAAGAGCCAAATCTGCAGGTGCGCCTGTAGAAGTGGATATTAGTAAACTTGAGCCAGGACAATTAATTCGTGTTGAGTGGCGAGGAAAACCTGTATGGGTTGTAAATCGTACACCAAAAATGCTAGAAACGTTGAAAACGTTAGATGGTCAATTGCGTGATCCGCAATCGGCTGAGGAGCAGCAACCTGGTTTTGCTCAAAATCCTCATCGTTCTATACGTCCAGAAATATTTTTAGCTGTGGGTATTTGTACTCATTTAGGATGTTCTCCAAGTTTCCTTAAGGGCAATTTTGGTGAGAAAGTGGAAGGGGTTGAAGATGGTTTCTTCTGTCCTTGTCATGGTTCTAAATTTGATTTAGCGGGTCGTGTATTCCAAAGTGTACCAGCGCCATTAAATCTTGAGATCCCTCCTTATATGTTTATAGACGATACTACTATTATAGTTGGTATCGAAGAAGGGGCTGCATAATGTTAAAAAAACTAGCGACAGATACGATTGATTGGATTGATCAACGTATTCCTATGACGCGTGTTTGGAATATGCATTTAGCGCAATATCCGACACCTAAAAACTTTAACTTTTGGTACTTTTTTGGTTCTTTAGCCATTTTAGTATTAGTAAACCAAATCCTTACGGGTATTTGGTTAACAATGAACTACGTACCATCTTCTGAAGGTGCTTTTGCATCTGTTGAATACATCATGCGTGATGTTGAATACGGTTGGTTACTCAGGTATCTGCATTCTACCGGTGCGTCTGCTTTCTTTGTAGTTGTATATTTACATATGTTCCGTGGCATGATTTACGGCTCCTATCAAAAACCGCGTGAGTTACTGTGGTTATTTGGTATGTTCATTTTATTAGTGCTAATGGCTGAAGCTTTCATGGGTTACTTATTACCTTGGGGTCAAATGTCATTCTGGGGTGCGCAGGTAATTATCTCAATATTTGGTGCAATTCCAATTATTGGTGATGACTTAACGCTTTGGATCCGTGGTGACTATGTTATCTCTGGTGCAACTCTAAATCGTTTCTTTGCATTACATGTTATTGCATTGCCACTTGTTTTAGTTATTTTAGTATTTTTACACATTATTGCTTTACATGAAGTAGGCTCTAATAACCCCGATGGCGTTGAAATTAAACGTAAAAAAGGTTCTGTAAAAGAAGAAGACAAAACTAAATTTAAGATCCATGAGTATTACTCTGATAAGAAAGATATTGTTGATGCGATCCCATTTCATCCTTATTACACGGTGAAAGATATCGTTGGTGTTGTTGGTTTCTTATTCTTCTTCTGTGCAATTGTATTTTTTGCGCCGGCGATGAATGGTTTCTTCCTTGAAGGTCCAAACTTTGAAGCTGCTAATCCACTTAAAACACCTGAACATATTTTCCCTGTTTGGTATTTCACACCTTTCTACGCTATTTTGCGTGCAATCCCTGATAAGTTATTAGGTGTAATAGCAATGGGTGGAGCAATTTTCGCGCTTGCATTATTACCTTGGATTGATCGTGGTAAAGTTAAGTCTATTCGTTACCGTTGTGGTTTCCATAAACTGAATATTGCTCAGTTTGTTGTAACTTTCATTATTCTTGGTTGGATAGGTGCAACACCACAAACAGACTTTAAAACGATTCTGTCTCAAATAACGACTGTGACTTACTTTATGTTCTTCGTATTTTTATTTGTTTATAGTAAAAATGAAGTAACTAAGCCATTGCCAGAGAGGTTAACTAAATAATGAAAAAACTTATTGTAGGTTTATTCGTATTGTTGCCAACGTTTGCAATGGCAGCGGGTCCATCTGTACCATTAATGAAAGCGGGTAATGATTTAACTGATAATGCATCATTACAGCGTGGCGCTAAGTTATTCATGAATTATTGTCTTGGTTGTCACCAAATGCAATACCAAAGATATGAACGTACTTTCAGAGATATAGGTATTCCAACACCTGTTGGTGAAGAACAACTTATTTTTGATGGTTCAAAAGTTGGTAGTCACATTAAAAATGCAATCGATCCTGATGATGCTGCCAAATGGTTTGGTGCACCACCACCTGATTTAACGTTAATTTCTCGCGTAAAATCACCAGATTATATTTATACTTATCTTAAGTCTTTTTATAAAGATGATTCACGTCCATTTGGTGTAAATAATGTTGTATTCCCTTCAGTGGGTATGCCACATGTTTTACAAGAACTTCAAGGTGTTTCAACTGCGATCACTGAAGAAGTTGAAGAACATGGCCATACAGTGACTAAAATTGTAGGTACTGTATCAGATGGTTCTGGCGAAATGAGTGATGATGAGTATGACCAAGCTGCTCGTGATTTAACTAACTTTTTTGAATACGTGGGTGAACCTTCACGTTTAGAATCAAAAGCGTTGGGTATTAAAGTGTTAGGATTCTTATTCATATTATTTATCCTTGCATTTTTATTAAAGAAAGAATACTGGAGAGATGTTCATTAATTGAACCCTTTTTAGTGTAAAAATGATGTAATAGGGGCTTAGCCCCTATTGCTGTCTCTAGCAAAAAATAAATGGAGGTAGGCATGGCTGTTGCTGCCAATAAACGCCCTGTAATGACTCTTTTTTCTGGTGCTAACTGTATGTACAGTCACCAAGTACGTATCGTACTAGCTGAAAAAGGTGTAAGTGTTGACATTCACTTAGTTGAAAATGATAACTTACCTGAAGCATTACATGAAGTTAACCCTAATGGAACGGTTCCAACTTTAATCGATCGTGAATTAGGTTTATATCAGGCAAACATCATCATGGAATATCTTGATGAACGTTTTCCACATCCTCCACTAATGCCAGTATATCCTGTCATGCGTGGCCGTAGCCGTTTACTTATGCATAGAATACAAAAAGATTGGTATTCTTTAGCATCTAAAGTGTATGAAGGCGGAAATGAAGCTGCGGGAGCTCGTAAAGAATTGACAGAAGCTATTTTAGCTATCGGTCCAATTCTTGCTGAAGTGCCTTACTTTATGAGTGAAGACTTTAGTTTAGTAGATTGCTATATCGCACCATTACTTTGGCGTTTGCCTGAGTTAGGTATCGAATTGATTGGCGCTGGAAGTAAAGAAGTTAAAGAATACATGAAACTGTTATTCGAACGTGAATCTTTTGAAGCTTCTTTAACTGAAGCAGAACGTGAAATTCACTTATAATAAACTTGAAATAGAGTTTTATTAGGGCCACTTTGTGGTATATAAAAGATAACAAAAGGCCTTCATTTTATTATGAAGGCTTTTTATTTTTATTCTAAAGTAGTCAGTAACATCTACGATTGGTACTATTTTAGACTGTTTGAGTTTAATTTAAGGGTTAAATAATGACTTCAAATCGTCCATACTTATTGCGTGCATTTTATGATTGGATAGTTGATAACCAATGTACACCTCATTTAGTTGTAAATGCTGAGTTCCCTGGTGCAGTGATCCCAACTCAATTTGTTCAAGATGGTCAAATTGTGTTAAATATAAGTCCTTCAGCAGTAGCGCAGTTTAATATGGATAATACAGAACTGAGCTTCAATGCACGTTTTTCTGGTCAGCCTATGCGTGTAGAAGTACCAATAAAGGCAGTACTAGCCATATATGCACGAGAAAATGGCGAAGGCACTGTGTTTACTGCAGAGGAAGATGAGGTGTTTGAAGGTGACGATGTAGAAATTCAAGAAATTGACACAAGTACGTCTCAAAGCCAAGAAGAGCCAAAAACAAAAAAGAAAGCTTCACACTTGAGAGTTATTAAATAAAGTTATATAGCCCTTTCTACATGGCAATTATGTAGACGGGGTTCAACCCCGTTTAAATATTATAAATACTCAAAAACTTTAATTACTTTTGCCACACCTGAGATATTTCGTGCAATATCAACTGCTTTTTGTCCTTCACTTTGTTGTACTAATCCCATTAAAAATACTTCGCCATTTTCAGTTACTACTTTGATATTATTACCACTGACAGTTTCATCTGTTAATAGCATGGTCTTAACTTTAGATGTCAGCCAAGTATCAAATGTTTTGGTTGTTATACCCACATTGCTACTAATACGTATTTGATTATGAATTTTTTTGACCGCAGGAATATTTTTAATTAACTTTTGTGCTTGAGACTTCATTTCTTCTGTAGGGCTCTGTCCTAAAAGAAGCACGATACCGTTTAAACTTATTACTGAAATATTAGAGTATTTTTCAAGTTGTTTATTGCCTTGAATTTCTAGAGTTGCTTTTATTTCAATACTATTATCATCAATTTGAGAGCCAATAGTTCGCCTATCATTTGCAGAAGACACAACACCAGTCGCACCTGCAACTACAGCAACAGCACAGCCTTGGAGCATAAAAAGAGTAGTTATAATAAAAATTATTTTACGCATGAGTTTCGTCCTGTGGAAATAAAGTTAAATCAATCAACTCACTTAAGCAGTGTAAGCTTAATAAATGAGATTCAATAATGCGACTGGGTCTTTTTGAAGGGACGCGGATCTCAACATCATTGGGCCCCAATAAGCCAGCTAATTCACCACCGTCATTACCTACAAGAACTATGACAGTCATATCTTTAGTTAGTGCAGATTCTACAGCAGAAATAATTGATTTTTCATTTCCGTTAATTGCAATTGCAAGTAACATATCACCTTGTTGAGCAAATGCTCTGACTTGGCGAGCAAAGACATCATGCTCACTTTGCTCTGCATATGTACTTAAATTTGTTACTTCAGTATTAAGTGCAATCGCAGGCAAGCACGGGCGCTCAGTTTCGTAGCAATTGACTAATAAAGTGGCTATATGCTGTGCCAGCATTTGACAGCTTTGAAAGCCACAGCATATTAACTTATTACCATTGATTAAATTTTGTGCAATGGTGAATGCTGCTGATTCTAATGCACTTGGTAATACTTCACCAGCTGCAATGTGTGCCTGAATGCTTTCTGTGTAGATCTCTTTGACTATTTCTTGCATTATATAACCTTAATAACACTTATTTTTGTTTTAATTGGATCAAAAAACATTTTTAATCCAATTAAATTGATAAGGATTCTGCCCATTTATTGCAACAAAGTCGACTCTTAGAGCGCTATTTTGCAATTGATGCTGCTGAATATAAAATTGAATCGCTTTTTTTAATTTTTTTTGCTTCGATTGCGTTAAAGCATACAGCGCACCACCATATAGCGCTGATTTACGGTATTTAACTTCAATAAAAACTAAAGTATCTTTTTGTTGCATGATTAAATCAATTTCACCAAGTTTACACCAGTAATTACGGTCAATAGGTTTTAAACCTTGCTGTTTTAAAAAACCTTCCGCTTGTATTTCGTAATATTGACCTTTTTCACGGCTATTACGCCAGATTGTTTTAAACCAACTCATCCATGAATCCTTAAACTTATAAAGATAGAAGGAGAAATCAGATTGATCAATTTATTAATCAGTATTATCAGTGGGTTGTAAAAACAATGGCGTTGGTTTTATTTCTTTTAAGTTTTGTGTTTTTATTGATTTTCGATAATAGCGCGCCCATTGTAATTGACGATGAATTTGACCTTGATCATTAATTGAAAGTAACCCTGTTAAGCCTTGAACTGTTTTACCAGATAATGTACTTAATTGCCTCAATTGAGGGATTAGTTTTACAGCATCATAGCCCATAGCAAAAAGGCGTTGTTGCAAATCACCCTGCTGAGGCCAGAGTTGATCAAACAATGCTCTTAACTCAGGTTGTGTATGTCCTTGTGGTAACATCCATGGAATTTCAGTAAAATATAAACCAGCAAGATCTCGTTTTTCCGTTTTATCAACCTGTAGGCTATGACTTTTAGAGCTAGCATATAGTGGTATTTTTTCTGAAAAAGTACTTATATTTACATCAAAATAGGGTTTTAATAATCGTGTTTGTATCGCATCTCCAATTAAATAAATGACGTCGATATCTCGTCGTGATCGAGTTTCATTTTTTACTTTATCTCTAAAAAGTAACTTTATTTTATTTATGCGTTTTTTACTTTCATCTACCTCTAATAGCCTTTTTACTTGGTTTTGCATGTCTTTTTTATCCGCATAAAACCCTACTTCAGGCTGAGTTGTTGAGTATAACTGCCATTGCTCTAAAAATGATTTGATTAAGCGCTGTCCAGACTTGTTTTGTGGCGCAAGCAGCAATGGCTTTTTATATTTCTTGGCTAAGAAATGATTAATTGCTTGAGTTAATTCATGTTCAGGTGAAAGAGCAAAAAAATAATGTTCTAAACTATGGTTTTGTTCAGAGCTGTTGTTTAAAAATATGCTTGGGTAATTAGCTAATATTTCAGACTCTTTAATCTTGTCTATATTAGCTTTAAGCAAGGGACCTATTATAAAATCAGGCTTTATTTGCTTTATTTTACTATTCATTTTTTCAACTGAGTCAAATGAATTAATAAAATGGATTTCAGCATGATTATTTATTTCTGATGCAGCCAATATTCCATTTTTAACGGCCAAACCAATCCTTTTATTTTTTCCTTCTTCAGGAAGTATAACAACCAGTTTTTTTAATAGATACGGCTCTATTGCCATGAGATTTTTCATTTTTTCTGGCAGTGCAAAGCTTGCCGGGTGTTTGGGGTATCGTCGTTGCCAGTTATTCATCGCACTATGCAAAGAAACAGGGTCACCGATGTATAATTGACTGTAAAGTGCTAAATTGATCCAACCTTGCTGAATGGATGAGCCGCTATTTATTTTCTCTAAAGTTTCACTAGGGAGTTTAGTCAGTTCATTCCATAATTTTTGATTTAATCCTGTTGCGTCAATACCATGCTGTTGAGCTGTTTCAGAAGCTCTAAAAAAGTAAGGTACGGCTTGTAAGGTTAACTCTTGTTTTGCGTAAATCTTACCCGAAACGAGTTGATGCCAATAATAATGATTAGGGCTAGTGAGTTTGTCATTTAGTTTATCTAGTAAAGATAAAGCATTTGAGTACAAATCTTGTTGATATAACGATAATGATAAATAAAGCGTATTTTGTACATTATCTGATTTTTGACTCGAAATAAGATCAGTGCAAATTGACTCAAGTAATTGCCAATTCTCCTCTATTAATGCTTTATCGCGAGATAAATATAACAATTGTATTTTATCAGCGCCGCGTTTGATTCTAGCATTATTATATAATTCTGAAGCTGTATAAGTTTTTTGCTGTACTTTTTTTTGTGTTTTTATTTCAGGCTTTTTATAGATCTGTACTTTCTCTGTTGTACTACAGGCAGATAACAGGGAAAATAACAAAATAAAATGATAGTGTTTGAGCCGCACGGTATTATCTCAAAAAAAGGCAATACACTATATTACTGACAGATGCAGGATACCTCAATGTTAAATGAGCACAAATCAAGTAAAATAGGCACACTTTATGTTGTGGCAACGCCAATTGGTAATTTAGATGACATAAGTCAGAGAGCATTAAAAGTTTTAGCTGATGTTGATTTAATTGCAGCAGAAGATACACGCCATACAGGAAAACTACTAAGTCACTTTGCTATTAAAGCAAAAACCATTGCATTACATGATCATAACGAAAAGCAAAAATCTCAACAAATTGTTGATTGGCTAAATGAAGGTTTAGATATTGCGTTGGTATCTGATGCTGGCACTCCATTAATTAGTGATCCTGGTTATTCAGTTGTTAATTTATGTCGTGAGCAAGGAGCAAGTGTAACGCCTGTACCAGGTGCTTGTGCAGCAATTGCAGCAGTTAGTTGTTCAGGTTTAGCGACAGATAAATTTCAATTTTTAGGTTTTACACCTGCAAAAAGTAAAGCGAGGCAAGATTTTTTCTTAAATGCCGTTAATTCTGGTATGACTAGCATTTTATATGAAAGTACACATAGAATTATGGCGAGTTTAGATGATGCAGCCCAATGCTTAGGTCGTGAGCATAAAATTGTATTAGCGAAAGAATTAACGAAAACTTACGAAACTTTTTTTAGTGGTACAATTTTTGAGCTTATTGAATTCTTATCAGATGATCGTGCCCGACAAAAAGGCGAGTTTGTATTAATGCTACCGGGTAAGGAAGTTGATAAACAAGAGTTTAACCCAGATGCTATGCGCATGATTGACTTGCTTAAAAATGAAATGCCACTTAAAAAAGCATGTGGTGTTGTTGCTGATTATTTTGATTTAAAGAAAAATGCGCTTTATAAAGCTGTTTTAGCGCAGCAAGAGACTTAATTTTAATATCGTTGATTTATATTTATTAATTTTATAAAAAATACTGGGAATAAATTCCCTCCAGCAAGATAAACCCGTATAATCCGCCTCCTGAGTTGGCCAGATGATCGCTGCCTGATATGAAAATTATCAGGGGGAGGAAAGTCCGGGCTCCACAGGGCAGGGTGCCAGCTAACGGCTGGGAGGCGTGAGCCTACGACAAGTGCAGCAGAGAGAAGACCGCCGATGGCTGCTTTCGAGTAGAACAGGTAAGGCTGAAAGGGTGCGGTAAGAGCGCACCGGACCACTGGTAACAGTTGGTTGCAGGGTAAACTCCACCCGGAGCAAGACCAAATAGGGTTCCTAATGGCGTGGCCCACGTTGGAACCGGGTAGGTTGCTTGAGCCTTAGAGCGATTTAAGGCCTAGACGAATGATTATCCTTTTCTTAGGAAAAGAACAGAACCCGGCTTATACGGCTGACTCACTAAATATAAAACCAAAAAACTCGCTTCGGCGAGTTTTTTGGTTTTATAGGGAGAATTAAATATAAAGCAAATGATTTAAGTTTTAGATATAGAGAATAATATCGAAAAAATATGAGTGAAAAATAGAATTCGAAAGGAGAGTAAAGAGCATTTTTTAGTAAATCAAATTAAAGTAACTCACTAGAATGTCGATATATTAGGTAATTTTATTTCAGGGAAGATAGTTGTGACTATAAATAGAGTCGGGTCTTTTATACTTCAAGGCTTAGAATCAAATCAAAAAGTAAGAACCCAACAAAATTTATCAATAAAATCAAATAAGGACAATCAATTTGGTGGGATCCGTGTTTTAACAAAAGAAGTACTTAAATCTAAACTTAATGAGTATTCACCACAAGGATTAAATGCCCTATATGAGTCAGCTGACAATGGTAAAATAAAGCTATATTCAACCGTTAAAAATGATGACAAACCTTGGACATTCTTTGTAGACAGAGTAACTCAACGTGTTAATCAAGGTAAAGCTCAGGGAGAAAGTGCTGATAACTTAAATACTTTGTTAGATAACATCACTCAAGGTGCAAATAGAGCACATAATGAAACTCGTGATTTACTTCAAGCTATGAGTCAACTAGATCCTGATTCCGAAAGTTACATTGCAAAAAGTCAAACCTTCACGCGTTTTGCGTTAGAAGAAATGTCAGCAAAAATTAACAATAATGAAGTATTAGAGGTTGATAAAAATAATACAAAAACATTTTCATTGACTGTAAAAACGCGAGAAGGTGATGAAATACTTATTAATATAAAACAAAATCAAGGATGGAAGGATTTAACTTTTGGTCGTGAAATTAATACTCGTTATGAGGTTGAAGGAGAGTTATCTGATACGGAGCATCAAGCATTATCAGAACTAATGAATGCAGTAGGCAAAGCATCAGATGGTTTATTGAACGGAGATGATTTTAGTTATTTAGCTGGAATAGAAGCATTTAATGGAGAACAGCTCTCCGGTTTTTCATTAAATTTATCAGGCTCAGATCAAAAAATTAGTTATAGCTATAGCCATGATGGAGAAAGCCAAAAATTAGAGGGGAATTGGCGACAAAGTGGTGAAGTAAAAGCTAATTTCACATTGAATTCTAAAATAGGAGGTGTTGCTGAACGTGAAGATTTGACTCAATATTTAGAATTAATTAATGAAGCAACTAAAAGTCAAGATAATGCGCAACTGAGCTTTCTATTCAAAAATAGTTTTAGCGAGTTTATGCAACTTTCCCAAAGGTTAGGCGCCAGTTTAGAGAATGCAAATAAAGCTTTTGATCAATCACGGGAACTCGCTGGTAATTTATTTTCTGAAATGATGAGTTTGCAAAAAGGGCGCATAGGCTTAATGGGGGAAGATAAAGCTAAATTAAAGGAAGGCTTTAATCGTTTAGCTGATTTTAGTTCGAACTTTATGATTGGTGTTGGGGGTGAGAAAAGCCAAAGTAAAAAAAGTTCAAATCTAAAAAGCGGAGTAGAGTTTAGCTTATCTCAAAAAACTCAAATGTCTGTCAAGAATGAAGGAGAAAGTGCTGGGTTATTGGTAGAACAGACGCGAAAATTTATCTTAGATGAAGTTATAAGTGAAAATAATAATAGAAGAGATAATAAAACAACTGAAGAGTATATTATCGATGCTTTCATAGATTTTGAAACTCTTTCAATGACAGCAATGAACCAAAGCCGAAATACCAAAGAAGACTTAAAAGAAAAGCTTTATTTGGGTATGGGTGAGTATTTATCCAATAAAGTTAATACACAAACTAACACTGAAAATAGTCTCCATAAACTAAAAGAGGGTTATTTAGAAAACAGCCGTAAATCAGTAAAAGAAAATACAGAGAAGGGTATTATGGCAGGAGATGTTTTCTCTTCATTAATAAAAAATCAATCTCACTATATTCAAGATATTACTTCTTTCACCCCTAATCAGGTTGGTAATAATAAACTTGATGAAGAAGTTCTTAAAATGAATTTTAAATCTAAATTATTGAATAAAATAATTAACGCATTAGATGAAAAAGGTTAGTCGAAAATGTTCACCAGGAAATAGTCAATTAGCATTTATGCTCTCTGAAATTCAATTAAATTGTTAAACATTTAATATAAAATGCTCATATTTATTTTAGTTAGCTTGTATGGGTATAAATATTATTTATATTTTTAACTTTATCATGAATATACTCATACTGGCTTGAATATAAGGAAATACCATATTTTTTGAGTGATTTTTGATAATTTAAAATACTTGGACCTTTTGCGATAACTGAGGCTTGAGTAAGGTTTGCAACGGCTAAAATACCTTGTAGTTGTAACTGATGTCCTTCGTCTTGTATTATTTTTTTACACATCAAAGGGCTTAATAAAATAAAATCAAATTGATATTGCGTTAAAATACTTAAGTCACATCGGGTATGAGCGTAATCATCTAGGCCTATTTTAATACCTTGTTTTTTTAATTTGAGTATATTGTTTCTTGTATCTTTATTTATATGACGTAATTCAATTTCATTAAAAAGTAAGCATAATTGATGTGAAATTTTTAATTTTTTAAGCTCTGTTATCAGGTTAACAAAATAATTATCTGTTATTAATTTAATGCTGCTGTTGATTAATATTGCGTGTTTGCATTGTATGAAATCGTTAATTTTAGGCAGTAATGAAATTTCAATTTGATGGTAATCATAATCTTTATTGATATATTTTTCTATTTGATCAAACCTAATTTTTCCGAGAGTTGGATGTAGCCAGAATCTATCGATAATACAAGCAACATGATTTTCGTTAGTATTATCAATAATCGCGTTAGCTTTAAAATAAATATCGTTAATATGAAATAAATCTAAATAGGCTAGTTCCTGAGATTTAGCTTCTTTATTGTGGGCATGATAAAACTCATATCTACCACGGCCTGTCTTTTTTGCTTGATACATAGCCGTATCGGCGTCTTTCATTATTTCATCTGTATGCTGGTAGTTTTGGTGGCTACAAGTAATGCCTATACTTGCACCAGAAGTAATAATGCTGTCATTTGCATTAAATGGGCATGATAAAGAGTCAATAATACGCTCAGCTACTTCTTGTGCTTCATGTTTTTGGTATATGTGTGTTAATAAAATAACAAATTCATCCCCACCTAAGCGGGCTAATAAATCATGTTCTCTAATACAAAGGTTTAAAGAATCTGCTATGTGGATTAAAAATAAATCACCCACCTGGTGTCCAAAAGTATCGTTTATTTCTTTGAAATTATCTAAATCAATAAATAAAACGGCAAACCCTGGTTGTGGATGTCTTAAGTGTTGATTTAAAGCTTGTTCAAGTTGAGACATAAATAAACTACGGTTAGCTAGACCTGTTAATGGATCATGATGGGCATCGTGATAGAGTTGTTGTTCAATTTTTTTTCGTTCTTCAATTTGTAACTGTAAAAAGTGATTACTACGTTGTAATTCTTGTGTTTTTTTAGTCACTCTTTGTTCTAACTGTTCATGACTTTGTTTTAGTTGTGCTGTTGTTAAGTGCTTTTGTAGTACATTGGCAATTTGTTGCGATACAAAGGTAATTAGATCTGCATCATGTGTTTTAAAGGTATAAGTATTATCATAAGATTGGCATGCGATTATTCCTATTACACCTTGTTCAGAAATAAGAGGTGCACCTACCCAGGAAGTTGCCTTAATGTTTTTTTCTGAACGTTTAATGAGACCTTGCTTAATTAAATTAGAAGCTGTTCTTCTGTTTAAAAGTTGAGTACAACTTTTTGAAATAACATATTCAGTATACCCTTTTGCAAAATAACGATCTGCGTAATTTCCTTCTAAACTATCTACTGCATAGGGAAAGGTCAGTTTATTTTTATTTTTGTCATATAAACAGATATATAAATTGTCAGCATAAGTAATTGATTTAATGATTTTATGTATTTTAAAATAAAAATCATCCAAATTTTTACTTTGAGTTGCAAGTTCAGAAATTTTAAATAGAATTTGTTGTTGTTTTAATGCTTTTTTTCGCTGCTCTATTTCTATTTTTAATGCTTTATTTGCTTTTGTAAGCTCAGAGGTTCGCGTTTTGACTTCTTGCTCTAAAGACTCTCTTTGTTTAACGCGTTCAATCGCTGTTGAAAGATATAAAGATATAATTTCAACAAGCTCTACTTGAGTATCGGTATAAGACTGTTCGGCATAGTAAGATTGAGTCACCATAACTCCAACTATTTTCTCATCTTTATAGATTGGAATGCCTAGCCAGTGTTCGCATGGAGAGCCTTTAATTTTGAACTTACCTAGTTGGTGATCATTTAACATTGATTTTTTGTTGTAAAGTTGTGTTTTTCCAGTTTTAAAAACATAACCTGTTAAACCATGGCTAAAATGATCGTCATCAGTTAAGGGGACAAATATTGGGTCTTTTTCATCTATAAAGTAGTTAAGTTCAAGTTGTTGATTTTTTTCATCCAGTAAAACAACATAAAAATTTTTACTTGGTAAGTATGCTTCAAGAATTTGATGTATAGCAGGGTACAACAAAGTAAGCTCAGAGACTGTGCTTGCTTGCTCCGATAATTGTATGAGAGCATCTTGCATATTATGAAAATGCTGATGTTTTTTAAGTAATTGTTTCAGGCGTTTATTATGTTTTAAAGCCTTATTTAACGCAGTTGTTGAATCTTCCACTGACCCGAACCATTTATTATTATTTTCATGGTTAATATTTGTTCAGCATCATTTCATTTTTAAGCTATCAGGTCAAGATAAAAAAGGTCACGAATGTGACCTTTATATTTCATTTTGTATCGATAACGATACAAAAAATTGATACGTATTTATTGACCTTTAGTCATAAAGTCAATGGCAGCTTTTAATTCGTCATCAGAACAATCCATACATGTTCCTTTAGGTGGCATAGAATTAAAGCCATTAATTGCATGATTAAGTAGCACATCAAAGCCTTTAGCTACGCGAGGCTCCCAATCTGCAGTTGTTTTTGGTGCGCCCATTGCACCTGTGCCATGACAACCGAAACATGAATTCTGAAATACTTGTTGACCACTACGTGGACCTGTTGGGGCTGCAACAACTGGAGTCGCACCTGCTAAATAAACGGCACCGATAGGAGCTAGACGGTTTTTAATTGCTTCTTCAGTCATTTCAGTGTTGCTCTGTGCGTTAACCGATGTTGCTAATAATATAAGTAGCGCCGTTGATAGTTTTTTCATGTTACTTTGCTCGTTATGAATTGATGACGGAAAATTAGGCTGATTATACCGCTAGCGATAAATATATAAAATACTTAGTGAGGTTTTATTTTAACCTCTATCATTGCTCATTATTTCGAATACCTTGCTTATGGTGTTTTCGATTGAAGTATTAGCTTCAATAATTGAATTGGCAAGCATATATGCAGGGGTACTAATTACATTAAATGTTTCATCATAAATAAAATCACTCACGTCACAGTTTACATGTTTAGCACCTAATTGATTAATTTGTTCAGCTGTGTCTATATCTGTGCCAATCGTCATTAATACACCTTTTGGATAAACGTGGCCTATGATAGCTGGAGCAATGCAAATATAAGCTGCTGGTTTCCTTAATTCTGAAAATTGTTTACATGCATTTTCAACATGTTTATTCATAATTGAATTCGCCCCTTGTGTTGCAAAATCACATAAATTTTTGGCGGCTCCAAACCCTCCAGGTAAAATTAATGCATCAAATTCTTGCGCATTGAGCTCTTTTACATCTTTAATTTCACCGCGGGCAATGCGTGCTGATTCAATCAGTACATTACGGCTTACTTGTTTATCAACTTCACCAGTTAAATGGTTGATCACATGCATTTGATCTATATTAGGTGCAAAACACTGATATTGCGCACCCAACTTTTCGATATGAAGTAGTGTTAGTACGGCTTCATGTATTTCAGAACCATCAAAAACACCACAACCACTTAAAATAACAGCTATTTTTTTCATGTTATTACTCTTTCGTTTAATTACTTAAATGTAATTTAACGCTTAATTTATAAAAAAATTAAAAATATTTCAAAGGATCTATATGATCTTAGATCCTTTGTGGTAGTATACCGCCTCTGTGAATTTTGATGAGATTAATTTTAATACAAATTGTCATTAAAGATTCATCAAAAAAATAATGTTTCCACATAAGATTAAAATTATAAAACAATAACAATTAATCTGTCCTGAAGTAGATAACAGCTTAATATATAAAGGTTTTAATGCACTCTAATTGATTTTTATGTCATTTGGAGGATTTTTGATATTTTTTTTATCTACACACTTATCCACATCTTATTAATTATCATTTTAATAAGTCTGTCATATCGCATATTTAGGTTATTTGGGTATAATCCATCAATCACGGCATAATTATTATTAGGATCCATATCAATGGCTCAGATCCCAGAAAACCCACTTATTTTAGTTGATGGTTCTTCTTATCTTTTTCGGGCGTATCACTCACCCCCACATTTTGTTAACTCTAAAGGTGAACCAACTGGTGCTATTTATGGCGTAGTTAATATGCTAAAAAGCTTGGTTAAACAGTTTGATCCAAGTCATGTTGCAGTAATATTTGATGCAAAAGGCAAAACTTTTCGAAATGATATGTATTCTGACTATAAAGCGAATCGTCCGTCTATGCCGGATGATTTACGTTGTCAAATTGAACCGCTCCATAAAATAATAAAAGCCATGGGTTTTCCACTGATCAGCATTGGTGGCGTTGAAGCCGATGACGTTATTGGTACTTTTGCACGTATCGCAACTGAGAATAAACGGGACGTTTTAATATCAACGGGCGATAAAGATATGGCTCAGTTAGTTAATGAGCATGTCACCTTAATTAATACTATGACAGACGAAGTATTAGATTCAGATGCCGTTGTTGAAAAATTTGGTGTTGCACCGGATCGCATCATAGATTATCTCTCATTAATGGGTGATAAAGTTGATAATATTCCTGGCGTGGAAGGCTGCGGGCCTAAAACTGCGGTTAAATGGATTGAAAAATACGATACATTGATAGGTGTTATTGATAACGCTAAATCGATCAAAGGCAAAATTGGTGAAAAACTCGCGGCTGCGATCCCACACTTACCACTGAGTTATGAATTAGCAACGATCAAACTTGATGTTGCATTAGACGAAGATCTTGAAAGCCTAAAAATTGTTGATCCAGATAAAGATCTGTTGATCCAATATTATGCTGAATCTGAATTTAGACGTTGGATTGCGGATTTATTGAAAAACAAACCCACTAAAACAAAAGCAAAAAAAGTGGCTAAAACTGAAACAGTTGAGTCAAGTGAAGAAACGCCAGTTGAAGTACCAAATGTAGACGCAGACTATACAACAATTTTAACTGAAGAAGCGTTAGATATTTGGATTGAAAAGCTTAATGCTAGCGAACTATTTGCATTTGATACTGAAACTACAAGTTTAGATTATATGCAGGCTGATTTAGTTGGAATGAGCTTTGCGGTAAAAGTTGGGGAAGCTGCTTATTTACCACTTGCACATGATTATTTAGATGCACCAGAGCAATTAGATAAAGAATTAGTATTTAAAAAACTAGGTCCAATTTTAGCTGATGAAAATAAAGCCAAAGTAGGACAAAACCTTAAATATGATAAAAGTGTATTAGCGCGTGCAGGTTATGAATTAAATGGCATTGCGTTTGATACTATGTTGGAGTCATACACATTAAATAGTGTGTCAACTCGTCATAATATGGACGCTTTAGCATTAAAGTTTTTGAATCATACTAATATTAGTTTTGAAGAGATTGCTGGTAAAGGTAAAAAACAATTAACCTTTAATCAAATATCCTTAGAGCAGGCTGCACATTATGCTGCAGAAGATGCCGATATTACGTTACGTTTGCATCAAGAAATTTGGCCTCAACTTGATAAAGATCCAGAGCTTAAAAGTGTGTTTACAGATATTGAGCTGCCGCTATTAAGTGTGTTATCTGATATAGAAAGAACCGGTGTAAAAATTGATAGTCAAATGCTCACTGCGCAAAGTCAGCAGCTAGGAGAACGATTGATTGAGCTTGAAAAAGCGGCCCATGATTTAGCTGAAGAGCCTTTTAACTTAAGTTCACCTAAACAGCTTCAAGCTATTTTGTTTGAAAAAATGCAATTGCCAGTTATTAAAAAAACCCCTAAAGGTGCCCCTTCTACTGCTGAAGAAGTATTAAAGGAGTTAGCGTTAACTTACTCTCTGCCTAAGATAATAATGGAGTATCGTGGTTTATCTAAGTTGAAATCTACTTACACAGATAAATTACCGCAAATGGTGAACGAAGAATCTGGACGCGTACATACTTCATATCATCAAGCTGTAACAGCAACAGGGCGCTTAAGTTCTACCGATCCTAATTTACAAAATATTCCTATTAGGACAGAAGAAGGTCGCCGTATTCGTCAGGCGTTTATTGCTGATGAAGGCCATAAAATAATGGCTGCCGATTATAGCCAGATTGAATTACGGATAATGGCGCATTTATCACAAGATAAAGGTCTATTAACAGCATTTGCTAGCGGTAAAGATGTACACAGTGCAACAGCATCAGAAGTATTTTCTGTACCGCTTGATGAAGTTACAACTGACATGCGCCGTAAAGCAAAAGCAGTTAACTTTGGCTTAATTTATGGTATGTCGGCATTTGGTTTGGCTAATCAGTTAGATATTCC
The DNA here is from genome assembly GCF_900112265.1 of Pseudoalteromonas denitrificans DSM 6059. GTDB lineage: Bacteria > Pseudomonadota > Gammaproteobacteria > Enterobacterales > Alteromonadaceae > Pseudoalteromonas > Pseudoalteromonas denitrificans. Next base: position 100,160 of record NZ_FOLO01000011.1, on the reverse strand, counting down.
ACGTTCTGAAGCACAGCACTATATGGATACTTATTTTGAGCGTTTCCCAGGTGTATTAACCTATATGGAAACGACACGTGAGAAAGCAACGGAGCAAGGTTATGTTGAAACCTTGTTTGGTAGACGTTTATATTTACCTGATATTACAAAAAATGGACCACGCAAAAAAGCGGCTGAGCGTGCTGCTATCAACGCGCCTATGCAGGGAACTGCGGCTGATATCATCAAAAAAGCCATGTTAATTGTGCATCAATGGGTTAAGCAACAACCCAAAGATACAATTAAAATTTTAATGCAAGTTCACGATGAATTGGTATTTGAAATTAAAGAAGATTGCTTAGAGGCTTATACAACAAAAATTTGTGAGCTAATGTCACAAGCCGCTAAATTAGATGTGCCATTAATCGCAGACTCTGATTTTGGTGATAACTGGGATCAAGCCCATTAAAAAATAAATTATTATTTTATAAGTATAAAAAGGTTTTATTGTAATGAGTAAAATCTTTTTTATTGCAGAGGGTAATATCATTTCTGATAATTAAGTGACTACTTTATTAACCTAATTGGTATTGTTGAAATGTTTTAGGACTCGTACCATAAAACTGTTTAAATACACGACTGAAATGACTGCAACTGGTAAAGCCAAGTTCAAAACATACTTGCGTAATTTGTCGTCCAGAGCTTATTAATTCATGTGCTTTTTTTAGGCGTTGCTGTTGCTGAAATACGAATGGTGTACAGCCTAAATTTTGCTTAAATTCATTAAAAAATTTAGTTCTACTCATGCAAGCAAGTTTGCACAGGTGCGCTATTTCTATATTGTCAGCTAAGTGTGTTTCAATATAATTTATCGCTGCTGTCATGCCGCTGAAATCACTTTGTAGCATACAAAACGACATCATTAGCGCTCTACTTTGTTGTCTTAACAACCTTATCGTCAGTTCATTTACTGCTAAATCTATCATAAAGCTGCGATCTTGATGATTTTCGCTATATATATGGGTCATTCTCTGTAAAAGCGTTTGGGTTTGTGCATTGTGACGGGTATGCACTATTTGTGGTTGATATTGCCAATCGCCAAATTCTTTAGATTTCTGCTGGCTGTAATTGAGCTGCTCTGCTATTTGAGTAATACGGTCTGATGATATTTCAATGGCTAAACAGCGTGTTGGTTGCGTTAATTGCGCAATAGGGAAATCAATTTCAACGATTTGATTGGGTGCCATCACAAAAGACTCGTGGGGAAAAAAATCACTATGATAGTTATCATCACTATGCATGATTTTTTTACCACTGATCATGGCGCAAAATAGTGGTTGATCTGATTTGAGCTGTACTTTTTGTGCAGGCTCAAATGTATCGTAAATACTCAGTTGTGACTGTGGTCCATTAAAGCTTATTTTATTTTCTACCAAAACCTTTGGCTCAGTTTTTTTATTATTAAGAAACTCGGTGATCATCATTTTCCTTCAATATGAATTTACACTTTGTACTGACAGTCAACTTTTGTGAATTAGCAGTACAGTTTATGACACTTTTTTAAGATAAGTTCAAATATTAGCCATATAAAAAATAAAAAGGAAAGTGTCATGATTTACTCAGCACCAGGAACTGACGATGCAGTAATGAACTTTAAACCTAGATATCAAAACTTTATAGGTGGTCAATGGGTTGAGCCACAAGATGGGCAATATTTTGATAACTTAAGCCCGGTAAATGGCAAGAAGATCTGTGAGATCCCTCAATCTAATGAAAAAGATATTGAACTGGCACTTGATGCGGCACATAAAGCCAAAGGTGCTTGGGGAGCAAGCTCAGTTACAGTACGTTCAAATACCTTACTTAAAATTGCTGATCGTTTAGAGAAAAACTTAACTTTATTAGCAGTTGCTGAAACTTGGGATAATGGTAAAGCAGTACGAGAAACTTTAGCTGCTGATATTCCATTAGCAGTTGATCATTTTAGATACTTTGCTGGTTGTTTACGTGCACAAGAAGGCAGTATAGGTGATATTGACGAGAATACTGTGTCCTATCATTTTCATGAACCGTTAGGTGTAGTCGGTCAAATTATTCCTTGGAACTTTCCTATTTTGATGGCTGCTTGGAAGTTAGCGCCAGCATTAGCTGCAGGTAACTGTATTGTATTAAAACCTGCGGAACAAACACCTGCATCTATTTTGGTATTAATGGAGCTAATAGAAGACCTATTGCCAGCAGGCGTACTTAACATAGTAAATGGTTATGGTGCAGAAGCAGGTCAAGCACTCGCAACCAGTACACGTATAGCAAAAATTGCATTTACGGGTTCTACACCAGTTGGCTCACATATTTTGAAATGTGCTGCTGAAAATATTATTCCTTCTACAGTCGAACTAGGCGGTAAATCTCCTAATATCTTTTTCCCAGATGTAATGGATCATGAAGATGATTATTTAAGTAAATGTATTGAAGGGGTTGTGCTTGCTTACTTTAATCAAGGTGAAGTGTGTACCTGTCCCTCCCGTTTACTTGTTCATGAAGATATTTATGAGGGATTTGTCGCTAAAATCATAGAACGCACTAAATTAATTAAACGTGGTAATCCATTAGACACTGACACTATGGTAGGAGCTCAAGCTTCACAAGAGCAGTTTGATAAAATATTACAATATATAGATATCGGCAAAGAAGAGGGCGCAGAGCTATTAATTGGCGGTGATATTGAGCAATTAAATAATGAGTATTCTAATGGATATTATATTCAACCGACTTTGCTTAAAGGCAATAATAAAATGCGTATTTTCCAGGAGGAGATTTTTGGCCCTGTGATCTCTGTTACGACTTTTAAAACTGAAGCAGAAGCTTTAGAGATAGCCAATGACTCTGAATTTGGTTTAGGTGCAGGTGTTTGGAGCCGAGATATGAATGTCGCTTATCGTATGGGTCGTAAAATTCAAGCAGGTCGCGTGTGGACAAATTGTTATCATATGTATCCTGCGCATGCTGCATTTGGCGGTTATAAAAAATCAGGTGTAGGGCGCGAAACTCATAAAGTTGCACTCGAGCATTATCAGCAAACTAAAAATCTATTAGTGAGTTACGATACAAGTCCCTTAGGGTTTTTCTAGTTAGATGCAAAATAAAAGAGTCTAACGATAGGCTCTTTCATTCTCTTTGCACATTTATTGTCTACTCTTAAATCTATTAAAGTTATTTGTTTTAGAGTAGGTGTATTGTGAAAAAGATAAAAGTTAGTTTATTTATTATTTTTTTATCATATCTATTGATTGCTTGCGGTGGTGGTAGTGAAAGTAATAATAGTGAAGCTGAAGTACCTGTAAATTCTGTGCCAGTTATATCTGGGACTCCAGATGCCAGTGTGATTGAAAACAATATATATCGTTTTTTACCTATTGCTTCAGATACTGATGGTGATCCGCTGTCATTTTCAATCGAAAATAAACCTAGCTGGGCCGATTTTGAGACGAGTACAGGAAATTTATCAGGTACTCCAAACTATAATGACTCCGGAATATATTCAAACATAATAATATCGGTCACAGACCAAAAAGTAGATAGTGCTTTACCAGCTTTTAGTATTGAAGTTATAAATAATAATAGGCTCCCAAGTTTAACGAGTGGGTTAAATTATGAGTTATCAGAAGCCCAAATTCATACTATAAAATTAATTGTTGAAGATCTCGATTTAGATCAAGTTTCAATATCTGTAAATGGGCTGCCTAATTGGGTCAATTTTGATTCCGTTAGTGCAGAGTTAACCTTATCGCCTTCCACTTCTGATTCAGGAACTTATTCTGATATTCTCGTTACGTTAAACGATAGCCAAGGTGGTATTGTTGAGCAAAATTTAACTTTAACTGTTACAGATTCTGTCATTTTAAATGGGCGAGTTATTGATGATTATATTAGTAATGCCATTGTTTATTTAGATACTAATAATAATGAACAGCTTGATGATAATGAACCTAATGTAAAAACTAATAGTATTGGAGAGTATCAATTAATTATAACAGCTGAGTTGATGGCTTTAGCTAAGTTAAAGGTTTTTAGGGCTTATATTGGAGAGGGGGCTAAAGATATTGGTAGACCTGAAAAAGATTTTAAGAATAACCCGCTCACGTTAGCTATGCCACCTTTGCCTACTTTAAACACTCAAAATGAAGTTTTAAGTGAATTATCTATTTCACCTTTTACACATCAAGTTGTGGAAAAAATTAAATCTGTACTGGAAACGGAGCAACTAACAACTGAACTTGAAAAAGCTAAAAATGAAGTTGTTGATGAGGTATTAGCTGAACTTGATTTATTAAACGGGTTAGTATTATCAAATGAAAATAAATTAAATTTAATTGAAGTTTTAAAAAATAATTTAATACTGGGAGATTTTATTGCTTTTGAAACTGCAATGATCCCCCAAGTAATCGCTGATGAAATCATAGATATCGAGTCGTTTGTAAATAAAGTTAAATCAGAAGTTCAGGTACTGGCACAATTTGAAGTTGATAAAGCCACAAATACAGCTCCTGTCGCTCAGGCAGGCGTAGATCAAAACATTGAACTAGGTCAAACAGTTAACTTAAATGGTAACGATAGTTCAGATGTTGATGGCAATGTATTAACTTATGCTTGGAGTTTATCTAAACCTCAAAATAGCAATGTTAATTTAGATAATACAACAAGTGCAACACCCTCTTTTATACCTGATATTATAGGGGAATATTCAATATCTTTGATTGTAAATGATGGCTTTATAAATAGTGTCCAAGATACTGTAAATATAGTGGTAACGAATTCAAATGTAGCCCCAGTAGCTAATGCTGGTGGAGATCAAGTTGTTAGTATTGGTGCGGTTGTAAGCCTAGATGGTTCAGCTAGTAGTGATTTAAATAATAATACTTTAACCTATTCATGGTCACTTAAGGTACCTATCAATAGTAATGCTAACTTAAGCTCGAAAGTAGTCGTAAACCCATTTTTTACACCCGATATCGAAGGGAGTTATATTGCAAGTTTAGTTGTCAATGACGGTATTGAAAATAGCCCATTAGATAGCAGTACAATTACGGTAATAAAAAATAATAATGCGCCTACTGCTAATGCGGGTAATGATATATCTGTTACAACAGGGAGCTCGGTAACGCTAGACGCTTCAGCTAGTTCAGATCCTGATGGAAATGCTTTAACTTATAAATGGAGTTTATCAATTCCTAACGGGAGCAGCGCTATGTTATCAAATAATAGTGCTGCAAAGCCTACTTTTACACCAGATATTGATGGCCCATATACAGCAACATTAATTGTAAATGATGGAACAATTGATAGTACGCCAAGCTCAGTGATTATTACTGCTTCTAAAACTAATGAAGCACCCATTGCCAATGCGGGGAATAATACAACTGCTACAACGGGAAGCACAGTCACGTTGGATTCTTCTGGCAGCAATGATCCAGATGGTGATCCACTGTTTTATAAATGGAGTTTAGCAATACCCAATGGAAGCAGTGCAGTGTTATCAAATAATAGTGCTGCAAAACCTACGTTTATACCCGATGTTGATGGTGTATATACGGCAACATTGATTGTGAATGATGGAACAATAGACAGTGCTGAAAGTTCAGTCACTATCACAGCTTCTAAAGCTAATAATGCGCCTACTGCTAATGCGGGTAATGATGTATCTATTACTACAGGAAGTTCAGTGACATTAGACTCCTCAGGCAGTTCAGATCCTGATGGAGATCCACTGTCTTATAAATGGAGTTTAGTAATACCCAATGGAAGCAGTGCAGTGTTATCAAATAGTAGTGCAGCAAAACCTACGTTTACTCCCGATGTTGATGGTGTCTATAAGGCAACATTAATTGTAAATGATGGAGTAATAGACAGTACTGCAGACTCTGTTAATGTCACGGCTTCTAAAGCCAATGAAGCACCTATTGCTAATGCTGGCGGAGATCAAACGCTGACTACTGGAATATTAGTAACTCTGAATGGTTCATCAAGTACAGATAATGAAAATGATACTTTGACATACAATTGGATAATACAAACTAAACCTACTTATAGCGAAGTGAGTTTATCAACTCAAACAGATGTAACAACAACATTAACTCCTGATATTCCAGGAGAATATGTTATATCTTTAATCGTGAATGATGGACAACAAGCGAGCTTAGAAGATTTAGTGAGTGTGACTGCTGTAAATACCAATGTAGATATTACAAATGATGAGTTTGTAAATCGAAATGATTCATGTACAAGTTATGTTGGTACATACTTTTCTACGGTATCAGATATAAAAAATAGCTCAAACTTTACCGGCAACATAACAATCACGGCTTCACAAACTAGTTGTAATTTAGTATCAGATTCTATTCCTAATCATGACTTTAATGATAATAGTGCTTCATTTGCAACTAACGTATCTAAAAATACATTAAATTATAATATCCCTGCATCACCCGTAAAAGCGACGAATGTAACAGATCTAACCTTAGGCACAACTAATGTCATAACACTTAATGGGGTTGAAGTTGATATTTTACCTGCAGCTTGCTACAACGAAGGAAATGAGCCTTTAGGGCGTGAAAAAGTGGGGTGTAATGATATGTCACATCCATGGCGCTACGACCCGATGTCTGCCTCTAATAATTTTGGAACAGATCAACATAATGCACATCCACAACCTACAGGTTTATATCATTACCATGGTAATCCAAAAGCAATGTTTGATCAAACATGTGATGTATCTGGAAATGCTTCTCCTGTTATTGGTTTTGCGGCTGATGGTTATCCTGTATATGGTTTATGTTTTTTAGATTCTCAAACAGGTTCTGTACGTAAAGCAACATCGAGTTATGCACTGCGTAATAATGGTGGTGTTAGGCAAGCGGAAGGGTCATATTTAACACCTACGGCTGGAAATGGTGGCATAGTGAGTGATAATTATGATGGTCAATTTCGAAATGATTGGGAGTATGTGCAAGGTTCTGGTGATTTAGATGAATGTAATGGTATGGAAGTAAATGGACAGTATGGTTATTACATTACAGATGCTTTCCCTTGGGTTTTAAATTGCTTTAAAGGTCAACCCGATGCGTCATTTATAACATCACCAGGCACACCTAGATTTTTAAATAAAGTACATAGTCATGGTTCTGAATCACATAATCATTAATTAAGTTGCTCAGTGATTAAATAAAAACCCCTTAAATTTATATTTAAGGGGTTTTTACTATCAATAAGATATAGATCAAGTTTATAAAGCTTATTACAACAATAAACAAAAATGTTAGGTAAACTTTTGCATCACTTATATATGTTCAGAGTTTCTTATGTTCAATAAAGTTTTTCATATTCCCATGTTGTTAGCTTGGACATTACTTGTTCTATTTATACTTGCATCAGATATGTTTCTTTATTTATATCAGTATTTGATTGCTTTCACTGTCTTAGCCGGATTTATATTTCAGCTTCATTGTTATATTAAAGAAGACTTATCAACTCAAAGTCCGTTTAGTCTAATTATTAATACATGGCGGTATATTTGGCGTACGGTATTAACTTTGTTTTTAACAACCGTTTTAATCATGTTATTAGCCATGATTTTTTATCCAGACGATTTTATTTATTATCGCGTAATGTCTGTGATTTTGATTCTCGTGACGAATATATTTTCTATATATCTTTTTTATGGCATGCAAAATATAAAAAACATTCCGATATTGAAAAATTTTTATTGGTAATTAAAAATAGGATATTGTGCATTTGTTATAGGTACAAGTAACATTTAAAATTGATTATTTCAGAAGTAAATATTAAGATGAAATGATTTGAATTTAAAAATGGTGGCCCTTCCCTGACTCGAACAGGGGACCTGACGATTATGAGTCGTATGCTCTAACCAACTGAGCTAAAGGGCCACTTTTAAAAGCTTTTAATATATCAATACTCTGATATTTGAAGCGGGTTGAAGTATATGATTTTTTTTTCCTGTTGTCATCACCTTGAGCGGTATTTTTATTTAATTTTAGATTGAATGCTTGTTTTGTGTTCGGTTTGTCTTTTTTTAGTACATTTTATAAATATACTTCTACTCGTTTTATCGGTTTTTATGATTTTCCTCTGTTATTTGATAAATTATCATTTTTATTTTAGAGCTTATTTATCAAATTAAGGAAAGACCAAAAAATGACATTTAAACTTGAGCTAAAAGTGCGTGATTACGAATGTGACTTACAGGGAATTGTTAATAATGGTGTGTACTTTAATTATTTAGAGCATGCGCGTCATGAATTTTTAGCTGCGAATAAGGTCGATTTTGCGCAATTGGCAGCTGATAAAATTAATTTAGTTGTTGTACGTAGTGAGATTGATTTTAAATTATCTTTAATTCCGGGTGATGAGTTTTATGTAGAGGTTGTACCTGAGCGAATTTCTAAGGTGAGGTTTGGTTTTAGGCAAAAGATAGTGCGTTTAAAAGATCAAAAAGTAGCAATAGATGCTTTGATTATTGGCACATCTTTAAATGAGCGGGGTCGTCCATTTTTACCTGACTATATTAATAGTGTATTTCCTGCTGAATAAAAACTGTAAGTAGGGTCGGAAGTTAAGCTCCAATCCTAATATTAAGTTTCTATTTACTCATTATTTTATTTAAACCACTGGTTATTTTAAACATGAGTTCATGTTTGCCTTTTATGGTGAGTATGTCATTTTCAAGAGTTATGTCAGACCAAGTGGATAAGGTATCAATAATATCTGTTTCTATTTTATTGATATCAGTGCCACAGGATTTTCGAGTCATGCCAATTTTATCTACTTTAAATTTTCCTTCCTCTATGATTGCTTGACCAAAAAAACGATTGCAACCGGCAAAGCCATTTGTACGCATGGCTTCAATAAACTCAATATTCACAACTTTTATTGTTTCAACTGCTTTTTTGTCTATTGTATGTAATTTAAAGTTTTGGTGTTTTAGTTGGTCACCATCTACTGTTTTTGTCATTTGACAACCACTAGTAAATAAAACGCAAATACTCGCTAAAAATGCAGTTAATTTCATGAAAAAGCTCAATATTATTTTAAATAGATCTAATTTATTAATAGTAGCAAAGTTTTAAAATATTTTTTGCAGCTATTTTGTTAATTATTCAACATTTTCTATGACAAAATCTTTATGGAAATGTTCATTTTATTCTTACGGTATTACTTGCCTTACAATCTGAATATAAGTAAGCTGCTGGCTGTTACTTGTCGGAGTGCTTTTGATATACATTTTATTGTATATATTAAGCTGAGATCGCATTTGCGGGATCCGTGAACCTGATTAGACGTCACCTTAGTGTGGACTATCTACGTAGGAAACAAGCTTCCCCACATAAGTTAGGGTTGTTTATTCCTCCTAATTTATTGTTTTTACATAATTGGGCTGAATACATCACTCAAATAAGGGGATTCAGGCTTTACATTGCCTGTATCACTTGAGCCCAGTTCACTCGTGCCTTTTGGCATTCTCTACTTTCCTGACAAGCCGTCATTAATAGCAATGAGGTTTATGTCATGTCACAAATAGATTCAAAAAGTAAAAAAGTAAAATCATCCCGTCGAGAAGAACGACAATCTGCTTCTGAGTATATTTATAATTTAACAGGTCAACCATTTCCGAGCTCGCAGAAAATATATGTTGAAGGCGATATACCCGGTGTTCGTGTTGGTATGCGTGAAATTACTTTAACAGATACTTATATTAGTGGCCCAGAAGATAACCCTATTGTTGAAAAAAACGATCCTGTATTAGTTTATGATACTTCAGGCCCTTATACCGATGAAGCGTTTGTACTAGACGTACGTAAAGGTTTACCTAAATTTAGAGAGTCTTGGATTGAAGGTCGAGATGATACTGAGCTATTAGAATCTGTGACTTCACAGTTTTCTCAACAACGTATGGCCGATGAAGGTTTAGATCATATTCGTTTTGATCATTTACCAAAAATTCGCCGTGGTATCGAAGGTAAAAATGTTACGCAAATGCATTATGCTCGACAAGGTATCATTACACCTGAAATGGAATATGTTGCTATTCGTGAAAATATGGGTCGCGAAAAAATCCGTGAAGAGCTGCTTTCTGCACAACATAAAGGTGAATCTTTTGGGGCTAGCATTCCTGATTTTATCACACCTGAATTTGTACGTGACGAGATTGCTCGTGGTCGTGCCATTTTACCAAACAATATCAATCACCCAGAATCAGAACCTATGATAGTCGGTCGTAATTTTTTAGTGAAAGTGAACGCGAATATAGGTAACTCTTCAGTGGGTTCATCCATTGAAGAGGAAGTAGAGAAATTGGTATGGTCTACCCGTTGGGGCGCTGATACGGTTATGGATTTATCAACGGGTCGCTATATTCATGAAACCCGAGAATGGATTGTACGCAATTCTCCTGTTCCGATTGGTACAGTACCAATTTATCAAGCATTAGAGAAAGTAAATGGTGTTGCTGAAGACTTAACTTGGGAGATTTTTCGAGATACGTTAATTGAGCAAGCAGAACAAGGCGTTGATTACTTTACCATTCACGCTGGGGTTTTATTACGTTACGTGCCTATGACGGCTAAACGATTAACAGGTATTGTATCTCGTGGTGGCTCTATTATGGCTAAATGGTGTTTAGCGCATCATGAAGAGAACTTTTTATATACTCATTTTGAGGATATTTGTGAAATATTAAAACAATACGATGTGTGTTTTTCACTAGGTGATGGTCTGCGTCCTGGTTCTGTTTATGATGCTAATGATGAAGCACAATTTGCAGAGTTAAAAACCTTAGGTGAATTAACTAAAATTGCGTGGAAGCATGATGTTCAGGTATTTATCGAAGGTCCAGGTCATGTGCCCATGCATATGATCAAGGAGAATATGGAAGAGCAAATTAAACATTGTGATGAAGCACCTTTTTATACATTAGGCCCACTTACAACAGATATCGCACCTGGTTACGACCACATTACATCTGGTATTGGTGCCGCCCAAATCGGTTGGTATGGCTGTGCTATGTTATGTTATGTAACACCAAAAGAGCATTTAGGTTTACCCAAAAAAGAAGATGTTAAAGAAGGTCTGATCACCTATAAAATAGCTGCTCATGCCGCTGATTTAGCAAAAGGTCACCCGGGAGCGCAAATTCGTGATAATGCGATGTCTAAAGCACGTTTTGAGTTCCGTTGGTACGATCAATTTAATATTGGTTTAGATCCAGAGCGAGCGCGTGAATATCATGATGAAACGATTCCACAGGAGTCAGGAAAAGTAGCACATTTTTGTTCTATGTGCGGTCCTAAGTTTTGCTCTATGAAAATTTCACAAGAAGTACGTGATTATGCTAAAGATCTTGAAGCGAAAGGCATAGATCCAAATAAATTAGGTGAGTCTATTGAAGTTAAAATGATAGATGTTGAGGCTGAAATGAAAGCAAAATCGGCGGAGTTTAAAAATGCTGGTGCTGAAATTTATCAACCTGTTTAACTAAATTTACGTATGCGAGGCAATATAGTCTCGCATTTCTTCATTGTGTGAACGCGGTTAAAACCCCGTCTACAGACTTTAATATGACAAAAAATAAAATTATCATAGTAGGTAGTGGCTTAATTGGTCGGTTAATGGCTTTGTATTTAGGTCGTCAAGGTCATGATGTTCACCTATATGATAAGTCAAATAAAAAAGGTGTTGGTAGTGCAGCCCGTGCTGCTGGTGGTATGCTAACACCTTTTAGTGAATCTTTAATTGCTGACCCTGAAATTGTAAAGATGGGTATGCAAGGTATATCTTTATGGCCTGAGATATTAGCAAGTTTAAAAGAATATACCTTTTTTCAACAAAAAGGCTCTTTAGTGATATCCCATACACAAGATGTAGGAGATATGCAGCGTTTTGTACGCCATATTCAAACACGCTGGCCCCAATGTGATATGCAAAAGTTAAATCGCAGTCAACTTTTGGATCTTGAACCTGAAATTGCCCGTCGTTTTAATTCTGCTATTTATTTACCTCAAGAAGGTCAGTTAGGGAACCGTAAATTGATGTCAGCTTTAACACATCAATTAGAAATAGAAGGTATAAATTGGTACTTGAATCGTGAAGTATCTAATGTTTCAAAAGGTAAAATTACCTGTAATGGACAAACGATTTTAGCCGATTTGGTAATAGATTGTAGAGGCACAGGTGCAGCAGATGATCTTAAGAGTTTACGTGCTGTGCGTGGTGAGTTGTTTCAACTATTTGCACCAGAAGTAAATATTCTTAGACCTGTGCGTTTAATGCACCCCCATTATCATTTATATATAGCGCCTAAACCAAATAAACATTATGTGATAGGTGCGACTGAAATTGAGTCAGATAATACTGGCCCCATGACAGTACGTTCTGCACTTGAGTTATTGTCAGCAGCTTATAGCGTTCATCCCGGCTTCGCTGAAGCTCAAATTAAAGAACAAGTAAGCGCTTGTCGTCCCGCTTTATCAGATAATTTCCCTGCGATTTATTCTGAAAATGGCTTAATCCGAATTAATGGTTTATATCGACATGGTTTTTTACTCGCGCCAATTGTATTGCAGCAAGCTTTGGTTGCTGTTTCTGATCAACTTTCATCAAGTATTGTCAATTTGTCAGATTCACGTCTGAAAAATCCACTTATTAAGCAAGTGAGTTAACATGAACATTTCAATTAATGCACAAGAGTTTCAGATCAAAGAGTCAATTTCTTTAGCAGATGTATTAATCGACTATAGCCTAAAGAAGCATATTAAAGGGAGTTTTGCAGTGGCGTTAAACTCGAAATTTATTGCAAAAGGTCACTATGCCAAAACAATTTTAAATGCAGGAGATAAAATAGATATTATGTCTCCTATAGCAGGAGGTTAATATGACAAGGTTTGCATATATAAGATGTATTGAAGATCGGAAATGTCTTATTTACTCCAACAGTGGGAGCTTAATATGACTTGGTCTATCTATGAAGAGGAATTAACAAACCGTTTATTAATTGGCAGTGCTTTATATCCTTCACCAGAAGTTATGAGTAAAGCTGTACAAGCCAGCGGTTCGCAAGTTATTACCTTATCACTTAAACGTCAAAACCCATCAGAGCATAGCGGTGCGCAAATATGGCAGCATATCCAAAAGCTAGGTTTGAAGTTATTACCTAATACTGCAGGATGTAAAACAGCAGACGAAGTATTTACATTAGCTCAAATGAGCCGAGAAATTTTTGCGACAGATTGGATAAAACTTGAAGTGATTGGTGATGATTATAACCTTCAGCCAGATCCTATTGAATTATTAAAATCTGCAGAGCAACTTATTGCTGAGGGCTTTAAAGTATTACCTTATTGCACCGATGATTTAGTGATATGCCAACGTTTATATGATTTAGGGTGTGAAGTGATTATGCCTTGGGCTTCACCAATTGGTACAGGTAAAGGTTTAATGAACCCTTATAATTTAGAAACGATTAGAATGAGGCTACCTGATGCGACTTTAATTTTAGATGCGGGCATTGGTAAGCCGTCAGATGCCTGTATTGCAATGGAAATGGGCTACGATGGTGTATTATTGAATAGTGCAGTGGCTTTAGCTGATGACCCTGTATTAATGGCACGTGCTTTTGCCAATGCAATTGAAGCCGGCAGCCAAGGCTATTTAGCAGGTATAATGCCACAAAGGCAAACTGCTCATGCTTCTACGCCAACATTAGGCACACCATTTTGGCATGAACAGGTTTAAAGCTAGATGAAGAGTAGGTTTAAATCATAAATATATGAAAGCAGTTCGGTCGTAGGTAAAAATTTATTGTAATGATAAGTATTTATCTATCTAAGTCAGTATTATCGATAT
>NZ_FOLO01000011.1:0-86024 GCF_900112265.1 Pseudoalteromonas denitrificans DSM 6059 | reverse complement strand
ATTTATCTATCTAAGCCAATATTATCCATATCATTTTGGCATGAATAGGTTTAAAGCTAGATGAAGAGTAGGTTTAAATCATAAATATATGGAAGTAGTTCGGTCGTAGGTAAAAATTTATTGTAGTGATAAGTATTTATCTATCTAAGTCAGTATTATCGATATTATTTTGGCATGAGCAGGTTTAACTAAATTTAAGAGGTTTTAATGAATAAAGTGGTTTGGACTATTGCTGGTTCTGATTCTGGCGGTGGCGCAGGAATACAAGCTGATGTGAAAGCAATGCAGAGCTTTGGTATTCATACTTGTACGGTTGTAACTGCTTTAACTGCGCAAAATAGCATGGGTGTAGAAGCTATTAATCCAGTTGGGGTTGAAATTATTGCTTCTCAACTAAAAGCTCTAGAGCAAGACATGCCAGCTAGCGTGATAAAAATAGGCATGTTGGCAAATGAAGAACAAATAAAGTTTATAGCACAAAGAATTCAAGAATATAAAACGACCTGGGCTTGTAAGCCTATTATTATTTACGATCCCGTTGTTGTTGCATCCAGTGGAGAGAATTTAACTGAAGATGATGTTATTCCTGCACTTAAAGAGCATTTATTGCCTTTAATTGATGTTTTAACACCTAATACAAAAGAAACACAAAGCTTAACTGGTGTTTATTTGATTGGTCCCAGTGCCGTTAGGGATGCTGCGACTACATTTTTTAAAATAGGTATTAAATCAGTTGTGATTAAAGGTGGTCACTGGGATTATCCTCAAGGTTATTGTATTGATTTTTGTCAATCGAGTGCTGACTTAGGAACTGAATACTGGTTGGGAAATAAAACCTTGCCTGTGCCACATAGTCATGGAACAGGTTGTAGTTTTGCCTCTGTAATAGCGGCATGTTTAGCGCATGAATATCCATTAAAAGATGCCTTCATTTTAGCAAAAGCCTATATTAATCAAGGTTTAAAAGCTGCAAAACGTTTTGGTCAAGGTATAGGGCCTGTTGCGCATTGTGGATTTCCTGAAAATAAAGACGATTTTCCACAAGTAATAGAGCCTGATAGCTTTTTAGGATTAGAGTTAGACTTAGACCCTGTTTCAGCACACCCACCTGCAATGGAATTTGCTAAGTGTGATAGTTTAAAATTAGGTTTGTATCCTGTTGTTGATACAGTTTCTTGGCTTGAAACCTGTTTAGTAAATGGTATTAAAACGATTCAATTGCGTATTAAAGATTATTTGGCTCCAGATTTAGAAACTAAAATAGAACAAGCTGTTGCTTTAGGTCATAAATATCAAGCAAATGTATATATTAATGATCACTGGCAGTTAGCCATAAAACATAAAGCTTATGGCGTACATTTAGGGCAGGAAGATTTGTATTTAGCTGATTTAGCTGCCATAAAAATGTCTGGGTTACGTTTGGGTTTATCTACTCATGGTTTTTATGAAATGTTGCGAGCTGATAATTACAAACCAAGCTATTTAGCATTTGGCGCTATTTATTCTACAACAACTAAAGATATGACAGGTCAAATTCAAGGATTAGAAAAATTAAAACACTTCGTACCTTTAATGAAGTCTTATCCTACGGTCGCAATAGGCGGTATTGATTTGTCCAGAGCTAAAGAAGTTGCTCACACTGGAGTGGGTAGTATTGCTGTTGTGCGTGCGATTACAGAATCTGAAGATCCGGCTTTGGCAATTGAAAAACTACAAACGGAAATCAGCTGTGAGTAATACATCGCTAAGTGAAAAAGAGCAACTTCGCTATAGCCGTCAACTTATGCTTAAAGAGGTTGGTTTTGATGGGCAGAAAAAGTTAAAAAAAGCGAAGGTGCTCATTATTGGTGTCGGTGGTTTAGGTTGTCCAGCTGCTTTATATTTAGCGGCGTCTGGTATAGGGGAATTAACTTTAGTTGATGCCGATAAAGTCGAGCTAACTAACTTACAAAGACAAATTTTATATAAAATAAATTATTTAGGGCAAGCTAAAACGCTTGCAGCAAAAAAAAGTTTAGCCAGTTTGAATAATGAAATTAAAATTAATACAGTGAATGAAAAGCTTACTGAAATTAATGCGAGTGCTCTAATTACAAATGCAGATATTGTGCTTGATTGCTCTGATAATTTTACTACACGTTATTTAGTTAACCGGTATTGTGTTCGTTATCAAAAAATTTTAATTTCAGCGGCTGCAATCGCAACAAAAGGTCAGTTGATGGTTTTTGATAACCGCCAAGAAGGAGAAGGATGCTATCAATGCATATTTGAACCATCTACTCATCAAGAGTCGCTTAATTGTGAGACTTCTGGTGTTTATGGACCACTACTAGGCGTTATGGGCTCTATGCAAGCAATTCAAACTTTGAATTATATATTGGGTCATATGCATTTAAATCAATTTATTAGTTTTGACGCCCTGACTTTTGAACAACAAAAGATATCATTTTCAGCAAATCCTGATTGTTGTATTTGTCAATAAAGCTGCATTGCAGTTTTAAGAATCAATAACTGTCAGCAATTGACGGTTTATATGCATTTTTACTTTTGTAATCACAGGCTTTGACATAAAATAGTCGTCAAAGTGCATCGCATCATATAATGGAATTAAGTTCATCATGAAGTTCAAATTTAAAACATCTACATCAATACTTGCTTTGGCTATTTCACAAGCAACATTAACACCTGTGTTTGCGACAGAAAATGAAGCTGAGATTGAACGCGTTTTAGTTACTGGTGATTTTAAAGAAGAAAGTATTCAAACCTTAAGTGCAAGTGCGTCGGTCTTTTCTAAACAAGATATTGATTTGCGCGGTGCAACGGCATTAGATGAGATTTTAAATGCAACAGCAAATGTAAACTTTACTGCGGGTGCATCCCGCGGACGTTTTATGCAAATTAGAGGAGTCGGTCTACGGTCTCAGTTTGTTGATCCAATTAATCCATCTGTAGGTGTCGTCATTGATGGTATTAATTATTCAGGTTTAGGTGGTGCTGCATTATTATTTGATACTGAACAAGTTGAAATTTATCGTGGCCCACAAGGCACGCGTTTTGGTGCAGATGCGCTTGCGGGCATGATACACATAGAAACAGCAAATCCATTAAAAGAAACAAATGTAAATCTTAAATTAGGTGCTGGAAATTATAATGCTAAAGAGGCCGGTATCGCATTTGGCACTGGTATTTCAGATGATACTGCATTTAAGGTAAGTACTTACCAGGCTCAGTCTGATGGATTTGTAGAAAATGCTTATTTAGAGCGTGATGATACTCAAGGTCGAGATGAAAAGGTAAGTCGCTTTAAACTTGATAGCCAATTAACTGAATCGCTTAATACAAAACTAACTTTACATTATATTGATATTAATAATGGTTACGATGGTTTTACTTTAGATAACAGCCGAATGAGTGTTGCAGATGAACCAGGGCAAGATAATCAAGAGAGTCTAGCTATTGGCTTGGCAAATACCTTTACGGGATTTGACTTTGCAGACGTTATTTTTAATGTTTCAGGTATTAGTTCTGAATTATTATATCGCTATGATGAGGATTGGGTTTGTAATGACCCCAGGAAACCTAAATTATGCTCTGCTGGATTGCACGCTTCAGGTTATAGCACTAAAGATTCTTATGATAGAGAACGCGAAGACCGCAGTGCTGAATTAATAATGTCAGGTAAAGAAGGTGATTGGGTTTCAGGCATTTACTATCAAAGTAGAGACGTTGATCTAACTAGAGATTTCTTTAATTGGGGTTTATATGATTATGATACATTTAAATCGATTTATGATACGCAAAACGTGGCGTTATTTGCTCAGATTGAAACAAAAATAAATGAAAAAACAACTCTAATTACAGGTCTTAGGGTCGAGCAAAACGATGGTGATTATAATGATAATAACGCTATTGTTAAGACAACTTCAGATACCATGCTTGGTGGTAAAATAGCAGTCGAATATCAAGTGATCCCAAGAACCATGATTTATACAAGTTTGTCCCGTGGTTATAAGGCTGGTGGCATAAACGGTGAAGCGCTAGCAAAAGCAAAGGATGACGGTTTAAGTAATGACCATGAGTTTTACACAAAGCATACGAGCTTTGAACCTGAATATTTATATAATGCTGAATTTGGTGTTAAGGGGTCATCTGCCGATAATAAATTAATATTACGCCTCGCTGCTTTTTATATGTATCGCGATAATATTCAGTTAAAAGATTGGAATATTCAAGCAACAGATAATGGGCAGGAGCAGTTTACTGGTTTTTATGCAAATGGTAGCAGCGGTTCTAACTATGGTCTAGAGGTTGAAAGTTCTTATCAGTTAACAGATAACTTGAGTCTAAATGCAAGCTTTGGTTATTTAGAGTCAAAAATTAATGACTATGTTACAAAAAAAGGATTAGACCAGGATGGGCGAGAGCAGGCTCAATCACCAAAATATCAATATGCTGTGAATGTAAAGTTTGATGCGACAGATAATATTTATGTGAGCTTAGGGGTTGAGGGGAAAGATGATTACTACTTCTCTGATGGGCATAATTCTAAGTCAGAAAGTACGAACTTAGTCAATGCAAAAATAGCCTATACTCAAAATGATTGGGAACTAAGTGCTTGGGCGCGTAACTTATTTGATGAAGATTATGCTGTACGAGGTTTTGAATTTGGTAATGATCCACACGATGACTATAGCACAAATACTTATGTGCAATATGGTGAACCTATGGTAGCAGGCGTAAGTTTTAATTATAACTTTTAATTTTTACTAAATGATACTCAAGCAAATACTAATAATAGGTCTATTTATATAGACCTAAAATTTATTCAAGGATCATAAATGAAACTGTCTGTAGAAATTAGTAAATATCCGCTCAATCAAGATTATATACCTTTCATTAAGGATTTTATCGATAGATTAAATGCCCATGAAAACTTAAGAGTTATCACCAATACTATGTCGACTCAGGTATTTGGCGATTATGACTTAGTGATGGCTGTATTGAATCAAGAAATCAAAAAATCATATGAACAATTTGGTAAAGCGATATTTGTTTGTAAATTTATAAATGGCGACCTTGCTCCAGAATGAATGATTTAAATTGGGTTCAAGTTATTGCAAAAACCTTGTCAGGGTTTACTGCTATGTCTCACTGGGAGTTTATAGCGGTTGGTTTATCTATGGCCTATATATTTTTGGCTATAAAAGAAAATCTATGGTGCTGGCCTGCAGCATTTTTGAGTACCTTCATTTATACAGTGCTGTTTTTTAATGGTGCACTATTAATGGAGTCGTTACTCAACTTTTATTACATGTTTATGGCTGTTTATGGCTGGTATGCTTGGCATAAACATACTCGAAAACAAGGCTCAGACATAAAAGTTGAAATGGCCATAAGGTCTTGGCGGGTGCAGCGACATTTTAAAATTATATTAATAACAACTCTTATATCAATTATTATTGGTTATATTATGTCTAATTATACCTATGCTGATTTTGCTTACTTAGATAGCTTCACAACATGTTTTGCCGTGGTAACGACGTATTTGGTTACTCAAAAAGTACTTGAAAATTGGCTTTATTGGATTGTAATAGATGGTGCCTCTATTTATTTATATGTTGAAAAAGGTTATTACCCTACAGTTGTTTTGTTTGTTTGTTATACAGTAATGGCTGCATGGGGGTTTAGTACTTGGTATCAGGAATATGAGAAAAACAAAATTGATGAACGCGATAATCAAGATATGAAAAATGCTATCTAATGGCAAATGAAATAAGTTTATTTAATCACTTTAGACCGCAAGAAAAAATACTGAAATCTATATTTTTGTCCAATGGGCTCAGTAATATGAATTATCACATTATTACTGATAAGCAGCATTACCTATTAAAGTGTTATCGTAATAGGTTACCTTTAGAACAATTAAATGCTCAAAATGAATTAGCAAAAATAGGCATTGCACCAAAAGTATATGGATTTAACCCCATGACTAATGCAGCTTTGTTTGATTACATAGCCGGTGAAACAGCATCACATATCAGTATTAGTTCGATTGTTGTACCTTTAGTTCAACTTCATCAATTTCCTTCTGATTCAGCTTGTTTGAATTTAAGTACTCATTTTTTACTTTATCAAGACTTAGCAGAATATAAAGTATTTGAACAAAAAATTAATCGGGTTCTAGCTTTAATAGAGGCGTTACCTAAAAATTTGGGTTTTTGTCATAATGATCTGGTTATGGCTAATATTATAAATAATACAAATGGCTTTATCATGATTGATTTTGAGTATGCCCAAAACAATGATATTTTCTTTGATTTAGCGGCAGTTTCATCAAGTTATCAACTAAATAAAAAACAAAAGTTGAGATTGCTTAAATTATATTTTGAATATAGTGGTTTATCTATGACAAAAGAGTCGGCATTTAAAAAGTTATCTTTATTTAGCTTTATTTATAATGTTTTATGTTACTTCTGGTATATAGGTGAGGGATACAAAGAGGCAGCCAAACTTGCTTTATCACAATTACATAATTGTAATTTTAACAAGTAAGGCTATTTACTAAAACGCGGTTATAAGCCACCAATGCGCTCAGCTAGCTCTTTATATTTTTGCACATCACCATCATCAAAAAGTGCATTACCGGAACCATCATTTTCTTTAGCGATTAATAAATGCTCTCGCTCTAAACGTTTTACACGCTCTTCTTTAACACCCAAAAAATCGGCAACTTGCTCAATCGTCATTAATGCCATTTATCTCTCCTAGTTTATTCATTTTTCAAATTGAAATTTATTATATTTTAAGTAAAGACTACTAAAGGCTAAAAGTATAGTGGAATTATTAAGCAAATAGAATCAATAAGCTGGCATTTAACTTTATATACATTTATTATACGCTCAGAGCCGATATCTCAGTATAAAAATAGCACAAATGTAGTATCAGGCTTGGCTTTTTTGAAATTTAACTAAATTGGTTTATATCTAATAACCATATAATACATTGTGCACCCTTAGCTCAGCTGGATAGAGCGTCGCCCTCCGGAGGCGAAGGTCGCAGGTTCGACTCCTGCAGGGTGCGCCACTTCAAATATTTCATCATCTTCCCTTTTTATATATCAGTTATACTTACTAAATATATTCTTCTTGGTTTTGTTATGTCTAAAGCAAATCCATGTATTCGAAATTGTTGTTTATCAGATGATGATATTTGCATGGGGTGCTTTAGGCACTTAGATGAAATATTGTCATGGAATAACATGAATGATGAACAAAAACAAACTACTCTAGTAAGATGTAAGCAAAGAAAAGAGCAACATTTACACTATGTTAAAGCGAATTTTAATCGTCGATAATAGCAGTGTTTTAGCAATGCGCGTTAAAGTATTGCTGGAGTTAGTTGGCTGTGAAACTTTGTTAAGTCACTTTTCTGAAATTGAAGATGAGCTAAATATTGACTTAACAAAAGAGCATTTTGATATGATAGTGATAGTGCATGGCATTCCACTTGAGTTAGTCAAGCAGCTTAAAAGCCATTTCAAGGCCATTCCTTTCTTGTTGGTTGCACCTCACTCCCAGGAAGCTGAAATATCATCTTCATTTGTTGAATTACATAAATTGCTTCCTCTAGCGCCAATGATTTATCCCTTTTTTGATAATAAAGAAATTATTGGCATTTTAGACGAAGAGCTTAGAACAAAAGGGGCTGAATCAGAAATACTGTTGCCTAAAGTATTATTGGTAGATAACGATACTGATCGACTTTGTAAATTAGAGCATAGTCTGAAAGGTGCACATCTGGATGTGGTAACTGCAATTTGTTTAGAAGGTGCAATTGCCCATGCGAAAAAAAATAAGATTGATTTGTTAATATCTGATTTTAATATGCCTTATTGCACTGGCATTGATATTTTCAGGCAACTCAAGCTAATTAACCCCGAAAGTCGTTGCTTATTAATTACTTCAAAACCACATCAAAGAGCATTAATAGAGGCAATTAGACTTGGTGTTGAAGATGTTTTAGAAAAGCCATTAAATGAAAATGTATTGCTGCAAGCATTACATAAGTTGTGGCAAACAGAGTTATTAAAGCGTAATAACTCTGAGTTAGTTGAAAGACTACAGGATACTGTTGATGCTTTAATTGAAAAAGACAGTTTATTAAGAGTTATTTATAAAAACACACCTGATGGCATTGTTTTATTTGAGCAGTCTGGAAATATCCTAGAGGCAAATGATTCATGTGCTTATTTATTTTCAACTTCTAATAAAGACTTAATTGGTAATTCTATTTATTCACTTATTGATGACGACTCTGCTGAAGAAGTTAAAGCTGCGATCTTTCAGGCGGGGAGTAATAAACAGTTTAGCTGTGAGCTCCAAGTATTATTAAAAGACGGATTAAAAATTCCTCTTGCAGGATCTTTTGCTGAAATAGACTTTCATGGAAAAATTGCTTTTGCAGCAATATTAAAAAATGTGTCGCATTTAAAGCATAAAGAAGAGTTATTAACAGAAGCTAAAGATTTGCTTGAAAAAAAGGTTAAAGATCGCACTTTTGAATTAGAACAAGCTAAAGATCAAGCTGAGCAAGCAAATTTAAGTAAGTCTGAATTTTTAGCCAATATGTCTCATGAATTAAGAACTCCAATGCATTCTATTTTAAGTTTTTCCAGATTCGGATTGGAAAAGTTAGATTTAGTTCCTATACCTTTAGACAAAATGAAAAAGTATTTATCAAGAATTGAAAGTAGTGGTAATAGATTATTGTCTTTATTGAATAACTTATTAGATCTATCTAAGCTTGATGTTGGTAAATTTCCATTTAATCCTCAAGTACATAACATTATACCGATTATAAAAACGAGTATTGAAGATATATCTGGTTTATCACTAGAAAGAAATATTCACGTTATTCTAGAATCAAACCTGTCTCAAGTGAAAATCAATTGCGATAGCGATCAAATTTCTCAAATTTTAAAAAACTTAATTGGTAATGCTATTAAATTTAGTCCCAATGATAGTGAAATTCAGATTAATGTATTAGAACAGGATGAGTGCATTGAAATTAGGGTTAAAGATCAAGGGGTAGGTATACCTGAAGATGAACTTGAGCATATTTTTAGTAAATTTGCACAAAGTAGTAAAACAAATAAAGGAGCTGGTGGTACAGGTTTAGGGCTTGCTATTTGTAGTGAATTTGTCGCCTGCCACCGAGGCACAATTACAGCAAAAAATAATATAACAGGAGGTGCATCTGTTTTAGTGATGTTGCCTAAATAAGAGCTGCTTTTAACTGTGATCTGCGCTTTTTATGAGGAATAAATTTTTTACTTTAAAAAACAGCAGGCCTTAGAATTACAAGAAAAAATTTAAAAACTGGAGAAAATAAATAAGCTTAACTATGCTTATTTTAGCTTTATATAATATACCTAATAAAGACTGTTTTTAGGGAGTAATAATGGTCGCTAATAAAATTTTAGCCGTGGATGACGAGCCTTATAATTTAGAGATTATTGAAGAAATTCTCGAAGAAAATTATCAATTACGCAGCGTAAATAGTGGTTTAGAGTGTTTGAAAGTTGCTGAAGAGTTTCAGCCAAGCGTTATTTTACTTGATGTAAGCATGCCTAATATGGATGGCTATGAGGTCTGCCGACAACTTAAAGAAAATCCATCAACAGCAGAAATAACAGTCATGTTTGTATCTGCTCGGGGTACTGTAGAGGAAAGAATTGCAGGATATGATGTTGGTGGGGAAGATTATATTGTTAAACCCTTTGGTAATAACGAATTACAAACAAAACTTGCCAGTTTATTTAAAGTTATAGAGAACCGTAAATCATTAGAGCAGCAGGTTGAAGATGCAACTTCAGCGGCTTTTAATGCAATGTCGCTTTCTAGTGAAATGGGCACTATTGTTCAATTTATTGAAAATATAGGAACAATAGATGATCCTGATGAATTAGCCAAAGCTTTAATACAATGTATGAAAAGTTTTGGTTTAAAAACGTGTAGTGCTTTTTTAGTTGAAAACGAAGTCTCTCATTTTAGTTCCGAGGGGATTTGTTCTCCTATGGTTATTGAGTTATTTGAGCTATTGAAAAATAAAGGGCGTTTATATGAGTTTAGTCCTAGGATCTTAGTTAATTACCCTACAATTAGTTTATTAATTTTGAATATGCCATTGGATGACCCTGAGAAGCTTGGTCGGATCCGAGATCATATTTGTTTTATTGTGAGTGTTACAGAACAACAATTAAAAGCAATTTTAACCGCTAGAACATTACAGTATCAAAAGATGCAGCTAAAACGGGCATTTTCTTTAGTTAGGTCTCGATTTGAAGAGCTTGTTTGTGTTCTTAATTTAAGTCATGAAATGAATGAAGCGATCTTCAGAGAGTTACAAGAAGAATTTGAAAGTAGAATTCCTTATATGGGTTTAGATGAAGATCAGGAACTTTATATATTCCATAAAGTGGATGATACGATTCAAAAATCGGTGGCACGTGAAGACCTATTAACAGATGTTAAAAGTGCATTTTTTGAAATTGAAGATGACTTATCACATATATTAGAGTAAATAACTTAAGCGTCTCTAGGTAAGCCTTTTTCAATCGCCTTAATTAGTCTTTGTGTTTTTTTGTTGGTAAGTTTCTTTTTTTGTTGCTGCTCAAGTGCCCATAAAATATGAACTTCAACTAATTCACTTACACCAGCTAAGCGTTGTTGTAAAACATCGATTATAGCTTGGCTCCAAGCTGCATTCCCTAATGCGACAGATATATTACGTAACCAACGTTCATGCCCTATACGTCTTATAGGGCTGCCTTCTGTATTTTTTAAAAATGTAGCTTCGTCCCATAAAAATAGCTCAATGAGATTTTTATCTTTTAATTGTGTTCTTGGGTGAAAATCTTTTTCATCTGTAATTTGTCCATATCGGTTCCATGGACAGATTAATTGGCAATCATCACAGCCATATATACGGTTTCCTAATAAAGGTCGAAATTCTTCAGGGATTGCACCTTTTAGTTCTATTGTTAAATAAGAGATACATCGCTTAGCATCAACGACATAAGGCTCTACAATGGCATTTGTAGGACATAACTTAATACAGGCAACACAGCTACCACATTGTTCTTCCACTGGCTTATCTACAGGTAGAGGAATATCTACAAATAACTCACCTAAGAAAAACCAAGATCCTGCTTCTTTATTAATAATTAAGCTATGTTTACCTGTCCAACCAAGTCCTGCTTTATCTGCAAGTTGGCGTTCTAATACAGGAGCTGAGTCTACAAAAGGTCGAAAAGATAGCTTCTCTTGATAGTCTATATCTAGTTCTTGTTCTATTTTTTGCCCTAACTTTTTTAATTTGTTGCGCATCATCTTATGATAATCACGGCCTAAAGCATAACGACTGATATAAGCTTTTTGATTGCTTTTTAAGTTTTTTGCAAAACTTGCATCTGGAGGTAAATAGTTCATTCTGACGCTGATGACTCGTTTTGTTCCCGGAACCAGCTCGTCTGGGCGTGCTCGCATCATGCCATGGGTTGCCATATATTCCATTTCACCATGATAGTTATTATCTAACCAACGTTGAAATTGTGCTTCATGTTGGCTTAAGTCAATGTCAGCAATACCTACTTGGGCAAACCCAAGCTCTAAGCCCCATTGCTTAATTTTGTCAGAAAGTAAAGAATAGTCAGTAATACGAGATTTCATGATGATCAAATATGGCCGTTTTATACAACGCTAATTTACCACAAGTAGCCTATAGTGCGCAGCAAGTTCAAAAAAATGAATCTATCATAGCTAAAAAAATGGGCGTTGATATGTATCAATTGATGCAACGGGCAGGGAAAAGTGTTTTTTCTGTGCTTTGGGACCGTTTTAATAATGTGAATGATATTCTAATTTTGGCTGGTAAAGGAAATAATGGTGGAGATGGTTATATTGTTGCAAAATCAGCAATTGAAAATAATTTATCAGTAAAAGTATTTAGTATATGTGAGCCAAATGCGCTTAAAGGTGATGCGTTAAGAGCCTATACTGATTTTGTTAAGGCTGGAGGTGTATTAGAAACAAATTTAAGCTTTGATGCATGTGATTTGATTATAGATGCGTTATTAGGAACTGGCTTTAGTGGTGAATTATCAGAAGAAATACAAAATATTACTCAACATGCCAACTCAAGCTATAAACCTATTATAAGCATAGATGTTCCATCAGGTGTAAATGCAACAACAGGTTATATTTCTGAGCATGCTATTTGTGCTAATACGACAGTCACTTTTATTGGGCTTAAACAGGCTTTACTCAGTGGGATTGCAACAAATTATGTGGGAAAACTTTTTTTTTCAGGTTTAGGTATATCTGATGAGTTTGAAAAAAGGGTTGATTCAAATACTCACTACTTATCACAAGCGTCTTTATTATCGCATAAACTTATACGTAAAAAAGCGTCATATAAAAATCAACACGGTCATGTTTTAGTGATAGGTGGCGATAAAGGCATGGCTGGAGCCGTTCGTTTAGCCGGTGAGGCGTGTTTAAGAAGTGGTGCTGGTTTGGTAAGTATTGCTACTCATATAGATAATGTATCTAGTGTATTGAATGGGCGCTATGAACTTATGGTGCATGGCATACAAGATGACACACATCTAATACCTTTGATTGAAAAATCTGCCGTTATTGTAATTGGTCCAGGTATGGGGCAGTCCAGTTGGAGTAAAATGTTATGGCAAACTTTATTAATTTATTCTGAGAAAGTAAAAATAATTGATGCGGATGGTCTTAATTTTTTAGCCAATAATAGTGTTAATTTAAAAAATTGTGTTTTAACACCCCATGTAGGTGAAGCGTCCAGGTTACTCCAATGTACAAATCAGGATATTGAATTTAATCGATTTGACGCGGTTCGAAAAATAAGTGAACGATATCAGTCAACGGTTGTTTTAAAGGGGCCTGGTTCTTTAGTTTGTAATGATGAAAAAATAAATATAAATTGTTCCGGAACTGCTGCGATGGCAAGTGCTGGGATGGGAGATGTTTTATCTGGTATAATCGGCGGGCTTGTGGCGCAAAAAATGCCAGAATTGACAATTGATAACTCTATAAAGCTTCAAAATATTATTTTTGAAATGACATGTTTAGGTGTTTTTATTCATGGTCAAGCCGCACAAGATGCTTCTGTAAATGGTATTAATGGTTTATTAGCAAGTGATTTATTTCCACATATTAGACGTTTAGTTGGTTGAAAAGGTATAAAATGAGCAAAGTATTTAAATATTTGTTGGAGGATGAACAGGCGACGGTCTCTATGGGAAGGTTACTTGCTCAAAATATAACAAAAGGGGCTATTATTTATCTTTATGGTGATTTAGGTTCTGGTAAAACAACTTTTACACGAGGTGTTGTTCAGGCTTTTGGTCATAAAGGCAAAGTAAAAAGCCCTACATATACTCTTGTAGAGCCTTATGAGTTAGCAAATCAAAATATTTTTCATTTTGACTTATATCGCCTAGCTGATCCTGAAGAACTAGAATTTATGGGGATCCGTGATTATTTTTCTCAACAATCAATTTGCATGATTGAGTGGCCAGAAAAAGGAGCTGACTTTTTAGCTTCAGCTGATCTTGAGCTTACACTTGAGTATGTTGCACAAAAACGTAAAATTAGTATTATGGGAAAAACACCTAAAGGCCAAGAAATAGTTGAAAGACTATTAAATACAGTAAATGCGTAGTTTAAAAATTAATATAACCAAGATATTTATCGTATTCATTTGTTATAGCTGTATTGCTATACCATTTAGTTATGCGCAAAATAAAATCACTAGTGTGCGAGTTTGGCCATCCCCAGATAGCACTCGGGTTGTGTTTGATTTAAAAACTAAGCCTGAATATAGTTATTTTGTATTAAAGAAACCTCTTAGGTTAGTTGTAGATTTTAAAAATACGAGCCAGAAGGTAAAGCTGCCAAAAGTAACAAAAGAGCATCAATTAATTAAAAAAGTGCGCTTTAGTTCTCCCAAGAAAAAAGGCTGGACACGTTTAGTCTTTGAAATTTTAGAGCCCGTTAAACCCGTTATTTTTGCTTTAACACCAACCGGACCTTATAAAGATAGATTGGTTGTTGATTTATTTGCTATAAATAAAAAACCAGCAAAAGCAATTGTAGCTAAAAACAGGGACATACGTGGTAATAGAGATATTGTTATAGCAGTGGACGCGGGACACGGTGGTGAAGATCCCGGCTCTATAGGGCCATCAGGCACTTATGAAAAATATATCACCTTACAAATATCAAAACGTTTGGCAAAATTAATAAACGCAGAAAAAGGCATGCGTGCTGTTTTGCCACGTTCAGGTGATTATTATGTTAAGAATAACACTCGTACAGTAAGAGCCAGAAAGAACAAAGTCGATTTTTTTATATCTATTCATGCTGACGCATTTACCAGCCCTCAACCCAGAGGAGCATCGGTTTGGGTATTATCTTTAGGTCGTGCTAATTCTGAAATTGGTAAGTGGATAGAAAGTAGTGAAAAACACTCTGATTTACTCGGTGGTGCAGCAAGTGTGCTAAAAGATACTGCAAATGAAAAATACCTAGTTCAAGCCGTACTCGATATGAAAATGGATCATTCAATGAAAACGGGTTCTGAAGTAGCAGTTTCAATTCTTAAAGAATTGAAAAAAGTAACAAAAATGCATAAGAAGACACCGCAATATGCAAGTCTTGGGGTATTAAAGTCACCTGACATTCCATCAATCTTGGTTGAAACAGGTTTTATTTCAAATCCTGCGGAAGAAAAACTACTTAAAAATGCATCACATCAAAATAAATTAGCAAAAGCGATATTTACGTCTATTAGGAGCTACTTTAAGAGTAACCCACCAGATGACTCTTATTTTGCTAAAGTAAAACCTTCTATTCCAGAGCAGCATAAAGTGAAATCAGGAGATTCCTTAAGTGTTTTAGCACAACGTTATGGTGTTACTATTACGAAGCTGAAACAAGCAAACAAGATGAAATCTAATACCTTGATTATAGGTCAAAGTCTAACAATTCCCCGTAGTTAACAAGTGATATTAAAATGAGTATAGAGATTCTACCGGCACGTTTAGCAAACCAAATTGCTGCTGGTGAGGTGGTAGAGCGTCCCGCATCAGTTGTTAAAGAACTTGTTGAAAATAGCTTGGATGCAGGTGCAACACGTATTCAAA
The DNA here is from genome assembly GCF_900112265.1 of Pseudoalteromonas denitrificans DSM 6059. Classification (GTDB taxonomy): domain Bacteria; phylum Pseudomonadota; class Gammaproteobacteria; order Enterobacterales; family Alteromonadaceae; genus Pseudoalteromonas; species Pseudoalteromonas denitrificans. The sequence continues at coordinate 70,789 of NZ_FOLO01000011.1, read as the reverse complement.
TTGATATCGAACGAGGGGGTCATAAGCTCATTCGAATTCGAGATAATGGCTCGGGAATTAGCAAGGATGAACTTGCTTTGGCACTTTCGCGCCATGCTACAAGTAAGTTAAAAACTTTAGATGATCTTGAATGTATAAATTCACTTGGTTTTCGTGGCGAAGCACTTGCTTCTATAAGTTCTGTATCAAGGTTAACCTTAAGCTCTAAGCCTCAACTTCAAAGTGAAGCCTGGCAGGCTTATGCTGAAGGCCGCGATATGGAAGTTAAAATAAAACCAACGGCACATCCCGATGGTACTACGATTGAAGTTGTTGATTTATTTTTTAATACGCCTGCGAGAAGAAAATTTTTACGCACTGAAAAGACCGAATTTAATCACATCGATGAATTAATAAAGCGTATCGCACTGAGTCGTTTTGATGTAGGTATTACGCTAAAACATAATGGTAAAGTTGTCCGTCAGTACCGCGCACAGTCAACAACGGAACAAGGCATCAAAAGGGTCGCTCAAGTCGCAGGACGTTCATTTTTAGAGCATGCCTTATATTTAGAGTCGGGTGATGAACAACTTAAAATGTTTGGTTGGGCATTGCCTGTTGGGATGAATAAGGACCCTCAGTATACTTATGTGAATGGTCGCATGATGCGAGATAAACTTATTTTGCATGCGATTCGACAGGCATTTGAGGAAATGCAGCCTGATCATGAAGTACCTGCATTCGTATTTTATCTTGAAATTGATCCGCTTCAAGTGGATGTTAATGTACACCCTGCAAAACATGAAGTGCGTTTTCATCAGGCGCGTTTGATCCATGATTTTATTTTACAAGCGGTTAAAAAATTAGCAAAACAAACAGCCTTATTCCCAGAATCAACACCAGTGCAAGTGAGTGAAGATGAAGTACCATTTTCTTTGTCGGACTATTTACCTACTCATATTCCTGAAAAAACAAATTACTCTTCGAGTGTAAGTTCATCTGGTGGGAATTCATGTTCTTCAACAAGAAGCCCTGTAAGTTATCAACAACAACACCAAGTAAACTCTTTTTATCAAGGCATTGGCGAGCAGGCAGCAAAGCATTTTGATCATGTTGCTGAATTGCCTAATGAACTTGAAACTGTAAGCTCGGAAAAGGTTGAAATAAAACATAGAGAAATTATTTCCTTAACTTCAGGGAAGTGCATATTTAAACAAAATGAAGATATTTATTTGGGCCATTTTAATTCAATTTTACCTGCATATTGGTTAGTTGAAATTGAATTAGAGGCTGAACTGCCGGGTAAAGCCCTATTGTTGCCTGTAAGGGTCAATATATCAGAATCGGATGCCTTATTGATTGAAAGTAATTTATCTTGGCTAAATATCTTAGGGTATGATATTAAATTATCCACTCACTTTTTAATGATTAAAAAACTACCTGTGTGTATTTACTCTGAGGATGTAAATGTAATTGTCAACCGGATTATTGAGGTATGCAAAACGCAATGTTGCGATATTAATAATTGGCTGTCCTGGCAGGCAAGTGGAGTAGCACACACTTTTTTTACACCAGAAATACATAAAACTTTAATCAATTTTATTCAAAGAAAACCTGAATTAATGAACTTAATTTATGAAAAAGCAGTTAGAATAGATTTATCCGATTATTTAAGTCAATTACAGCGGAATATAACCAATTGAGTTTACCAGTTATTTTTTTAATGGGTCCGACAGCTGCGGGAAAAACTGATTTAGCGATACAGCTATGTCAAACTTTAAATACTGAAGTGATAAGTGTAGATTCTGCTTTAGTGTATAAAGATATGAATATTGGAACCGCTAAACCTAGTTCAGGTGAATTAGCGCAGGCACCGCATCATTTAATTGACATGTTAGATCCATCAGAAGTTTATTCAACGGCTAATTTTTGCAATGATGCTTTGAAAAAAATTACAGAACTGCATGCTAAAGGCAAAATACCTTTATTAGTGGGTGGTACTATGATGTATTTCAAAAGCTTATTGGAAGGAATTTCACCTTTACCAGAAGCTGATGTAGGAATACGAAAGCAACTTGAATTTGAAGCAAATGAAAACGGTTGGCCTGCTTTACATGCACAATTAGCACAAGTTGACCCTACTACCGCAAGTAGAATCAGTGAAAACGATTCTCAACGTATAAACCGTGCATTAGAAGTGTATCGAATTACAGGCAAGCCTATGTCTGAAATGCAGAATGTTAAAACAGGTGCTTTACCATTTAAAGTGTTTCAATTTGCAATTGCACCAGATGATCGCAGTGTTTTACATCAAAGAATTGAACAAAGATTTAAAATAATGTTAGATCAGGGGTTTGAAAATGAAGTAAAGGCCTTATATAAGAGAGATGACCTAAATGTTAAGTTGCCTTCTATACGCTGTGTTGGTTATCGCCAAATGTGGGATTATTTAGAAGGTGAAATAAGTTACGATGAAATGGTTTTTCGTGGCATAGTTGCAACTAGGCAATTGGCAAAAAGACAATTGACTTGGTTAAGAGGCTGGGAAAATGTAACTTGGCTTGAATCTGGTGCAGAAGAAAACTTGCATCGTGTGATATCTTCGCTAAGCTAGATATAAACACAAACAGTTGAAATCTTGATATTTATAGATTTTTATTACTACTAAATAAGAACACCTAAAGCTAAGGAAAATAACAATGGCAAAGGGGCAATCATTGCAAGACCCATTTTTGAATGCATTACGTCGTGAACGCATTCCTGTATCTATTTATTTGGTTAATGGCATTAAATTACAAGGTAAAGTACAGTCATTTGATCAATTTGTAATTCTTCTTGAAAACACTGTTAATCAAATGGTTTATAAGCATGCTATTTCTACAGTTGTTCCTGCAAGAGCAATTAATTTTCAAGCGACTCCATCTGGTTCTGAAACACCTGAGAACACAGAAGAAGGCAACTCGTATTAAATTAAGGAGTTTAATGTTTGTTTGACCGTTATGAAGCCGGTGAGCAGGCAGTCTTAGTTCATATTGAATTTCCAAAAGAGCATGATCGTGAAGATTTGCAAGAGTTGGAAATGTTAGTTTCTTCTGCAGGCGTTAATTCTTTGGCGGTGGTGCAAGGCTCTCGCCAAAAACCCCATGCTAAGTTTTTTGTCGGTACTGGTAAAGCAGAAGAAATTGCTGAGATTGTTCAAATGCATCAAGCCGATGTAGTTATATTTAATCATGTTTTAACACCATCACAAGAACGAAATCTCGAAGTTGTTTGTCAATGCAGGGTTTTAGATCGTACTACCTTGATTTTAGATATTTTTGCTCAAAGAGCGCGAACTCATGAAGGTAAGCTACAAGTTGAATTAGCGCAATTGCGTCATATTTCTACTCGCCTGATACGAGGTTGGACGCATTTAGAAAGGCAAAAAGGAGGGATCGGTCTACGTGGGCCTGGTGAAACGCAACTTGAAACTGATAGGCGTTTGATCCGTGGTAAAATAAAAAATATTCAAAAACGTTTAGAAAAGGTTGCAAAACAACGAGATCAAGGGCGTAGAGCACGAAGTCGAAATGAGGTTCCTACGTTATCTTTAGTTGGATATACGAATGCAGGTAAATCAACCTTATTTAATAAAATGACTGGAGCGGATGTTTATGCAGCTGATCAGTTATTTGCGACTTTAGACCCGACGTTACGTAAAATTGAAATAGCGGATGTTGGCAGTACTATTTTAGCTGATACAGTCGGCTTTATTCGCCATTTACCTCATGATTTAGTTTCTGCATTTAAAGCAACTTTAACTGAAACGCGTGAAGCTGATTTACAACTTCATGTAATTGATGTTGCAGATGACAAACGTCAAGAAAATATAGAGCAAGTGAATTCAGTTTTAAAAGAAATTGAGGCTGATGATGTACCTCAATTGTTAATATATAATAAAATTGATATGGTTGAGGAATTATCTCCACGCATTGACCGTGACGACGAAGGTAACCCTATTCGTGTTTGGTTATCAGCTCAAACAGGATCTGGCTGTGATCTTTTGCTTGAGGCGGTAAGCGAATGTTTAGCAGATAAGGTATTGGCATGTAAACTTGAACTATCTGGAAAGTATGGTGGTTTAAGAGGTGCGCTATATCGTTTGAACTGTATTACAGGCGAACAATTTGATGAATTAGGCAATTGGTTGCTTGATATTAGATTACCAATGATGGATTGGAATCGCTTGAAAAAAGAATATGGTAATGAAATTGAGCAATTAATTAAAATAGATCAGACTACTTAACTGATTTATTATGAAAAAACAGATTAATTTGTTAACTTGTTCAAATAAAGTATTTATTTTAAATAACATTGGAGTATAGCTATGGCCTGGAATGAGCCGGGTAACAATGGGAATAAAAACAACGACCCTTGGAAAAATAAAGGCGGACGTGATCAGGGCCCACCAGATTTAGATGAAGTTTTTCGTAAATATAGCGATAAACTAGGTGGTTTATTTGGCGGCAATGGCGGTGGTAACAAAAGCAATAAAGGTTTTAGTAACCTAGCGATTGGTTTTGTTTTAGTAATTGCGATTGTGGTTTGGGCTTTGAGTGGTATTTATACAATTAAAGAAGCTGAACGAGGCGTAATTTTACGATTTGGTCAATTTCACTCAATTGCTGATCCTGGTTTACGTTGGAAAATGACTTTTATTGATAAAGTGCTTCCAGTTGAAATTGAAGCTGTTCGTTCACTATCAGCCTCAGGTTTTATGTTAACTGAAGATGAAAATGTAGTAAGCGTGGAATTTGTTGTGCAATATCGTGTAACCGATCCAAGGTTATACCTTTTCAGCGTGACAGATGCCGATCATAGTTTACAACAAGCTTTAGATAGTGCACTTAGATATGTTGTTGGTCATTCAAGTATGGATGATATTTTAACCAAAGGTCGTGAAGAAGTTCGCCAAAAAACATGGGATGAGCTAACTAAAATCATTGAACCATATAATTTAGGCTTAATTTTAACCGATGTTAACTTTAAAGACGCACGTCCACCTGGTGAAGTAAAAGATGCATTTGATGATGCTATTGCTGCACAAGAGGATGAAGTGCGCTTTGTGCGTGAAGCAGAAGCTTATGAGCGTGAAATTGAACCGCAAGCGCGTGGTCAAGTAACTCGTATGACTCAAGAAGCCGAAGGTTATAAAGATCGTGTAACTTTAGAGGCTGAAGGTGAAGTAGCACGTTTTAATAAATTATTACCTGAATATCAAATGGCTAAAGATGTGACTCGTCAGCGTCTTTATATTGAAGCTATGGAAGGGGTATTAAGTACTACATCTAAGGTATTAGTTGACGTTAAAGGTGGTAATAATATGATGTATTTACCATTGGATAAGATAATGCAGAATAGCCAAGGTGGTACAATTACTTTACCAAAAGCAAGTGATTTACAGAACCTAAGACAAAAAATGGGCAATTCTAGAGGCAATAATAGTCAAGTGAATAGTGCTTCAGACCGATTTGCAACTGATCGCTTTGGTAATGGGAGATAAAGATGAAGAATTTTAGTTTAGCTATTTTAGTAGCAGCCTTATTTTTATCTTTTTCATCTGTATTTGTTGTTTTTGAAGGACAAAAAGCAATTGTATTACAGTTTGCTAAAGTGAAAAAAGATTCCGCCGATAGTGCCGTTGTATATCCTCCGGGTATTCACTTTAAAGTGCCATTTATTACGCAAGTGCGTAAACTAGATGCGCGAATTCAAACGCTTGACGGCGCACCCGATCGCTTTGTGACGAGTGAGAAAAAAGATTTAATCGTTGATTCATTTGTGAAATGGCGTATTAAAGATTTTAGCGCTTATTATTTACGTGCTCGTGGTGATAAGCAATACGCCGAAACTTTGTTGAAACAAAAAGTAAATAATGGCCTAAGAACGAATTTTGGTTCGCGTACTATTAAAGAAATTGTTTCAGGTAAAAGAAGTGAATTAATGCGTGATGCGTTAACTCAGGTGTCTGAGAGCGCAAATGAATTAGGCATTGAAGTCTTAGATGTTCGAGTGAAACAGATTAATTTACCTACTGAAGTGAGTAACTCTATATTCCAACGTATGCGTGCTGAGCGTACTGCTGTTGCGAAAGAACATAGATCACAGGGTAGAGAGCAATCTGAAACGATCAGAGCTGGAGTCGATCGTCGTGTTACTGTTATGCTTGCAGAGGCTGAACGTAATGCAAGAACCGTGCGTGGTGAAGGTGATGCAGCAGCGGCTAAAATCTATGCTAATTCGTATTCAAAAGATGCAGACTTTTATACTTTTTTGCGTAGTTTAGATGCTTATAAGGCAACTTTTAATAATAAAAGTGATGTTATGGTGCTTTCTCCGGACAGTGATTTCTTTAAATTTATGAAAGGTACACAAGGTAAATAGTATTATCTTGTATGCTAAATGATCAAGCCTCGCTAGTTTTACATAGCGAGGCTTTTTTATTTCATCGTATTTATTTTTTAGATTTAGTGCTAGCCCCAAAATATTAGTGATATTGGATATGGGTTATTAAGTCAACGCTTCAAAACCTAAAAGAGCTTGGAGTTTTATTAAGTACATTAAGTAAGCTTGAATTTTATTTTTGGAAACTAGCGTGTGATTTTTAAAAAAACGCACATTAAATATTTACCTTTATAATCATAAAGTTAAGTTGTTGCTCGTAATTTATTGTCATTTTTGTTGTAAAAATATGCAAAATTAGGTGATCTTAGCCTATATTTTTTGTTAAAATCCTCGCCTAATTTTTCAAAGTGAATCTACAATGGGTAAAAACGTTGTTGTATTGGGCACCCAATGGGGTGACGAAGGAAAAGGTAAGATAGTTGATCTACTTACTGATAAAGCATCTTTAGTTGTTCGTTATCAAGGTGGTCACAATGCTGGTCATACTTTAGTGATCGATGGCGAAAAAACTGTATTACATCTAATTCCTTCAGGCGTATTACGTGATAACGTGAAATGTGTGATTGGTAATGGTGTTGTATTAGCACCTGATGCGTTAATGAAAGAAATGGGCATGCTTGAAGAGCGAGGTGTTCCAGTTCGTGAACGTTTACTTATCAGCGAAGCTTGTCCACTAATTCTACCATACCATGTAGCATTAGACATTGCGCGTGAAGAAGCTCGTGGCTCTAAGGCGATTGGCACAACAGGTCGTGGTATTGGTCCAGCATATGAAGATAAAGTAGCTCGTCGTGGTTTACGTGTGGGTGACTTATTTAACCCAGAGTTATTTGCTGAGAAATTAAAAGAAATTCTTGAGTATCATAACTTTACCTTGGTTAATTATTATAAAGTTGAAGCTGTAGACTTCCAAAAAACTTTTGATGATGCAATGGCTGTTGCTGATATCCTTAAATCTATGGTTGTTGATGTTACTGAGCTGCTTGACCAAACGCGTTTAGCGGGTGATAGCATCTTATTTGAAGGTGCCCAAGGTACGCTTCTAGATATTGACCATGGCACATACCCTTATGTAACATCTTCGAATACTACGGCAGGCGGCGTTGCTACAGGGGCTGGCTTTGGTCCATTAAACTTAGATTATGTTCTCGGTATTGTTAAAGCTTACACAACACGTGTTGGTTCAGGTCCTTTCCCAACTGAATTATATGACGGTGAAGATAAGCAAGACCCAATTGGCAAGCATTTAGGTGATGTTGGCCATGAGTTTGGTGCTACTACTGGGCGTTTACGTAGAACTGGTTGGTTTGATGCAGTTGCTATGCGCCGTGCAGTTCAAATTAATAGCATCACAGGTTTTTGTTTAACAAAACTTGATGTTTTAGATGGTTTAGAAACTATCAATATTTGTACTGGCTATAAGCAAGAAGATGGCACTATTTCTAACATCACGCCACTTGCAGCTGAAGGTTATGAAAAAGTAACACCAGTATATGAAACTATGCCTGGTTGGGCTGAAAATACAGTTGGTGCTACTTCTGTTGATCAATTACCTAAAGCGGCAATTGATTATATTAAGCGCATAGAAGAGATCACTGGTGTTCCAGTTGATATTATTTCTACAGGTCCAGATCGCGTAGAGACAATGATAGTTCGTAGCCCATTTGGTGAATAACATTTTATTGTTTCATATTAAAAAAGCTACCTAAGGGTGGCTTTTTTATTGACCAAAATTTAATGTTTCTTTTAAATCTGGTGTGATTCTTGAATATAAAATCTCAAGTTTTGCTTGTTGGTATTTTTAAGAATAAGCGTATATTGGGTTTAAGCTGTGAGTAAATATATGGGTATCACGATGAATAAGCTAAAATTAATATTTTCTTTTTTATATTTAATTCCTATTTTAGCTAAAGCGGCTGCGCCCCTTGAAGCTGTTCAAATATATACACAAGATGAATTATTAACTTTGATCAAAACAAATAGTCATTTATCTCGGGTGAAGCTTGATAACTGTCAACTCGTTCAGGATATTGAAGCACGAGCCATGAAAATGAAAATACCAGCTTATCAATTTTTATTTGGGGATATGCTTGCATATGCTGTTTGTGTTGACCGTGACGTTGAACAAGGTATTTATTATATGAAATTAGCAGCAGAACAAGGCTTACCTGAAGCTTTGGAGCAAATGGGTCGCTATTATCATTTGGCTAAGTTTGTTCAAAAAGATTTAGATAAAGCAATTGTATATCTCAGAGAGTCAGCCTCATTGGGAAATTTAAATGCACAAATGCGTTTAGTGTCTATGTTTAATCAAGGAATAGGAAGCCCCAGAGATTATGAAGACGCTTATCATTGGTTATTTAATTCAATAACAGCGGATAAAAAAACACATGATAAAATTGATCAGTTATTAAATACATTAGCTAAAAAAATGCCTGCAAGTGTGATTAAGCGTGCACGAAAATCGCTTTAAAAATTAATAATGCCAAGAGCTAAAGTCCTTTTTTATAGTATCGTAAATTATTTTACTTAAAAATACTGTATGCAGTAGTGTCTAATTTCAACTTATCCTGTCTCATTGTTTGCTTTTGGTTTAAAATAACAACATATTTAATTCAAAAAGCCTTTTAATGTCTGATCAGGATCCATTTCTAACTCGAGAACAAGAAAAATACGATAATCCAGTGCCTAGCCGGGAATTTATTTTAGCCCACATGCAAAGCCGCTCTAAACCTGCGCGTTTTAATGAATTGTGTGAAGAGCTTTCTGTGCAAGATGAAGAACGTGAAATCGGTTTGAAACGTCGTTTGCGCGCAATGGAACGCGATGGGCAAATCTTCTTTAATAAACATAAATGCTACTGCATTATTGATGAATCAGAATTAGTTAAAGGCAAGGTTTTAGGTCATAGAGATGGCTTTGGTTTTTTAGAATTAGAAGCCGGTGGCAAAGATTGGTTTATTCCTAAACATCAAATGAAAACCGTTTTACATGGTGATGTCGTGCTGGCAAAACCGGCATCAAAAGGCAGAGGGGGTAAATGTGATGCACGTATAGTACGTGTTATTGAAGGGCAAAGAGCGCCGATAGTTGGTCGTTACTTTGTTGATCATGGTATGGCATTAGTGATCCCTGAAGATCCGCGTATTACACAAAATATTATGATTTTACCTGGTAGTGAAAAAGGCGCTCGCCATAATCAAATGGTACAAGTCGAAATAACACAAAGACCAAGTCCACGTATGGATGCTGTCGCTAAAGTGATTGAAGTGATTGGCGATCATATGGCACCAGGTATGGAAATAGAGGTCGCACTGCGTAACCATGATATTCCATATGTATGGCCTAAAGAGGTTGAAGCGCAAGTTGCACCTTTAGCCGAAGAAGTTGAAGAGTCAGCAAAGCAAGGTCGAATTGATTTACGTGATATACCTCTATTAACCATAGATGGTGAAGATGCTCGTGATTTTGATGATGCCGTTTATTGTGAACCTAAAAAATCAGGCGGTTGGCGTTTGTGGGTCGCAATTGCAGATGTATCGCATTATGTACCTAAAGACTCAGCATTAGATGAAGAGGCAATTAATCGTGGTAACTCGGTTTATTTTCCTGAGCAAGTGGTACCTATGTTACCGCGTGTATTATCAAATGGTTTATGTTCATTAAATCCAAAAGTAGACCGCTTATGTTTAGTGGCAGAAATGACCATTTCAGAAGCAGGACGCTTATCGGGTTATAAGTTCTACGAAGCTGTAATGAATTCACATGCACGTATGACGTATACGCAAGTATCTGCAATTTTAAAAGGTGATGAACAACAAATTGCAGCAAGTCAAAATGTTGTGCCGCATTTACAAAATCTATATCAAATGTATTTTGCGCTGAAATCAGCCCGCCAAAATCGTGGTGCAATTGAGTTTGAAACAGTAGAGCCTAAGTTCGTATTTAATGCCCATCGTAAAATTGAAGCTGTGACTACAATTGAACGTAATGATGCACATAAATTAATTGAAGAATGTATGATTTTAGCAAATGTGTCGGCGGCACGTTTACTTGAAAAGCATGAAGCCAGTGCGTTATACCGTGTTCATGATGAACCGGATCCTGAAAAGTTATCGAATTTTAGAAAGTTCTTAGGTGAGTTAGGTATTGAAAATCCATTACCTGAAGAGCCAAGCCCTAAAGAAATAACACAGTGTATTGAAAAACTTGGTCAAAGACCTGAAGTCGAGTTGATCCAAGTAATGTTATTACGTTCAATGAAACAAGCTGTTTATCAGTCAGGTAATATTGGTCATTTTGGGTTATCTTTACCAGCATATGCTCACTTTACGTCACCGATACGCCGTTATCCTGATTTAGTTGTACACCGTGCAATTAAAGGCGTGATAAAGGGGCAAGGCCAGCAAACTTCTGGTGAATATATTTATAACCCTGATGAGGTAAATCAATTAGGTGAACTCTGTTCTAAAACAGAGCGTCGTGCCGATGATGCAACAAGAGAAGTTGCTGACTGGCTAAAGTGTGAATTTATGCAAGACCATGTTGGTGATGAGTTTACTGGTGTGATTTCATCGGTGACGAGTTTTGGTTTATTTATCCGTTTGGATGAACTTTATATTGATGGCCTAATTCATATTACTTCACTTACTAATGACTTTTTCCAGTTTGATGGTGCTAAACATCTATTAATTGGTGAAAACTCTAAAAAAGTATATCGTTTAGGCGATAAAGTACGTGTAAGTGTAGTATCTGTTAGTTTAGAGCAAAGACGTATTAATCTTATTTTAGCTGAAGATGCAGTTGTTGATAGATATGCACGTCGTCGTAAACAAAATAGTAGTGCATCTCCTATATCTCCTCGCAGATATACTCCGGCTAAAAAAAGTGTTAGAGAACAACTTAAATCTGGACAAATTCCTAAAATTTCATCTCGAAAAAATGATGATGGAAATCCAGATGAACAAGAAAATACTAGAGATCATAAAAAGCCACCTAGTAAAAATAAAAAACGTAAGCCTAATAAACGTAAAACAGCTCAAACTGATTCAAAGACTGGTAACAAGCAGGCTAAAAAGTCAAAAACAAAGTCTAAAGCAAAGAAAAAGCGCCCAGGTAAAAATGCACGTAAGCGTTCTAGTGAAAAAGGGTAGAGGAGAGAAGAGCAAGTGAGTAATGAATTAATCTTTGGATTTCATTCGGTTGAAGCAATTTTAAATGCTGAGCCAGAACGTTTTATTGAAATATATGCACTCAAAGGTCGTGATGATAAACGTTTAACTCCTGTGTTAGAAACTGCAAAAGAGTTTGGTGTTTCTATTCAGTTTATGCACAGAAAAACACTTGATGAAAAAGCAAAGGGTGAGCAACATCAGGGTATTATTGCAAAAGTAAAAGCGGGTAAAAAATTTAGTGAAAAAGATTTAGATGAAATTCTAGTTGAAAAATCTAAAAACAATGAAAATGCTTTTTTTCTTATTTTAGACGGTATCACTGATCCTCATAATTTAGGTGCCTGTTTGCGCAGTGCTGATGCTGCTGGTGTTGATGCTATCATTGTACCAAAAGATAATTCAGCTAAATTAAATGGTGTTGCTCGAAAAGTAGCCTGTGGTGCAGCAGAAACAATTCCACTTATTCAAGTGACAAATTTAGCGCGTACTTTAAGAGAAATTAAAGAACAAGGAGTTTGGGTTGTAGGTACGGCGGGTGAAACTGATACTCACGTATTTGATGCAAAGCTAATGGGGTCTATCGCCATTGTAATGGGGGCTGAAGGTACTGGCATGCGCCGTTTAACGCGCGAGCATTGTGATTCATTAGTTAAGATACCTATGGTTGGTACGGTTTCGAGCTTAAATGTCTCTGTAGCAACTGGCATTTGTTTGTTTGAAGTCTTAAGGCAGAGGTCTCTTTAAATAAAAATGAGAAGTGGCTAAAACTCAGGGTTATAGACCACTTCATATATTTAGCTTATAAAGCTATTTTCATGCTTTCGCTAAATATCGTTTTAGCAAAATCTTCTCGTTTATAAAGTTCAGTCACTTGATCCATATCTTGTAAAATTGTTTCAGTGATCACTTGGATCACTCTGGGCACATATCGCGCTTTCTTTTTCTTTATAAAGCGAGATTGATAAAAAGACCATTGATTATTTACATCATTTAAAGCAGTTTTTATCTGCTCTGGGTTTTCAGGAATATCAATCAGGTATACTAAGGCATCGGAAAATTCTTTTGCCGTATCTCGCATTTCTTCGTGATATTTATCTTCATTATAACCACTGAAGCCCGCTAAATAAAACATTGCTAAACGCTGTGATAACATACGTTGTCGACCAGAAATATTTATTAAGACGGCACTTTTTGTAGCTGACTTAAACTCTAATGCAATAACTAAATTATTTGCTAAGTTTAATAACTCGCCACTTCGTTTAACAATTTCTGGTGTGTTTTCTCGTTTAGGTTCCCTTAACGCAAATTCTCTAAATTCTCGCCATCCCTTGTTCAGTTCTTGTAAAGCTTTTTTAGACATAGCATCATCTTGAATTGATATTTTTAGTTTGTGCAGATTCATTTCAAAATTTGCAGCACTTTCATCTAATTCTTCTGTTGCTTCATCAGGTGTAATACGACTTGAAATCAAAATGTAGTTTTTAGCTATCCTCTGGCTCAGCATGCGCTGTGAGCCTGCTGTACTAATAGCTTGTTCAGTAGATAGTGCTTTTGAATTTCCTGAGTTTGATAGTAGTAATAAACTCATAAAAATTGGTATTAGAAGTATTTTTTTCATGGTGAACCTTTTGACTATTCCTTTTTGGGCACACCTTAACTTAAGAAAAAAGATAAAATTTGATCTAGATCAACTCAGTAAGTACTTAATAAATAATGCTTATATTTTCTACTTTGTTTTCATTAATGTGTTTTTAAAGTGAAAAATAATGAGCTAGAATAAAAAACATTCATAGATTGCAGAATATATTAAACCTGTGTAAAATACGCGCTCTTTCGACCAACTTAATATTAGTTCCTTGCCTTAAATCGACCGGTCGAACGATAAAAGGCTAATTAACCGTAAGGAATACCCATGCGTCATTACGAAATCGTATTCATGGTTCATCCAGATCAAAGTGAACAAGTTTCAGGAATGATCGAACGTTACACAGGTTCAATCACTGAAGCTGGCGGTACTATTCACCGTCTAGAAGATTGGGGTCGTCGTCAACTGGCTTACCCAATAAACAAACTTCATAAAGCACATTATGTTCTAATGAATGTTGAAACAACATCTGAAGTAGTAAGCGAGCTTGAAACTACTTTCCGTTACAACGATGCAGTGCTACGTAGTTTAGTTATTCGTACTAAAAACGCAGTAACTGAAGCTTCTCCTCTTGCAAGAGAAGAGAAAAAAGAAGCAGCTCCTGCAGCAGCAGCTTAATCGTTGTTGAGTAATGAAGGCAATATGAATGAGCTGAATATTTCGGGTGTTTTATGTAAAACACCTAAATTTAGCCAAAGCCCAGCTGGTATCCCACATTGTATTTTAGTGTTGGAACACAGATCTCAACAAATGGAAGCAGGATTTAACCGTAATAGTTATGTTCGAATTCAAGTTGTTGCTAGTGGTCATTCTATTGTTGAACATACTCAGAATTTAGAAGTTGGGCAAGAATTGGCTGTAATGGGGTTTTTAAACCGCCATGAAGGTCGAAATGGATTAAGTCAATTAGTTCTACATGCACAACAAATTAACAGAATTAGTTTAGGAGATTTATCTCATGGCACGTTATTTCAGACGTCGTAAGTTCTGCCGCTTTAAAGCGGAAGGCGTACAACAAATAGATTATAAAGATCTAGCTACTCTTAGAAACTATGTTACAGAAAGTGGCAAAATTGTACCAAGTCGTATTACTGGTACTAGCGCTAAATATCAGCGTCAACTAGCTACCGCTATCAAACGCGCTCGCTACTTAGCCCTTCTTCCATACACTGACTTACATAAGTAAGCAGCGGTTCAACATTTTTTAAGGTGTGGATAAATGCAAATTATTTTATTAGACAAGATCGCTAACCTAGGTACTCTAGGCGATCAAGTTGCAGTTAAATCGGGCTATGCTCGTAACTTCCTTTTCCCACAAGGTAAAGCAGTTCCTGCAACTAAAGCAAACATTGAAACTTTTGATGCACGTCGTGCAGAATTAGAAGCTAAAATTGCTGAACAACATGCAGCTGCAGAAATGCGTGCTGATACACTTGCTGCATTAGCTGAAGTTACTTTAGTATCTAAAGCTGGTGATGAAGGTAAGTTATTCGGTTCAATCGGTACTCGCGATATCGCTGATGCTATCTCTGCTGTTGGTGTTCCAGTTGCTAAATCTGAAGTTCGTCTTCCTCTAGGTACAATCCGTGAGTTGGGTGAATTTGATGTTGCTATTCAAGTACATTCAGACGTAACAGCTACGATTAAAGTTGTTGTTATTGCTGAAGCTTAATTTTTACTTTTTAAAGTAATTATTAATGTTAAAAACCGTGCTTTGTCACGGTTTTTTATTAAATTAGTTTAGTTTGCCTTAACTTTAGAATACTTATTCAAATACAACATCTCTTGATGGTTTTTCATTCAATATTACAATCAATTTTATTTTAGCTATTTCTCTTCAATCCATTATGTTTTTTCTATTATCTAATTTAACTTTCATGAAAAATATCCTATCTGAAATCAATGTTGCAGATTTTAGGTGGCTGTTTTATACCATTTAGATTTATATGCTCGGTTTGACATTAAAAACTCATTTAAAAGGAAAACAAATGCGTAAAATGAATTCGGCTAAGCGTCTAAAATAGCTCTTCTTCTTCGACAACTTTACCTTCATTATTGTCTTCAAAAATAGCAGGCTCACTATCTTGTATGTATTGTGTAGGAGCTGTATTTTTTATAAAGTATTCAAAACGACTTGTATAATCTGTTTTGTGACTTAATAATCCAGTTTTTAAATCTATTCTTACTGAAACTAAGCCCTCAGGCTGTTCTATTGGAGCAATAGGTTGTTCTTTTAATGCATATTGCATAAAGTCCACCCAAGCTGGTTGAGCTGTTCTGGCGCCTGCTTCAGTGCCTGAGACTTGGTTTTTTCCTAAGTTACTATTGCTTTTTGTTTTTCCGAGAGATTTACCTGGGTTATCGAACCCAACCCAAGTGGTTGTAAGTATGTTGCGATTGAACCCTGTAAACCAAGTATCAACCTGATTATTAGTAGTGCCTGTTTTACCTGAGAGATCTCTGCGTTTGAGTTTTTGTGCTCGCCACCCTGTACCGTTCCAACCTGTCTTATGAGTCCAATTTCCACCACCCCAAATAGTACTTGTCATCGCGTTTGCTATTAAAAATGCATTTTGTTTGCTAATAACACGAGGCGCATATTCAACAGTGTCTTTGATTTCTTGCTCATTACAAGTGAGGCAAGCGATGAGTGGTTTTGCTTTAAATAATTCATTGCCGAAAGCATCGTCTATTTTACTAATGAAATAAGGTTCAATTAAATGCCCGCCATTGGCAAAGGTTGCCATTCCTGTTGCTAACTCTAATGGTGTTAAAGAGGCACTCCCTAGTGCAAGGGTTTCATTTCTATGTATATCCTGGGCTTTAAAGCCAAAGTTTAATAAATAATCTGCAGTTTTATTTAAACCAACACCACGTAATAACCTTACTGAAATAACATTTTTTGACTGAGCTAATGCGCGTCTAACGCGTATTGGCCCAACATACTTTTCAGGACTATTTTTAGGTCGCCACGCGATGCCTTGACTTTTATCCCATTGATGAATCGCTGCATCATTCATGATGCTAGCTAAAGTATAATTGTTATTGATAGCTGCAGAGTATATAAATGGTTTTATATTTGAACCCACTTGGCGTTTTGCTTGAACTGCTCTGTTATATTGGCTTAATTTAAAGCTGTAGCCACCAATAATAGCAAGGATAGCACCATTTTGTGGGTTGAGAGAAACCAAAGCGCCAGAGGCGTCAGGTATTTGGCTAAGCGTATATTGTGATTGATCTTGCTCAAGAAGCCAAATTTGCGCGCCAGTATTAAGAATATCTATTGCAGTTTTGGGTGGCTTCCCTTGGCGATTATCGTTGATATAAGGTCTTGCCCATTTTAAACCATCCCATTGCACAGTGACAAAGTGACCATCTTTAAGCAGTACTTGAATACTCGTTTCAAATACGGCGGTAACAACACCAGCTTTTAAGTTAGCGACTTCTTTTATTGATTTTAAATGTTTTAGAATATCAGTTGGGTGCCATTGTTCTTCCTCATCTGAATTCCACAAATAAAGTTTGGGTCCACGATATCCATGTCTTAAATCGTATTGTTGTAAATTATTTGTGACAGCATACTGGGCTGCTAATTGTAAACCTGATGTTATACTTGTATATACACGATAACCATTATTATACGCATTTTCTAAACCATAACGCTTAACCATTTCAGCTCGAACCATTTCAGAAATATATGGTGCTGAAATTTCAATTTCAGCACCATGGAAACGTGCTGTAATGGGTTGTTTTATCGCATTTTCATATTGGCTTTCTGTTATGTGGTTTTCAGATAATAATCTACCTAAAACAATATTTCTTCTGGACTTTGCTCGTTTTGGATTTCTAATTGGGTTAAGTGCTGAAGGGGCTTTAGGTAAGCCTGCAAGCATAGCCATTTCAGGTAATGAAAGTTCATTTAAACTTTTACCATAATAAACTTGTGCTGCTGCACCTATGCCAAAAGCTCGATTACCAAGCTCTATTTTATTTAAATATAAAGCCAGAATTTCATCTTTAGAGAGTAAGCTCTCTATATGCATGGCTATAAAAATTTCTTTAACTTTTCTAATATAAGCTTTTTCGCGTGTCAGAAAGAAATTTCTTGCAAGCTGCATTGTAATTGTACTGGCGCCTTGCTTTTTTTGTCCTGTCGTAATTAAAACAATTGCAGAACGTATTATACCAATAGGGTCAATACCAAAATGTTCATAAAAACGACTATCTTCTGTTGCTAAAAATGCATTGATTAATGTCTGAGGTATTTCATCAATTTTTACAGGTATGCGTCGTTTTTCACCAAATTGATTAATAAGTTTGCCGTCTTTTGTGTAAACAAGCATAGGAGTTTGTAATTGAACGTCTTTTAAAATATCAACACTAGGGATGTCAGATTTCACGTAATAGTAGAGTCCTAGTAAGGTTAAGAGCCCTATAACCGTTGATATGATAATGAAACGTAAAATATTTTTTAACAATGTCACTGAAAATTCCCTAAATAAACTCCCATTTTTGGGGCAAGACTGCTAGTATATATTGATTAATAAATGAATAAAATTTTTTAACAACATTTTATAAGCTTATTAAAATTATAAAAAAAGGTTAGCGTTAGGTTATGTTAGGTCAATTATTTAAGAAACCAATATCCTGGATGGTCGGGATTGATATCGGATCTCATTCGGTCAAAGCTGTGTTACTCAGCAAAAAAAATGAGTTATACAGACTCGAATCATTTGCGATTGAACCTATGCCTAAAGGGGCCATGGTTGAACGCTCAATTCAAGATATTGAGTCTGTTGGGCGAGTGATTAACAAAATTCGTAAAAAAATGCCTAGATCTGTAACTCACGCGGCAGTAGCTGTTTCGGGTCAAACAGTTATTACGAAAGTTATTTTTATGGATGTTTCATTATCTGATAGTGAACTTGAATCTCAAATTGAAATTGAAGCTGATAGTTTAATTCCTTATCCTTTGGATGAAGTTAGTTTGGACTTTGAAAAGTTGGACATTAATGAAGCGGATCCATCAAAAGTAAATGTATTATTATCTGCAGCAAGAACTGAAAGCGTTGAAGCAAGAGCCGGAGCATTAGATGCCGGAGGTTTTGAACCTAAAGTTGTTGATGTTGAATCTTATGCTTTAAGTCGGACAATTTCTCTTTGTAAAAATACACTGCCAGAAGATGCCGAAGAAAAAATTATTGCTTTTATTGATGTTGGCGCTTCAACTACGCTATTTAGCGTTGTACAAAAAGGAAAAACAATTTACACCAGAGACCAAGTTTTTGGTGGTGAACAATATACTAAAACAATCGTTTCATATTATAACAAAAGTTTTGATGAAGCCGAACAAGCTAAGATTACGGGTGATTTACCTCCAAACTATACTTTTGAAGTTTTAGCTCCTTTTCAGACAACTTTTTTGCAGCAAGTACGTAGAGCTGTGCAAATGTTTTTGACAACCAGTGGTAATGAGCAACTAGACTATATTGTATTATCAGGTGGCACTTCTTTGATTCAAGGTATAGATCGTTTGTTAATCGATGAATTAGGAATACATTCAATCATCATAGACCCTTTTTCTGAGATGGAGCTATCTCCTGAACTCGATCGTGAGTTACTAGATAAGCACCGTGCTCAACTGGCTGTTGCATCAGGTCTTGCTTTGAGGAGTTTTTCTGCATGCCACATATAAATCTACTGTCATGGCGCGAAGCCTCAAGAAAAGAAGCACAGAAACAATTTTTATCTATACTTTTTTTAGTAACATTAATTTCATTTGGTTCTGTTTTTGCTATCAGTATGGTTTACGGTGAAATGAAAGATGGTCAAATAAAAAGGAACCAGTTTTTAACTGCTGAGATATCTATACTTGACAAGAGAATTGCTCAAATTAAAGAGTTAGATAAGAAAAAAGATAACTTACAACAAAGAATGCGGTTAATTGAAGAGTTGCAGAGTAATCGAAATTTGGGAACGCAAATTATGGATGAAATAGCAACAGTCGTGTCTTCAGGTGTTTATTTAACAAAATTAGAGCGACGTGACAATGCGATTCAAATTATAGGTAAAAGTGAGTCTAATAATAGATTATCAAGAATGTTACGTCATTTAGAAAACTCATACTTATTTCAAGATGCCACTTTAAAAGACATTATTGCAGGTGAACAACAAGCAAGGCTGCTAAGTGATTTTAATATGCAATTTACTGTAAAACCTTATGAAAAAATAGGTGAGGTTAAACAATGAATATTGATTTAAAAGCGATAGCTGATATTGATTTTAATGAGTTAGACCTAGAAAATATAGGAAGTTGGCCACTTGCGGTTAAGTTCATTGCAAGTATTATTGTTGCTGCTGTTGTTGCACTTTTAACCTATAACTTATTTGTATCTGATGAAGTAAGTGGTTATGAAAGTGCTCTAAATAAAGAAACAGAACTCAGAAATACATTTAAAGCAAAATATGGCGTCGCATCTAATTTAGAAGTTTACAAACAGCAAATGATTGAAATGGAAGATAAGTTTTCAAAGTTATTGAAACGACTTCCAACCTCAAGTGAAATTCCAGGAACCTTGGATGATTTATCATATGTGGGAACAACAAGTGGACTTATTTTTAATAAAGTGGGTTGGTTGCCTGAAATAGAAAAAGAGTTTTATACCGAATTACCTATTAAAATTGAGGTTGTTGGGCAATACCATGAGTTTGGAGAGTTTGTGAGTAAAGTTTCATTACTTCCTAGAATAGTAAGCTTACATGATTTTAGTATAAAGCCCGATGGAACCGGACGTTTAATGTTTAGTGTTATTGCAAAAACCTATCGCTATAAAGAGGTGCAATAATGAATAAACTTTTTTATGTTGTATTACCATTGTGTTTAAGCGGTTGTTTCGATGATACAACTGAACAGCAGGAATTCATCAATAAAGTTCAGGCAAGTACTGTCGCTCGAATTGAACCTATCCCTGAAATAAAAAAATTCGAGCATTTTGCTTATAGTACTGCTGATTTACGTAGTCCATTTGTTGCCCCAAAACCAGAAGTGATACAAGATAAATTGTTACAAATACAAAACTGCCTTCATCCTGACCCCAGACGAAAGAAAGAGCCTTTAGAAAGGTACCCTCTTGATAATATTATGATGAGAGGAACCTTAGGGGCAGGTAAAGAAACTTGGGCTTTAATTACAGCTTCTGATGATACATTACATAGAGTGACACGAGATAATTTTATGGGACTATATCATGGGAAAGTATTGCAAGTTCATAGCAGTTTTATTGAATTATTAGAATTAATACCAGATGGTGCAGGATGTTGGAAAGAACGCCTGACGAAAGTTGAAATCGTGGAGGCTACTGATGCATCTGAATAATAAAAAAGGGTCTTGTATGCACAAGAAAACTACAAAACTGAATCGCTTTATATCGGTATTTTT
This sequence comes from Pseudoalteromonas denitrificans DSM 6059, assembly GCF_900112265.1. GTDB lineage: Bacteria > Pseudomonadota > Gammaproteobacteria > Enterobacterales > Alteromonadaceae > Pseudoalteromonas > Pseudoalteromonas denitrificans. Next base: position 50,109 of record NZ_FOLO01000011.1, on the reverse strand, counting down.
TGCCATGGTTACTATGCTATTTGTAACAACAGCAAGTGCAGTACCTTTATTGTATGACGTTCGTTATAACCCTTTGTTAGAAGGTGAAACTGAAATAGAATTTGTCTTTGATGAAGAAATTTATATTGAACCAAAAATTCAGGTTTTTAGTGAACCAGCAAGAATAGAGTTATTTTTTGATGAAGCCGATTATGAAGAAAATCTTGGCGAAGTTTTGATTAATAAAGCTGGAGTTAAAAAAGTTGTTAGTGAATTTAAAAATGACGGCTTTAAAGTTACAGTCTTTTTAGATTACCTAAAAATATATCAAACGAGAACTGATAAAAATTTATTTTATTTACATGTTTCAGATAATCCGACACAGGATGTTGCCGAAGCTTCAATTGTAGATGATGCTCAAACTTACATAAATAAAATTCAAGCCGTAGATTTTAGAAGAGGTGAAAAAGGCGAAGCGAGAGTTCTCATATTTATGCAAGAAAATATGGCTGCGATTGACGTAAGAGAGGAAGCTGGAAAAGTTGTTGTTGAGTTTCATAATACTGATATTTTAGATGATTTATTATATCAATTAGATGTACTTGATTACGGTACTATTGTTAGCACAATAGAGACTTTTAAAGATGGTGCTAATAGTCGCATTGTTATAGATACAACAACTGGTTTTGATTACAATTATCAGCAATTGGATAATATTTTTACACTTACCGTTGAGAAAGATGAATCTAAAAAAAGCTTCTTAGGAAGTGGTAAAGATTATCAAGGCAAGCCAATGTCTCTGAATTTTCAAGATATTGCAATACGTTCAGTGTTACAAATTATCGCAGATTATAATGGTTTTAACTTAGTTACAAGCGACTCCGTTTCAGGAAACATCACTCTTAGATTAGACGGTGTGCCATGGGATCAGGCTTTAGATATTGTATTGAAAGTAAAAGGCTTAGATAAACGTATGGATGGGAGTATCTTGATGGTGGCTCCGACGGAGGAGTTAGCCGCAAGAGAAGCTAAAGAATTGAAAGCTAAACAGCAAGTTGAAGATTTGGAGCCACTATATAGTGAGTATATTCAGCTTAATTATGCTAAAGCAGAAGACTTTGTAAATTTACTTAAAACAGACAGTAATACTATTTTGTCAAGTCGAGGTAGCGTTGCGGTTGATCAAAGAACTAATACCTTATTGTTAAAAGATACGGCAAAAAGTATTGAAAGTGTACGACGCATGGTTGATGTATTAGACATACCTGTAAAACAAGTGCTGATTGAATCTCGTATGGTTACTGTAACTGATAATGTGCAAGAGGATTTAGGTATTAAATGGGGGTTTAGCGATCAACAAAATGCCAATGGGATTGCTGGTACACTTGCTGGTGCTGAGAAAGTTGCCAATGGCACTATTCCTCCTTTAGCTGAGCGTTTAAATGTAAACTTAGCTGTCAGTAATCCTGCGGGCAGTATAGGCATGCATATAGCTAAACTAGCAGATGGAACATTAATTGACTTAGAGTTAACTGCTTTAGAACAAGAAAATAAAGCAGAGATCATAGCAAGTCCACGTATAACAACAGCTAATCAGAAAAAAGCACGCATTGAGCAAGGGACTGAAATCCCATATGTGCAAGCTGCTTCTAGTGGTGCTACAACTGTAACCTTTAAAAAAGCGGTTTTAAGCTTAGAAGTGACACCACACATTACGCCAGATAATAAGGTTATATTAGATCTGATTATTACACAGGATACGAGAGGGGATACTGTTTCAACTCCAACTGGCCCAGCAACTGCAATCAATACTCAACGAATTGAAACTCAAGTTTTAGTTAATAATGGGCAAACTGTTGTATTAGGCGGGATCTTTCAGCAGCAGATTGTCAATTCGACTAAAAAGGTTCCTTTATTAGGAGATATACCTTATTTAGGCTATTTATTTAGAACTACGAGTGAATTCAATGAGAAGAAAGAGCTACTTATTTTTGTAACTCCAAAAATTATAAATAACTCTCTCTAGCTAATAAATCGATATTCAGTGCTATGTTTAGCATTGTTAAATAAAAAAAGACCTTAACAGGTCTTTTTTTATTTATTTAACTTGATATACCTATTCAATTACTGAGATAATCACATCCTTAATTTTTGGGGCCATGTCGTAGGACGGGGTTATTTTATTATTTAATTAGAGTTCGTTTGTACTAAAGATATGGCTGAAAAACGTAATATATTTCTAGTGGGCCCAATGGGCGCAGGTAAAAGCACAATTGGTCGTCATTTGGCAGACCAATTACATCTTGAATTTTTCGATTCCGATCAGGAAATCGAACGTAGAACCGGTGCTGAAATCGCATGGGTATTTGACATCGAAGGTGAAGATGGTTTCAGACGTCGTGAAGAAGGTGTTATTTCTGATTTGACAGAAATGCAGGGTATTGTACTTGCTACTGGTGGTGGTTCGGTAATTAGCAAAGATGTGCGCAATAAGCTTTCTGCCCGCGGTATTGTAGTTTACCTTGAAACTCCAATCGAGAAACAAGTTGCACGTACACAACGGGATAAAAAGCGTCCTTTGTTGCAAACTAAGGAAGATCCTAAAGAGGTTTTAGAGCGTTTAGCTGATGAACGAAACCCTCTTTATGAAGAAGTATCGGATTTTGTAGTTCGTACTGATGAGCAAAGTGCAAAAGTTGTTGCAAATCAAATTATAGCAAAACTTGATTTTTAATTTTAAAATGAAAATAAAGTAAAAGTACTAGCAGGAGCTACGTTATGCTTGAGTTAAATGTTAATTTAGGTGAGCGTAGCTATCCTATTTTTATTGCACCAGGTGTTATGCACAATGAGTTGCAACTTAAAAAGTTTATTGGTGATTGTCGTCCTGTTATTGTCACTAATGATACAATTTCTCCCCTCTATCTCGAAACTTTCAAATCTAAGATAAATCATTTATCCCCTTTAACTTTTATATTACCCGATGGTGAACAATTTAAAACACTTTCCTCGTTTGAAAAAATCAATGCATTTTTATTGCAAAATAATTGCGGTAGAGACACGTGTTTAGTCGCTCTAGGTGGTGGTGTTATTGGTGATTTAACAGGTTTTGTTGCTGCATGCTATCAAAGAGGAGTGCCATTTATTCAAGTGCCAACAACACTTTTATCTCAAGTTGATTCTTCTGTAGGCGGTAAGACTGCAGTTAATCATCCTCTTGGTAAGAATATGATAGGTGCTTTTTATCAACCTTCTGCTGTATTCATTGATACTAATAGTTTATCGACTTTAGCGTCTCGTGAATTTTCAGCGGGTATGGCTGAAGTGATAAAGTATGGGTTAATTTATGATACAGAATTGTTTCTATATATAGAAAATAATGTTGATTCACTAAAGTCACTTAATAAAACAGCGATACAGCATATTATTCAACGTTGTTGCCAAATTAAAGCCGATATAGTTGCTTTAGATGAAAAAGAATCTGGTATAAGAGCGTTATTAAACTTAGGGCATACATTTGGTCATGCGATTGAAGCTCAAATGGGTTATGGGGTTTGGCTTCATGGGGAGGCTGTTGCTGCGGGTATCGTTATGGCCTGTAAGTTGGCAAAGTTGAGAGGGAATTTATTGGATACGGATGTTAACAGAGTAATTAAATTATTATCTTCTTTTGATTTACCAATCGCAGCACCTGATGAAATGTCGTATAAAGACTTTATTAGCCATATGAAAAAAGATAAAAAGAATTTGAAAGGAACAATTAGATTTATATTGCCAATCGAGTTTGGACGTTGTGCTTTAGAGTCGGATGTAACTGAACAACAATTAAAAGCACTTTTTTAGGCTTTTTTAATGCAAGTTCAAATTTTACCTAGTAGACAGTCATTAATTGACCGTATCGAATTACAATATGAATATGGTCAATCACTCATTTGTTTATTAGGTAGTTCTGGATTAGGCAAAAGTTACTTGTTAGAGTCATTTGTCACTGATAAGTTTCTGGATTTTAATAAGGTTTACCTACAATTAACGCCTCGTGTAACTGAGCAACAAGTCATTTCACAGTTGTTAGAGCAGTTATTTACTAACCCTCTAATAGATTATCATAAATCCTTAAGTGACAATTATATTCAATTATTAGAGCAACAAGTTTGTTCAAATACTGTTTTAGTTATTGATGACATACACTTTTTAAGTGAAGAGTTAATTGATGAAATAGAGCATATTTCAGAAATCACTGAAAATGCTTTTTATGTATTATCTGCATCTACTTCAAAAGTAACATTTAAAAAATCAGCAAATATTTACTTTGAAGCTTTATCATATGATGAAAGTATTGCACTTATGTCTATGTATTTTGTTGACTTGCCAAATAAGCATGAACCCGTATTTAAGGCGTTCGTAGATGCAGCATTAGGTAATCCAGCATTATTATTAGCTTGGGAACCAACTAAAAATGCAGTGATTAAGAAAAAAAATAAGCATATATTAATGATACTTTCGTTACTTTTTGTTGTGCTTATAACAATACTACTTTCATTCTTGTTTAATAAATTATCACAAGACAAAGATCAAGATGCTTTAAAGTTAAGATTGAGAGAAACAAGTGAAAAAATACTTACAATAAATGAACCAGTAATAAATAAAAAAAATATCGTTAGTTTATCGAATAAAGAAGAAAAGGTTGTCAATTCTAAAGGTTTAATTAAGTCAAAAAATATCGCAGTTCCGGTTGAAGTTAAAAAAGAGCCTGAGCGTGTTTCTGTTGACCTTATAGATGAATCATTTAGTAAAGTAGATCATCAACAGCAAAAAAAATATTCAGAGTTAACTAAAGAAACACCTGTAGCTACAAAACAAAAGAATGATCAAAAATTAGTAATAGCTGAGCAGATTGTAAAAAATAAGAATGATGAAGCCGAGCTAAACAAAAGCCAGATAAAGAATTCAGCTATTAATGTTAATAACTATGATAATGCTTGGTTTCTTAAACAAGAAGACCCTTTAGTCATGTTGCAGTTAATCGGTGTAAGTCAAGAAAGTTTATTGCAAAAATTTATTGATGATCATGAGTTAAAAGCATATAAAATCTATAAGAGTAAAAGATATGGGGGAAGTTGGTGGGTTATTACTATTGGACCTTTTAGTAGTATGATTCAAAGTCAAGAATATAAACAATCTCTAGCCCTTAAATTAGAGAAATTACAGCCTTTCAGTAAATCAATTAAAAATATTAAACAAGAAATTGCATTACTCAAATAGTAAAGAGTAGTGTAAAATCCCGAGCTTGATCTATCAATATTAAAGCTATTAAAAAGGCACATACATAACAAATGAAAAAAACTCGGGCTTTTTTAAAGTGGGCAGGTGGAAAATATAGCTTAGTTGAAGAAATTAACAAGCGTTTACCTGAAGCTAGCACCTTGGTTGAGCCATTTATGGGAGCTGGTTCGGTTTTTTTAAACTCTGATTTTGAACATTATGTCTTAAATGATATAAATGCTGATTTAATTAATTTATATAAAGAGTTAAAAGCATCGCCCGATGAATTTATTTTGGATGCTAAGAAACTTTTTGTAGACCTTAATAATCATGATGAAGCATATTATGCTTATCGAAAACAATTTAATGAATGTCAGGATATTTACGAAAGAGCTATTTTATTTTTGTACATGAATCGACATGGTTATAATGGATTGTGCCGTTATAATTTGAAAGGTATATTTAATGTACCATTTGGTAAATATAAAAAACCTTACTTTCCTGAAAAAGAACTTTTCTTTTTTGCTGAAAAATCTCAAAAAGTAACTTTTACCTGTCAGAGCTATACTGACGTATTTGCGAACTTACCTAAAAACTCCGTGGTTTATTGTGATCCCCCTTACGTGCCTTTAAGTAAGACAGCTTCATTTACATCATATGCAAAAGGTGGGTTTAACTTTGATGATCAAGCTCAACTGGCAAATCTTGCAGAACGAAGTGCTTTTGACGCGAATATTCCTGTTTTGATATCGAATCACGATACTATTTTAACTCGTAAAATTTATCAGCAAGCAAAGCTTGATACGATTCAAGTTAAACGTACTATAAGTCCTAAAGGAGGGTCTCGAAAAAAAGTTGATGAAATTATGGCATTATATATGCCAAAAGGAATGAAATTTGGGCCTAAAGTTTAGGGTAATACGAGTTTAACAATAAATATAACAGTAAATATAAAAATAATTAAAAATGTGATACCAATAGCGATTAATTGTTTAGGGGAGGATTGCTGAAAATCTTTCCTTCTTTTCCCTTCACTTTGTACACCAAATGCAGCGGCTAAAACACTTTGGATTAAGCTAAAAAGCGTTTTCATTTAAAGTGGCTAGTAATAGCTGAGTTATTTTGATCTTTATTTTCTGAGTTACTGAGAAGTTCAAGTAAATCTAAGTAATGAAATTGGGCACTACGGCTATTCCCGGTTAGCCACGAAAACCAGCTTTTATTAGACGCTTGGCATTGTGATATAGAAACTTGAGTTTTATACACTGTGGGACAGCATTGATTATTGATTTGTTTGCCATGAGATACTAATGAAAATGTTGTAGCAGAAAAAATAGCGATAAAAGATGCTATATATATTCCTTTTTGTTTTTTTACTTTCATAACAATACCCTCTGTTTTAGCAATGGTTAAAGCTTAACCAAACTAAATAAAGATTACAATGGCTATTAATCTCAAATTTTAGGCTGTTCATCTATAAATATATAACGAGTGTTAACAGCTTGTAAAGCGTGGGTAAGTTTAAGGTTTCATTAAAGTTGTGGAGGTTAAATTTATGAATAATTAATATCACAGTTTTAATGTTATTTTGATTTAATATTTTATTACTGAAATGATCCATCGTGTTATTATCTAGCAAAAGCTAGTTATATCAACTAAGAGTATAAATTCATTATGTCAAAATTTTTAATTGCTCCTTCAATATTATCAGCTGATTTTGCTCGTTTAGGCGAAGATGTAGAGGCAGTTTTAAAAGCCGGGGCTGATGTTGTTCATTTTGATGTAATGGATAATCATTACGTTCCAAATTTAACGATTGGTCCTATGGTCTGTAAAGCATTAAGAAGCTATGGGATAACAGCACCTATTGATGTGCACTTAATGGTTAAACCTGTAGATACTATGATAAGTCAATTTGCTAAAGCGGGCGCAAGTATTATTACATTTCATCCTGAGGCGAGTGAGCATATAGACCGGAGTTTACAATTAATAAAAGAGCTAGGATGCAAGGCAGGTTTAGTATTAAATCCAGCGACACCATTATCATGTTTAGAGTTTGTTATGGATAAACTTGATGTGATTTTATTAATGTCGGTAAACCCAGGTTTTGGAGGCCAGTCTTTTATTCCTCAAACATTAGATAAGCTAAAACAAGTCAGAAAGTTGATAGATGATTCTGGTTTTGACATACGTCTACAAGTTGATGGTGGTGTAAAAGTAGATAATATTAAAGAAATTGCAGAAGCTGGGGCTGATATGTTTGTTGCTGGTTCAGCTATTTTTAATCAAGCTGATTATAAACTGGTAATCGATGAGATGCGCTCAGAGTTAGCTGAAGTTTAATTTCACGAGATATGAATAAAAATAGAAACAGAATTAACTTTTTCTTGCTTAGGTCTCACAAGTAATTAAAATTAGTCCAATATTTATAAATTAAATTTAAGAGTGAAGAAATAACATGAGCAAGCCCGTAGTCTTAAGTGGTATTCAGCCAACAGGTGGTATGACAATAGGTAACTATATTGGCGCGATAAACCAATGGCTTACGCTACAGGAAAGCAGTGAATGTTATTTCATGCTTGTAGATTTACACGCCATTACAACACGTCAAGATCCTGCATTACTTAAAGAACGTGTTTTAGATGGTATTGCATTATATACAGCTTGTGGGATTGATCCTAAAAAATCAGCTTTATTCGTACAATCACAAGTACCTGAACATGCGCAGTTAAGTTGGGTATTAAATTGTTATGCGCAAATGGGCGAGCTTAATCGTATGACACAGTTTAAGGACAAGTCAGCTAAAAATACTAACAATATAAATGTTGGTCTTTATAGTTATCCAGTACTGCAAGCTGCTGATATTTTACTGTATCAGGCAACTCAAGTCCCAGTAGGTGAAGATCAAAAACAACATTTAGAATTAACGCGAGATATTGCAAACCGCTTTAATAATCTTTATGGGGATGTATTTACTGTGCCTGAACCTTATATTCCTGAGTTTGGTGCCCGTGTAATGAGTCTACAAGACCCAACTAAAAAAATGTCTAAATCAGATGAAAACCCAAATGGTTACATCATGTTGTTAGATGAACCTAAAAAAATAGAAAAAAAGCTGAAAAAGGCTGTGACTGATTCAGATGAACAAGCGCGTATTTATTTTGATAGCAAAGAAAAGCCAGGAGTTTCAAATTTATTAACGCTTATGTCTGTAGCGACAAAACGCTCTATTGAAGATTTAGTGCCTGAATATGAAGATAAAATGTATGGGCATCTAAAGAAAGACACAGCATCAGCAGTTGTATCTATGCTTGAGCCTATTCAAGCTCGTTTTAAAGAGATCCGGGAAGACCAAACTTTACTAAATGAAATCATGCGCGATGGGGCTGAAAAAGCAGGAGCGCGTGCTGAACAAACGCTAAAAGCGGTTTATGATGCAGTTGGTTTTATTCCTCGTTCATAATAATATCTCATCGTAGCAAGTATTATTCATATTTTAATACTTGCTATATCACTGTTTTAAATTCGTATTTTCGCATCAAAATTTTTTACTTGGGCTTTATTATGTTATTAATGATAGATAATTATGATTCTTTCACCTATAACCTTGTTCAATATTTTCAAAGTCTTAATGTCGAAGTTTTAGTCAAGCGTAATGATGAAATTAGCTGTGCGGAAATTAAAGTATTAAAACCTAAATACTTAGTAATATCTCCAGGGCCTTGTACACCTAAAGAGGCTGGTATTTCGCTTGATTTAGTTAATCAATTTAAAGGTGAAATTCCTATTCTAGGTGTTTGTTTAGGGCACCAAACAATAGCACAAGCATTAGGTGCTAATATTATAAGAGCTCAAAAGGTGATGCATGGCAAAACTTCAAAAATCATTCATAATAATCAAGGGGTTTTTAAAAACCTACCATCGCCTTTAACTGTTTGTCGCTACCACTCTTTAGTTGTTGAGCCTTCATCAGTACCTAAGGAATTAGAAATAACGGCTTGGCGTCATAATGAAAAAAATGAATTGAGTGAAGTGATGGGGCTAAAACATACTTCGTTAGCATTGGAAGGTGTACAATTTCATCCTGAGGCTATTTTAACTGAATTTGGAATAGATTTATTAGCTAATTTTATTGAACAGTATCGTTAATGACGAATATTTAAGGTATATAAACAGATATGAGCGAGTCGAAAAAGCAACTTGGAACGGCTGATGTTTTATATGGTCGATTTCATGATTTATTGTTAGGACATAATTTTGCTCAGCTACAACTTGGTTATATACATACTTTAGATTTAGATTATGGTGAAAAACTGCCATCACGCACTTTATTAGAGGTGGAAGAAAAAGCACAAAAAAATAGAAATAAAGAAGATACACAAAAACTCAAATACATGGCACAAGTCAATTCACAATTACATCATGAAATTGAAGAGCAAATTAATACTTATCTAGAAGATATAGATTACATTTATACCGATATTATCAATATACAAGATAACATTCCCGCTATTTTAGACATTCTAGCTGTCACATCAGCATCCGTTGGTAGAATTGACCCTTTGGTAAACGATTTACTTTGGTTAAGTGATGATATTGTTAAGTTGATTAATTTGCCACAATACCGTAAAGATAAAGACCCTAAAAAAGCGATTAAAGTTGAAAGCCCTTCACTAGCATTAAGATATTTAGGGTTAGAGAATTTAAAATCGGTAGTACCTACATTTTCTTTGAAGCAATGGGCTCCTTATAGCACGATGCCATTTCGTTTATTGAAACGAAAACTTTGGGAGTCCGGAATGACAACAGCAATTGCAGCTAAAACTTTAGCTCAAATGAATGATGTTAACCCTTTTCATGCTTTTGTTTTGGGCATGTTTCACGATGTTGGAAAAATTGCTATCGTGCGTTTATATCTCAGGACCTTTGAAACCCTATGGCAAAATAAAACTAAAGATAGTCGAGATAATAAAGAAAAAGAATTACATTCGGCATTGGTCGAATTATCACCTGATCCTTTGTGTTTACGTAACCTAATGGTTGAACACTCAGCTGCTTTGTCATGTCAAATAATCAAAAAAATGTCTTTTAAGTATTTGCCTATTCAACACTCAATGGAGCAGATAGCTAATAAGATCACATTTTCGAAGATGGATGATTTAGCAAAAGTAGTTGCTAAGGCACAATGTTATAGCCAATATAAAAAATTAAAAGAACATAATTTAGTTGAATCCGATGAAGTAAAAATTTGGTTCAAAATTTATAATTTTCAGGTTGCAGAACTAAAGATATTGGCAAGTACAAGTTTACACAATCTACAGCTCAAAATAGAGCATTAACAAATACAACTTTAGTGAAGTAAATAAAAATTGCACGTTTTAGGTTTTAAAAGCGCTAAATTTTAAATTATTTATTAGTTTATTTTCGATTATTCATTCAGTCTCTCTTTTTTACAAAATTAATCTTTGGGATAGCTCATAAGCTTGCATCATGAAGAATATGACGCAATATTGAGTTTTATCGTTTCAGAATTTATTATAAATTAGCAATATTTGGGTGTTATTGTTATTCCTTTAAAAAACAGATGAGATAAAGAGCATTGAATGCGCAAAGCCTTCATAGTTTAGATTCGAAAAACACAATGCAGCATCATTGATTTAATTAGTAATATCTATTGTTTGCCATCAATGTTTTATAAAAGCATTTCTATTTCTTACTGAATTCTATATTTTGAGTTGGTTTTTGGAACTGAGCTAAATACTTATTCACTATCATTGAAATTATACCCGCTTTCCTTATAAACCAAGGCTTTGGCCCCTAAGCTAAGGGAGACAAAAGTAATTTTTTTTGAAATAATGCATCTCCTTATCGAACAGTATTAAAAGTAAAAGGCTTTAATTTAGCAGTTCTTTACTTGTTAACAGAGGAAATAAAATGACTATAAATCGTGCACTTTTTGATGAAGTAATGGTACCAAACTACGCGCCTTCAGCCGTGATCCCAGTAAAGGGTGAAGGGTCTCGTGTATGGGATCAGGAAGGTCGTGAGTATATCGACTTTGCTGGCGGTATTGCTGTAAATTGTTTAGGTCATTGTCATCCAGCCTTAGTTAATGCATTAAAAGAGCAGGGCGAAAAAATTTGGCATCTTTCAAATGTAATGGCAAATGAACCTGCTTTACGTTTGGCTAAAAAGCTAGTTGATGCAACTTTTGCTGATAAAGTTTATTTTGCAAACTCAGGTGCAGAAGCAAATGAAGCTGCACTAAAATTAGCACGACGTTGGGCATTAGATACTGTTGGAGAACAAAAGTCTCAAATTATTGCATTTAATAAAGGTTTCCATGGTCGTACTTTCTTCACTGTAACTGTAGGTGGTCAAACAGCTTATTCGGATGGTTTTGGCCCAAAACCTGCTGATATTGTTCATACCGATTACAACGACTTAGAAAGCTTTAAAGCACTTATCTCAGATAATACCTGTGCTGTAATGATTGAACCATTACAAGGTGAAGGTGGTATTGTTTCTCCTACGGCTGATTTTATTAAAGGTGTACGCGCATTATGTGATCAACATAATGCATTATTAATTTTTGATGAAGTACAAACGGGTGTTGGCCGTACAGGTGATTTATATGCTTATCAGGGTTTAGATGTGACACCAGATATCTTAACGACAGCTAAAGCATTAGGTGGTGGTTTCCCAATTGGTGCTATGATCACGACTACTGAAATTGCAAAACACTTAAAAGTAGGCACGCATGGTTCTACTTATGGTGGTAATCCACTAGCATGTGCAGTTGCTGAAGCAGCATTTGATACGGTTAATACAGAAACAGTATTATCAGGTGTAAAACAAAAAGAAGCCTTATTTCGTGAACTATTAACTACAATAAACGACAAATACAATGTATTTTCTGAAATTCGTGGTAAAGGTCTTTTAATTGGTGCTGTAGTAACTGAGCAGTATAAAGGCAAAGCGAAAGAATTTTTAGTCGCTGCAACTGCACATGGTTTAATGTCACTTGTTGCGGGTGCTGATGTAGTACGTTTCACACCTTCTTTAGTCATTCCTGATACAGATATACGTGAAGGTATGGCTCGTTTTGAAAAAGCTGTTGCAGATGTTGTTAAGGCAAATGCTTAATTAAAGCCTTATTGTAAATACTCATAAAGGTGGTTATATCCACCTTTTATTTATCATTATAAACATAAGGGAGTAAGCGGCATTATGATGGTTATTCGCCCAATCCAAAAAAATGATTTTGCTGAATTAGTTAAAATTGCAGATGAATCCGGCCATGGTTTTACTTCATTGCCTAATAATGAAGAATTATTAGCGAGTAAAATTACACGCTCTGAAGCATCATTTAAAAAAACGGTAGACTGTCCTCAAGATGAAGGTTATTTATTTGTTTTAGAAAACACTGAAACAGGTGAGGTTTTGGGTACTTCGGCTATAGAAGCCGCTGTTGGTCTGGACGATGCTTTTTATCATTATCATTTAAGTAAAGTGATCCACTCATCCCGCACTCTAAATGTTTATAATCCAGTTGAAATTTTAACTTTATGTAATGATTATACTGGCGCAACTGAATTATGTACTTTATTTTTACGTGAAAAAGCCCGTAAAAATGGTAATGGTAAGTTATTATCAAAAGTTCGTTTCATGTTTATTAAAGAGCATGAAGACAGGTTTGCGGATACATTATTAGCTGAAATGCGTGGTGTTTCTGATGAGAATGGTAAAAGTCCATTTTGGAAATGGTTAGAAGAGCATTTTTTCTCAATGGATTTCCCTACAGCTGATTACTTAACAGGCATAGGACAAAAAGTATTTATTGCAGAGTTAATGCCTAAATATCCTATATATGTCAATTTGTTGAGTAAAGAAGCACAAGCTGTAGTGGGTGAAGTGCATGAAAAAACAAAGCCGGCAATTCAGCTGTTAAAAAATGAAGGTTTTACCTTTAATGGTTATGTCGATATTTTTGATGCAGGCCCTACCGTTGAAGCAAAATTAAACAACATTCGCACTGTCAGATCATCAAGTCATAAAAAAGTAATAATAGGTGATAACCCTGGTGGTCAGAATATTATGATTGCAAATACAGAGTTAGAAAACTTCAGAGCGACATTAGCTGCTCTTTCATTTGATGAAAATTGCGATGATATTATTATCTCTGCAAAAATAGCTGAAGCTTTACAGGTGAGTGAAGGCGATATTGTTCGCATTGCAACCGTTTAAACTTATAATCGATTGTTTAAAATAATCAAATAAATTTAGGAGAAATTGAGATGACTCATAATGCTCAGTTTATCAATAACCTATGGTCGGCTGGTGAAGGTGCTGAATTTAGTTCAGTAAACCCTGCAAAAAATGAAATAATTTGGACTGCTAACAGTGCCTCTGAACAGCAAGTTGATACTGCAGTTAAATCGGCGCGAGAAGCTTTTTTTTCGTGGAGTGATTTAAGCTTTAATGACAGACTCAGTATCGTCAAAAAATTTGGTGAAGTGCTTGGTGAAAATAAAGAGCAAATGGCTGACGCTATAGCAAAAGAAACGGGTAAGCCGATTTGGGAAACGCGTACTGAAGTAGGCGCTATGATGGGTAAAATTGCCATATCTGAAAAAGCTTATCATGAACGCACTGGTACTGTGGAGAATGCAATGCCAGTAGGGAAAGCTGTTATTCGCCATAAAGCGCATGGTGTTGTTGCAGTATTTGGGCCTTATAACTTTCCTGGTCATTTACCGAATGGTCATATCGTACCCGCATTACTCGCTGGAAATACTGTTGTATTTAAACCTTCAGAATTAACACCTATGGTTGCTGAGTTAACACTTAAACTATGGCAACAAGCAGGTTTACCAGCGGGCGTGATTAATTTGGTACAAGGTGAAGTTGAAACGGGTAAAGCGCTTGCTTCACATCGTGGTATTGATGGCTTATTCTTTACTGGTTCTTCTCGTACGGGTCACTTCATTCATGAACAGTTTGCTGGGCAGCCAGGTAAAATTCTAGCGATTGAAATGGGTGGTAATAACCCACTTATCGTAAAAGACGTTGTTGATACAACAGCCGTTGTGCACGATATCATTCAATCGGCTTTTATCTCAAGTGGTCAACGCTGTACTTGTGCTCGTAAGCTGTTTTTACCTCAAGGTGAGCAAGGCGATTCAATTTTAGCGCAATTAATTGAAGCAACCAAAGCTATTAAAGTCGGTTTTTATGATGATCAAGAGCAACCATTTATGGGCTCTATGATTTCAATTGGTGCAGCAAAATCTATGGTTGCAGCACAAAGTCAATTAATTGAATTAGGCGCAACGAGTTTAGTTGAATTAGTGCATACAGAAAATACAGGTTTTGTAACGCCTGGTATATTAGAGTGTACTAACGTGGGTGACTTCCCTGATGATGAGCATTTTGGTCCTCTTTTAAAAGTATTCCGTTATTCAGACTTTGATAAAGCTATTGAACTTGGTAATGATACGGCTTATGGGTTATCGGCAGGTTTGTTAAGTGATAATAGCGAAGATTATGATTATTTCTTACGACGCGTTCGTGCGGGTATCGTAAATTGGAACCGTCCGATTACGGGGGCTTCAAGTGCAGCTCCTTTTGGTGGCATTGGCGCATCGGGTAACCATAGAGCCAGTGCTTATTATGCTGCAGATTACTGTGCATATCCTGTTGCATCAGTTGAGCTTGAAAAAATAGCATTACCAGCGACATTGAGCCCGGGTTTAACTTTGTAATAGTTAGTTTTAAGTTTAATTTAAAGCCTTTGAATTGTTAGTTCAAAGGTTTTTTTGTTTGCGAGTATCTGGTATTTTTTATTTATATCTGCTTAAATCAAAGAACTAAAAATAAATATAAAAGGCATTTCATGGTTACTGATAAGCAAGGTTATGATGAACTCATCATGTATCTAACACAGCATTTGTCTATTTTTGAAAAGCCAGGCAAAGTTGCATCTAATGCACCAACTGTTATTAGTTTAATAGAAGATGATATTGCAGAGCAAATAATTGCATTTTGCCAGCAACATACCGAATTAGATACAGACCAACGAAGTGAAATTGTTCGAGAAGTTGATGGTATTGTTTATGATTTACAAGAAGTTTTATGTAGTGTTCTTAATCAACCTGTAACGATAGAGCAGCATGAATTTATTGATGAGTTCTCTGGTTTAGTTAAAAACTTATTTGATTCAGCTATTGTGGCTATGTGATTTAAAAACGTACTGTGTTTTATTCCTAATTACAGGTCGGGAATAAAGCAATTTATAACTCCTCTCATTTGATTTATTTTGTTGCACTAATTCCTCACTCATTTAATATTTGCCATATCTTAAAAAACTTCATATAAAGAGATAAATATGCACGCAAATGTAAAATGGGTTGAAGGCGATACTTTTATAGGCAAATCTGAATCTGGTCATAATGTTGTATTTGATACCAGTAATGATGGCGCTGCACCTAGCCCAATGGAAATGGTATTAATGTCGATAGGGTGTTGTTCATCAGTTGATGTTGTCAGCATTTTGAAAAAGGCGAGACAAGATGTTATTGCTGCAAAAGTTGAGTTGAGTAGTGAAAGAGCTGACAGTGCTCCACGTGTATTTAAAAAAATTAACCTACATTTCGTAATTACAGGTAATGCTGTTTCTGAGAAACATGTAGAGCGTGCGGTGAAACTGTCGGCTGAAAAGTATTGTTCAGTTGCTCTGATGCTCGAAAAGTCAGTAGAAATTACCCATAGTTTTGAAGTGTTAGCAGCACAGTGAAAAAAAGCTTTTTCATAGGGCTATTTTCGTATAAAATTCGCGAAATTCAGTCCTGCCTATGCAGGTTTTATCGATCCATATAAGGATGGTTTTATTGTGTATAAACCATTTGATAAACTAAAGCTTCATGGTTTTAATAATTTAACCAAAAGTTTAAGTTTTAGCATTTATGATATTTGTTATGCAAAAAATCAGCAGCAACGTAAAGAATATTTAGAATATATTGATGAGCAATATAGCGCTGAACGTTTAACTGATATTTTAGGTGAAGTAGTTGATATTATAGGTGCCAATATTTTAAATGTGGCACGTCAAGATTATGATCCACAAGGTGCCAGTGTTACCATTTTAATTTCTGAAGAACCTATTTTAGAAAATGTTGATCAAGAAGCTAAACCTGGCCCTTTACCTGATTCAGTTGTGGCACATTTAGATAAAAGTCATATTTGTGTTCATACATATCCTGAAGAGCACCCTGATGAAGGTATATGCACGTTTCGAGTTGATATCGAAGTATCCACCTGTGGCGTTATTTCGCCATTAAAAGCACTCAATTATCTTATACACTCTTTAGAATCAGATGTGGTGACACTTGATTACCGTGTTCGCGGTTTTACGAGAGATGAAGCGGGAAAAAAGCACTATATAGATCATGCTATTCATTCTATTCAAAACTTTATGACACAAGATACACTCGATGCTTATCAAATGGTTGATGTGAATGTCTACCAAGAAAATTTATTCCATACAAAAATGATGCTTAAAAAATTTGATTTAAGTGAGTATTTGTTTGCTATTGCATTATCTGATTTATCTGAACAAGAACAAGTAGAAATAGCGACTAAATTGCAGCGCGAAATGCAGGAAATATTTTATGGTCGTAATTTATCTGAGATCGTTTAAGAGAAGTTAATATGGTCTATAACTAAGAATGATAAGTTTTCATTCTTAGTTATGATTTTAGATAGGCAGCCCTAGGGGTTCTAAATTCAGAGCTGCACGTTTTTTCACTATAATAGCTTCAATTAAGGGCCTGAGTATTAACTCCATCGCAAGACCCATCTTTCCTCCTGGTACTACCATAGTATTAATGCGTGACATAAAACTACCCTCTATCATTTGTAAATAATAAGGGAAGTTAACATCTTCTATGTCTCTAAATCTGATCACCACAAAACTTTCATCTAATGAAGGTATATCTTTAGCGCTGAATGGGTTTGAGGTATCGACTGTCGGTACTCGTTGAAAATTTATATGAGTACGTGAAAATTGAGGTGTAATATGGTTTATATAATCATCCATACTGCGAACAATAGAGCCCATAACAGCTTCTCTAGAGTGTCCGCGCTCATTGGTATCGCGAATTAACTTTTGGATCCATTCTAAATTTATAATTGGTACCATACCAATTAATAAATCGACATGCTTTGCCACATTGTGTTCATCATCTACAACCCCTCCATGCAGCCCCTCATAAAATAGCAAATCTGTTGTCGCCTCTAAATCTTGCCACGGTGTGAATGTACCTGGCAGTTGATTATAAGGTACAGCTTCGTCGAAGGTATGCAAATAACGACGTATCTTACCCTGACCGGATTCACTATAGCTTGTGAATAAGTTTTCAAGAGCGGCAAAGTCGTTTGCTTCGGTACCAAAATAACTAATATGTTTGCCATCCTGATGGGCATCACGAACACGTTTATCCATTTCTGGTCTTGTATAGCGATGAAAGCTATCTCCTTCTATTGAAGCTGCATCAATATTCAGGCTGCGAAAAATATGTTTAATTGCGTTGGTTGTTGTTGTTGTACCAGCACCAGATGAACCTGTGATAGCTATAATAGGGTGTTTAACAGACATTATATGTTCTTATTATTTTGAAGACATACCTAAAGTAAATCGGCAGGGCTAATTGGTCAAGTTTAAGAGATAAATATAAAACTGAACTATACTTATTTTCAGGAACAAAATTCAAGGAATGAATATGCAATTATCAGCCATGTCAAAAATGTCACGCCCTAGAGAGAAATTACTTGAAAAAGGTGCTCCTGCTTTAGTCGATGCTGAATTACTCGCCATTTTTTTACGAACTGGGATCCCAGGTATGAATGCGATTGAGTTGGCGCAACATTTATTGGATAGTTCAGGTTCGTTACAAAACCTTTTTAATGCACCTTTAAATGAATTTATAAAATTTAAAGGGCTTGGCAATGCCAAGTATGCACAGTTACAAGCAGTTTTAGAATTGAATAAACGTTATTTGGCTGAACAATGTCAACAACAAACTTTATTTAATTCTCCCAAAGCAGTGCGAGATTTTTTATCTTTAAAACTAAAAGCGCATCAACAAGAAGTTTTTATGTTGCTGTACCTAGATAGCCAAAATAGATTGTTACAGGATGAAATATTGTTTTATGGAACAATTAATGCTGCAAATGTTTATCCAAGAGAAGTTGTAAAATCTGTTTTGAAAAATAATGCAGCGGCTGTAATATTAGCCCATAATCACCCATCAGGAATTGCAGAGCCAAGTCAGGCTGATCGATTAATTACAGACAAATTAATACAAGCTCTCAACTTAATTGATGTGCAAATTTTAGATCATTTAGTGATTGCAAGTGATAAAACAGTTTCTTTTGCAGAGAGAGGTTGGCTTTAAATTGAAGTAAATTGCTCTTTTGGACCTGAAAAAGTGAAAAAAAACGATTTATATGTAAATTAGTTTAAATTAACTGCACTTTTTGCTTTCACTTAGTCGAGAGGATCTCTATAATTAGCCGCTATCAAATTTACACATGAGCTGAAGTGGTCAGATAGTCCACTTTACAAAGATCTTTGCCTGTAGTTGCTGTACTTATGGCTTGGGGAAATAGGCTCGAGCAAGATATTGGAGATAAATAGACATGTCTAAGGTCTGTCAAGTTACAGGTAAGCGTCCAGCGGTTGGTAATCACCGTTCGCACGCAAGAAATGCAACTAAGCGTCGCTTTTTACCAAACCTACAAACTCACCGTTTTTGGGTTGAAAGCGAAAAGCGCTTTGTTAAATTACGTACTACTGCAAAAGGTATGCGTATCATCGATAAAAAAGGCATCGACGCGGTTCTTACAGAAATCCGTGCTCGCGGCGAAAAGGTTTAGGAGTTTAAGTTATGCGTGATAAGATCCGTTTAGTTTCAACTGCAGGTACTGGTTACTTTTACACTACCGACAAGAACAAGCGTAATATGCCAGAAAAAATGGAAATCAAAAAATTCGATCCTAAGGTTCGTAAACATGTGATTTTCAAAGAAGCAAAAATCAAGTAATTTTGCTTTTCAAGAAAAACCCGATTTAATCGGGTTTTTTTATGCCTGAAATATCTGCAATCCTATCATTAATTAGATACACTTAATTTAATTTCAACTATTCAAAAACACTATGATCCAATTAAGTAAAAAAGGCTGGAATAATGTTCTAATTTTTTCCATGCTAGTAATGATTTTTTTGTTTAATGGTTTACACCACAAGTGGATAGATTCACCTCAAGATAATAGCCCGCAATTAATTTTGGCTGAGCAAAGTTATATTTTAACTGTGCAATACCCTACGTATAAAATTGAACGTATTGGTACTAGCTGGCGAAGTAACTCACAACTCACTAATGAACAAATATCAAATGTAATATTACAGTGGAAACAAGCTACAGGAGTTTTGGTATCAGCGTCGCAAGATATTCAAAATGAAGCTAATAATAAGGTGGCAGATCAAATAGCCACAATTTGGCTTGCAGGAGAAGATAAACCTGTCGTGTTAGTACTGTTTAAATTGGGTTTAGGTTATGTTGTTCATTTATCAAAATCTAGTGATAATATTTGGTTGAAAATAACAAAAGAGCAAGCAAACTTAATATTTCCTAAACTAATTAATCACTGATTTTAAAGAGAATATAATGCCTGAATTGCCCGAAGTAGAAGTTAGTAGAATGGGAATATCACCTTACTTAGAAGGGGAAACGATAAAACTTGTGCATGTTTATCAGGCAAGTCTACGTTGGCCTGTGCCTGATGAGGTAAAGTTAACCGAAGGCTTAGTGATTAATAAAGTAATGAGACGCGCAAAATATTTATTATTAGAAACGGTTATGGGAAGTTTAATTTTACACTTAGGCATGTCGGGAAAACTTAGGGTAATAGATAAATCAGTGCCTAGAATTAAACATGATCATATAGATATAGAAATGGAAACCGGAAAAATACTAAGGTTTAACGATCCAAGGCGTTTTGGTTGTTTTTTGTTTCAACCACCAGGGCAAGTACATAAGTTATTAGCAAACTTAGGGCCTGAACCTTTGACTTTGGCTTTTAATTATCAAGATTTATATAATAAATCTCGAGATAAAAAAACAGCAATTAAACAGTTCCTGATGAATAACATAAATGTTGTTGGTGTAGGGAATATTTATGCGAATGAAGCTTTATTTAAAGCTGGGATCCACCCACAAATGCCTGCGGGTAAAGTGAGTAAAAAACGCTATGAAAAATTGGTTTTTTTAGTTAAAGAAACACTAGACAAAGCAATTGTGCAAGGCGGCACAACATTAAAAGATTTTGCACAAACTGATGGTAAACCTGGATATTTTGCACAAGAGTTATTAGTTTATGGTCGGGGGGGATTACCTTGTAAAGTATGTACTAAACCATTAACAGAAATAAAAATAGGACAACGTAGCTCAGTTTTTTGCGATGAATGCCAGAAGAGATAAAAGGATCAGTTTACAAGAAATAAGTTAACTGGAAGTTAGTTCAAATTGAGTGAAATTAGTTTAATAATAATTAAACACAGATACGAAGAATTGCCATCCCAATACTTTTACCTATATGGTATCGCTATTTGGGTTTTATTTGGAATGAAAAGTTCAGTTAGAAGCTTTAATCAAGTGAGAAATAAAAATTGAAAGCAAAAATATATTTAAAATAATAGAGTAAACTAAGATAAGTTAAAGAGTGGGGCGATTGACGGGGCTCGAACCCGCGACCACCGGAATCACAATCCAGGGCTCTACCAACTGAGCTACAACCGCCACTTCTTTAAACACCTCTTTGGTGTGGCGCGCATAATACATAAAAATAAACGTCATGGGAAGGGCTATGTTATTATTTATTTCGAAAAAACAAAAAAAAGGATAATAGATGATAAAACGCACATTTTGGATGTTGTTGGGCTTAATGAGTTTATTGCTTGGTTTAATTGGAGTCTTTTTACCTTTATTGCCTACAACTCCATTTGTATTACTCAGCGCATATTGTTTTTCAAAATCATCTCATAAGCTACACTCTTGGTTAATTAATCACAAACTATTTGGTTCACTTATAATAGATTGGGAAAAATATGGCGTGATACGATATAAAACAAAATGTATTGCTACTATTAGTATGATTGTTCTTGTTTCTTATCCACTTATTTTTTTGCCAATAGTAATTTGGGCAAAAGTAATGGTCATTATTAGTATTATTTTAGTTATGATTTTTATATGGAGTAGACCTTCTTTGCCAGTGATGAAAGAATAAAAAATAACCTTTTAAGGTTCTTTCAGATATAATCCTGTTTTTATTGATAATGTGGAGGAAGAGCAATGAATCAAGTGCTTGATTGGTTGAATAATAACTCAGATTTAATTGTTCATTACGGTATTAATTTAACATTAGCCGTAGTGATATTTTTTGTTGGTAATAAAGTTGCAAAATTTTGTGCCAAGATAACAGAAAAAGCTTTCGCCAAGAAAAAAGTAGATAAAGCGGTCGGCACATTTGTTTCTAGTATTATATATTCGCTTGTATTTGCAGCTGCGACTTTAATGGCCTTATCGCAAGTTGGCATTGAGACAACCTCATTCATCGCTATTTTAGGTGCCGCAGGCCTAGCAATAGGTTTAGCTTTACAAGGTTCTTTGTCAAACTTTGCATCAGGTGTTTTAATCATTATTTTACGACCTTTTAAATCAGGTGATTATATTGAGGCGGCTGGCCATTCGGGTTCTGTTGAGAAAATAGAAATTTTTGCGACAGAATTACGTACGCCAGATAATAAAGTGATAATAATCCCTAACTCATCAATTATGTCTGGTGCTATTACTAATTATTCTAGGGAGGTTACTCGTCGTATCGATTTAGTCGTCGGTGTTGGATACGATGCTGATTTAAAACAGGCTAAGCAGGTTTTACAATCAGTATTAAATAAAAATCCAAAAATCTTAAAAGACCCAAGTTATAACGTGGCTGTGTTTGAATTAGCAGACTCTAGTGTGAATTTTGTTGTACGTCCTTGGGTAAATACTACTGATTACTGGGATGTATATTTTGATTTAATGGAAAATATTAAAATTGCTTTAGATGATGCCAATATCAATATTCCATACCCACAAATGGATGTGCATGTCCAAAAATAAAATTAATAGTTTAGGTTTTAGAAAAGTCTCGAAATATTGGTTTTCGAGATAATAAATTTATTAAGTCGTTATTCAATGAAAGGTTCTAATAACAAATGAAAAAAGTATATCTATCACTTATAGTCGCAACTTTAACTGTTACATCAGCTGTTGCTAATGAGAAGAAAAAGGATTGGGAGATATCAAGTGAGCTGGGGCTTATTTTAACTGGAGGTAATACTAAAACAACTACACTTAAAGGTGCAATTAAAGCCAGGCATGAAATGGAAAGTTGGACAAATGAATATAAGTTAGATGGTTTATTTAAAGAAGATGAAGTTACTAATGATGATGGTAGTAAGGAAACGCAACGTACCAATGAAAAGTATTTTGCATCAGTTCAAGGTAACTATAAGTTAAGTGAAAGTCATACGCACTTTTTTATATATGGCTCTCATGCATCTGATTATTTTGGTTCATATAGAAATGAAAGTGTATTATCACTAGGTTATGGTAAACGTTTTTTAGACTCCGAAAATATGTTTTTTGATGCGGAAATTGGACCCGGTTATAAGTATTTTGAATTTCCAGAGGGGAGCACTGATAAAAAAGGTGTTTCAAATGAGGGGGATAATAAAGGCGAGCCCATCGGTTTAGGTAAGGTTAACTTTAATTGGAATATCACTGAGTACGCAAAATTTACTCAAACCGTCGCTGTGGAATATGGTTCTACTAATACTAAAACTAAATCAGAGTCTGCATTATTAACTAAAATTAATGGTTCAATGCAAATGAAGGTGGGCTTTAATGTAACTCACAATAGTGATGTAGATACAGATAAAGAAAACACAGATACAGAAACAGTTTTAACTTTAGTCTACAACTTTTAACATTTTAGACACATAAAAAGTAATAAAAGGAAGCTTTGCTTCCTTTTATTTTATTGAAACTAAGGTAGAATAGCGCACTTTATTTGCTCAATTTAATTTTAAGGGATTTTCGTGAAGTTTTTGAATATTGTTTTTTTCAGTATCATCATGATGTTATCTACATCAATAAGTGCTGCAACGCCTACAAAGCAGCAAATGGAACAATTTAAAAGCCTACCAAAAGCGCAACAAAAAGCCTTAGCTAAAAAAATGGGCATAGATATATCAGATTTTTCAGATAATAGTTCAGAAAAAGAAGAGGAAATTGAACCTACAATTTTACCAAGGGAAGAAATAGAATCTTTATTATCGGAAGAAGAAAAAAAATACAAACCAATTAAAGATGAAATTAAACCTTTTGGTTATGATTTATTTGCAGGTGAACCGACTTCATTTTCACCGAGTGAAATATCTGCTGTACCAGATACTTACACTGTTGGACGTGGTGATGAATTTCAAATTAATTTATATGGCAAAGAAAATTTAACACATACAGTTGTTGTAGATCGTGAAGGCCGACTATCAATACCTGATTTAACACCTGTTTTTGTTGCTGGTTTAAGTTTTGTTGAAGTCAAAGAATTAGTTAAAAATAAAATATCTCAAGAAGTAATTGGCGCAAAGTCTTTTATATCTTTAGGACAGCTACGCTCTATGCGAATTTTGGTTTTGGGAGAGTCGTTTAAACCAGGTAGCTATATTGTCTCTTCTCTTACAACTGTTTCTCATGCGTTATTTGTTAGTGGTGGCGTTTCTGATATAGGTTCTTTGCGTAATATTCAAGTAAAACGTGCAGGTAAAGTGGTGCAAGAATTTGATTTGTACGATTTACTTATTAAAGGTGATAGTTCATCAGATATTATGCTAAAACCTGGCGATGTTGTATTTATCCCCACAGTAAACAAGCAAGTTACTATTTCAGGTTTAGTGAAGCGTCCAGCTATTTTTGAACTGAAAAATAATGAGACTGCACAGCAGTTAATCAGTATGGCTGGTGGATTTAAGGCGGATGCATACCCTAAAAAAACCTTAGTAGAGCGCTATAGTGAAAATAGTTTTAAAACGGTATTAACTTTAGATTTTAGTAAAAAAGACATGACTTATACACCTCAAGATGGCGATGTTATTAAAGTTCAGGCATCTTCCACTGAACTTGAAAACGCAGTAACTTTAATGGGAGCTGTAGCACACCCTGGCAACTATCAGTGGGTCGATGGTGACTCAGTATCAAATTTGATTAACTCCTTAAAAACAGATGTATTGCCCATAGCTGATTTTGATTACTCTCTGATAGTGAGAGAGAAAAATATAAAAGGAGATGTAGAGGTTATCCAGTTTTCATTACTTAAAGCACTAGAGAGTAAAGATGAAAATGACATTAAATTAAAGCCTAGAGACATTGTTATGGTATTTAGTCGCTTCGAGCAAAAGCTAGACGAAAAACGTGTTTTATCCAGTCTAGCTTTAACGGAAGATGAATTTTATAAGCAGGAGAAAGCGCAACAATGGCAAACATTTGAAGCCGAAAATTATAAAGAGTTTTTAGGTATTGAAGCAGAAGAAGAAGAAAGCGATGATAAAGATACTGATTTAAATGCGTTGCTAAAAGGTAAAAAAATAGAAGTTAAAGAAAATGAGTTGTCTATTTTTGGTCGTACATTATTTTTAAAACCACTCATTATCAAATTGCAGAAACAATCATCATTCGGACGTGAAGCTGAGTTAATTTCGGTTAATGGTAAAGTGAGATATCCAGGTATTTATCCATTAGTTAAAAACGCAAATATGGATCATGCAATTAAAGCTGCCGGAGGATTATTAGAGTCGGCATATATTGAAAATGCAGAAGTGACACGAATTAATAATGATACAGAAAGCAGAATTGAACATATAAAGCTAAATTTACGCAATGAAAACGATGCGGTATATTTACTAAAAAGTAAAGATACAATTAATATATTCACCATGCCTAACTGGCAAGAAGATAGGTATATACAACTTGTAGGAGAAGTTAAGTTTCCAGGCAAATATACGATAAAACGAGGTGAAAAGCTAAGTAGTATATTAGAGCGAGCAGGCGGATTTACTGACCTAGCTGCACCAAATTCAGCCATTTTTACTCGTGAATCTATCAGATTAAAAGAACGAACTCAGTTATCTAAGCTGGCTAATGACTTAAGACGTGAAATAGCAACAAGAAGCTTTCAAAGCTCAGTAACTGATTCGAGTATGAACTATGATGATACAAATAAATTATTGAATGACTTATCAAAGGTAGAAGCTTTAGGGCGTTTAGTTATAGACTTACCAAGTGTATTTGATGGCTCAATAGATGTTGAATTGCAAAATGATGATACTCTATACGTACCCATTGTACAAAGTACTATTAATGTTATTGGCGAAGTAAATTTAGCTGTATCACATTTATACCAAAAGAATTTGTCACTTGAGCAATATATACAAAGAAGTGGTGGTTTAAAGCAAAGAGCTGATAGTGATCGTATTTATATCATAAAAGCAAATGGTTCGGTGCAATTACCAAAAGAAAGTAGTTGGTTTGCAGTATCAGATACAACTTACTTATCACCTGGCGATACCATAGTTGTACCTCTTGATACTGAGCATATGGATAAACTTACTCTTTGGAGCACTGCAACTCAAATCGTTTATCAATTAGGTTTAGCCGCAGCTGCAGTCTCTAGTTTGTAGTGAATAAACTTTAATCAATGCTGGTATTTTAATCAAAATGTATTAAAATACCTATCAAATCGGATATTTAGTATTTTTATGGTTAGTGAATCAATGACTGTTTTTTTTGCTTTTATAGCATCTTATATTTCAATATTAATGATAAAACCATTAGCCATAAAAGTTGGTTTAGTAGATACACCTTGTACAAGAAAAAAGCACATAGGAGCAATCCCTCTAATTGGTGGAGTCTCCATTTTTATGGCTGTGGTTTTTTCTGTCTTAATCTTTTTCCCGCTAGATAAACAAGTTGTTAGCTATTTGGCTTGTGCAGGTGCGATAGTGATTTTAGGAGTGATAGATGATTATCGTCAATTAGGTGTAAGAATTCGATTAAGCATTCAAACATTAGTTGCTCTACTAATGATGTGGGGCTCTGATGTTTATATTGAAAGCTTGGGAGAATTACTATTTTTTACAGAGGTAAACTTAAGTTGGTTTGGTATTCCATTCACAATTATTTGTGTGATAGCAGCAATTAATGCTTTTAATATGATAGATGGCATCGATGGTTTGGCAGGCTCACTGAGTATTACCACATTAGTATCTGTGTTTGTATTAATGTTATTAAGCGGGCATTTTGCGTTAGCAGCACTCCCCTTAGTTATTGTAGCGACAATAGTCCCATATTTAGCTTTTAATTTAGGGATCAAAGGGCACAGAAATAAAAAAATATTTATGGGCGATGCAGGCTCTATGTTTATAGGTTTAAGTGTTATCTGGTTCTTAATGATTTGTACTCAGGGAGAAAGTATTACTTTTAGACCTGTAACCGCCTTGTGGATTATTGCTGTGCCTTTAATGGATATGTTAGCAATTATTATTCGTAGAGTGCGAAAAGGTCAGTCTCCATTTTCTGCCGACAGAGATCATTTACATCATATATTTATGAGGGTGGGATTTAGCCCCAGACGCGCATTGCGTGCGATTGTTGTATTTGCAATAATTATGAGTGGTATAGGTATCTTAGGGGAAGTCCTTGCTATTCCGGATGTTATTATGCTTTCATTATTCATAGTGATTTTCATCGGTTATTCTACAAGCCTACAACACTGTTGGAAAATAGCCCGTTTTTTAAGACGAAAAAGAACAGAGAACGGTTAGTTATTATTAATTTTTAATTAAAAGCTTTTCTTTATTCTAAAAATAGATTTCTTATATAAGAAGTCTATTTTTCACATTCAGTTACTAAATATTATTTGCTAAACCTTCATTTAGGCCTTATCCCATCGACACATGGCCGCAATATTGATAATATCTTGCGTATTATTATGTGCATTTAAATATAAGTTATTATGAAAATACAAAATATTAAACAGCAGGCAGGCTTTACCATGATTGAATTACTAATTGTAATTGTGATCTTGGGTTTATTAGCGTCTTTAGTTGCGCCTAAATTTTTTAATCAGTTAGGCACTGCAGAGAGAGGTATCGCATCAGCTCAAATGAATGCCTTCGAAACGGCCTTAGATACTTACCGATTAGATATGGGAAGTTATCCTGTGAAATTAGAAGATTTAAGAAAAAGTGATAAACCTCGCTGGGATGGCCCCTATTTACCCAAAGAAGTACCACTAGACCCTTGGAGTAATTCGTATGTGTATAGTGTACCAGGTGAAAATGGCGAACCTTACAAAATAATGTCTTTTGGTGCTGATGGAAAGTTAGGCGGTACTGATAATAATGCAGATATAGTGCACAAATAATGCAATTAAGCCAACTGCTAGCGAAAAACTTCTCTGTATCTCTTGATGATCTAACTCGAGCCGAAAATTACCAAAAAAAAATCGGTGGCAGGCTGGAGCAAATTTTAGTTAATATGGGAAGTTTACCAGATGATCAAATACCACAATTATATAGTCAATTCCTTGAGTTACCTTTAGTTGATATTTCACAATGGCTTGATGTAGTAACACCAAAAATAAGTGAAAAGGATTTATCATTATTATTAGATAACCACTGGGTACCCTTACTTATAAAAGATAACTGTTGGTCTTTTGCATGTCGTTTTCCATTAGAGCTTAAAGTGAATGAATGGCTCAGTCAAAATGATATTGAAGCCGATATATATGTTGCCTCCGAAGCTGATATTTTAGCTTTAAGTAGTAAATTCGATGCTTTAATTAAAAATGAAACAGAACAAGAGTTTTTGGGTGATGAAGAAGACAGATTAAGGGAGCTTGCAACAGAGGCACCTACAGTTAATTTATTAAACTCATTGATTACACGGGCTTTAAGGCAAGGTGCATCGGATATGCATCTTGAACCTTTTAATGGTCGTTATAGGGCACGTTTCAGAGTTGATGGTGTTTTGCATGAAGCCGAAATGCTCGCCCCACGTATGCAACTGCCAATAGTAACCCGTTTAAAAATTCTTGCAGGAATGGATATCGCTGAAAAACGTCGTCCGCAAGATGGCAAAATAGAAATGAAAATTGCCAATCAAGAACTTGATATTCGTGTATCAGCATTACCATTAAATGATGGTGAATCTATGGTGCTGCGTTTTCTACGTAAAGATAACGTTCAATATGATATGTCGGTATTGGGTTTATCTAACGATATAGAAACTATGATCCGTGAAGATATAAAAACCACGGCGGGAGTTGTACTTTTAACAGGGCCTACTGGATCAG
Organism: Pseudoalteromonas denitrificans DSM 6059; assembly: GCF_900112265.1. Taxonomy (GTDB): domain Bacteria; phylum Pseudomonadota; class Gammaproteobacteria; order Enterobacterales; family Alteromonadaceae; genus Pseudoalteromonas; species Pseudoalteromonas denitrificans. The sequence continues at coordinate 21,355 of NZ_FOLO01000011.1, read as the reverse complement.
GTAAAACAACCACGCTTTATACTTTTTTAAATGCATTGAATAATGATGATGTGAAAATAATCACATTAGAAGACCCTGTAGAATATCAATTACCAGGTATAAACCAAGTACAAGTTAACTCAGATATAGGCTTTGATTTTTCTGCTGGCTTGCGAAGCATAGTACGACAAGATCCCGACATTATAATGTTAGGTGAAATACGAGATAAAGAAACAGCCCAAATTGCAATGCAATCAGCTTTAACAGGTCACTTAGTGTTTAGTACTGTTCATACCAATGATGCTGCAAGTGCTTATACGCGATTATTGGACTTAGGTGTCGAAGAGTTTTTATTAAATGCGGCGCTAGTTTCAATCGTTGCTCAGCGTTTAGCGCGTAAAGTGTGTGAACAATGTAGCGAACCTCATCCTGATGCACTGGATTTGGTTGAGAAGTATCAGTTGCAGGAAATGGCTAATAAATTTAATTTGCCAGAAATAAAATTGTCTCATGGTAAAGGCTGTGAGCATTGCTCGCATACAGGCTATAAAGGTCGTATGGCAGTTACAGAATACTTAAATTGTGATGATGAAATTAAAGCCATGCCAAAAGACTCTGATTTTATACCTAAAGCAAAAGAGCATAATGCACAATTAAAACGCAGAACCTTAATGGAAGATGGGTTTTACAAAGCAATCTTAGGCTTAACTACAATTGATGAAGTAGTAAGAGTAGCTGGCTAATGGCGTTATTTACTTATAAAGCATATGACAGTTCAGGCGCTAAAGTTGATGGACAATTGGAAGGTATAGATAAAGCTTCAGTTATTGCAGAATTAAAACAACAAGGGTTGCTGCCTACTGAAGTAAAAGATTTTAATGAAGCTGGGAAAAGCATATTAGGCTTTAAGCAAAAAGTTTCATTATCAGATCTTGAGTTTTTAACTGCTGAACTGAGTTTATTATTAGAGTCGGGTGTAAGAATTGACCGCGGAATTGATATTATTAAAAAAACCAAAGCAAAACCTGCTTTGGCTAAGTTATTAACAGATATAAGTAATAACTTAAAAAAAGGGAAAAGTTTATCAGAATCAGTAAGAGAGCATGATGATATTTTTGACCCTTTATATTGTAACTTAATTGAATTGGGTGAAGCATCTGGTAATCTCAGTGAAATTTTTGATGGTCTTGCTAAAGATTTAAAGTTTAGACGAGAACTGCAACGTAAAATAATCAGTTCATTAGCTTATCCTGTTGTGATATTTTGTGTGTGTTTACTGAGTATCTTTTTTATTTTCAACTTTATCATTCCTAAAATGTCCGCCATGTTTAATGAGGTTGATAACTTACCGTGGTACACGAGTGCCATGTTATCTACCAGTGAATGGATGATCCAATATCAAGGCTTATTATTAGTTGGAGTTATTGCAAGTATCTTTGGGTTAGTTGCAGCGAGTAAACAGCCTGCATTCATAAAGTGGTGGCAAAATTTAAGCTTAAAACTACCTATAATAAAAAAAGCAGTGATCACTGTTGAGTGTATACGTTTTAATAGCGGCTTAGCTATGATGGTTAAGGCTGGAGTACAAATTGATCGTGCTATCGGCTTATCAGCAGGCAATATCAAAAATATTGAATTAAAACGCGAAATGGAAATTGCCAAATCTAAAGTTAAAGGTGGAAGCGCATTAACACCAGCCCTGAAACAAACATCTCTTTATCCTGATTTTTTTGTCTCTTTGCTTGAAGTGGGTGAGGAATCAGGTAGTTTGGAACGTGTTTTTAATGAAATTGCCAACCGTTCACGTCAAGAATTTGAAAGCTGGACCGAGCGAATGACGACTTTGCTTGAGCCTTTAATGATTTTATTTATGGGTGGCTTTGTTGGCGGTGTTGTTGTTGTGATGTTAATGAGTATGGTTTCAATAAATGAAATGGGAATTTAGTAGGTGAGGCTTCAGCCTAACGAAGTATTAAATTATTTATTGCAGAAGAATTTAACTTCGAGCCTAACGTAGCGTCATTCCCGAGTTGTTTTATCGGGAATCTATAACGACATTAAGCAGTTTTAAATTTAAGCTTAAAATCATTAGGCTAAAGCCCAACCTACAAGGATATCTTTTGGGTTAGTAAGCTTTAACTATCGAATTTTTGTAGGTGAGGCTTTAGCCTTACTTTATATTCAAATTTAAAAGACAAAGGTATTAGGAAAATAAAGATACTAGAAAAATAAAGATACTAGAAAAAAGACTAGATGCTAGGGGAGCTTGAATTAAAATTTTGAGTAACCTAGAGCCTAGAGCCTAGAACCTAATAATGAGAAACATGAGTAAATATTCAAATTCAAACAAAGGCTTCACCCTTATCGAGCTCATGATAGTGATGTCTATTGTGGCTTTATTAATGGGCATGGTTGGGCCATTGGCAATTAATAGTTTAGAAAGGGCGCAGGCCAAACAAGAAATGCTGACAGTTAAAAACTGGCTGCGTAAAGTCAGTGCGCGTGCATTTAGTACAGGGCAAGCACATGTTGTTAAGTTATCAGGTAAAAATGTACAGTTATATGTAAAAGATGATGAACAAAATTTAATTGAAAATAAAACATTTGAATCACTATTTTTTCAACCACAGGAAATAAATTACAGTAAAAAGGGTTTTGTAGCTATAGATAAAATAGAAGGTACATATAGGGGCAGACCTTTAATTTTGAACTTGAAAAAATGGGTTAATGGCGAAGATCCTCTTGATACGCAAGTGAGTACCATCCATTGAAAATGATTTTAAATAAGAAGAAATTATTAAAACAAACATCTGGTTTTACTTTGGTTGAAATTTTGGTTGCTTCAGTTATTTTATTTACATCAATTGCTATGGTATCTATGGTGTATCGTGGCGCTTATATTAGTAGTGATAAGGCAGATGGTCATATAAACATAACTGGTGTATTACCGGCTGTATTAGCCACAATTAGAGACGACATTCGTGCTCAAGGTAATTCAAACTTAACTGAACTCAAAAGTGAAGCCAATATGTGGGATGTAAACTATCAATGGCAAGCCAGTTTATTACAGCATAAATCGCCTCCCAAAAAATATGATCTAGATAGTGGTAGTTTTATGGTACCTGCGAAAAAATATAAATTATGGCAAGTTGATCTCACTTTAAAACGCAATAACTTAGTAAAACAATATCAATTTAAAGAATTGAGTTGGCTAAATGACTAAATTGGAATACCAAGCTAATAAAAACACTGGTTTTACTTTAATTGAGTTAATGATTTCAATCTCAATACTTACCATGTTGTTATTTACCGGCTCTTATACCTATAGCATGATGTCAGAACGGTGGAATAAAGAACTTGGTCAGTTTTCACAGTCTACAAAAATAGCTCGAAATTTAGAGTTAGTGCAAAGGCTACTTGAAGGTGTGCAATCGTTTGTTGTGACAGATGATAAGCACAAACCCTCCTTTTTTTTCATAGGCGCACAAGATAGCCTATTAGCGGTAAGCCGCTCAGGTTTATTTAGCGGTGATTATCCTGAAGTTTTCAGATTATCTACAGTAGAAAAGCAAAATGGCTTAGTTGATCTCGTTTATCAATCTGTATCAACCGAAAATTTACTATTAACAGGAACTGCTCAGTCTATTGACTTTAGCCATCAAATTACATTGTTTACAGATTTAAATCAGGTCAACTTTAATTATTATGGTTGGTCACATTTAAATGATAAAGCAGCTAGAAACTTTAAAACGAAAGCGAAATGGTATACACATTTTTCGGGTATAAATAATCAAATAATGCCAGAAAAATTTAGTTTACAATTAACTCGCTCAAACCTAAGTTTAAGTATTCCAATAACCCTTGAAAATAATTCAGAGAAAAGATTGTCGGCTTATTTTCCTGATAGTAGCCTTTAATTTATGTCTATAAATAAAAATATTAACCAAATGCTACAAACGGGCATAGCTCTAATACAGGTTTTATTAATTGTCGGTGTTTTATCTGTTTTAGCTTTGTTTTTAACTTACACTGCAAAAGAGCAAGTTACTATGGCTCAGTGGGCAGATGATAAAGCGCAAGCTTTAATCAATGTACATAGTACAGAATCAGAATTGATTTTTTATTTACTAACTAAAAATAAGCATTCATTAACCAATCTCAAAGTGAGTGAAGGGAACAATCAATCACAATGGAATTTTTTTGCTAAACCATTTGAGGTCGGCAGTAATGTCATTGCACAAATTCAAGATCAGTCAGCATTACTTCATGCACAATTTCCTAACCGAAATAGATTAATAGCTTTGATAATGACACAGAATTTTTCATTATCAGATGCTAATCAAATATTTGATAGCTTGTTAGATTGGCAGGATATTGATACTATCCCACGAATAAATGGACTTGAGTCATCAAATAATAATGTGATCCGTAATGGTGCAGTACCAGATGTACATGATTTTAAAAATATTAATAAAATGACACTTGAATTACTTAACATATTGATAAACAATACAACTTTGTATAGAAAAAGTACCTTTAACCCAACTAATTCATCGTTTGAATTATTAAGGGCATTAACCAGTAATACAATTGCAAAGCAAGTTATTGATTTAAGAGATAACAATCAATTATCAAAGAATACTTTTAGCGAACTGACTGGATTATATGAAGATGACAGAATGATATTTTATCCATCTAACTTTGTAAGTATTAAGTTAAATAGTAAAGTAGGTGATTCAAGTGTATTAAAAGATATAACAATAGAAGTTACCCCATATGCAAAAGGGGCTAATAGTCCCATAAACTTATTTTCAAATCGTGGATAAATAGTGGCAGCAGATAAACTTAAAATTGAAACTTTAATTCCAAGTTTACCCTTAACTTTTAAAAAATTATTTTGTACTTTTGCTTGTTATTTCGATGGTGAATTAAAGCGTTTTAGCTTAAATGCACAAAATGAATTAGAACTAACACAAGTTGAGTATAATAAATCGTTTAAATTGCCTATCATGATAGTTAATAGAGGCTATTACACAGAGTGGGCAAAAGAATACCCAATAGATAATAAAAAAGAACTCAAAAAGTTATTAGCGCTAGAGTCGAGTAACAGTCAAAATAACCATCATTATATATGGGGTTATGAAAACGCACAAAGCCAGGTTAATAGTTGGCATTTTAACAATGCTGTACCGGAAACATTTATTCGGTTTCCAATTACCTTATTATTTGCTTTAACAGCTACAAATAACCAAATTGTAAATGTGCAAGCTAACAATCCATTTTATGTTGCTCGAAGTAATAAATTAATTCACTCATTACTGCATAATTCAGTTATTAATTCAAGCAAACGTTTTGCTGTTTCGGTAGGTGTGGCACAGGCTGAGTTAGATAAAATAGTTAATAAACAAAGCTTTGCTAGTGAGCTGGCGTTTGGGTTAAAACAAGCGATACCATTAATTTCAAGCTTTGTAACTATGCCTAAGGTTGAAAATCGCCTGCAGTTGTTAAAAAATATATCAGTACCATTTTCATTAATATTTACAACGTATTTAGCATTAAGTAGTGGTTATTTAGTTTATAAGCAACATCATTTAGAGAAAAATTTAGCAAATCAGAGTAACGACGTATCAATCGCATTAGAGCAACAAGTTATTTTTGATACTGAACTAAAACAATACACTGCATTAAAGTCGTTTTTAAATACTCAAAAAAACACATCAGAGATATGGTTGGTAATGGCCGAACTTTTCCCTACAGCAACTTTTAGTAATGTACGTTTGGCAGGAAAGCGTATGGTATTGAGAGGGAAAACATTACAAGCGACAGGCTTATTAGAAATAATCAGTAATAATGTTTTAGTTACCGATGCTAAATTTGACTTCCCTACACGAAAATATAGAGGTAAAGAAGAGTTTGTTATTAGCTTTAGGCTTAATACTAATATAATACAAAGCGTTAAAGTTCAGGAGGAAAGGTAAAGTGGCTGAATTTAGAAAGCATGCTTTGTTGTTATCTTTTATGGCAGTATTAATTGTTGCCAAATTTATTTTTGTGCCAATATTTGATTGGCAAAATAAACAATTACAAAGTATTAAACTACTTGAAAAAAAACAGCAAAAAATGACTAGTGTATTAACCAGTAAAAATGAAACTAATGAAGCTAATACTTCGTTAATAAAGATAAACAGCGTAGGGGAAAGCTTTTTTTTTCCTTACCAAACTGAATCTGCTTTTAAACTCAAGCAGCAAAAAATGCTTGAAACCTTGGTAACCAAACACAAGGTTCAAATAGAGCGCATAGCTTGGCAAGTAATAACCGTTTTTGAAGATTTATCTGTAAAACGTTATCAGTTGCAGTTATCTATTAAAGGCAAAACAAATCAAGTAGTAGAGCTATTTTCTGCCTTCGAAAATAATGAAAAGTTGATTGATATTAAAAATTTTAATGTGAGCTTTAAAGGTCAAAGAGAGAACACTTTGGGCCAGTTGTCTGGTAATTTAACATTACAGTTATATGTTATTAATAAAGCCTGAGTAAAATATGATTCAAAATTTAATCACTAATAAGTTGGGTTTGTTTGTTATTGTTTTAACAAGCTTATGGATTGCAACAGATATTAATAGTCGACTAAGTATTACTAGTGAAACAGCAAATAGAAACACTTTAATTGATGCTGTAGTTGCATTTAAACCTCCACAACTTTCAAAAGTTCATTTTTTAGATTTAAAAATGGCATATAAAAAATATCAAAGTGAAAATGTAGATTCTAAACCTATACAAAATATTGGTATGAGTGAACAAGATCAGGCTAGGCAAAAAGGCGAACTCAGTAATTTATTTATCGGAGAGAATAAATTAACGCTTAAAGCTGTGATTAATCGTAATATAAGTGAAAGTAATACAACAGTTAAAGCTAAGCAGCTAGTTGCATTAATATTAATTGAAAATGTAAAAAGCGGGGAAAGTGAGATAAAACGATTTAGCCACAATGACCAAATGCAAGGGTTTGTTTTAACCATTGATAAAAATACCCAAGTTAATTTCACTAAACGGCTTAAAGGTGGTGAACAAAAAGTCACATTGACTATGTATGACAAGGGGGTTAGTAGTTAAGTTCTAGAGTCTATGACTTAAATCCTAGGCTCTAGAACTTAGAGGCTTTAAATAACATAATGAATAATTTAAAAAATACGATGCAAATGAAAAATATAAAACATATTACTTTTAGTTTTTTAGTAACTTTGAGTTTAAATGCCTGTGTTACAGCTCCTAATGCTAAATACAGCCCTAAAAAATCCTACTTAAAACAAGATTCAATCAGTTTAGCTGCATCTACAGGTGCAAATTTAGATGATAAAAAACTAAGTGAGTTAAAAGTTGATTTAAAGAAAGATGACGTAACTTATTTGCCATCTCTAACTTCTGAAAAAATACAAAAAAAAGCAGTAGTTGATTTAACGGAGCAATTTAGTGAGTTTAATACTGTTAAAATCACTGCTGATGACTTGCCTTTGAAAGATTATTTACATTATGTTTTAGGTGATTTGTTAAAAATAAGTTACATTTTAGGTGAGCAAGTAAAAACTGACTCACAAAGTGTTACGCTTAATCTGCAACAAAATATTAGCCAGCGTAAATTGTTTTCACTAAGCGAGCAATTATTAGTAGAACGTGGTTATGTGATCCGATTTGATGATGGCATATTTTACATTCATAAGGAAGAAGGTAAAGCATCGGGCGCTTTTGCCTATGGTTATGGTAATAAAATTGAAAGCGTACCTAAAACTTCAGCAACCATATTGCAGTTAGTACCATTTAATTTCGGCATGCAAACATCATTAGCCAATACGCTTACTCAAATCTTGAAAATAAGAGCGCAGGCTGACTTTCAACGCAGCACATTAATATTACAAGGTAAGCGAAAAGATATTATAAGGGCGTTAGAATTTATAAACTTGATGGATCAACCCATATTTAAAAATAGACATATAGGCGCGTATAAAACAACTTATGTTAGTACTGATGATTTAATGAAACAGCTACCAATATTGCTTAAGCAAGAGGGAGTAAGTGTTAGTGCTGCTGGACAGAATGATTTAGCAGTCTCTTTGGTGGCATTAGATCGAATTGGAACATTAATTTTATTTGCTAATAGTGAGCAATTAATTGATAGAGTGTTTTTCTGGGCTAAACAAATAGATCAAGCCCCCAGTGGTAATGAGCTACAGTATTTTTTATATGCACCTCAGTTTTCTAGAGCAACCGATTTGGGTGAAAGTTTGCAGTTGTTAATTGGTGGAGGTAGCTCCACTGTAAGCTCTAATACATCGGCTTCATCACAAAATAAGCAAATAACTTCTAAGACAAACAAACCAAGTAACGGTATGTCAGCCTCAAACGAAGATATGAATTTAGTGGTTGATGAACGTGCCAATGCATTGATATTTCATACTACAGGAGATAAGTACCGACAATTATTACCTTTAATAAAGCGGTTAGACGTTATGCCAAAACAAGTTTTATTAGAGGTAATGATAGCGGAAGTAAAACTCTCTGATGTATTTAAGCAAGGGGTAAGTTTTGCCTTAACCAATCAAGGGAGTATTAATAAAGTAGGTGGTTTTAAGTTTGAATCTGGCGCTAAAGGTTTAAGCTATGTTTTATCCGGTGGGCAAGGTAATTTAACCTTTAGTTTATTAGAAACGAATTCGAATGTTAATGTTTTATCTCGCCCTTCATTATTGGTACGAGATGGTGTTAAAGCTACAATTATAGTTGGTGATGATATACCTACAGTAGGTGAAATAATTACAGATCCTACAAATGGTAGTCAAACTTCTGTTATATATCGAAAAACAGGTGTGGAACTACAAGTGAAGCCTACGATTAATGCACAGGGGATAGTAATTATGGAGATCGCTCAAAAAATTAGTAATCAAGTGAAAGGTGATTCATCAGTTGCTGGTTCTCCTATTATATTTGAACGAAGTATAAGTACTGAGGTCATTGCACAGAGTGGGCAAACTATTATTTTAGGCGGTTTAATAAGTGAAAATAGAACAATTAATGATACTTCTGTGCCATTTTTTTCAAGCATCCCCATTGTTGGAAAGTTGTTTGACTCTACTGAAGATACCGATGATAAAACAGAGTTAGTCGTTTTAGTCACACCTAAGGTGATAGAGTCAGTTGAGGAATGGGAGAATATTAAACTAAAGTTTTCATCAGCATTCAAAAAGCTTAAAATTGATTAATAAATTGACATATTACAAGTTTTTAACGTATTTACACTTGAATTAAAGTTGTTTATTGTTTACTGTCTTAGAAGTTTAATTTTCAGTTTATTTAAACTTTATCATTACTAAAGATTAGTAAAGATTAGTAAAGTGATCTTTTTTGAAGTTTTTATAAATAAATATTGTTGACAATGATTTTTGACTGATTAAACTAGTTACTGCTAAAAGTCGCTTAGGCGACGGCCTAAGTGTTTATGACCTAAGTGTTAGCTTTAATAAAATAAATGTTGATGTATTTGGAATTTAATGCATCAGTTTCATGAAACAAAGGAAATAAAAATGTTAAAAAAATCTCTATTAGCTCTAGCTGTTTCTGCAGCCGCTTTTTCTGGTGCCGTTAACGCTGCAGCTGTAATCACTGGTTTTACACCAGCTGTTGTTGCTTTAGAAGGTCACCAGAATACAACTATTGGTAACAATAAGCTTGATGAAGTAAATATGATTGGTGGTGCAGATACTATTATTGTTACTGCTGGTACAGCATATATTGTAAATGATTTAGTATATGTTAGTGTTTCAGGTGCAACTTTCGATACTACAATCCCACCAACGTTCGCATTTACTACAGCTGGTACAGGTACTGCAAATTTTGTTGATTTTTCTGATGCAAACACTGCTCGTTTCCGTATCGCTACAGCTGACTGGGCAGCAGCTGATCTTTTAACTATTACTGGATTTGATTTAAAAACAACTGGTGCAACAACAGCTACAAATATTAAGTTTGGTGCAAAAGCTGTTTCAGTTAACCCATTAATCGGTGATTATGATAAAGCTGTAGATTTATCAGCTTTTACATTTGCTAATCAATTATCAAATGTAATTACACCGCTTAATGCTGAAGTTAGTACTGGAGCAGGTCGCGCAGAATTCACTACTACTGGTGGTCATGCAACTTTACAAGACGTATTAACAGTGGCTACAACTGATACACCTACAGCTGTAGATTCAATATTAGTTACTAAAGTAACGCATGTTCTTACTGGTAATTACTCTTGGGTAATGGATTACGACCTAGCAGCTAACGGCGGTGATGCTGATGGCGTAATGGACGCTGCTGAAATTGCAAAAGCATTCACAACTACTCTAGGTGCTCCTGCACTTGGTGCGGATAATGTTGTTTATACACTTAATACAGCTTTAACTACTTTAACTGCAACACATAATGTTGTTGGTGGTGTTTTAAATACTTCAAGTGGTATCGATGCATCTGTTGCATTACAATTAAACGCAGTTGGTAATGCAAAGAGTGGGTCTACAATCTTTGCTCCTCAATCGTTTGCTTTAAATACGACTGTTTCAAATGGAACGATTAGTTACTCATTACCAGAAGTAACTGGCGGTAAATTTACACTGGATGGTTCAACTACTAATGTTGCATTTATGCCATATGGTGCTAACTATGCACAATCTATCACAGTAAGTAACCGTGGTTCTGTAGTTGGTGCTATCACTGTTGATATTTTTGCAGATGGTGTTAAACACTCTAAAGTATTAACTGCCACTTCAGCAGCTAACTCAGTTACTAATATCAGTACTGAAGTTAAAGATTTTGTTGCTGAAAAATTTGGTGCTACATTTGAAGGTAATGTAAGTCTATCTATTGTGACTAATTCACCTAGCGTTGAAGCTACGGCTCTTTACTACGCTAAATCAGATGCTGATCGCGTATTAGTTCAATCTAAATAATTTTAGTTTTTAACTATCGTTATTATAAAAACGCGCTTCGGCGCGTTTTTTGTTTCTGATAGCATGTAAGCTTACCTCTAGACCCTTTCTATAACATTTGCTAGAATCTTAGCAACTTTTATCCCACCAGACCTTTGCCTTGTGAAATACCCTATAGTTAAACCTTATTTACCTTGTTTAGAAAAATATCAAAATTATATTAGTGATGTATTTGAACGTAATTGGTTGACTAATAATGGACCGTTAGTACAGAAACTTGAAAAGCGTCTAGCTGAATATTTAGGTGTGGAGCATTTATTATTAGTCGCAAATGGTACCCTTGCTTTACAAGTGGCCTATGCAGCGTTAGGTATTAAGGGGAAAGTGCTTACAACGCCTTTTTCATTTGCAGCGACAGCAAGCTCTTTAGTTTGGCATGGTTTGCAAGCTGAGTTTATTGATGTTGATGCAGGTTCATTCAATTTAAATGCTGATAATATTTCAACTGAGCAAATTGATACTGCCAGTGCAATACTTGCAGTACATGTTTTTGGAAATCCATGTGAGGTTGAAAAGCTAGCCGCTTTGGGAGCTGAGCATGATATGAAAATTATATACGATGCAGCACATGCTTTTGGCAGTAATTTTAATGATCAATCGGTATTAAATTATGGTGATGCAGCAACTTTAAGTTTTCATGCAACTAAGTTATTTCACAGTACTGAAGGTGGTGCAATTATTTTCAAAAATAAAGCTGATTATGATAATGCCCGCCAATTAATCAATTTTGGCTTTGACAAAAATAATCACCCTGAACTTGTTGGTATCAATGCAAAAATGAGTGAAATGCATGCTGCTATGGGTTTAACTGTTTTAGAGAATATTGACCATATTACAGCACAAAGAAGTGAGCTAGTTAATCGTTACCATCAAAACCTTGAAACTATAACTTGCGAGTTATTACAATTACAGCATTGGCATGTAGCAGGTGTGAGAAATGGCGCTTATATGCCGGTTTTATTTAAAGATGAATCATCTGTATTATTAATCGCTGATCAATTAGCTAATGAAGATATAGGTACTCGTCGTTATTTTCACCCAAGTTTATCTCAAGTTGAAGCTTATGGAATGAAGGGTGATACGCCAATAGCGAATGATATTGCTTCTCGTATTTTATGCCTACCTCTGTATACCGATTTAACACTTGTTGATGTTGATTATATTTGCGATAAAATTAAGTTTTTTCTTGATGTAAGATCTTAGAGAATAAATTATATGAGTATATACAGCCAAACAGAATTAATGGCACTTGGTTTTGCATGCGTTGGTAAAAATGTTTCGATTTCTAAAAAAGCCTCACTTTACGGCATAAGCCGCATATCAATTGGTGATAACGTACGTATTGATGATTTCTGTGTGCTGTCGGCGGGAGAGGGGGGCATTGAAATTGGTGATTACATACATATCGCTGTATACAGCTCTATTATTGGGGCTGCTAAAGTTATATTAGCTGATTATTGTAATATATCATCTCGGGTTTCCATTTACTCTAGTAATGATGATTACTCAGGTGAGTTTATGAGTAACCCTATGATAAATGAGCAATATACTAACGTTACACACGCACCTGTGACTATTAATAAACATGTAATAGTTGGTAGTGGTGCTGTTGTCTTACCGGGTGTAACTTTAGCTCAAGGTTGTGTGATTGGCGCCTTGTCTTTAGTGAATAGATCGGCAGAAGCCTTTGGTATTTACGCAGGCCAGCCAGCCAAATTTATTAAATCTAGAAAGAAAAATCTATTGTTAATTGAAAAAAAAATGGTAAATAACCTGAGATCGGTTTAAGCCACAACCATTTGATTCATTTCAACATCTGTAATATTCAATTTTGGCTTGTTTTCTTTCTTTCAGAGAATAAGCCACAAGGGCACCTATAATATTCAGCATTAAGCCATTTATACTTCTATATCGTGAATGTTCTATTTGATAAGTATTTTCCAATTGATCCTTGATTTTTTCAATGATAAACCTTCGAGATAACATGGCTCTATCTCAAACAGATAAAATTTTCTTCCATATTTTTACGGAAGTTATACCAATCAAATTAATTAACTTCTCACTTTAATCCAATCTCTGGAACATATTTTTTTGACCCTATCAATGTCGCTGATAAAAGAATTCCATGCTGCAGACTTAACACTATCCTCATAGCCATTAAATCAGAGATTAGCTACTTCATTTTGACGAAGCCACTGCCACAGCTGTTCAATTGGATTTAATTCTGGTGAATATGGAGGAAGTTTTATTATGCTTATGTTCTTAAATTCATTTTCTAGATACTCCTGATACCAAGCGGCACCATCTACAATGATCACAGCATGTCTGCCTCTTTTTTCCGTTCAGAAATGAGTTTCAAATGCGCATGCATAATGTCCATATTTACGTATGGCGTGATTATCGCTTCAGTTGAGCCAGTGGAAGGACAAACAGCACCGAACAAATAAGCATACTAAATTTGTTGCTGTTTTACTGCTGCTGGTCGCGTGCCTGTTTTGGCTCAAAGTCGAGTTGTGGTATTTTTCTGACCAAATCTGGCTTCATCTTGAAACCACATATCTATCTGCTCAACAGAGATTCGCAACGGGGTCTTTTGATCATTTTGTTTTTGAATTTTTTAAAATCCTCTTGAATATCTAATGATTGCTTAGGGTGCCTAGAACGACTGGTGATCCATGAAAAGTTAAGTGAATGTAGTAAGCGATAAATATTATCAAGGCTATATTTAATACCAAGCTCATCATGAATATAATTTATAAGTAAAGCGGTTTTAAATCTTCCACCATCAGGTTTAATACTATTATCCAGGACATACTTCTTGAATAATGCCAGTTGTTTTTCACAAAGTGCACAAGGGCGTCTACTTCTAGGTTTGTCTTTTATCCCTTCGAGTCCATCAATATAAAAACGACGTACCCAATCATTGGCGCTTCTACGACTAATTTTTAAAAGCTTTGGATTTCCCTGATTTCACTAGACAGATTTCAGTTCTATTGGCTCCCTCTTTGATATGGGCAAGAGCGAGGAGTCGAATGCGCATTCGTGCATTAGTTTCTTTAGCAATTAATTTTTTAAAATTGATTTCTACTAAGGGGTTCATTATTAAAAGCTTGTGTTAAAAAGGTAATGTAATTAGATCACAAACTTAATAGGGTTGGTATAATTTGCCGATGCCGTTTGATAAAGTTTCTCTGTCTGGCGAGTGCGAAAAGTTTTTTTGGTTCAAAAGCGGCATTGATTTTTTCTGTTAACGTTGTAGGTCCATTGTCTTTGTGTCTTTTATTATTAATTTTGGCGAACCAATGAGATCACAAATCAGGCACGAAGACACCTTTTAAATCCTTAATATCTTACATATGAACAATGCTTAACAATGTTTTTAAAGCCTTCGTTGCCATAAATATTGCCACTGGCCGCTTACATATACATCGGAGTAGCTGCTTTGTTTTTAGTGCTTAAATTGGGTGTAGCCTGGTTCAACTCTGCCCGATAGTCTCTATTGTATGTAAACTCGAACTAATTTGACTGTTTTGCTGCTGCCGCCATGCCCATAATTACCATTAACATGAACACTGGTCGAGTCTAAATTAATACCTTCGCAAGGAAACTCCATGTGCTTGACTGCGCTGTTAGATAGCGTTTGGTAAATATCTAATACACCTGTTTCATAAAGCTTATCAAGGAAGCAACCAGTGCATCATCATAAATATACTCCGCCTTGATCCTTTTAGCGACAAAGCGTTCTTTGAAGTATTTCAGATACAGATGTAGGTACGTCCAACAAAACCAAGCCAGGTTAAAATCATGACTTCATTAAGTTGGCTGTTAGAAATAAACTTGTCATTACTGTGCCCTGAGACTGCCTTGTCAATTAACTTGGCAATACCAAGCTCTTTGTTCATGTCAGAAATTAAACCTAAATGATCAAGAGCTTTATTGAATACGACACTATTATTTTTCCATCACCTAAAGATAAGTAATAGATCAAATATGGAGATCTGCGTCAAGGTTTTTAATTAAATCTTTAGGTGCGGGAAGGTAGTTGTAAATAAGTCTTGTTACTTGATTAATACTGAATAGTTCTATTTTTTAGTACCTGATATAAGCTTGTTTTTTAAATATCTCCATGTAGTTTTTTATGTCTGTTAAATGTTACAATGCGCGCCCATTAACAAAGTTACGGCGGATTAATTTAGATGGAACATGAATTATTAGGTTTGGAAGATACCACTGAAATAGTAAGTTTTAAGAAGCTATATCGCATTATTTGGCGTATGAAATGGCTTATTATCGCTATAACCTTGGTATTTACTCTTGGTGCTTCTTATTATGCTATCAAGCAACCTAATATTTATAGAGCAAATGGGATTTATATCCCAGCAAAAAATCAAACCGGAGGAGGTTTGTCACAATTAGCTGGGCAGTTTGGTGGTTTAGCTAGTATGGCTGGTATTAGTCTTGGTGGTGACAAAGGGGATGATAATGAAATTGCGATTGAATTATTAAAATCTCGCAGCTTTTTACAAAGCTTTATTGAGAAGCGTAACATCCTGCCACAGATTATGGCTGCTGAAAAATGGAATGAATCAACAAATACCCTTGTATATAATCCTGAAATCTATGATATTAAAAATAATAAATGGGTTGTAAACGAGTCATCAGATAAAAAAACTAAACCAACGGCCTGGGATGCTTATTATAAACTATTGGGCATGATCAATGTTCAATATATGATGAAAAAAGGTATGGTAAAAATATCTGTTAGTTACCTTTCTCCCGAAGTTTCTGTTCAGTGGTTAAATTGGTTAGTAGAAGATTTAAATCAATATTGGCGTCAAAAAGATAAGCAGCAAGCAGTTGAAAGTGTTGAATATCTACAGAAACAAATAAGGCAAACGAACATTAGTGAAATGCATTCAATTTTTTATAATATTATTGCTGAACAAACCCAACAAATTTTGCTTACTGAAGTTAGAAAAGAATACCTTTTTAAAACATTGGCTCCAATTGTTACACCTGAAGAAAAATTTGCACCGTCTCGCGCTTTATTATGTATTGTTGGTATGTTCATTGGTAGCTTAATTGCATTGTTAATTTCATTTGTTTATGTCTCTTTTTGTCCTGAGAGAAAAGCTAAAAACATTTGATTGTCTGATTTTAGAAATTGTATGATGCATAAATAAAATGAATTTATCTAAATTAGCAAGTTTTGCTTTAGGGCCGTTTATGGCCGCAGGGCTAGGCTTAATAACTGTGCCCTTAATGGCTTGGTTATTTTCACCTGAAGTCGTAGGTCAAATTGCGATGTTCAATACTTTTTTAGCTGGAACAGCTCTTGTATTGACCTTAGGTTTAGACCAAGCCTATGTTAGGGAATATCATGAAGTTAATAACAAACCACAACTTTTACGTTCATTGATTTGTTTGTCATTGTTGGTGGTTATTGTATTTTGTGTAATGGTAATTATATTTAACCAATTCTTTGCTAAGTTACTATTTTCAATAAAAGAAAATACTTTGCTGATCTCTAGTGGCGTTGCGTTAGTTATTGTAGCTAATATCATCTATCGATTTTTAAGTTTAGTTTTGCGTATGCAAGAGCATGGGGTTAAATTTTCAATTTTACAGATTAGTTCTAAAGTAACCTTAGTGATCGCTTTGTTATCTCTATTGTTTTTAAAAGGTAAATTTGGTTTTATTACTGCTTTTGGTTTTAGCTGCTTATCATTATTGATTGCCAGTTTAGTTGCTATGGTTTTAACAAGAAGGGAATGTGCTTTAGCTTTAACGAGTGTTTTTGATATTGAACTTATTAAACCAGCTGTTAAATTTGGTTTCCCGTTGGTGATTTCGGGCTTTGCATATTGGGGCTTAATTTCAGTAGATCGTTGGGCTATTCGTTATTATTCAGGGCTTGAGCAGTTAGGTATTTATTCAGTCGCATTTAGCTTTGCAGCCGTTATGACTGTATTTCAACAGGTGTTTTCTACTGTCTGGGCTCCTATTGTTTATAAATGGCACAAAAAGGGTATTGATATTAATCAACTCAGTATCGTTACTGACTGGGTTGTTGTTATTCTCACACTTGTATTCTTTGTTGTTACTTTAACAAGTCCTCTACTTACTTTCTTTTTACCAACTGAATATGCTGATGTAGTTTTTTTATTACCAGCGTGTATGTTGTTCCCTGTATTTTATACTTTGTCAGAAACAACAGTTGTGGGCATGAATGTAGCTCGAAAAACTAATTATTCAATAATAATCACTATACTGCCATTATTACTTAATTTTCTACTTTGCTACTTATTAATACCTAAATATGCTGCGGGAGGCGCTGCAGTGGCTGTAGCAAGTGCTTTTTGTTTGTATATGACTTTACGAACAGAAATATCTAAATGGGTATGGAAAAAATTTCATACTACAAAGCTGTATTTGATTTCAGTTTTGCTTTTACTTAATGCATTTTGGCCTGCATTAACGATGACTGTCATGCCTTGGTACGTTAATTTTATCTGTTTGTTATTTGTTCTCATATTATATAAACACCGTTTATTTAATGTGAAAAATGATATCACTAATCTAAAAAGTTGAGTTATGTGTAAAAAACATATATTGCATTTAGTCACAAAATTACCTGAAAAATATAATACTAAGTTTATTGAATTCAGTGAAAATAATTTAAATGAGTACCGACACACTTATGTTTCCTTAAGTTCAACAGTAAGTGAGAATGAGGAGCGAAAGATTGATTCGACTAATATTATTGATCTTAATAATTTAGGTCGATTAAAAAAAATGAAAGCTTTAATTAAGCTATTTTTATCACCGAAATATGATTTAGTGATATTCCATGGTTTATTCTATCAAGGACCATTTTTACTTTTTTTAGCCGGATTATTTAAATTTACATCCTTAGCTGAAAAAGTGCTTTGGATGACTTGGGGCGGAGATATTTATTATTTTCAAAATCGGCCTAACTCTCTTTTTGGATGGTTTAACGAGTATTTACGAAAAAGTATTATTAAACGATTGTTTTTTATCTCTGCACTTGTAGAGGAAGAAGTCGCTTTACTTAGAGTAAATTATAATGCAAAAGCAATAGGATTTAATGCTTTTTATCCAAACCCTACAAATTATGAAATTATTGACGAAGAAGAAGTTTCTTCTGATATTGAGTATAAATTTCTAGTAGGTAACTCGGCCGACCCCCAAAATAATCATATTGATATGCTGAATTCTCTTTCGCATTTAAAAGATACAATTAAGGTCTATTGTATCTTGTCATACGCTATCGTCGATACGAATTACGTTGAAGAAGTTAAGTTGGTAGGAAAGAAGTTATTCGGTGAAAACTTTATTCCATTAGAGCAGTTCATGGTTTCTTCAGAATATAAAGATCTTATTAATTCAATGGATTTCGCCTGTTATTATCATAATCGACAACAGGCTTTAAGTAATATTTTTCAGTTTCTGCATTTAGGAAAAATTGTTTTTTTGAGAAAAGATACATTGTCTTATTCTTATTTAAATCGTTTAGGCTTTAATTTACAAAATAGTGAGGAATTGAGCAGTTTATCTATTAGTAAGTTGAAAGAATTAAAAATTATAGGCTTAAATAATCGAATTGAAAATAAAAAATATATAGAAAAATATTTTTCTGATGATGCGGCAGTAATTAAATGGCAGCAAACTTTAGATAAAATCTTTAGCTTTTTAAAAAAAAGCTAATTGTACCTGAATAAACAAATGTTGTTTTGAATAAATGATCCTGATTACCCATAAAGCCCAGCCATATGTAAATACTTATTTGGCATATAGGAGGAGTTCGTAAAGCAATATAAGCAAATCGCAGTAACATGTTTTTTAGTTGAAAACGTCGATAAAATAAGTACCGAGGGAAATGTTTATGTTGAACGGCATGATATGTGCCAACAATTGAATTTTTAACATTGCCTATCAGAAATCGAGAGCTTCCCTTGGTAAATAAGATACGACAAAGTTGCTTAGTGTTAATAAGACCACGTTTAGTAGCTCAAATCTAAGCTGACAAGACACCCGTAAAAAACGAGTGACTGTCAAATCAGGTCGAGACTAATACAAATTAGATAAAAAAGAAGTTCACAAAAGTCAGTTGGGACTCTTTTAACCCCTTGAACTTTAATAGATTGTTTTGGATGCTTTGAGTGAGTTGTGATCCAGGTTAGATTAAGTCCATGTCAAAGATGATATATATTGTTTTTTGATATTGCATATTAAACTCTGACAAAATATAAGCTTGTACATCTTTCCCTTGTAATCGACCACCATCAGATTTAACCTCTGAATTTACGACATAATTCTTAACTTGTTGTAATTGACCTTCACTAAGCGCTTTAGGACGTCCAGTGTGTTTTTCTCTTTAAGTCCTGTTAGTCCACTATCTAAATGTAAACATCCGGCGGTCTGCGTCTAATAAATCAAAGCCATTTTAGCTAAGTTATTACCAAACAACCCTTGGAGTAACTTATGAGAATTATGCGCAGCCAAGAACAATGGCAATCTATTATTGAAGAGCAACAATCGAGTGGTTCAACCATTATTGATTATTGTCGCCACCATAAACTCTCACTGACTGGCTTTTATGCTCACCGTAAAAAACTAGATTTAACGCAACCTGGATTTATTCGCGCTAAAGTGACGCAACAGATTGAGCTAGAGACACGCTCAGATGAAAATATTAGTCTAAGCGTTGGTAATGCAACTCTCTCTTTACCAAGTTCAACTTCAGCTTCGTATCTTGCTCAAATATTACGAGAGTGTGCCAGATGAAAGTGTTTGTTGATGTACCCAAGGTGTTTTTGCATCGTGATTTTGTCGATTTTAGAAAATCCATCAATGGACTCGTTGGTATTGTTGAATATGAACTGGCTCGTGATGCTTATTCTGGTGCATTATTTGTATTTTGTAATAAAGCCAAAGATAAACTCAAAATTTTGTATTGGGATAAAACAGGTTTTGCATTGTGGTCCAAACGACTTGAGAAACAAAAGTTCAAATGGCCTAGCAAAATATCGACTCAAGAATTTACATTGAGTTCAGAGCAGCTTCAATGGTTATTATCAGGATATGATGTACTTGGTCATGAACAATTACATTATCAATCACAGATCTAATTAGATCAAAATAGCAGTCAACGATCGTGTACATGCCCTTAATATTATTTAAATTCGAAAACAGATTAGACTTAAAATACTTGCTAAACTGCGAGCATGAAAATTGATGCTAATTCTCTCCCAGATGACCCTGAACAACTCAAGAATATGGTACTTGAGTTGCAACATCGAATGGATAAAGCATTAGCAAAAAAAGATGAAATCATTGATAGCTTGCTTGAGCGTTTTGAAGTAGCCAAACGTAAGCAATTTGGTCAAAGCTCTGAGAAATTACCTGGCTCAGGTGAAACCTTCAACGAAGCAGAAGAGATCATTGATGAAGCGGATAAGGTCTTATTAGCTGAGTCAGAAATAAATAAAAGTAACGCCGTTAAGAGCAAACCTAAACGTAAACCACTACCAAAAAACTTACCCCGTAAAATCGTCACTATAGATTTATCGAGTGAAGAAAAAATTTGTGATTGCTGTCAGAGTAAACTACATCAAATAGGTGAAACGCGTAGTGAAAAGTTAGCGTTCGTACCAGCACATATTAAAGTGATAGAAACTGTTCGCCCAAAATATGCGTGCAAGCAGTGTGAAAAAACAGACACCAAAAATCACATCAAGTTAGCGCCAATGCCAACAAGCCCCATTCCAAGGGGCATTGCAACAAGCAGTTTACTGAGTCAGGTTATCAGCGCCAAATATCAATATGGCTTGCCATTATATCGACAAGAAAAAATGTTCACTGACTATGGTATTGCGCTGAGTCGAAAAACCATGTCAGATTGGATTATACGTTGCGGGGAATTATTTGCTCCGTTGTATGAAAAATTAAAAAACACCTTACTTAGTCAAGCTGTCATTCATGCAGATGAAAGTGTGCCAAGACGGCATGTTGTTATACCAAACAGCATTTCTTGCTGTTTCTGAGATGGAAGTAGGCCTTCCGTATTCGCTTTACAGGAGGAGAATACAAACCACCTCAAGCTGCTATGGTTAAAAGCCATGGTAGTGAGCGTTGAGGAAAAGGCAACTTTAAGTTGTCAGGTATGGATAGAGGAGATGAACTCGTGTGAACCACTGGACAAGTGTCGTTACGTGTAAATGTTGTCGAAACTGTGCTCTTTTCGTTGGCATAGGACAAGAATAGCGGAAACCTGTTTATTGGCTATTTGGCAACCGGCATTGAGGTGGCATGACCTCTATCTAGGCTCAGA